>JAJDAJ010000074.1 GCA_029261925.1 Deltaproteobacteria bacterium | reverse complement strand
CCCCGGGGTGGTCCGGTCCACCCCCCCCGGGCTGGGGCGCCCCCGGCGCGCGCCCCGCTCCCGCGCCGGCCCGCTCGGCGCCCCGCCGCGCCCGCGGCCGTGTCGCGCTCCGGGGGTCAGCGACCCGCAGGCCGCTGACCGGTCCCCGGGGGGCTCAGAACGGGATGTCGCTGTCGGGCGGGCCGAAGTCGCCGCCGCCGCCCGCGCCGCTGCTGCTCTCGCCCCCGCCACTGCTCTCGCCGCCGCCGCCGTAGCTCTCGCCGCCACCGCCACCGCCACCGCCACCGCCGCTATCGCCGCGGCGCCCGAGCATCTGCATGTTGTTGGCGACGACCTCGGTCGTGTAGCGCTTGTTGCCTTCCTTGTCTTCCCAGTCGCGCGTCTGCAGCCGGCCCTCGATGTAGACCTGCTTTCCCTTGTGCAGGTACTCGCTGCAGATCTCCGCGAGGCGCGCCCACGCGACGATCCGGTGCCACTCCGTGCGCTCTTCCCACTCGCCGCTGCGGTTCTTGAAGCGGTCGGTGGTCGCCAGCGAGAAGTTGGCCACCGCGGTTCCGCTCTGGGTATGCCGGACCTCGGGATCTCTGCCGACGTTTCCGACGAGGATGACCTTGTTGACCGATGCCATTGGGGGGTTTCCTCCTGATGCGGGACCGCGGGGGGGAGAGGTCCTCGAAGAGCCTAGCACGCGCTCCGACGACGGCGGCTTGCCATCCGCTCCCGCGTGTCCGAACTTCCCCGGTCTTCCGATCGGCCGCCGGCGGATCGCGGGGGTGAGAAACTGACGCTGCTCGAGGCCTTCGCCCTCGGCGCGCTCCAGGGCGCGACCGAGTTCCTGCCCGTGTCCTCCTCGGGTCACCTGGTGCTCGCCAAGAGCCTCGCCTCGGGGCGTGATCTCGGCGGCTCGCTGCTGCTGTTCGACCTGGTGGTTCACCTGGGGACCCTGGGCGCCATCCTGTGGATACTGCGTGCACGGGTGGCGCGGCTCCTCGCCGGTCTGCTCTCGCTGCTGCCGGGTGCGGGCATCGAGGCGAGCCCGGTGGACCGGCGCTGGATCGGCCTGATCCTGCTCGGCAGCGTGCCCACCGCCGTGATCGGCCTGACGCTGCGCGACGCGGTCGAGGCCATCCACCTCCAGCCCGTCTGGGTCGGCGCGGGGCTGCTGGTGACCGCGGCGCTGCTGGTGCTCTCCGAGCGCCGCGGCGCCCGCGAGCGCGGCTCCGCCGAGCTGGGCTGGCGCGACGCCCTGTGGATCGGGGCGGTGCAGGGCCTGGCCGTGATCCCCGGCATCTCGCGCAGCGGGGCGACGGTGGCGACCGCGCTGGTGCGCGACGTGGAGGGCGAGGCAGCCGTGGAGTTCTCGATGCTGCTCTCGGTGCCCGCGATCCTGGGCGCGAACCTGCTGGAGCTGCTGCGGGCCGGCGGCGACGCGCTGGCCGCGGCGGCCGCACCGCTGGCGATCGGGTTCGTCAGCGCGCTGGCGGTCGGCGCGCTGGCGCTCAGCGCGCTGCGCTGGATCGTGGTGCGGCGGCGGCTGCTCCCGTTCGCGGCCTACTGTGCGCTGCTCGGCGTGGGGGTGATCGTCGTTGGCGCGGCGTAGGCGCGCGGCCGCCGGCGGCTCGCGGGGCTCCGCCGCCGCGCGCGAGCGCACCCCGGGGCGCGTCGAGGCGGAGGCCATCGCCCTGGCCCTGATCGCGCTCGCCGCCTTCGCCGAGATCGCCCTGCTCAGCTACGACCCCGCCGATCCGCTCTGGGGCTGGGGCACGCGGGTCTCGAACCGCTGCGGTCCGGTGGGGGCCCTGCTCGCGGGGGGGCTGGCCGGACAGCTCGGGCAGGCCGCCCACGTGCTGCCGCTGGCCGCGGCCGTGATCGCCGTGCGCTACCTGCGCGGTCTGACGATCCGGCCGCGCTGGATCCCGATGGTCTCGTGGAGCGTCTTCGTGCTCGGACTGGCGGCGGCCGCCGAGACGCTGCGCCGGGCGGTCCCGGAGGTCCCGGCGGGCGTCAGCGGCGGGGCCCTGGGCGCACAGATCGTCGACGGGCTGTCCGCGGCGCTGTACCTGCCCGGGACCGCGGTGGTGCTCTCGATGGCGCTGACCCTGAGCCTGCTGATCGCCACCGGCGGCTCGCTACGCGACCTGCTCGACCTGCTGCGGCGGGGAGCGCGCGGCGTCTCGCGCCAGCTGGGGCAGCTGGCGCGCGTGGGCTGGGCGCGCGCGCGGATGCGGCTCGAGGACGCGCGAGAGTCCTGGGGGGAGTGGCTCGAGGAGCGCGCGGCGCTGCGCGAGGCCGTCGCCGAGGGCGCGCTCGAGGACGAGCCGCCGCGCCCCATGGAGCTGCCGCGTCCGCCGCGCAAGCGGCCGCGCCCCGGCGAGGGTCCCGAGGTGGTGGAGCACCGGCAGCCCTCGACCCCGCCGCAGCGCCAGGAGGCGCTGCCGTTCGTCGGTGCGGGCCCGGGTCCGTTCAGGCTCCCGGATCTCGACCTGCTGGCCAAGGGGCAGGAGGGCGACGCGGCCTACGACCGCGACATGCTGATCCGGAACTCGGAGATCCTCGAGAAGAAGCTGGCCGACTTCAGCGTGCTCGGTCGCGTGGTCAAGGTGCACCCCGGTCCCGTCATCACCATGTACGAGTTCGAGCCGGCACCGGGCGTCAAGGTCTCGCGCATCGTCAACCTCTCGGACGACCTGGCGCTGGCCCTGCGCGCGATGTCGGTGCGCATCGTCGCGCCGATCCCCGGCAAGAACGTCGTCGGGGTCGAGGTGCCCAACGCGGATCGCGACGTGGTGGTGCTGCGCGAGGTGCTCGCGCACCCCTCCTACCAGGAGGCTCCCTCCCCACTGCAGCTGGCCCTGGGGAAGGACATCTTCGGCACCCCGATCACGGCCGACCTCGCGGGCATGCCCCACCTGCTCGTGGCGGGCGCCACCGGCACCGGAAAGTCGGTCTTCCTGAACTCGCTGCTGTGCAGCATCCTGTTCCGCGCGACGCCCGACGACGTGAAGCTGCTGCTGGTCGATCCGAAGATGCTGGAGTTCAGCACCTACCAGGGCATCCCGCACCTGATCGCCGACGTCGTCACCAACCCCAAGCGCGCCGCCGCGGCCCTGCTCGGCGTGGTGACGATGATGGAGGAGCGCTACCGCCTGATGGCGGCGAAGGGCGTCCGGAACATCGCGCAGTACAACAAGGCGATCGCCCGCGACCTGGCGCAGGATCCGCCCGCTCCCGACGACGAGATCGTGCCGCAGCTGCTGCCCTACGTGGTGGTCGTGATCGACGAGCTCGCCGACCTGATGATCGTGGCGGCGCGCGACGTCGAGGAGTCGCTCATGCGGCTGGCCCAGATGGCGCGCGCCTCGGGCATCCACCTGGTGATCGCCACCCAGCGCCCCTCGGTCGACGTGCTCACCGGCGTGATCAAGGCGAACTTCCCCTCGCGGATTTCCTTCCAGGTCAGCTCGCGGACTGACTCGCGAACCGTCCTCGACTCCAACGGCGCCGAGCGTCTCCTGGGACTGGGGGACATGCTCCACGTGCCGCCCGGCAGCGCCAAGCTGGAGCGGATCCACGGGCCCTACGTGTCCGAGAAGGAGGTCCTGGCGCTCTGTGACTTCCTGCGCGGCCAGGGCTCGCCCGAATTCGACCCCGAGCTGGTGCGTCTGAGCGAGGAGAGCGACCGCAAGCAGGAGCTCCCGGAGGACTACGACGACCTCTTCGACGACGCGGTCGACGTGGTGGCCCGGCATCGCATCGCCTCGATCAGCTTCGTGCAGCGCAAGCTGAAGATCGGCTACAACCGGGCGGCGCGGATCGTGGAGCAGATGGAGGCCGAGGGAATCGTCGGCCCCCAGGAGGGAACCAAGTCCCGTGAGATCTTCGTTCGCCCCCCCGAGGACGGTCCAGAGGCCTGAGAGCTTCCGGGCGGGTCTGCTGGTCCTGTGTGGCTTCCTGCTCGCCGGCGCGCCCGACCCGCCGCCGGGCCCCGCCGACGCGGCCCTGGCCGCGCTCCAGGCCCGCTACGACGGCGTGACCGACCTGCGCGCGCGCTTCGTGCAGCACAGCTTCGTGGCGGTCTTCGACGAGTCCACCACCGCGCGGGGCGAGGTGATGGTGCGCCGCCCGGGCCGCATGCGCTGGGCCTACGACCCTCCCGACGGCCGGGTGATCGCGCTCGAGCGCGACGTGCTCAAGCTCTACGAGCCCGAGGACGCGCAGCTGCAGATCATCCCGGTGGTCGAGGGGGGGGTGTCCCCGACCGCGCTCGGCTTCCTCATGGGCGGCACGCGTCTGGCGGACGAGTTCCGCGCCGAGATCGTCGCCGCCGGGCGCCCGGAGATCGGTCTGCGTCTGCTGCCCCGTGTCGATCCCGGCTTCGAGTCGCTCGTGGTCTGGCTCGACCCGGCGACGCACGAGCTCCGCGAGTCGGAGCTCGTGGACCTGGTCGGCAACCGCACGCGCATCGAGCTCTCCGGGGCGGCCTACGACACGGGCATCAGCGATGCCGACCTCGAGGTGCGCGTGCCCGACGGCACCGAGCGCATCGACCTGCGCTAGGACGCTCGCCCGGACCCGACGCGAAGGCATTCCGGGTGCCCAAGGTGGCGAGGACTCGACGCTTTGCCGTCAACGATCCGTCGGGTTGCGGGACCGGCTGCGCGCGCGCGGCCGGCCCCCCGCGGCGGAGCTGCAAGCTGCTGGCGCGCAAGGGCTTTCGCGCAGGCGCGCAGCCCTGCGACGTTGCGGTCAGGGCACCGTCTGATAGAATTGCGCAACGAGCTAAGCAGGCGATTTAGAACGTGAACTCGGTTTTGTGCTGGCCCCCCCAGCCCCCGTCCGGCCCTTTGCTGGCCCGACGCGGCGCCAGCCCCGCCCACGACGCGGCCTGCGAGTTCCGGGGGTCCGGCGCGTTTCCCACCGCATTTCATGGGGTTGGAACCTCCGGAGCGTGCCGCGTGCCCGCTACCGCGCACGTCATGCGCGCCACGGGTAGCCGGCATCGACGAAGCTCGACCTTCCCGCGTCTAATTGGTACGTGGATTGCTTCGAACAGAGCTGCCGCCGGCAACTCGCGAGGACGAACATGAGTGAATCGGGTTCGGGTTCGAGAAGAGGATTCGTACGGGACGTGATGAAGCGCATCTCGTCCACGCGCCCAGGCGAGCCTGGATCCGAACTCGGTCCCGAGGAGGTCGACGAGATCGAGGCCCTGCGCGATGCGCTGCGCTTCGTGGGCCCGGAGAGCGGCGACCTCGTGCGCCGCGTCGAGCGCCTGCTGATGGACTACGAGCTCCAGCGCCAGCGCTACGACCGCGCCCGCCAGCAGCTGTACGACGCCGAGCAGCAGAACGAGAAGCTGGTCGCGACCCTGCAGGACGCCAAGCAGCAGATCGACCTGCTCAAGCAGGAGGTCGACAAGCTCTGCGCGCCGCCGAACACCTACGGGATCTACGAGCGCTCCAACAAGGACGGCACGATCGAGATCAATGTCGACGGCAAGATGATGCGCGTGAACGTGCATCCGAACGTGCGCGTCGAGGACCTGATGGAGGGCCAGCTCGTCGTCCTGAACGAGGCGTTCAACATCGTGGACGCCACCGAGTTCGACCCGCGCGGCGAGATCATGGCGGTGTCCGACGTGCTCGAGGACGGCCGCCTCGTGGTCCTGGGCCACACGGATGAGGAGCGCGTGATCTCGGTGTCGCAGCCGCTCAAGCGCGAGCGCCTGCGGGCCGGCGACAACGTTCTGGTGAGCCCGCGCACGGGCTACGCCGTGGAGAAGATGCCCAAGTCGCAGGCGGGTCAGGTGCTTCTCGAGGAGGTGCCGGACATCACCTACGACAGCATCGGCGGGCTGGGCGACCAGATCGAGGTGCTGCGCGACGCGATCGAGCTGCCGTACCTCTACGCCGACGAGTACAAGAAGTACAACCTGGCGCCGCCCAAGGGCATCCTGCTCTACGGCCCGCCGGGCTGCGGCAAGACCATGATCGGCAAGGCCGTCGCCAACAGCCTGGCCCAGCGCATGGCCGAGGTTCGCGGCGGCGAGGCGCGGAGCTACTTCCTCAATGTGAAGGGCCCCGAGCTGCTGAACAAGTACGTCGGCGAGACCGAGCACAAGATCCGCGAGGTCTTCAAGACCGCGCGCGACAAGGCCGCGGAGGACGTGCCGGTCGTCATCTTCTTCGACGAGATGGACTCGCTGTTCCGCATGCGCGGCTCGGGCATCTCGTCGGACATGGAGGCGACGGTCGTCGCGCAGTTCCTCTCGGAGATCGACGGCATCGAGGCCCTGCGCAACGTGATCGTGATCGGCGCCTCGAATCGCCAGGACCTGATCGATCCCGCGGTGCTGCGGCCCGGCCGCCTCGATCTCAAGGTCAAGGTGAACCGCCCCGAGGCGGACGACGCCGGGGAGATCCTCAAGAAGTACCTGACCGACGACCTGCCGTTCCACGGCGAGTCCATGCGCCGCTGGGGCCCCGAGCCCAAGAGCGTGGTCGACGGGATCATCCACCAGGTGGTCGAGAGGATGTATGCCGAGTCGGAGGAGAACCGCTTCCTCGAGGTGACCTACGCCAAGGGCGAGCGCGAGATCTTCTACTTCAAGGACTTCTCGAGCGGCGCCATGCTGCGCAACATCGTGGATCGCGCCAAGAAGAAGGCCGTGAAGCGCTCGATCCAGGGCGAGGACGGAGGGATCCAGGACACGGACCTGATGGAGTCCGTGCGCGAGGAGTTCAAGGAGAACGAGGACCTGCCCAACACCACCAACCCCGACGACTGGGCGCGGATCTCCGGCCGGAAGGGCGAGCGCATCATCAACGTGCGCACGCTCATCACCGGCGTGAGTCGCAAGGAGACCGCGATCGAGAACGTCGCGGGCTCCGGGCAGTACCTCTAGCTCGCCGCGGCGCGCGCGGGTCACCAATGCCTCTTCCCAGCGTCATGGGCACCGAGATCGAGTACGGGATCACCGTTCAGGGTGACCCCGACTTCGACCCGATCTCGAGCTGCGTCCTGCTCGTGAACGCGTACGAGGAGTCCGAGGTCGCCCGCATCCTGTGGGACTACGACCAGGAGAACCCGCTGGCCGACGCTCGCGGCTTCAATGTGGAAGGCGAGAAGTACACGCCCAACCAGCAGGAGAACATCGCGCGCAACAAGACGCTGATGAACGGCGCGCGCTTCTACGTGGACCACGCACACCCCGAGTACTCGACGCCCGAGGTCACCAACGTGCGCGACCTGATCGCGTACGAGCGCGCGGGAGAGCGCACCATGGAAGCGGCGCGCCGCACGGCCACCGCCCTGCTGCCGGCGGGGCAGATCATGCTCCTCCACAAGAACAACAGCGACCGCAAGGGAAACTCGTACGGCAACCACGAGAACTACCTGATCGCGCGCCGGACGCCCTTCAAGGACGTGGTCGCGAACTTGACCCCGTTCCTGGTCACGCGGCAGATCTTCTGCGGTGCGGGCAAGGTCGGCAGCGAGAATCGCGCCGCCCGGTGCGACTACCAGATCAGCCAGCGCTCGGACTTCTTCGAGACCGAGGTCGCGCTCGACACGATGGTCAAGCGGCCCATCATTAACACGCGCGACGAGCCGCACGCCGATCGCGAGAAGTACCGCCGCCTGCACGTGATCATCGGCGACTCGAACATGTGCGAGATGTCGACGTACCTGCGCGTCGGCGTGACGTCGATCGTCCTCGCGCTGATCGAGGACGGTCAGATCGACCGCGAGCTCGGCCTTTCGGACCCGGTTCGGGTGCTCAAGGAGATCTCGCACGACCTCCGCTGCAAGAAGGCGTATCCGTCCGAGGCCGGCGGTCGGCGTACGGCGGTCGAGGTGCAGCGCGAGTACCTGGAGCTGGCGCTGCGCTACTTCGGCTCTCGCGAGATCGACCCGATCACCAAGGACGTTCTCACCCGCTGGGAACAGGTGCTGGCGAAGATCGAGGACGACCCGATGCAGCTGGGTCGCGAGCTGGACTGGGTGGCCAAGCACAACCTGATCTCGGCCTACCGCGAGCGCAAGGGCGTGGAGTGGGACCACCCGTCGGTCCACATGATGGACCTGCAGTACCACGACATCCGCCCGGACAAGGGACTTTACTTCCTGCTCGAGCGCCGCGGCGAGGTGGAGCGGGTGGTCGGCAACGAGGAGATCGAGGCGGCGCTGCAGAGCCCGCCCTCCGATACGCGCGCCTACTTCCGGGGCGAGTGCATCCGGCGCTTCCCGGACGCTATCTTCGGCGTGAACTGGGACTCGATCTCGTTCAACGCCGGCGACGATCCGGTCAAGAGGATCCTGATGAACGAGCCTCTCAAGGGTACGAAGAGCCACGTCGAGCAGCTTCTGGATGACTGCGAGGACGCGGCGTCGCTCGTCGGCGCACTGACGACGTAGCGAAGGAGTCCACGATGCGAGTAATCCACGGAACCGAGGAGTCCCCCCGCCACCGGATCTGGATGGCTGCAGAGGACCAGACGCAGAAGAAGCGCCAGGGCGACGGCGACGGAGGCGACGGCGACGGCAAGTCCGACGACGGTGCCCAGAAGCTGAAGGCCAAGGGCGACGAGCTCAAGGACGACATGGACAACCTGATCGACCAGATCGACGACGTTCTCGAGGAGAACGCCGAGGAGTTCGTCAAGAACTACGTCCAGCGCGGAGGTCAGTAGTCCGTTGTTCAAGGGACAGAGCTACGCCGGCTCGAGCTTCTTCGAGTTCCTGCGCGCCGACGCACCCGGCCTGATGCCCGACTTCGGGGGGATGGACTGGACGACCGTCGAGCTGCCGCACGGGACCACCATCCTGACGCTCCTCTACGACGAGGGGGTGCTGATGGCCGGTGATCGCCTGGCGACCGCGGGCCACCAGGTGGCCACGCGCGACATCGAGAAGGTGTTCAAGATCGACGACGCCTGTCTGATGGCGATCGCCGGGGCTGCGGGCCCGGCGGTCGAGATGGTGCGCATGTTCCAGCTCGAGCTGGAGCACTTCGAGAAGCTCGAGGGACAGGAGATCACCTTCGAGGGCAAGGCGAACCGCCTCTCGTTCCTGCTGCGCCAGAACCTGCCCGCCGCGATGAGCGGGATGGTGGTGATGCCGCTGTTCTGCGGCTTCGATCACGACAAGGGCCGGGGCCGCATCTACAAGTTCGACATCACCGGCGGTCGCTACCAGGAGCACGACTACTACTCGGACGGCTCCGGCGGCAAGGACGCGCGCAACAGCCTCAAGAAGTCTTTCCGCAGCGGGATGTCGCGCGACGACGCGCTGCGCGCCGCAATCGAGGCCCTGATGGACGCGGCCGACGAGGATCGCGCGACAGGCGGAGTCGATCTGTTGCGCGGCATCTTCCCGACCATGAAGCTGGCGGGCGCCCACGGCATCGAGGAGGTTTCCGAGGCCGAGATCAAGCGGATCTATGAGCTGCTCATGGAAGAGCGGAGAAATCGCTGATGTCTGCTCCCTTCTACGTCTCCCCCGAGCAGTGGCTGGCCGACAAGGCCGAGTACGCGCGCAAGGGCATCGCTCGGGGCAAGCCGATCGTGGCGCTCGAGTACGACTCGGGCGTGGTGCTCATGGCCGAGAACCGGAGCGCGAGCCTGCGCAAGATCCACGAGATCTACGACCGGATCGCCTTCGGCGGGGTCGGCAAGCTCGACGAGTACGAGAACCTGCGCAAGGCGGGCGTACGCTATGCCGACATGCGCGGCTACTCCTTCTCGCGCGACGACGTCTCGGGCAAGGGTCTCGCGAACGAGTACTCGACGGTACTCGGCTCGATCTTCACCCGCGAGGCCAAGGCGCTCGAGGTCGAGATCCTGATCGTCGAGGTGCACGACCGCGACGCGATCTTCTACCAGATCCGCTTCGACGGCAGCATGATCGACCGCGAGCACTACGCCGCGATCGGTGGTGACGACGAGACGCTGACCGGGATGCTCCAGGACGGCTGGCGGCAGGACATGTCGCTGAAGGACGCCCTGAGTCTCGGCTCCCAGACGCTGATCGACGTGAACGGCGGCGAGGAATCGGGCTCGCTCGACGAGAACAGCCTCGAGGTCGCCATCCTCGATCGCTCGCGGACCGGCCGCTGCTTCAAGCGGCTGGCCGCGCCGGAGATCGCCGGTCTGATCGGATAGGAAGCAGAGTGCAGAAGCGGATCTACGGAGTCGAGACCGAGTACGGGATCATCTTCACGCCGGAGGGGCGCAAGACCCTGCCCGTGGAGAAGGCGATCCGCTTCCTGTTCGAGAAGCTGATAACGACCGAGCACTTCCTGAACGTCTTCCTGGAGAACGGCGCTCGCTTCTACCAGGACACCGGCTGCCACCCGGAGTACGCGACGCCCGAGACCGCGAGCCCCGACGACCTGGTCATCTACGACCGCGCCGGCGAGCGGATCCTCGAGGAGCTGCAGTTCTACGCGGAGGAGAAGATCCGCGAGGAGCGCGTCCCGGGCAAGCTCTCGATCTTCAAGAACAACACCGACTTCGTGGGGAACTCGTACGGCTGCCACGAGAACTATCTCGTGGATCGCGACGTGGACTTCTACTACCTCGCCGAGCAGCTGATCCCGTTCCTGGTCACGCGCCAGATCTTCGCGGGCGCCGGCAAGGTCTTCCAGACCCAGGACGGCGTGCACTACTGCATCAGCCAGCGCGCGCAGCACATCTACCAGAAGATCTCCGGAACGACGACGAACGATCGCTCGATCATCAACACCCGCGACGAGCCGCACGCCGACCGCGAGAAGTTCCGCCGCCTTCACGTGATTGTCGGTGACTCCAACATGTCGGAGTACACCAACTTCGTGAAGATCGCGACGTGCGCGATCGTGCTTCAGATGATCGAGGACGGCTTCATCAACAAGGACTTCACCCTGCGCCACCCGGTGAAGGCCATCAAGGACATCTCGTACGACGCGACCTGCAAGCGCAAGCTGCGGCTGGAGAACGGTCGCGAGTACTCGCCGATCGAGATCCAGCGCGAGTACTGCGAGATGGCGGCCCGCTACTGCGAGAGCCACGAGGTCAGCGACCAGCTCCAGCGGGGCGTCCGGGAGTGGCAGTACATCCTGGACTCTCTCGACTCCGACCCCGACAAGCTCGACACCAAGATCGACTGGGTGATCAAGCGGCGCCTGCTCAACGAGTACATCGAGCGGCGCGGGCTCGAGTGGAACGATCCCAAGATCTTCATGATCGACCTGCAGTACCACGACATCCGCCGGGACCGTGGATTCTTCTACCTGCTGGAGCGCGCGGGCCGCGCCGAGCGCCTGTACACCGACGCCGAGATCGAGAAGGCCAAGACCGAGCCGCCGCAGGACACGCGGGCGAGGATGCGCGGCGACTTCATCAAGCTCGCGCGGCAGAACAACATCCAGTACGACCTCGACTGGTCGAACATCCGCCTGGGCAACCTCCTCAACGTACGGGTGATCTGCAACAACCCGTTCGAGACCGACACCGAGAAGGTCACCGAGCTGGTGCGGACGATCCAGAAGACGAACCTGCGCCGTACCTCGCTGTCCAAGCTGGTGATCCAGAGCTAGCCTCTCCGGAATGGCCAACCCCGACATCCGCCCCGTTCCCGACGCCCCTTCCGGGGCGGCCGCCGGCGCGGATCCCGTGGGAGGGGACTCCTCCGGCGAGCCCCGCGGTTCGCGCCGCTGGCCGCTGATCGCGCTGGGTGCCGCGCTGCTGATCGCCCTGGTGCTGCTGCTCTGGAGCCGCAGCCAGCTGGGCTCCGAGATCGACGCCCTGCGCCGGACGGTGGCGGAGGTCGAGGAGACCAACGCGCTCCTGCGGGAGCAGCTGTCGCGGCGCGAGGCGCTCATCGATGCCCAGACGCGTCGCCTCGGCGAGGTTCGCGACGGGGTCCTGGGCCTGATCGGGCTGATCGACCAGCCGATCGAGCCCGGCGAGCCGGCTCCCTAGTCCGCGCTCCGCGGGCGCGTGGCGAAAACGCGCACGCGCTCTCCAGTTCGCCCTCGCCACTGCCGATGGTTGAAGGGACGGATCTCCGTCTCCCCGACCTCGGAGCGTGCAGAGATGGTGCTGAGCTGGTTTGCAGGTCTCTTCTCGAACGACCTGGCGATCGACCTCGGAACGGCGAACACCCTGGTCTACGCGCGCGGCCGCGGGATCATCTGCAGCGAGCCCTCCGTGGTCGCGGTCGCCGACGGGCAGGGCAACGTGCGCAAGGTCCTGGCGGTCGGCAGCGACGCCAAGGAGATGGTCGGGCGCACGCCGGGCAGCATCAAGGCCATCCGCCCGATCAAGGACGGCGTGATCGCGGACTTCGAGGTCACCGAGGCGATGCTGCGGTACTTCATCCAGAAGGCGCACAACCGCCGTCGCCTGGTCAACCCGCGCATCGTGATCTGCGTGCCGCCCTGCATCACGTCGGTCGAGAAGCGCGCGGTGCGCGAGTCGGCGATGTCGGCGGGCGCGCGCGAGGTCTACCTGATGGAGGAGCCGATGGCGGCCGCACTGGGCGCCGGGCTCAACGTGACCGAGCCGACCGGCAACATGGTCATCGACGTCGGCGGAGGCACGACCGACGTGGCGGTCATCTCCATGGCGGGGATCGTCACCTCGAGCTCCGTCCGCGTGGGCGGCGACAAGCTCGACGAGGCGATCATCCAGTACGTCAAGCGCAAGCACAACCTGCTGGTGGGCGAGCGCACGGCGGAGATCATCAAGATCACGATCGGCACGGCGCTGTCGAAGGGCCCCGGGAAGACCATGGAGATCAAGGGCCGCGATCTCGTCGCCGGCATCCCGAAGATGATCGTCATGAGCTCCGACGAGGTCCGCGAGGCCCTGGCCGAGCCGATCCACCAGATCGTGGAGACGGTGCTCCAGACCCTGGAGCGCACGCCTCCGGAGCTGGCGGCCGACATCGTCGATCGCGGCATCGTCCTGGTGGGCGGCGGTGCGCTGCTGCGCGACTTCGATCAGCTGCTGCGCGCCGAGACCAAGCTGCCGATCGTGCGCGGCGACGACCCCTTCACGGCGGTGGCCACCGGGGCGGGCAAGGCCCTGGACTCGCTGGACCTCCTGCGCGAGGTCGCGATGCCCGGCTGAGCCCTTCCGCCTCCCCGGCGCCCTTGGATACAATGGGCCGGAGGAGGACGCGCGATGGGCCGCAAGTATCAGGTGATCTCGGGCGACGGACACGTGGAGACGCCCCCGGACGTGTGGATCAAGTACGTGCCGGAGAAGTGGCACGACCGCGCGCCGAAGCTGATCCCGCTGCCCGACGGCGGCGAGGGCTGGTTGATCGAGGGCATGCCCCTCATGCAGAACGGCCAGAACATCACCGGCCGGGGCCCGATCAAGATGGGCGGCGCCTCGTACTTCAAGCCCGACGGAAGCCGCGCGGAGGGCGCCGGCGACGCGGCGCAGCGCCTGCGCGAGCAGGACCTCGACGGGTTCGACGCCGAGGTGCTCTTCCCGCCGGTGTTCGCCTCGCGCTTCATCGAGTCCATCAGCGACAAGGACGTGTACCGTTCGCTGATCCGCGCCTACAACACCTTCCTGGCGCACGACTACTGCTCCGTCGCGCCCGACCGCCTGATCGGGAACGCGACCATGCCCGTCACCGGCATCGATGACGCCGTGGCGGAGCTCGAGTTCGCCGCCGAGGCGGGGCTGAAGTCGGTCTGCTTCTACCAGTACCCCAACGGCTCGCCGCACCCGAAGCCCGAGGACGACCGCTTCTGGGAGCGTTCGCTCGAGCTCGGGATCGCGCTCTCGCCCCACTTCGGCTTCGGCGCCATGAGTCCGCCGCCGCTGAAGACCGGACAGGACACCTCCGGGGTGCCCTTCGCCGGCGCGCTGGCGCAGCGGGTCAGCGGTACCCAGCCGGTGTACTGCCTGGCGCAGCTGATCACGTCCGGGGTCTTCGACCGCTTCCCCGAGATCGAGTTCTACTTCGCGGAGACCAACGTCGGCTGGCTCCCGTGGGTGCTCTTCGTCTTCGACGACAACTACGAGCTCTTCCGGCACTGCTTCGACGTGAAGTTCGACAGGAAGCCCAGCGAGTACGTCCTGGAGCACTGCTACTTCGGGATCGTGCGCGACCCGGTCGGCATCAAGATGCTGGGTCAGATCCCGTCGGAGCGCGTCATGTTCGGCAGCGACTTCCCGCACTCGGTCGGCTCATTCCCCGACTCCCGGAAGTTCCTGGACGAGGCCTTCCAGGGAGTCGACGGGTCACACCGGCGCAGGATCCTGCTGGAGACACCGGCGCGCTACTACGAGCTCGACCTCGACGCCGACATCACCGAGACGCCCGCAGCGTAGCGGGCGCCGCGCTCAGGAGCCGCGGCGCCCCCCCCCCGGGTGACAGCGGGCGGCCGCGGGGGGGTTCGTAAGGTGGGTGGTGTTCAAGGTCGGGGCGGCGTTTGGCGACACGAAGTAC
>JAJDAJ010000073.1 GCA_029261925.1 Deltaproteobacteria bacterium | reverse complement strand
GGCTTCCTCTGGCAGACGCTCGACGCGGACCTGGGCATCCTGCAGAGCTTGCAGCGCGGCCTCGATGCCGGCGCGCTCGACTCCCTGGTCTGTGGCTACCAGGAGCGGCGCGTGTACTACCTGCACGAGGAGATCGACCGCAGGATCGGCCCCGGGCGGGTTCCGGAGCGGCTGCGCGTGGCACCCCTGCTCGAGCCGTTCGTGGAGGACTGATGGAGCCCTTCGTCGCGCTGATGCGCCGCTACTGCATCGACTACACCTGCTCGCACGACCAGAGCGTCTGCAAGGAGATCATGGCGCCGGAGTACGTGGTGCACATGGGCGGGCAGGCCTACCGCCGCGACCAGGACTACATTCCCGGCGTGCGTGCACTGCTCGACGAGTGCCCGGGGCTGGGCCTGCTCGTGCACGAGCTGGTGACCAGCGGCGAGCGACTGGCGATGCGCTTCAGCGAGCACACCGCCGAGCCCGACGGCAGCCTGACGTGCTGGGGCGGGATCGGCGTGTACCGCTGGAACGGCGAGCAGCTGCTCGAGAACTGGGTCGAGCAGGACTACGAGGCGCGACAGATCCAGGCGCGCACGGGGGTGCCCCACGCGCTCGAGCCGCCGCACATCGATCCCTGGACGAGCACGCGCGCCGTGCCGCCCGATCCCGCCACCGAGGCGGCGGCGCGGGCCTGGCTCGCCAAGGGCGACCTGCGCAACGCGGCCGACGTGGTGATCGACGACTCGCGCGAGGTCGGTCCCGGCGCCTCGCTCGTCGACGTGGAGTCGGTCGTGATCAACGACCTGTTCACGGCGGGGCCGCGCGCGGCCTTCCACGCCACGCTCGCCGGGGCCTACCGCGGCGGCCTGGCCGGCGTGGACGGAGGCGTGGGCCGTCCGGTGGTGCTGCACTGCGCCGGCCTGGTCCGCGTGGACGGCGGCTCGATCGCCGCGGCGCACGTGATCACGGGCCGGTTCGAGCTGCGTGCGCAGCTCGAGGACTGAGCCCGCCGGCTCCGCGGCGAGCCGGCCCGCGGTCGACCTGCTCGACCCGGACTTCCACGTGGGCGATCCGCACCCGGCCTATCGCTGGATGCGCGCGCACGAGCCGCTGTACCTCGACGCGCGCAACGGGCTCCGCGCGGTCACGCGCATGGCGGATCTGCGCGAGGTGGAGCGGCGGGCCGACGTCTTCGTGAGCAGCCGCGGCTATCGCTCGATCCGCATCCCCGACGAGCAGACCATGATCAGCCTGGACGACCCGCGCCACGCCGCACAGCGGCGCCTGATCTCGGCGCGCTTCACGCCCCGGGTGGTCGCGGCCAGCGAGGCCGGTATCCGCCGCCTGGTGGTCGCGTGCATCGAGCGCTTCGCCGCGGACGGCCGTGTGGAATGGGTCGATGCCTTCGCCGCCCGCGTGCCCGCGACGCTCACCTGCCGGCTGATCGGCTTCGACGACGTGCACTGGCGCGACCTGAAGGTCTGGTCCGAGCGGCTGATGCGCGTGGACCGGCTGCTGTCGGACGTGAGCGCCAGCAACGACAGCAACCTGGCGATGGCCGACGTGGGCGAGCTCCTCGACCACACGCTCGCGCAGCGCCGGCGCGCGCCCCGCGACGACCTGATCTCGATGTGGGCCCAGGGTGAGATCGACGGCGAGCCGGTCCGCCGGCTGACCATGTGGAACGAGCTCTCGCTGCTGATCTCGGGCGGCGCCGAGACCACGCGCACGGCGCTGGGCCACGCCATGGTGCTCCTGGCCGGGCAGTCCGACGCCTGGGCCTGGCTGGCGGCGGATCCGGCTCGCGTTCCCGACGCGGTCGAGGAGCTGCTGCGCTACATCACGCCGCTGAACAACATGTTCCGCACGGCGCGCGTCGCGACGCGCATCGGCGACGCGCCGGTCGCCGCGGGCGACCGGATCGTGCTGGTCTACCCCTCGGCCAATCGGGACGAGGCCGTCTTCGACGACCCGGATCGCCTCGACCTCGCCCGCCGACCGAACCCGCACGTGGCCTTCGGCCTCGGCACGCACTACTGCCTCGGCGCGAGCCTGGCGCGCCTCACCCTGCGCGTCGCGCTCGAGGAGCTCACCCGCCGCCTCGGGGCCCCGCGGCTCCTCGCGCCGCCCGCGTACGAGGCCAACATCTTCGTGAAGGCCGTCCAGCGGCTCGATCTGGAGCTCCCCCCGCGCCCGTAGCGCTCCGGGCCGGCTTGCGTCACCCGGTCGGGGAATCTGGCTGCCCGCGCTCGCAGCGGATGTAGCCGGCACGCTCGCGGGAACCGGCCGCTCTTCCACTGGGAACAGCGGTCGACTTCCTGGCGCTGCAGAACCCGCACAACGCCGATCTGTGCTGCGGCTGGCTCGGCCAGCCGCAGCGAATGCCACGCAGCAGATCAGGTCCCGCCATCCCCGTGCAGCTCGTCGTCGAGCAGCTCCAGCAGCGCGGGAACTTCGCGGTCATGGAAGTGCTGTGCGATGAGGCCTCCAGCGAGCCCCAGGACAACGAGCACGCCCGCGAGCGTCACGGCCACCCGGCCCGAGATCGAGCGCCACACGATGGAGAACGGATACACGCTGAAGATGCCCAGCGTGAACAGGAGCACCATCACGTAGATGACGGGAGCACCGGCGCTCAGCAACACCGCCGCCACCACCACGTCGAAGGCCACCGGAACCGGCAGAAAGATCCCAATGCCGGCCACCGCGAACAGCACCCCGAGGCTCGGCTCGCCGGAAACGATCCGATCGAGAGGCAGGAACGTCGCCACGAGCGCGCCCAGCAGGCCGGCCAGGAGCATGAGCGGTACCGTTCGCTTCACGATGTACCAGAGGTTGCGAGTCAGCGCGACGGCCGTGCCCCACAGGGCCGCAAGCCAGGTCTCGCTCGGTGGCCCGCGGTGCGGCGGCGGCCCTGGACAGACGCTGTCGTCGTAGGTCTTCAGGCGCTCCTTCCGGAACACGGTCCGCGTCAGCAGTGGAATCATGCCCACGACGAAGAGCAACGTCAGCGCCACCTTGGTGATGCTCAGGTAGGGCGGAAACATCGAGAAGACCATCGTGAGAACGACGACATTCAGCGTCGGTGAGCTGAACATGGTCGCGAGCGTGGTCTCCAGGCGCGCGCCCCCGTCATGCATCCCCTGGGCCACGGGAGCCGAACAGTTCACGCAGACACCTAGTGGGACACCCGTTGCGACGCCGAGAAGAGTGTTCGCAAAGCCGCTCTGGTAGCCCCGTTGAGGGAGAATTCCGATCAAGGTCAGCAGTCCCGCCCCCAGCATCAGCCCGAAGGTCATGCCCCGCCGGTTGGTCTTCAGCCAGTTGAGAGTCGTGTACACCACGCGCTCCCGAGCCGAGTGGTGGGGCTGAAGCGGGATCAGGGCCTCGAAGCTGAGTGGATCCTCGAGCTGCGCGCTGCCCCCCATGACCGCCTTCTCGTGGAGGGACGGGTAGCGCGAGCCGGTCCAGAACCGGACCGACACGACCGCGATCACGGCCAGGATGATGACGACGCGCTTGTCGACCCTCACCAGATTCGTCCGCCTCGAGCGCGCGCCCTCCCGGGCTCGGGAGAGAAGAGCACCAGTCGCAAATCTTCTCAAAAGGGCAGGGGGATTGTCACCCACAGGAACATGGCCAGCCGTCCGGCACGACGCAGGCGGCATGCAACCAGGGCGCGAACCGTCCGGCGCGCGGCGGTGATCGCCCTGAAGAAGAGGCGGGGGCAGGGGTTCCGGGGGCGGGCGCTCGATGACCCGCACGAACGGGCAGTAGTATGCTCCGCCGGTGTGGACTCTGCTCACGCCGAGGCAGCACCTGCGCGGGTGGGGGGCAGCCCTCGCCCTGATGCTGGCTGCGCTCTGGCTCTCTGCGGGCAGCACCAGCTCCCACGGTTCGGCAGTCGAAGCCGCCGTCCGCCACCCTGATCGTCCCGCGGCAGATCGAGACCGGGATCCGAGCCGGCATCCGGGCCAGGTACTCGAGTTCGCAGGCATCGAGCCCGGGATGGTCGTCGCTGACCTGATGGCCGGTGACGGCTGGTACACGGAGATCCTGGCGAGAACGGTGGGCCCCGGAGGCTCCGTCTACGCGCAGAACAACAGCATCTCCGGCAGCCGCTACGGGCCGAGACTCGAGGAGCGACTGAAGCGCGGCCAACTTCTCAACGTGCTTCGCGTCGACACCGAGCTCGATCAGGTCACGTTTGCTCGGCCGCTGGATGCGGCAATCATGGTGCTGTTCTATCACGACACCGTCTGGATGCAGGTTGACCGACAGCAGATGAATGAGCGGATATTCCAGGCGCTGAAGCCGGGAGGCTGCCTCCTGATCATCGACCACTCGGCCCTGGCACCTGACGGTCATTCCGATACGAAGAGCCTGCACCGTATCGGGGAGCAGGTGGTGACTCGCGAGCTACGAGAAGCCGGGTTCGTTCTCGAGGCGACCAGCAGCCTGCTCCGGAACGAAGAAGACCCACGGACCGGAAGCGCGTTCTCTCCACGGATTCGCGGCAGAACGGATCGGTTCGTGTTGCTGTTCCGACGGCCCCCCGCCCAGGGAGCAGCACCTGCCGTGGGGTGGGAGCCGGGGAAGTCGCCCCGGCCTTGATTCCGGGCCTTGGCCGGTGGCAGGGTAGGAGTGAGCGCAACAAGAGCGGTGTAGGTGCTCGGTATCGCGAGCCGCATTGGCCTATACGAGGGACTGGTGACCGACGAGCAACGCCTTATCGAGAAGCTTCGAAAGATCGAAGTTCTGTTTTCCCGGGCCGCGTCAGACGGCGAGCGAGTGGCCGCGAAGGAGGCCGCCAGCCGTGTCCAGCAGCGACTCGATGCAGTGCGTGACAGCGAACTGATCGAGTTCAAGTTCACGCTTCCGGATGAGTGGGCAAAGGCCCTCTTCATTGCGTTGCTCCGGCGCAACGGGGTTCATCCATATCGCTACTCGGGGCAACGGCGCAATACCGTGATGGCTCGTGCGCAGAAGGAACTTGTCAATGCGGAGATCTGGCCGGAGTTCCAGGAGCTTCACAAGACGCTCCATTCTTACCTCGGCGACGTGACCAGGCGCATCATCGCGACAGCAATCCATGGCGACAGCTCGGAGCCGGAAGTCCGGATGAAGCCGCGCGAACTCCCTCCGGGCAGTTCCTTTGACCTCGGGTAGGCATGCACGCGACAGCTGATCGGCGGGCGGGCCGGGCTGCCGCCGCAGAGCGCGTCTGAGCCGATGGTCGTCTTCCGCTGTACCCAACGTCTGGCCAAGCGCTTCGCCCTCGAGCTGGCAGAGGACAGCCCAGCCTCAACGGGAACTCTCGGAGACTGGTACGCCAACCTCCTGAACATCGGCCACACGCGCCTGGTGCTTTGCCTCAGCGAGCGGACCTTGCTTCCCGTGCTCCTTCCCGCTCGCAAGGCCGAGTTCCCCGGCCGGTTCTCGGCTTACCTCGCGCCCGTCCTCCACGGCATCGGCATCGCCTCGGGCCTCGTGGAAGCCGAGATTGCATCGCTGGGAGATGTCGCGTTCGCCCGCACGCGAAGCCGCTCGGTTCTCGGCGCGCTGAACGACTTCGCCTTCAACGCAGCCGCGCGGCTTCAGCACCCCGCCGGGCCCGGCAGGCTCATCGAGGCCGCGGTCGAACTCGCAGACATGCCGTCCAAGCCCATCGGCCAGCGGGCACCCCAGGACGTCGTCCATGAGCTCTTTCGCGTAGCTGGTCGCGGCTGAGCTGGACGGCGCCCCGAAGAGGGCGAGGGCCACCTCTCAAGTCCCAGCCCCAGCCCTCACTGCACGAGCATGAGCCGCGAGCAGCACAGCGAGAGCCAGCGAGAGGAGTGCGAGTGGGGTGGGCTCGGGGACGACGCGGAGGGACGTTACCTGGCCCGAAATCCCGGAGATCGACCGCTGACCATGTGGGGGATGCGCGCCCTCCCGAGAGCAGCAGACCCGGATCCGGGCTTGTCGAGCTGACGCACTTCGCCTACGTCCGCGATCCCGATGGCTATGCGATCGAGCTCTCGACTCAGACTGGGGCATATTCCCTCATCAGTTAGCTTTGGCTCTCGCCAACACTGCCCGCCCCCAGGCTTGACCTATGGCTTCGGCAGGTGGCGTAGTAGAGCGACCGAACCATGACGACCCGCGCAGCGACCCTGGAAGACGCTCCGGCCATCGGCCTGATCCATGTCCGGAGCTGCCAAGCGGCCTACAAGGCGGAAGTCCCCGCTTCGTACACGACTCGCTGACAGGCCGCAGCGAGATCGATCCGGGGGCGTCCGCCGCGGTAGGATGGATCCGTGGGGCCCGCTCGCGCCGCCGTCTTGCTGCTCGCCGCCGCGGCGGCGCTGTCCTGTGCCGCGCCGATCCGCGAGCAGGGCTGGGTCAGCGTTCGCACTGCCCATCACGAGCTGATCAGCAGCGCAACGCCGGCGGTGACACGCCGGCTGGCCCTGGGGCTCGAGGAGTTCCGCGCGGCGTCCTTCGAGGTCATGTCGCTGGGCGACCGGCGCTCCCGCCACCCCGCGCTGGTCTACGTGTTCGGCGACGAGGCCACGTACGCGCGCTTCCGTCCGCGCGCCGAGGTTCCGGGCTTCTTCCTTCCCGCTCCGTGGCGCAACTACCTGGCGATCGACGCGAGCTCGGGCGAGAAGGCGCTGCCGATCGTGCGGCACGAGTTCGTGCACTACATCCTGCACGCGCTCGGCTCGCACAGCTATCCGCCGTGGTACGACGAGGGCCTCTGCGAGGTGCTCAGTACTTTGGAGGTGATCGATGGTCGCCTCGCGCTCGGCCGCGTTCCTCCCGGGCGGGTGCAGTGGCTGACCCTCGGGCAGCCGCTGAGCCTGCGGCGCATGCTGACCGCCCGCGAGATCCTCACGTGGAAAGCCGGGACGCTCGCCACCTTCTACGCCCAGGCCTGGGCGCTCACCCACTTCCTCCACTTCGGCCATCTGCTCGGCGGGCCCGATCGGTATCCCGCGATGCTGCGTTACCTCGAGGCGGTGAGCGGGGGCGGGGATCCCGAGCTGGTGTTCGCGGAGGCCTTCGGCGAGACGATCCGGGAGGTCGAGCGCGACTACCTGACCTACGTCGGCGAGGGCCGGATCCCGTACCGCGAGCTGGACCCCGTCTCCTTTCCGGAGCGGATCGAGACCCACTCGCTTCCCGAGGTCGAGAAGCTCTACCTGCTCGGCGAGCTGGCGCTGGCGCGAGGCGAGGACGCGCTCGCGGACTCGCTCCTGAGCGATGCCGTGCAGCTGGCGCCCTCAGATCCGGCCGCGCTGTCCGCCCTGGCGATGGCGCGCGCGGCACGGGGTGGTTCCGACGTCGAGGCGCTGCTGGAGCGGGCCGCTGCGGGCCCGCGCGACGAGCGCACCGAGCTCTGGATGGCGCAGGCGGCGCTGCGCCTGGGCCGCACGCCGGGAGGCGGCGCGGCCGCACAGCTGCAGATCGCGAGGTCGGGCTTCCGGCGGATGCTCGCCGCGAATCCGGACGACGTGGCCGCGCTGATCGGTCTGGGCAGCAGCTACCGGGATGCGGAGGGCGATCTGGACGAGGGCGTGCGTGCGCTCGAGTCTGCCCGCGCGCTGAGACCGCGCGACTCGCAGCTCGCCCTGGCCCTGTCCGACCTCTACCTGAAGCAGGGCCGCGTGGACGAGGCGCGGGAGCTGCTGGCCCGCGCTCCTCCTCCTGGCCACGGTGTCGATCTCGACACGACCGCTGTCGAGGCGCTGCTACGGCGCGCCGGCTTCGACGCGGCCTCCTCTTCCGCCGTGCTGCTCGAGCCGCAGCTCGAGGTGAGCGAGCCCATCGACCACACGGAGCTGGAGGGCCTGCTGAACGTGGTGGAGGTCAAGGGCCGCGCGGGCCTCGGCGAGCTGCTCGCCCACGATCTGGTGATCGTGCTGGACGAATCCAACAGCACGCTGATCGCGAGCGGCACCGACCTCGACGGTGACGGGAGGATCGTGGGCCGGCGCTCTCCGAACGTGAGCGGCAAGGACGCCCGGGACTCGATCCTGGGCGCCGAGCTGCTGGCGGCGCGGGAGCTGGTGAGCCGGCTCAACCCGGACGAGACGCGGGTCTCCCTGCTGACGTTCGCGACGCACGCGAAGCTGCGTGCGCCCCTGGGGCCGCCGTCAGCGACGCTGGAGGCCCTGGATGCGTACGAGCTGTACTTCGATCCCATGGGTACCAGCCTGGCGGTGGCGCTCTGGGGTGCGGCGGACGCCTTCCTGTCCGCCCCGCCCACCGGTGAGCTGCGACGCCGCTCTGTCATCCTGCTGTCGGACGGTACTCCCACGGTGCCTGACCTCCTGCGCGGGCGCCGCGACGCACTGCGCATGGCCGAGTTCCTCGGCAAGTTCGGGATCCGCGTGTTTGCCTTCGCGCTCGGCAAGGAGGCGGTCGGTGATCCCAGGACCTACCAGGGCATCGCCGAGCACTCGGGCGGGCAGCTCATCGAGCTGGAGCATCCCGGCGAGATCGTCGAGCACCTGGCACGCGTGCGCCTGTCCGGTCTCGACGCTGTCGAAATCCGCAACGCGACGACGGGCATCCCGGGCCGCGCGACGCGGGTCTTCGCCGATGGCTCCTTCGACGCCTACGTGGCGCTCGCGCCGGGCCTCAACCAGATCGAGGTCGTGGCCCGCCTCGAGTCCGGGCAGGAGCTCGTCGATCGCCGCTGGGTCCACTTCGGCACGCCCGGCCAGCCCACCGACGCGCACGAGGCCGCCGCCGCTGCACTGCGCGAGAGGATGCGTCTGCGCACCCTCGAGACCGAGCTGGCCATCCGAGCCGGGCGCGACCGCGATCCCGAGGCCGCACCGGAGCGCGAGCTCGCGATCGAGGTCGATGCGGCGCCCGCGGCCCCCTGACCAGCGCCCGGCACCTCAAGGGGCTAGATTGCCGAGGGATGCCGAGAGGTTGTTCCCCGCGCGCCCGTAGCTCAGCTGGATAGAGCAGCGGACTTCTAATCCGCAGGTCGCAGGTTCGAGTCCTGCCGGGCGTGCCAGGCAAGCCGGCGTTCTGGCGACGCTCTTCGAGCGCGCGACCTTCGATGGTGACTGCGGTGGATGCTCGAGGGGCCGTATAGGGCCGTCCGGGGCCGTCGATCGAGTCGTGATCGCGTCCGCGTAGCCCGCGACTTCCGTCGGCAGGAAGTGGGCGTAGGTCGTCAGCAGGACATGCGGGTTCTTCCAGCCGCCCTGGCGCTGCACCCACAGCAGATTCGTCCCCCGGGCGAGATGCAAGCTGGCGAAGGTGTGCCGGAACGAGTGCGGGGTAATGTGCTTGCGCTACAGCGCCGGGACATGCCCTCGGATGGCGCGCGCCAGGTCACGCCGGGAGTTTGCCGGGTCGGTCCTTCGGACCCTTCTGCACGTCGCCTCGATGATGACCGGCGCGCCGCGCGGTGAGTGCGGCGGCATCAGCTCATGCCCTCTGGCGGGTCCTGAACGGACTGTTTGGTTGGGAGAGAAGTTGCCGCGACGATGGTGACCGAGGAGGAGATCTTCCACGAGTAGGCGGGAGAAGGATCCATCCGAAACCGTGAGCTGCGAGGAGTTTGCAGCCAGAAGGCGGGATCCTTCACCACCAGAGACGTCGATGATCAAGTTGTCAAAGCCCAGCAAGCTACCGGGGATCTGTGTACCTATCTGTCCACCCGGAACGAGAAGAACGGTAGTGGCGACGTCACTTGGTGCGTCGTGGGCAAACACGCTCCCGAAGGGAAAGCTGTTGTTCCATCGACGATGTGGGTCTGACCGTTATCGAAAGTGATTCCTCAGGTGCTGCGCATGACTGAGCCAGACTCCCAGACCGACCACCAGGGAGACCAGGGCACGCATCACGGCACCACTGTGGTCTCACCCGCCAGGAACCGTCGAGTGAGGACCAAGTCCGCCAAGTCGAGGTTCCCGTCCTGGTTGATGTCGCCCAGGAGCTGCGGCTGGGCGGCGCAGCAGGCGACCTGATGAGCAGTATCGCAGGCTCCCGTCCCGATCCCACCGTTCGACAGCACAACCAGCCCGATACCGGAGGCCGCATTGATCCAGGACTGGCAGGAGAGTGTCCCGCTTACTGGTACGGCATGACCTGACGCGGCGTCCACCAGTGCGCCGCCCGTACCGGCGCCCTCCGGACCCGTGTTCCCGGTTAGGAGCACTGGCTGAACCCAGCCCATGTCGCTGCTGGACAGTGCCGGCAGAGCCTGGGTGGCGATGACCTCCGTGGTGAGACACATCCGCGATGTCGGGAAGTCCGCCTGGCAGGCCGCGGTCATCCCGAAAACGCCCGCATCACCCTGAACGGTCGCGCTGCTGAACCCCACAAGCCCTCGCGGTAGCTCGCCGGCCCCGCTCGGAGTCGAGAACAGCACCAGGGCCACCAAGACAACGCCACGCATCCCCATCCCTCCGCTCACCCTCCCCGGAGATCGTACCAGGCCCGGATACGGTGGTACGCTGGAATTTCAGCGTGCGATGGAATGGGCCTGGGACAGGCTGCAGATGGGGGGCGCTGGCGGCTCCTGGTGGGGCGGTGACGGACACGGGCATTGCACGGTGAATCGGGGGCGCTACTCCTCCGGCCGCAGCACCCGCATCATGGCCTCGCCCCCGTGGCCAGTGGGAACTACGGTCGCCGAGCTCATCCTCTCGTGGGATCGTGGCGCAGTGCCGCGATCTCCTCGAGTCCGAGTCCGAGGACGGAGATCTGACGATGAACCGAGCAGCCCCGACCCAGGACGCTTCATACGAGACGCGCTCATCCGAGGCGGGTGCAACGGAAGCGTTTCTATCTCGACCCCAGCTGTTCTGGCGGGAAGCTCAGAACACCGACAAGAGCTCATGATCGACTTCGCAGCCGCGTTCATCTCGTTTTTCGCCGTGATCGATCCCATCGGCACCGTGCCGGTCTTCGTCGCCGTGACTCAGCATCATGATGAGGCGACGAAGCGGCGGATCGCGCTCCTCGCGACGCTGGTCTCAGCGGTTGTGCTGCTGCTCTTCGTCGTCGCAGGAGAGATCGTTCTCCGGGCGATGAACATTCCGCTGCCGGCATTCCGGGTGGCCGGTGGTGTCGTCCTGTTCCTGTTCGCCCTGTCGATGATCTTCGGCGAGAGCAAGCCAGAGCAGGAGCTCGCGCTGGCGGAGAATGCACACGACACGGCGGTGTTCCCTCTGGCAGTTCCGTCTCTTGCGGGTCCGGGCGCGATGCTTGCCGCTGTTCTGCTCACGGAGAATGCCCGTTTCAATCTCTGGGAGCAGGTTCAGACCGCAGCGACGATGCTCATCGTTCTGGCGGTCGCGCTCGCCCTCATGCTTCTTGCAAGTCCAGTGCAACGCCTGATCGGAAGGAGCGGAGCGAGCGTCGTGAGTCGGGTGATGGGCCTGATTCTCGCGTCGGTCGCAGTGCACAACACCTTGATCGGCATCAAGGAATACTTTGCGGCTTGAGCCCGACCCACTGCTGGCGCCAGGCAAGGTCCAGCTGCTCGATCAGCAGCGGTGGAAGACGCGCGTCGAACTTGCGAACGCGATCCTTGGTCTCCCAGCACACTTGAAGTCGGAAATCAGCGGTGGTGGGGGGAGGGGTCGTCCATCGGCCTGTACGGTCGTTGACGCATTTGCGTATGGCTGCCCGGGTTGCCAGCATCGTGTCGATGCCAAAACCGAAGATCGTCGAGAAAATCATCCACGGGCAGCGCGTCCAGGTCAAGGTCTACCCCACGGTGGAGGATCCCGAGGGACGCAAGCTGCGGACGAAGCGCGAGAAGGACGCGAAGCCGAACTAGGCATCGACAGTCGGGTCAGTCTGAACGGTCCAGGGCCGGCACGGCCAGCTTCTGGCTGCCGCAGTCGCCAGGTCGAGGTCGCCGCACTTCTCAGGGTGGCAGCCGGGGTCGTCTCCAGGGTGAGAGAATCGCCGTGCTGCCCGCGCACCTGACTCCTCGAGGAGGGGATCGTGATCTACCTCAACGAGGCCATGCGGATCTCACCCGCCCGGCTCGAAGCCTACGTCGACAGCTTCGTCGAGGAGCTGGTTCCCCGGATGCGCACGCACGGTGCGGAGCTCCTGGGCCTGTTCCAGACCTGGCGCACCAACGAGCTGGTCGCGTTCTGGGAGCTGGAGGACTACGCGGCCCTCGATCCTCTGGACCGCGCCGAGCGTGAGGACGAGGCGCTGGTCGCGTACCTGCGGCGGGCGCAGCAGGATCGGCTCGCCTGGACCAGCCGCATCCTGATGCCGACGCCCTTCTGCCCCGACCTGGCGCGGATCCGTCGCGAGAAGCTCGTCGGCCAGGTCTACATGCTGGCGGTGATCCCGCTGGTGCCCGACAGACTGGCGGAGTACCTCGCGCTGTTCCCGGAGAACGGCCTGCGCCTCGAGGAGCGCTACGGGCTGCGGACCGTGGGGTACTGGCGCGGGGGCGGAGGCGAGCCCTACCAGACCGAGGCATTCAGCTTCACCCAGCTCTGTGCGGGCGAGAGCTGGAGCTTCTGGCAGGAGTTCCACCAGCGCCGCTCCCGGGATCCCGACGTGGCGAGCTGGATGCAGCGCTCGTTCCACTACCGCACGCACCACCAGGTCAGCTACCTGGTCCCGGCACACCTGCCCTACTGAGAGCGTCCGCGCTCGGCCGTGAAGCGGCCGCGCGTGGGCTGTGTCTGCCGCGGGAAGCCGGGGCATCCATCACCTATGCTCCCGGGATGCGCCGGGCGTCCAAGGACTACGCGACCTTCGACTGCGATGCCCACGTCTCCGAGGTGCCGGAGATCTGGACCTATCTCTCGCGGCGGGAGCGCGATCGCGTCGCACCCCACTACCGGGCCGACGGAGACTGGCTGGTGGTCAACGACGCGATCCGGCTGCCCGGCACCTGGGCGCACGGTCGCGCCGGAGACACCGACGGCTGGCACGCGGACGGCCGGCGGGTCCCGAATCGCACGGCCTGTATCGGGCCTGGCATGGACAAGGCGCTGGCCCGCAAGCTCTTCTCGATGCGGCTCAGCGAGGAGCAGTGCGAGCAGGTGGATCGCGCCGCCGCGCGCGAGCCCCTCGCCCGGCTCCGGGACATGGACGCGCAGGGGATCGATCAGGTGATGCTGATCCCGCTTCACCTGCTGGCCAGCTTCCTGCTGGTGCGCGACGGCGAAGCCGCCGCACTGATCGCGCGCGCGTACAACGACTGGGTCCGGGACTGGTGCGCTGCGGACCCCCGGCGCCTGCACGCCGCTGCCGTGCTGCCGCTGATCGACCCGGGGGCCAGCGTCCGTGAGCTGGAGCGCGTGGCGGCGCTCGGATTCCGGGTCGCGATGATCCGTCCCGTGGAGATCGGGGGTCACTATCCAGCGGAGCCCGTCTTCGACCCTCTGTGGCAGGCATTCGCCGGAGCGGGAGTCGTGGCCGGGGTACACACGCTCGGAAGCGGCGACACCCCGTGGGGCGCGCTGCTCGAGCGCTCGGTGGACCGCGGGCAGATGCCCGGTCCCGCGCCGTCGCGCTGTCTGGGATTCGTCCACGAGGCCATGCTCTGGGTGAGTGCGGCGCTGCTGTCGGGCCTGCTCGAGCGGCACGCCGGCCTGAAGATGGCGATCATGGAGTCGAACGCGTCGTGGCTCCCCCACGTGCTCGCGGTCTGCGACGCCGTGGCCGAGCGGGAGCGAGGCGGGCGGCCACTCCGCGACAGGCCCAGCGAGACCTTCCTTCGCACCGGCTTCGTCTCCTTCGAGGCCGACGAGGACGCCGTGTTCGAGCAGCACGCGTGGTTTCGCGACGTCGCGGTGTGGGCCTCGGACCTGCCGCACATCGACGGGGCCGACGCGTGGACGGCGATCGCGCGAATGTCATCGCGCGGCGTGCCGGCCGCCACGCAGGCGGCCCTGATGGGCGCGAACGCGCGCCGGATGTACGGAATCGAGCCGGAGATCTTCACGCAGGCGCCGCCCTCGACCCTCGAGCACCCGGACTGGTTTCCCGCGCGCGCCGATCTGGAGCGCGAGTACGCGCCGTTGCTGAGGCCGGAACGCGTCTCGACATGAGCGCGTCCGTCGCCTCCGGGATCATCGACGTCGACGCGTTCGTGCTCGAGCCGCGATCGATGTGGACCGAGTTCCTCGACGGGGCGGACCGGGCCCGCGCGCGCGACGCGCTCCGGGTGGAGCAGGACGGCGAGCGCGTCGAGATGGTGCTCGCGGGAACCCCCGTCCCGGACGCACTGGGACCCGCGGAAGCGGTCCTGCACGCCGGATCTGCGCAGGAGTGGGTCCGGGTGCTCGACGCGCGGGGCGTGCAGCGGGCGGTCCTCACGCCACGCTGCATGTTCTCGGGTCTGCCCTGGGTCGGCGACCGGCACGCGGCCACCGCGCTGGCGCGCGGCTACAACGCCTGGGCCGCTGGCCAGGCACGGACCCTGCCCGATCGGCTCCTGCCCGTGGCGGTGCTGCCTCCCGGAGCCCCGGCCCTCGCACGCGCCGAGCTGCGACACATCGCGGACGCCGGCATGCGCGCCGTCTGGATTTGCCCGCCGCATCCCGCGGACGGACGCCTGTTGCCTCGCGACTTCTGGTCTGCCCTGCTCGACGCCGGCCTGACGGCCTACGTGCACCCGCCGCTGTGGTCCCCGCCGGGTGAAGCGAGCAGTCACGCGAGCATCGCCGCGGACCTGCTCGCGCGCTGCGGCGCGGGAACGACCGCCGCGGGCCCGCTCGGTGCACCGATGGATTGCGCGGCGTTCCTGATGGGCCTGCTCGCCGACGGCGTTCTCGAGTCCCTGCCGGGCCTGCGGCTGATCTTCGCGGGTGCCGGGACCGCGTGGCTTCCGCTGGCCCTCGAGAAGACGGAGTCCGCGCTGTGGCTGTGCCACCAGGACCGTCCGGTCTGCCTGGAGCCCGAGAAGGTCTTCGCGCAGGGAACGCATGCCATCGCGTTCGACGAGCGCGACGGGACCGTGCAGCGGATGCACGCGCGCTTCGCGGACACCGCGGCGTGGGGCTCCGGCTCGGCCGGCGGCTCGCGCGATGCGCGGAGCGCGCGCGACTCGCTGCGGAGGGCCGGTGTCCCGGAGGATCGCGTGCGCTCGTTCCTGGGCGGCAACGCCGCGCGCGCGCTGGGGATCGCTCCGTAGATCCTGCGAGCTGGCCGCGCCGGCCCTCAGCGTTCCCGCTGCTCGTGCAGGGGAGTCGATTCGATCGAATCGATCACCACCTCCTTGCGGCACAGGAGATACTCCTCACCGACCCGGCGCACCGTCGCCAGCAGGAGCCCGCTCGAGACGGGTGCGGGCGTCCGGCCTTGCACCAGGGTGACCAGCAGGTACGCCTCGATGTCGATCTCGTCGTCGCGGATTGCGGCGACGTACGCGTTCGTGATGTAGTGCCGCATCGGGTAGGGGCTCTCCAGCCGGTGCTCGCGGGTCCAGCGAAGTACCGCTTCGCGACCGATGGCTTCCGATCGGATCGGATCCATCGAGGGCTCGGTGCCGGCGTCGCTGCGAGACCGCGAGACGATGTCGTCGGTGACGAGCTTCTCGAGCACCTCGAAGCGCGCCTCGTCGTAGTTCACGTACCACCTGGCGAGAGCATCGATGGCCTTGAATGCGTCGGTCATGGCGCCGCCTCCTGCCGGTGCGCGCGTGTTGACTACGGGCAGGAGGCCAGTACGACTCCTGCACCCGCGCAGTAGTTGGCGCCGAGATTGTTGGCGCTCGCGCTCCCCGTGACCGCGCCCGTGCGGTTTTCCGTCACGGTGTTCTCCCGGTAGGTGGAGTCCGTGTTCACGACGATCCCGCCTGGGTCAAAGTTGTTCTTGACAACGTTCCGCTGTACAGACGAACCGTCGGTGGCCACGATTCCGCCGCCAAAGTTTGCCGCCACGGTGTTGTCGATAACCAGGCTTCCATTTGCGACGATTCCGCGTCCGTTGTTCAGATGCACGGTGTTGCTCCGGATGACGGCATAGAGTATTGCCGTGATCCCGTCTGTGCCGTTGGCGATTGTGGTGTTCCTGGCTACCAGGGAAGCGCCCCCCGCAGCGATTCCGACGAAGCGTTTGGACGACGATGTACAGCTCTCGACGACCGAACCGTCGAGTACGGTGATGCCCGAGAAGGCATTCCGATTTACGCGTGAATTGCGCACGATCGCCTCACGACCCATGGCGACTCCCGTCAATCCATTCCCTCGAACCACGAGACCCTCGGCCCTGGAACGCTCCCCCAAAGCGAACACCCCTTCGTCCGCGAAGCCGCTGATCCGCCCATTTCGGACGCTCACGCTCACCTGGAAATTGCCATCGATCCCTCGCCCGCTGCCTGCGCTACAGGCGAGGGTCGGGCCGGCGCTGACGCAAACGGTTGGCCCGCTGATCGCGAAGCCGTTCAGGTCGATCGTGATGTCGTCATCCAGGGAGGAGATCTCGATTCCATCCAGATTCGGGTCGCTGACGCCGAGATCGCCGGTCAGCACATAGCTCCTCCCGGCACTGCCATCGATCGTGACGGGGAACCCGGCGGCGTCTCCCGGGAAGCACCCCGTGTTCACGGCACAGGCCTGGTTGATCTCCAGTCGGCCATCGCCAGCAAGCACGGGAACAGCGAGGGTCAGCGTCAAGAGGGAAACGACAAGCGGGCGCATCTGCAGATCCTCCACCTCGCACCGGCCCACGATCGTGATTCTATCAGGATGAGCCGTGGCGCTGACCGTTCCTGCTCGCTCCCGGATCATGGCGCCGTCCGGGCGCCGCTTCCCGCCATGACCACGCCCGGCGCAGAGCCGTCTTGACGTCACCGCAGCGCGCGCCGTAGTGTCTCGACACAGGCTGAATCTCGACCTGGCCGGAACTGGATCGCCATGATGCACCCTCTGCCCGCCCCGCTCCTCGGTAATCCCTCTGCTGCGATCAAGCGAAGGCTCGGTGCTGCATGGGTCACTGCAGGCCTGGCCATCGTGGCGCCATGGGCCGCCGGCGCCGCATCCTTCCAGATCGAGATCGATCCCGGTGTTCCTGGCGAGACCTTCGCCGAGAGAGTTCTCGAGATCCCGGAGCTCGTCGGAGAGTCGCTCTCCACCGAGGAGTTCGAGCTGCGCTTCCGGTTCCCCGGTTCCGAGTTCATGATCACCACCCTGTACGGCGGGTTCAGCGCGCTCCGGGCCGTTTCCCTCGAGCTGAGCGTGACTCCGGGACTGCCGAACCAGGCGCCCTCCGCCGGTGGGTTTCTCATGAACGAGCAGGGCGGCGCCCTGGAGCCCACGGTGACGGTCTCGGACGGCGGGCTCGATGCTGCGGCCGGCGAGTTCCGCCGCTCGCTCCACGTGCCACGGCCGGTCCGCTTGCCGCCGTCCATCACTGCCGTCGAGTCGGATCCCTACTTTGGCCTGTTCTATTCGTTCCAGTTCCTGATCGTCCCGCCCGAGCTCGATGCGGAGATCCTGTCAGCCAGGATCCGCTTCGAGGACGAGCGCGGCCGGTTCCCGATCGCCGCGGATCCCCAGCACACGGTGGGCGCGCTGGTCCCGACCCCGCCCGCGGCGGGGCTGCTCGTCCTGGGTCTCGGCGCTCTGCTCGGCCTGCGCCGCGCGGCCGGGTAGCCCGGGTAACCCGGACACAGCTCACCGGGCCGTGCCCCGCCGGGCCGCGTCCACGGGGACCACGATGCGCCGATGTGGATGTGGGAGACCTCGTGGAGCGGGCTGCGGAGGTGGCTCTCGCTCGATCCGGGGCCATTTTCCGGGCACCGGGCTGCATGGTAGGGTTTCAGCGACAGGAGGGAACGCGATGCGCAGGTTGAGGCTGGGTTGCGGAGTCCTGGGGTTTCTCGCGGCGAGCCTGGCGGTCGCGGGGCCGGATCGTGTGAACTATCAGGGGTTGCTGCTCGACCCGAGTGGAGCGCCACTCGAGGGCAGCGTGGGCGTGGAGCTGCGCGTCTGGCGGGATGCGCTGTCAACCAGCCCGGGTGATCAGCTGTACGCGGAGGCGCACTCCGGGGTCCCCGTCACAGCCGGGGTGTTTTCAGTGGAGCTGGGCGGGGGCGCGGTGATCGCCGGTTCCTTCGACCCCGACACATTCTCCGAAAGCAACCGTTGGCTCGAAACGGTGGTCGACGGCGAGGTCCTGAGTCCGCGCACGCCCTTCCTCTCGGTGCCGTATGCCTTCCGGGCGCGGCAGGCGGATCAGGTCGCGCGCATTCCGGGCGAGGTGGCGATGTTCGCCCTGCCGGACTGCCCGGACGGCTGGAGCGAGCTGCAAGAAGCACAGGGCCGGCGCTTGTTGGCCGGCCCGCCGGGGGTACGAGCCAGGGCACCGTCGGAACCGCGCTCACGGATCTGGAAGACCGGACCCACTCCCATTCAGCGTCAACCAGTGTCTCGGTCGGTACCGTGGGCAGTCACAGCCACGGCATATTTTCAACGTCCACCGCGTCGGATACACACAACCACGCGTGGTCGCAGTGGGTGGGATCCGTCAACGACTGGCGATCGTACAACTCCGGCGGCGCGAGCTTCACGCTCACCAACTGGACTGATGGGATGGATCAAGCTGGGTCCGGCATCTATCCCATCGCAGCCAACAGCAGTGGGACCACGACCATCTATACGAACAATGACTCGCACTCCCATTCGATCGGTAGCCGGACCTCCGCATCGGGAGGCAGCCATTCACATTCGGCAAGCGCCTCCACGGGGGTTGGTGCGGAGCCCACGAGCGACTTCGTGCCCTACGTGCAGCTCCTCGTCTGTGTCAAGGACTGAGGATCGCGGGCCGGGGGAGGGGCTGCGTGTCCCCTCCCGGAATGCCCTGCCGATCAGCATGGCCGCTTCCGGGCTGCTGGGCTTCGTCCTGAAATCGACCGGTGTTCTCGCGGCAGGGTGATGGCAGGCCCGCCGGGAGTCGCGACTCCGGCGTTCACCGAGGTGGCTGGTCCGGCGCGCCGCCCCGTGGCGGCGAGACGCGCCGGTGCACGCTGGCACCGCTCACGAGGAGCCCGCGACGACCTCCGCGCAGGCCGGCGCGATTCCCGGTGCCTGCGCGACGGGCTGGCCGACGACGCGGGCCAGCACGACGGCGTCGGAGAGGTCGCACCCGGAGGACGCGGGATGCGTCTGACAGCGGTCGAGGCCGGCGGCGTCCAGCGCGGTCTCTCCCGCCAGCGCGCGCCGTAGCAGGTCGAGATCGTCGGCCGCCACGATGTCGTCCACGTCGACGTCACCGCAGATGTTGCCGGGCGCATCGATCGTGAGATTCTCGCTGAACTCGAGCGCGAAGAAGTCCTCGAGGGGGAAGGACTGGGGACCGAGCTGCTGGTCCAGCGCCTCCTGATCGAACCGGATGATGGGATCGAGGAAGACGTAGCACTGGGAGTTTCCTCCCGGAAACAGCGCTTCCGCGGAGCAGCTCGCGAGCTTGATGAACGATTGCTCCTGCTCGATCTCGAAGCGCTGGTCCGGGAACTCCTCGTCGATGTCGAACACACCATTGCTGATGGGCGTGGTGAACTCGAACGAGTCCTCGGGGTCGCCGTTCACGGTCACGCGAACCGTCGCGGAGGTGTTGCCCACTCCCTGGACGCGCATCAACGCCCTCACCCGCAGTCGCAGGGGCACGTCGTCGAGCAGCAGCGGGGGTGTCCCCGTCTGGCGCACGCGGAAGCTGGCCTCCACCGCCGCCATGCCATCGATCTGGCTCAGTCCCATTCCCGGAGGTGGAGGCAGGAGCGGCCCGGTCAATGTGTACTGCGCGACCGCCTCCACGACGGCAGCGACGATGAACGGCTCGCTCAGGATGGGGAAGTAGAGCGGGATCAGCTCGTCGGGCATGCCCGCGGGGATCGCCGGTCGAGTCGAGAAGGCCTCGGCGCTGACGATGGCCTCCCCGGTGGCGCTGGATGCCATGGGAGGGTCGCCGAAGGTCCAGTTGAAGGCCGGGGATCGGTCGCAGAACGACGTGTTCGCGACCGGGAGATCCTTCTCCAGATCTCCGGCAGGACCGGGGCACCGGGTGATGTACCGGGCATCCGGTAGCTCGATCAGCTGCGCCCGGGGGGACTGTGCGAGACCGAGAACCAGGGCCAGGGCGAGGGCAATCCGCACGAGCATCGGCACGCCTCCGGCGCGGCTCAGGGGCGCAGGGCTCCGGGAAGCCCGATCAGGGCCGCCGCCAGGAGGAGCAACATGGCCGCCGCCGGCTCGGGCACGGGAGTGTCGGAGGCCACCAGAGAGATGCGGTCATTGATGGGAGCATCCTGGTCGGTGGAGCCGTTGAGAAACAGCGCATTGAGCGCACCCAGGGGGAGGGGCAGCGGACCCAGACGCCCGTCGACGACCAGGGTCGGCGCCGGCCCGGCGCCGGGCACGGTCTGGTCGAGGAGCACCGTGACGGAGGTCAGCTCCCCGATCCCGGGCACCTGCGCGTCGGTCGGGATCACCGAGGTGAGCGCGACGGTATCGAGCAGGTCGTTGAAGATGACCCTGTCGTCGTTCGTGCTCACGTTTCCGCTGCCGAACACGAACGAGTACCCGCTCTGCGCGAAGTCCAGCGACAGCCCGAGCAGCGCATTCAGGAACAGGACCGGCTCGCCCGATGGATCGACGGCCGCGACGGAAGGGTCGTACTGGAAGCGAATCACGACCCCTTCGCCGATGACCACGGGCAACCCGTCCTCGAAGGCGGAGTTCACCGCGGTCACGTTCGCGTGGAGCTCCACCTCGATCGTCCCGGCCGCTGCCGGAGTGCTGCCGATCCCGACGAAGGCGAGCAGCGCGATGGCCAGCATCGAGCCGGGCGATAGGGTCCGGGTTCTGCTCATCGCGCCGATCCTCCAGCCAGGCCCCGGAGCAGGCCGCTGTCGGCCCGACCGTGACCTTTTCACCTCACGATCCTGCAGGAACCTCCACGCGAAGTCCAGCGCGCCCGAATGAACCGACCTCGCGGCGCACCGCGCGAGCCGGGCGGAGTCCATGCCCTGCCGGCAAGGAGCAGCGCACCGGTCAGGCGGTCCAGTCCTTTCCTGAACGGGTCGGTTTCGGTCCGCTCGGTCCTCGACGCACTGAAATCCCGGCCGTCAGGCGCGGGATGCCAGCCGCCCCCCGATGATGGCGAGCAGCGCCACGCTGAGTATCCACATCGCGCCGGAGCCGAGCATGGGGACCGAGGGCATGAGGACTCGTTCGAAACGGAATGTGCCGAGCGAAGCCGGTCCCACCAGCTGGCCACTTGCCGCCGTGATCAGGGAGATCGGTACCTGGGGCGTTGTCAGCGGGCCGCCCAGCTCGAAGATGTTCTGTTCCCGGGTTCCACCATCATGGGGTCGGAGATCGACAGTGATGCTGTCGATCCAGTCGATTCCATCGTGAAGCATGAGCCCGGACACCCCGACGAACCAGTCGGGACTGGGGCCGAGCATCGTTACCAGCGTTACCGATGGAAACGCTTCGTCGACCTCGAACTGCACGACGAGGGGCCCGCAGTTCGGGTGGGTCGTTCCGGTCGGGCAGAACCAGTGCTGCCAGTCGAGAATCGCGCTGGCATCACCAGCGGTGATTGCCGCCTCAACTTCCGTGACCAGCTGGAAGGTCGCTCCTGTCTCCGCCATCTCGACAATCCCGGGCGACGCCAGCGCCCCCTCGCTCCATAGCGAGATCAGCGGAGAGTGGGTGCCTCCGCCAAGCCACGAGAAGTGTGCATCCTCCGGGAACGCACCAGGATGGCTCGACTCGCTCCAGGTGTTCTCGATCGTGAGGCGGTAGGTTGCCGCCTGCAAGAGGCAGGGTATGGCCGTGAGAAGCACAGCACCGATCACCGACAGCGGTCGAGGACAGAGCCTCATCGGGAGGAGTGTACCAGGGTCACGACAATGCGCGGCAGCACGTCAGGGACATTGCAGGCACCGTCATCGTTCGTGTCGCACAGCGGGCTCGCTACTTCGCGAAACTGCGTGCTCCTGTCCGTCAGGCTGCGGGGCCGAAGGATCCGGTGTGGATGGACGCGAGACGAGCTGGGTTTCAGTCGCCACCACGAAGCCGCGCGGTCCACGCAGGTGGGGCCGGGTGATCATGAATCCGTTGCCCACCGCGTAACCACCCCGGGGGGCCGGGCGTCGAACAGCCGAGTTCCCGGGCTTCTGTGCCCGACCAACAGAAGGAGATCGATGTGCGGTTCATCAGTCCTCGGTTCCATGGGTTTCTCGACTACGCGGTTGCGGGCGCGCTGATCGGCGCCCCGCTATTGCTGGACTTCGCTGCGTCCTCAGTGCCGGCCGCAGTCATCTCGGTGGTGGCTGGAATCGGTCTGATTCTCTACAGCCTCCTGACGGACTACTCGGCAGGCCTCCGCAGCCTCATCTCGTGGCGCACCCACCTGACGCTCGACGCTGTTGCTGCTGCAGCACTCCTGTCGGCGCCGTTCGTCCTGGGATTCGGTGGGGTCGCGCGCGGGTTCTACGTGACGGTCGCGATCGCCGTTCTCGCCGTGGTCGCCACGTCGCGGACGGATACGGATGTCCTCGGCGAATCAGGCGAGGGCCGGCAGGTGCCCGAGGTCACAGCCTGACGGGAGGCGGGCGTCGCGGAGATCGGGGTACCGGCGTCTGATCGGGCCCCGCTCCGCGGCCCTGGCTCGTGCGCGTGAGGTGGAAGACCTCTTCGTTCATGGTGATACGCGATCGCGATCGCGGATGCGGGGGAGGTCCAGGGCCAGGTGAGCGAGACACGGCGCAGAGGCGGGCTACGTGGCAGGCCGAACCGGGGGCGCGCGGTCGTCTCGGAGTGCGGCGATCGGCACTGTGGCATGATCGCCGCCACCGGTCGGGCTCTGGCGCGACGATCGAGGAAGACAGGGCGATGAGAGAGCTGCGTTTCGAGGGTCGCACGGCGGTCATCACGGGCGCCGGTGGGAGTCCGGGCCTCGGACGCGCGCACGCGCTGCTGCTGGCCGCGCGGGGAGCCCGTGTGGTCGTCAACGACATCGGTCCGCTCCCCCCGGAGCTCGGCTACCGGGACGTGGCCTCGGCCGAGGCGGTCGCCGGGGAGATCCGCGCGCTCGGTGGCAACGCCGTGGCGGACACGAGCTCGGTGGCGAGCGAGGAGGGTGCTGCAGCGATCGTCGCGACCGCGCTCGATGCCTTCGGAGGCATCGACATCCTCGTCAACAATGCCGGCATCTGCCGGGTGGTCTCGTTCGAGGAGATGACAGCGGAGGACTTCCGTCACTCGATCGAGGTCAACCTCATGGGTACGGTGCACACCTGCCGCGCCGCCTGGCCCCACATGAAGTCCAGGGGCTACGGCCGCATCGTGAACATCTCCTCGGGGTCGATGGCGGGATTCGCCTGGCAGTCGGCGTATGCCGCCGCGAAGGCCGGCGTCTTCTCCTTCACGCGCTCACTGGCGGCCGAGGGCGAGGAGCACGGGATCAAGGCGAACACGGTCACTCCCGGCGCGCTGACGCGCATGGTCCACGCGGCGCAGGCGGAGACCTCTCCGTTCATCAGTCACGCCAGGGATCACATGCCGCCCGAGATCGTGTCGCCCGCCGTCGCCTTCCTCGCCCACGAGACCTGTCCGTTCACGGGTGAGTGCATCGAGTCGATGGGCGGACACGTCAGGCGCACGTACCTCGCCCGGACCCCGGGCTTCAGCGCTCCCGACATGACCCTCGAGACCCTCGCCCAGCGCTGGCCGGAAGCGATGGCCGGCACGGCGGAGGGCATCTTCCGCCACGACGACAGCGATCCGCGGGAGTGGCACATCAGGCCGTACGTGCCCCTGCGGGGCGACGGCGTCCGCGACTAGCCCCGGAGCCGCGGGCGGTACCGCGCCGGGCCGCGGCCCCTCGGCGCCGATCGCCTAGGCGGGCCTGAACCGGTAGAGCCAGAGCTCCGGGTCCACCTGCTCCCAGGCGATGCGGACCGGCATGCCGATGGACAGGTCCTCGTTCGCGCAGCCCACGACGTTGCTGGTCACGTGCACGCCCCCGCAGTCGTCGAGCTCGATGACCGCGACGTTGTAGGGCACCAGCGCGTCGGTCGCCGGGTGCACCGAGTGATGCACGACGATGTAGCTGAAGATGCGGCCCGTTCCGTGCGACACGTCCCAGCTGGACTCGAACGAGCGGCAGTGGCTGCACAGCGGCGCGGGCACGTGACGGTGGGCGCCGCAGTCCGCGCATCTCTGGATGCGCAGCTCGCGCGCCGCGCAGCCCTCCCAGAAGCCGGCCGTCAGCGGCTCGGAGGCGGGCACGGGCATGCCCTCCGGGAAGTAGCGGGAATCAGTCACGGGAAAGCACCAGCGCGCTCGAGGGCGGCGCGCTCGGACCGCTGACGACCAGGCAGTGGCCGGCACCCTCGACCTGCGAGGTCGACGTGCCGCGCAGCTGCCGCGCGCCCTCGATCACCAGGCTCAGGCCGTGGATGTAGGCCTCGGCCAGGTTCCCGCCCGAGGTGTTGATCGGCACGTCGCCGTCCGGCCAGGAGATCGCCCCCGACGCCACGAACGGGCCCCCCTCGCCGCGCGCGCAGAAGCCGAAGTCCTCGAGCGCCATCACGACCTGGCCGGTGAAGTTCTCGTAGACCTGCACCACGTCGATGTCCTGCGGGCCGAGGCCGGCCTCCCGGTAGAGCTGCTTCGCGACCGACGTCAGGCCGGCCGTCGTCCACAGTGGGGCCGGCCGCGACTGTCGCTCGTTCCCGTCGCCCGCCAGCATGCCCTGGGCGCCGGCGGTGATCCGCACGCGGGGCTGGCGCAGGTCGGCCGCGCGCTCGGTCGTGGTGACGACCACCGCGCAGGCGCCGTCGCTCTCCTGGCAGCAGTCGAACAGCCGGTACGGGTCGGCGATGATGCGCGAGGCCTGGTGATCCTCGAGGGTCAGCGGCCGCCCGTGCATGACCGCGCGGGGATTGCGCTGGGCGTTGGCGTACGACGCCACCGCGACCGCGCCGAACTGCGCGCTGGTGGTGCCGAACTCGTGCATGTGGCGGCGCGCGTCCAGCGCGTAGCTCTGGGCCGGCGACATCAGGCCGAAGGGCGCGGTGAACGCCTGCGGCCCGCCGATCGACGTGCTCATCGGCTGCGCCGACAGGCCGTGACCGGCCCGGGCGCGGCCGAAGCGCTGGAACTGCCCCTGGCAGAGCGAGCGGTAGCAGACGACCGTGGTCGCGGTGCCCGCGGCGACCGCCAGCGCCGCGTTGTGCACGATTCCGGCGGCCGCGTTGCCCCCGCCGGGGTACAGGTTGACGAAGCGCAGGTCGCCCATGCCGAGCGCCGGCGCCAGCGCGGTGGGCGCGGAGCGCTCGCCGGAGTAGGTGCACAGTCCGTCCACGTCGGACAGCTCCAGCCCCGCGTCCTCGATGGCCCGCATCACGGCGATGCAGGCCAGCTCGAACTCGCTGCGCGTGGCGCGGCCGACCTTGCAGTACTCGGTCTCACCCACGCCCGCGATGCTGACGGCGTTCCGGAAGGAGCTGCCCATGACGGCCGTCAGTGGATGGCGCCGTCGATCTTGAGCTGCAAGATCTCGTCCATGTCGTAGCCGACCTCGGCGAGCACCTCGTCGGTGTGCTCCCCGTGGCGCGGCCCGCGGCGGGTCCGGTACGCAGTACCGTCGAACTGCACCGGCGGCGCCACCAGGCTGAGCGTCCGGCCCGCATCGTCCTCGACCTCGGCCATGAAGCCGTTGGCCACGACCTGGGGATCCGCGGCCAGCTCCCCGACCTTCTGCACCGGATCGAACGGACCCCGCTGACCGGCGAGGATGTCCTTCCACTCGGCGAGGGTGCGCGCGCCGATGAGCTCTTCGATGAGGTTGACGCACTGGTCGGCGTTGGCCTCCCGCGCCTCGTGGGTGGCCAGCAGCGGGTCGGTCTTCCACTCCGGGTGCCCGACCGCGTCGCAGAACGAGGGCCAGTAGTGCTGCTGGTCCATGCACAGGTGTATCCAGCGATCGTCCCGGGTCCGGTACGAGTTGACCAGCGGCGCGTTGGCGCCGCGCGGCGGCCGGCGCATGTCCTCCGTTCCCTGCAGGGTCGCGGCGACGATCGCCGCCTGCATCGCCCACATGCCCGTGTTGAGCAGCGCGGTGTCGACCACGACCGCCTTGCCCGTCCGCTCCCGGTGCAGCAGCGCGGCGATCACGCCCGCGGCCAGGGCGAAGCCGGTCTGGCTGTCGCCGAACGCCGGCGAGGGCATCGTCGTGGGCATCGCCTGGTCGGGCGCCGTCGTGGCGTTCGCGAGCCCGGCTCTCGACCAGAACGACGTGGCGTCGAAGCCGCCGAGCTCGGCGAACGGGCCCCGGGTGCCGCGTCCAGTGTTGCGGCCGTAGATGATGTCGGGCTTCCGGGCCCGGATGTCGTCCACGTCGATGCGCAGGCGCTGGCGCACGCCCGACAGGAAGCTGGTCAGGAAGACGTCGCTGCGCTCGGCCAGCCGCAGCAGCGCCTCGTGGCCCCGCTCGTGCTTCAGGTTGATCGCTGCCGCCCGCTTGCCGCGGTTGAAGGCGTGGTACAGGTGACCCGAGCCGCCCTCGGGCGACTCCACGCCCCAGATCGTCCCGCCCCGCATGATGTCGCCGTGCACCGGGTCCTCGACCTTGATGACCTCGGCGCCCCAGTCCGCCAGGACGCTCCCGGCGATCGGCACGACGCCGTGCGTCGACACGTCGAGCACGCGCAACCCCTTCAGCAACTCCACGGCGCTCGACCTCCCACTGGCATCGGCCGATCGCAGTATAGAGCAGTGCCGCGCCGGCGATGCCGCCGCGCGGTCCGGTGCGGGCGAGCGCCCGAATACCCGGGGCGCTAGAGGATTCCGCCGTGGCTCAGCGCTCGGTCTCCGATCCGAACAGGTAGGTCAGCTCGACGCCGAAGTTGCGACGATCCTGCCAGTTCCGGGTCCAGACGCCGAAGCCGCTGCCCTCGCCGAGGTCCGTGCCGCCGGCGAAGTACTCGCGGTCGAAGAGGTTGTTGCCGTAGACCGCGATCTCGATCGGATGCTCGTCCAGGCTGAAGCTGACCCGGCCGTTGAGCACGCCGTAGGCGTTCTGGCGCACGCGCCTGCAGAACCGGCAGCGGTCGGTTCCCGATCCCGTGCTGCCGAGGCCGGCGAGGGTCGAGCCGTTGTTGTCGCTCTGCCAGAACCAGGTGAGCCCGGCCGCCAGCTGGCCCGCGTCGAACGCCGGGAGCTCGTAGCGCCCGGTCAGGCTGTACGTGAGGATGGGGACGTTCTGCGGGTCGCGGCGCGGCGAGGAGAACTCGCCCTTGGTGTAGCGCACGTAGCTCACGCCCAGGGATCCGCCCAGGTCCAGGCCGGGGAGCAGGCGGGTCGCGACCTCGAGCTCGCCGCCCGAGATGTCGGCGCTGGAACGGTTCGCGATGTTCGCGCACACCCCCGTGGAGCACGGGAACAGGACCGAGAGCTGCATGTCCTTGTACTTGCTGTAGAACAGCGCCAGGTTGGCGCGCACGCGCTGGTCGAGCCAGCCTGACTTGGCGCCCAGCTCGTAGGTCGTCACGAACTCCGGATCGAAGGGCCGGAGCTGGACCGGATTGGAGGGCCGGGCGTTGTAGCCGCCCGAGCGGAAGCCCCGCGCGGCCCGGAAGAAGAGGAAGAGGTCGTCGGTGGCCGCGAACTCGAGGCCGGCGACCCACTGCACGCCATCGAAGCGCCCGACGGGCTCGGGGATGGTCTGGCCCGAGACGGGGTCGAAGCGCCTGGCCGGGTCCGTCGAATCGAGGCCGGGAACGACCACGGTCCCGATCAGGGGGCCCTCGAAGATGGTCGTCGTCCGGCGCACGAGCTTGCGGCGCTCGTAGTTCGTGCGCACGCCCAGCGTCACGCTGAGGCGCTCGGTGAGCTGCAGGGATCCCTGCCCGTAGACACCCCAGCTGCGCACGAACGACTTGGTGCTGTCCAGCGAGGTCAGGCTCGCGGGGAAGATCAGGCCGGCCGCGGGATTCGGGAGCCCCGAGAAGCCGAAGAACGCGGGCGAGGAGTCGCTGACGCGCTCCTTGAAGAAGTACGCACCTCCGGCCCAGGTCAGGCGCTCGAAGGCGTGGCCGGTGAGCTGCAGCTCCTGCGAGAAGCTGCGTCCCTTCTCCGGCTGATCCACGTCCCGCAGGGGGTTGGACGTGAAGCTCTCGATCGCCAGCTGCCCGGTGGCGCCGCGTCGATCCAGGCGGTACTCGCGGTGGCCCGTCAGCGACGTGATCACCAGCGGTCCGAGGTCCCAGCTCACCTTCAGGCTGCCGCCGAGGCTGTCCAGATCCTCGTCCGTTCCGCCCCGGGCGTACAGCGTCTCGCTGTCGTTGTTCTGTGCGGCGAAGTTCATGGCCGCGATGACTTCGGGGTTCGTGACCGACACCGGTGGAGCGGCCCACGCGAAGAAGCCCCCGAAGGCGGCGGGGCCGGATCCGATGCCCCTGTCAGGCGTCGGGATCAGGGTGTTGAGCTGGATCGACGTCGTCGAGCTGGCGAAGTCCTGGTCGAAGTGGGAGGGAACGAAGGGGTTGCCCGTGTTCTGGCTCGAGAGCATGCGATAGCCGCGCGCCACCACCTCCACCGAGTCGGACGGCAGCCAGCGCAGCGCCGCCTTGAACCCCTTGGCGCCGCGATCGCGGACGTCATCGGCCGCCTTGTAGTCGAACGGCGAGCCGGCCAGCAGGGGGATGCTCTTCACATCGATGCGTCCGTCGTGCTTCGTGCTCAGGAAGGCCACCCGCGCGGACAGGGTCTCGCCGAGAATGGGGAAGCCCACGGCACCCTCGGCGGCGTTGAGGCGGTCCTCGCCGACGCGATAGCGCAGCCAGCCCCCGAAGCTGCCGTCGGGATCGCGCGAGTTGACCAGGATCGCGCCGGCCGAGGTGTTCTTGCCGAACAGGGTGCCCTGCGGCCCCTTGAGCACCTCGATCCGCTCGGTGTCGAGCAGCATGAAGCTCGCGTTGGTGATCCGGGGGTTGTAGATGCCGTCCTCGTAGATGCCCACGGACGGATCGAAGGTCACGCCGGGATCCGTCTGCTGCACCCCGCGGATGCCGATCGTGGCGCTCATGCCCTGGGAGGGCACGTTCTCGAAGCGGACGTTCGGGGTGAGGTAGCCGATCTGCTTGAACTCGGTGAAGTTCGCCTGCTCGAGCTCCTTCGCGCTGAGCGCGGTCACCGCGACCGGTGTGGTCTGGATGTCCTCCTCGATCTTGCGTGCGGTGACGGTGATCGACTCGAGGCCCGCGACGCGTTCCTTCTGTCGCTCCTGCTCCTGCGCCGGGGTGGGAGCCGTCGCCGACAGGATCAGGCACAGCGAAACCGTGAGGGAGAAGTAGAAGCGCATCTTCGAACTCCTTGCGAAGCGAAGGCGCATTGAACGCGGGGCCGGGCCAGCATGTCAACAATTCCCGGCCCACAACGGGCTGGTTCCGGGGCCTTCTTGCGCCGGCACATGTCTGCTGCAGTCGCGATGCGTGTCGACTGCAAGCGCGGTGCGCGGCCGTGTCGTTCCCGACCGGCGCCGCGGTCCGCGGCTGCTGCGGCGGTAGCCATGCGAGCCCCGCGGCGACTCGCCGGAGCCCTCCGCGGACGCGTCCCGGAGTGCGGTCTCGCGACGCCGACCCGGTCGGGAGTCGGCCGCTCGCCGGGAACCGCGGACGTGTAAGCTGGGTGCAGCATCGATGCACCGGAGGTGAGCGAATGTCCGACGAAGTCCACAGCGTCCCCGAGGACGCGGCCGGGTTCCTGGAGTCCAGCCGGCGGACCTTCATGATCACGCTGCGCAGGGACGGGTCGCCCACCGCGCATCCGATGGCGAGCTGGTTCGGGCCCTCGCTGTACCTGAACACGTACGCCGCGAGCGCCAAGGCGAAGAACCTGGAGCGCGACGACCGGATCTGCTGCGTGGTGACCAACCCGTCCGACGCGGAGCGCTTCGAGGGCGCGGTCTTCCGCGGCCGGGCGCGGCTCGTCCCGCAGGACGAGGTCTTCGCGGATGAGGTGCCTCCGGGGCTGGCCTGGGCGCGCAACCCGCGCTCGCAGGGCTCGCAGGAGAAGCCCGAGCCGCCGCCCGAGAACCTGCGCAAGATCGGGGACACGGCGGGCCGGGTGCAGCGCGGTCTGCGGGTGATCTTCGAGATCAGCCCGGACGAGGTCGGGATGCTCCAGAACGTGCGCGAGGAGTAGGGCGATGCCGCGCGAGCACAGTCAGATCAAGCTGACCGACGAGGAGATCGTGGCCTTCGCGAGCGCCCAGACGCGCTGCGTGGTCGGAACCCTGGACGCCGACGGCACGCCCTGGGGCGACTGCACGGCCTGCGTCTTTCACGATGGACGGCTCCACTTCCACGTGGCGCCGCGGACGCGGACGCTCCGGAACCTGCAGAAGGACGATCGCGTCTGCTGCGCGATCGAGTCGCACCCGGAGGGCTCGGACTACTACACGATCAAGGGCGCGACCTTCCACGGCCGCGCCCGGCCCGAGGCCGCCCCGGCACCCGAGATCGTCGAGCGCCTGGGCCGGCTGCCCGATCCCGCCAGCGGCGCGCCGGCCGTCGACGGGGCGATCTTCTCGGTGGGAACCGACGACGTCGTCAGCTTCGACTTCGCCAAGATCAAGCGGCGCTTCGAGAGGTAGCCGTTGGACGACGGGCAGGGCTTTCTGAGCGGCGTTCGCGTGCTCGAGCTCGCCGACGAGCGCGCGGAGTACTGCGGCAAGCTGCTGGCGGGCCTCGGGGCCGACGTGATCAAGATCGAGCCGCCGGGCGGCAGCCCCACGCGCCGCATCGGTCCGTTCGTCGACGACATCCCGGATCCCGAGAAGAGCCTGCACTTCTGGCACTACGACTTCGGCAAGCGCAGCGTCGTGCTCGACATCACCACAGCCGACGGCCAGGCGCAGCTCAGGCGCCTGGTCGCCGGGGCGGACGTGCTGCTCGAGTCCTGCGCGCCGGGCTACCTGGACGGGCTCGGCCTGGGCTACGAGGCCCTCCGCGAGATCCAGCCGGGGCTCGTGATGGCCTCGATCACGCCGTTCGGGCAGACCGGGCCCTATCGCGACTGGCAGGGCAGTGACCTGGTGCACCTGGCCCTGGGCGGGGTGATGATGTGCACCGGCTACGATCCCACGCCCGACGGGGAGTACGACACCCCGCCGATCGCACCGCAGATGTGGCACTCGAGCCACATCGTGGGACCGCAGACCGCCGACGCCATCATCGCCGCGCTGCTGTACCGCGAGCGCAGCGGGCGGGGGCAGCACATCGACGCCTCGATTCACCGGGCGGTGAGCTGCAACACGGGCTCCGACGTCGGCATGTGGGTGTTCAACCGGCTCGAGGTTCGCCGCCAGACCGGTCGCTACGGCGTGCCGGGCACCACGCCCGAGGCGCTGGCCCCCACGAAGGACGGTCGTCACGTGCTGGCCTTCGTCTCGGCGGAGTTCATGATCGGCCGCGAGCACCCGAAGTGGATCGAGATGCTCGACGGCCACGGCGCAGCCGACGACCTGACGGATCCGAAGTACCAGGACCTGGAGTACCTGCGACGACCGGAGGTGATCCGGCACTTCCACGCCGTCGCCCGCCGCTGGGTGTCGGGCTACAAGTTCGAGCGCGACATCTGGAAGGAGGGCCAGGCGCGACGGCTGCACTGGGCGCCCGTGCGCCGCCCCGAGGAGAACCTCGACGATCCGCACTGGCGCCAGCGCGCCACGTTCAACGAGGTGCACCACGAGGAGCTCGGGCGCAGCATCCGCTACGTGTCGGCTCCCTGGTTCGCCGAGGAGTGCCCCTGGCGCACGGGTCCCCGGGCCCCGCGCCTGGGCGAGCACACCGCCGAGGTGCTCGGGGCGCTCGCGCCGGGAGCGCCCCCCAGACGGGAGGCGCCGGTCCTGCCAGCCGCGCCCCGCTCGGCCCTCGAGGGGGTGCGGATCCTGGACCTGTCGTGGGTCGTCGCGGGCGCCGCCGGGCCGAAGATCCTCGCGGGGATGGGCGCGGAGGTCATCCGCGTGGAGTGGAAGGGACGCCACGACACGATGCGCACCACCGGCGGCATCCCCGTCGGCGAGGAGCGCGAGCGCGTGCTGCGGGGGGAGCCGGTGATGCCCCGGCGCGAGGGCGTCAACCGCGGCGCCATGTTCGCCGAGATCAATCCCGGCAAGCGCAGCGTCGGCCTGAACCTGCGCTCCGCGCGCGGCGTCGAGCTGCTGCACGAGCTGGTGCGCATCAGCGACGTGGTGGTCGAGAACTTCAGCGCGAACATGCTGGAGAAGTTCGGCGCGACCTACGAGAGCATGCGCGAGGTCAACCCGTCGGTCATCTACGTGCAGCAGCCGGGCTTCGGCAAGCGCGGCCTGTACAGCGACTACCTGTCCTCTGCACCCGTCGGCGAGGCCTTCGCGGGGCTGACCGAGATGGCGGGCATGCCGACTCCGTACCCGCCCTCGGGCTGGGGCTACTTCTACCTGGACACGAGCGCGGCCTACTACCTGGCCATGAACCTCCTCGCGGCGCTGTACTACCGCGAGAAGACGGGCAGGGGGCAGTACATCGACGGGTCGCTGGGCGAGCCGGGGCTGCTGCTCACGGGCACCGCCACGCTCGACTACCAGGTGAACGGCCGCGCCTGGCAGCGCCTGGGCAACACCTCGCCGTACCGGCCCGCCGCACCGCACGGCGCGTACCCCTGCCGGGGCGACGATCGCTGGATCGCCATCGCCGCGTTCGACGACGCCCAGTGGCGCGCGATCGGCGGGGTGCTGCGCGACCCGGCCTGGATGCAGCGCCCCGACTTCACGACGCTGGCCTCACGCCTGGAGCACGCCGGGGAGCTCGACGCGCTGCTCGGCGGCGAGACGCGGGAGCAGGATGCCTTCGAGCTGATGGAGCGCCTGCAGGCGGCGGGCGTTCCCGCGGGCGTCTGCCAGACCGCACGCGATCGCGTGGAGCGCGATCCGCAGCTCGCGCACGACGGGTTCCTGGTGCCGCTCACGAGCCGCGAGGTGGGCAGCTGGCCGGTGCGCCAGTTCCCCATCCAGCTGTCCGAGACGCCGTCGCGCGCGGGCGGCCCGCTGGGCCGCGGCTTCCCCTGCTACGCCGAGGACAACGACCACGTCTACGGCGAGCTGCTCGGCCTGAGCGAGAGCGAGCGCCGCGTGCTGGCCGAGCAGGACGTGATCTAGGGCGCCGCGCCGCTCGGCAGCCTGCTAGCGACCCAGGTCGGTGATGACGGCGCGGCCCACGTAGCTGCCGGACTCGAGCTCGTCGAAGATCGTGTGGAGCTCCGACAGGGAGCCGCTGCGGCCGATGTGACTCTTCACGCGACCGGTCGCGGCCATGTCCACGAGCTCGCGCATGTCCTGCACGTTGCCGACCGCGGAGTAGATCAGCGTCGGGTCCTTCAGGAAGAACTGGAAGGGGTTCAGCTGCAGGTTGCCCTCGCTGGTCGCGGGCAGACCGACGGCCACGAAGAGCCCGCCGCGGCGCAGCAGTTCCAGCCCCAGGTCGAAGCCGGCCATCCGGGCCGAGAACACGATGCTGGCGTCGACGCCGCCGAGCTCGCGCTGCACGACCTCCGCCGCGTCCTCGGCGCTCACCGCCATGTGCGCGCCCAGCGACTCGACGAACTTCAGCCGCTCCGCCCCGATGTCCACGCCGATCACCTTGTAGCCGAAGGCGCTCGCGATCTGGACCGCGTAGTGGCCGAGGCCCCCCGCGGCGCCCACGATCGCCACGGGTCGCCCGGGCTGGATCTGGTGCTTGAACAGCTTCTTGACCGCGCCGTACGCCGTGAGGCCGCCGCACGCCAGCGGTGCCTCCTGGTCGCGCACGCTCTCGGGCAGCTTGACCAGCGACTTCGCCCAGACGCAGAACTGCTCCGCGAAGGTGCCCATGATGCCCTTGGTCTGGGCGCAGTGGCGGGGCTCGCCGCGCATGCAGTACTCGCAGGCCCCGCACCAGTAGCCGCCGCCGGTGCCGCCGAGGCCCAGGATCACGCGGTCACCCACGCTGACGTAGCGCTCCGCTCCCGGGCCGAGCGCCTCGACGACGCCGATCGCCTCGTGCCCGACCACACCGCTCTGGGGCACGCCCTCCCAGTCGCCTCGTACGATGTGGAGATCGGAGTGGCAGACGCCCGCGGCGCTGATCCGGATCAGCGCCTCCTCCTCGCCCGGCACCGGGCTGGGCAGGTCACGGATCTCCAGCTTGCCTTCCTCGAGCCTCGCTGCCTTCATCGTCGCCCCTCTCGCCGCATGCTGCGCTCGCGCGCATTCTGCCACATGACTCGACGCGGCAGGCGGCGCGGTCGGCGGGCGGTTCCCGGAACGACGAGAGCCGGCGGCCTCCCGCACCCGGGAGACCCGCCGGCTCCGTCTTCCCGTTCCGGGCCGGCGCGAGGCCGGCCGCCGGGCGGGCGATTCAGGCGGCGTAGCTGCGCTTCGCCTGGATCTTCCCGTTGCGGCCCTTGATCTTCAGGGTGCCGCCGGCGCGCTTCGCCATCGAGCGACCGCGACGCACCGCGGTGTCCTTCTTGCGATGCGTGCTCACCGGGCTCTTCTTGCCCTCGCGCTGGACCATCCAGCCATCCTCCGAGGCGCGAACGACGAATGAGTTCCTCTGCATCTCTTCTCTCCCCGCTCCTTCACTGGAGCTGTTCGGGGGAACATCGACCCGCGCAGGCGGGGTCTGGAGCGGAATGCGGCCGTCGAGCGTGTCCGGCGCGCGGCGCCCCGGAAGCCACCCGGCAGCTCGCGCGCAGCGGGGCCGCCCGCGCCGCCAGCGTTTGCCGCGGGTCTCCGGATCTGGTCCCCTGGCGGCGACGGGAGGACCCAGCGAGATGGCGGGCGAGAGTTCCCGGAGGCCGCGCTTCGCGGTGCTCGGGGCGGGCATGGCCGGGATCCTCGCGGCGATCAAGCTGCGCGAGGCCGGCCACCGCGATGTGGTGATCTACGAGAAGGCCGACCGGCCCGGCGGCACCTGGCGCGAGAACACCTACCCGGGGCTGACCTGCGACGTTCCCTCGCACACCTACTCCTACGTCTTCGAGCCCAACCCCGAGTGGAGCCAGCAGCTGGCACCGGGGCCGGAGATCCAGGCCTACCTCGAGGGCATCGTGGGCAAGTACGATCTCGACGTCCTGATCCGCTACGGGCAGGAGGTCGTTCGCTGCTCCCGTGACGACGGTCGCTGGCAGCTCGAGACGCGCTCGGGCCTGCGCGACCAGGCGGACTTCGTGATCGCCGCGACGGGCGTTCTGCACCACCCGCGCTACCCGGACATCGAGGGCCTCGAGAGCTTCGAGGGCGCGTGCTTCCACACGGCGCGCTGGGATCACGGCGTGCCGCTCGACGGGCGGCGCGTCGGCGTGGTCGGCAACGGCTCGACGGGGGTGCAGCTCGTCTGCGCACTCGCCGGGCGCGCGAGCCGGCTCTTCCAGTTCCAGCGCACCGCCCAGTGGATCATGCCGGCCCGCAACCGGGCCTACTCGGAGGAGGAGAAGGCGAGCTTCCGCGCCGACCCGGAGCTGCCGCGGCGCAAGCTGGCGTCGGGCGCGTCGGGGGCGCTGTTCGAACGCTTCAACAACGCCATCGTCGAGCCCGACTCCGCCGACATGAAGGAGATGCAGCGCATCGTCCTGGAGAACCTCGAGCAGAGCGTGACCGACCCGGTGCTGCGGGAGAAGCTGCGCCCCGACTACATGGTCATGTGCAAGCGCCTGGTCTACTCGCCCGACTACTACCGGGCGATCCAGCACCCGGATGCCGAGCTCGTCACCGGGGGGATCGAGCGCGTCGAGCCGCGGGGCGTGCGCACGCACGACGGGCGCCTGATCGAGCTCGACGTGCTGGCGCTGGCGACCGGCTTCCGCGTCGATCAGTTCATGCGGCCGATCCGCATCACGGGACGCGGGGGCGTCGATCTCGAGGACTTCTGGGCCGTGCGTCCGCGGGCCTACCTGTCGATCTCGATGCCGGACTTCCCGAACTTTTTCATGCTCAACGGGCCCAACGGCCCGGTGGGCAACCTGTCGCTGATCGAGGTGGCCGAGCGCCAGTGGGAGTACATCGAGACGCTGATCGGCCTGGTGCTCTCGGGTCGGGCTCGCGAGGTCTGCGTGTCGCGCGAGGCCATGCAGGCCTTCGACCAGGACCGCATCGATGCCGCGAAGCGGACCGTCTGGGCGACCGGCTGCAGCAGCTGGTACCTCGACGCCGAGGGCATCCCGGCGAGCTGGCCCTGGACCTACCAGCGCTTCCAGGAGGAGATGCGCGCACCGCGCCTCGAGGCGTACGAGCTGGTGGGCTGAGCGCGCGGGGGCGTCCCCGTCAGCGGCGAACGCCGCCCTCGCCCGGCTCCGGTCCGGCGGCCGGGGGTCTGCGGGCCTCGACGAAGAGCTGCCGGACGGCGCGGTAGACCGGGTCGCCCGGGTCCTTGCGCAGGGAGTACGTCACCACGCCCTCCGCAAAACCGTGCTGCATCTCGCCGAGGGCCATCTCGACCTTGCTGCGGATCCGCTCGGGCGTCGGGGGCGCGCCGTTGCGCTTGGTGAACTGGCTGCGGTTCCCCGCGACCATCACCACCAGGGGAATCCGGAAGCTCCTGCGCGCCTCGACGGCGGGCTGTCGTCTGAAGCGCCAGGGCGCGTCTCCGCTCCAGCGCCAGTCGCCGGGGCTCTCCAGGCCCTCGAAGGTCGTCTCCCGGAGCTCCACGTCGACGCCGAAGTTCCCGACGCCCTTGCGATCGAACACGCGGAACTCGAGCTGCACGGGCCCGGCCGCGAGACCCGGGAGCCGGACCGTCGCCTCCTGCCAGTCGCGCTTCCCGCCGGCCACGTCCTCCTCCCAGACCACCCTGCCGTCGACCCGCAGCTGCTTGAAGTGGTAGCCGGCGGTGGGACCCGCGTAGTCGTCGCGCTGGGTCAGGCGGATCTGCGGGACCCGGCCGGGAAGCACGGTCGCGTCGCGAACCAGCGACCCCGCGCTTCCCGACGCGGACCGGGTCTTCCAGGGAAAGGAGATCAGGTACCGCGCGGGCAAGCTCACGGCGTCGTTGAGCAGGCTCCAGGTGGCCCGGATCGCCGCGGGGTCCGGGGGGTAGGCCGCCACCACGCCGTCGATGGCGTCGCCGTACGCCTCCACCCACTCGCGGTCGATCTCCGGGAAGTACATCAGCGGCAGGAACCGCATGCGCGGGTTGATCGCCCGGGCTCGCTCGCGCATCCGTCGCACGTACTCGGGCGTGTACAGGTCGTTGACGTGGAAGTCGTCGATCACGAACGCCTTCAGGTTGGGCTCGGTCAGCGACAGTCGCGCGATCTCCTCGGCCCAGCGGAGGTAGTCCAGGCGGAAGGGCTCCGAGTACCGGGACATCCGGGGCGGGCTCTCCGAGGGCGGAACCAGGTACGCCCACACGTCGATCCCGGCCGCGCGCGCGGCCGGCAGGAAGCGCTTCAGGTCCTCCCAGTCCGTCTCGCGGTGCCAGATCAGATAGAAGTACGTGTCCACCGCCAGCCCGGCGAGCCGCTCGACCATGCGCTCGACGTCGAGGCGACCGTCCGGTCTGCGGATCTCCGCGGCGTAGTCGGCCAGCAGTCCGGGGGAGCCCGTCAGGAACCCGTCCGCGGTATCCGCGGTCGCGCTGCCGTCGAGCCGACCCGGCGCGAGGGCGACCTCGTGCGTCCGGCCCTCGCCCGGCGTCGGGCGCTCCAGCAGCTCCGAGGCCACGCACACGGTCACGACGAGCGGCAGGATCACGAGGAGCATGCGATGCGGTGGCCGGAGGCGCATCGGGCGATGCTACTCCCGCTCCGCGGGGCGCGCCGGTAGGCTCCGGCGATGCATCTGCTGCCGCAGGTCAGCGCGGACGGGCGGCGGATCGTCGCCGCGAAGACGATCCGGGCGCTGGGCGACGGCTTCGCGAGCGTGGCGCTGGCGGCCTACCTGCACGAACGCGGCTTCGGCGCGGCGCAGATCGGCCTGCTCGCGACCAGCGCGCTCCTCGGCACGACCGCGGCGACGCTGGGCGTTGGCATGCTCGTGGACCGGATCGGGCGCCGGCGCGTGCTGCGCTGGGGCACGGGCCTGGTGATGTTCAGCGGCCTGATGTTTGCCGTCGTGGAGCCGTTCTGGCTGCTGCTGCTGATCGCGTTCCTGGGAACGCTGAACCCGACGGCGGGCGACGTCAGCTTCTTCCTGCCGATCGAGCAGGCAGCGCTCGCGGAGACCGTGGCGCCCGTCCGGCGCACGTGGCTGTACGCGCGACACGCCCTGTTCGGGCGCCTCGCGGCGGCGCTGGGCGCGCTGGCGACGGGCCTGGCGGGCATTGCCTCTGCGCTCCTCGACGTGCCGCTGTCCGAGGTGCTGCGCGCGATGTTCGTGCTCTATGCCCTGGTGGGGCTGGCGATGCTGGCGGTGTACCGGCCGCTCAGCGATGCGGTGGAGGTACCGGTGCGCGCCGAGGGACCCAGGCCGGCGCTCGGCGAGTCGCGAGGCATCGTGGTGCGGCTGTCGGCGCTGTTCTCGCTCGACTCGTTCGGGGGCGGGCTCGCGGTGGACTCCCTGATCGCGCTGTGGCTGTTCGAGCGCCACGGGCTGTCCGTCGAGGCGACGGCGACCATCTTCTTCGGGGTGGGGCTGCTGGCGGCCGGATCGATGCTGCTGGCGGCGCCGCTGGCGGCGCGGATCGGGCTGATCGAGACCATGGCGTTCACACACCTGCCGGCGAACGTGGCCCTGATGCTGATGCCGCTGGCGCCGACGCTGCCGGTCGCGCTCGTGCTGCTCGCCGTGCGCTCGGGGCTGTCGCAGATGGACGTGGCGCCCCGGACCACGTACATCATGTCGGTGGTGCGGCCCGAGGAGCGGGCGGCGGCGGCCAGCGTGACGAACGTGGTGCGATCGCTGTCGACGGCGGTGAGCCCGGCCCTGGGCGGGGCGCTGCTCAGCGCGGGGCCCTTCGGGCTGCCGTTCGTCGTGGCGGGCGCGCTCAAGGCGGTCTACGACGTGGCGCTGCTCGCGGCGTTCCGGCGCCGGCCGGTGCGGGTGGAGGCCGACGGCAGCTCCGGGCGCTGACGCGGGCGGATCCGCTCGGAGCACGGGCTCAGCGCCACACCCTGCGCCCCGCGAGGACCGGAAGCTCGAGGTACGACGGCTCCGCCTCGCCGTGGTGCACGACGTTCGTGGCCACCCGGATGTCCGCGTCCGTGTCGCGCGCGAGCACCGGGTTGCCGCTGTTGGTGTTGCGGGCACGCCGCGGGAAGCAGCTGCTCGTGACGTCGACCTGGAGGCGGCTGCCGGCCGCGAACTCGTGGCAGATGTCGCCGAGATCGATCGTGAGCTCGTGGATCCGCCCGGGCTCCAGCGGGCGGGGCCCGGCCGCGGGGTCGCGGTACATGGCGCGCACGACCCCGTCCATCAGCAGCAGGGTGCGGCCGTCCGGCTTGACCTCGATCAGCTTCGCGATGAAGTCCGTGTCGGGGCAGCTCGACCCGACGTGGAGCGTCACGCGCACGCGTCCCGCGATCTGCAGCGGCTCGTCCAGGACGTCGCCGGGGTAGGTCAGGCCGTACTGCGGCAGCGCCTGCACCGGACGCTGGTCGAGGGAGCCGCCCGGGATCGACATGTTGCGGCCCCCGAGTGTCGGGACCGGGCGCCGCGGGTCGTACGCGTAGCTGCGCGGGTCGCCGCCCGGGCCCCCCGCGTCCAGGTGACCGTCCCCGGTCAGGAACAGGCGCCGGCTCTCCCCCGGGGGCGGCCAGCACCCGGCGTGGCGCCAGTCGTCGGCGACGTAGTCGGCCTCGTCCACCCAGGCGCGCGGCGAGTAGAACACCGCCGGCTCGCGCGCGATCGCGGTCGGCTCATCGCGGAGCCAGTGATCGAACCACTCGAAGTAGGGGTCGCGGGGCCAGAAACGCTGCGCGTAGATGAAGTAGTGCGCGTTGGGTCCGATCCACAGCCGCTGGTTGCCGACGCGGGCCTGGATCTCCGTGAATGCGGCGATGACGCTGGTCAGGAAGATGTCGAACCAGGAGGTCGCGTGGAAGCCGGGAACGTCGATCGTGGCGCGAAAGGCGTGCCGCCCGCGGAACGCGTCCGGCGCGGGATGCGTGAGGATCTCGTCGAGGTAGGGCTGCAGCACCGAGAAGTCCGGGTACCCGGTCAGCGGGAGCCGCATCCAGGCGTCCGCGTCGACATACGGCGGATCCGCGTGTACGGCGGCCTCGAGCGCGGCGAAGCGTGCCCGGGCCGCGTCGGCGTGCGCCTCGAGCCCGGCGGGGGTCGTGCCGGTCCGCCGCATCACCGCCTCGCGATGCGACGCCGACAGGCCCGGGATGTTGCCGGCCACCCAGAGCCAGAGCCGCTCCATCTCGATCGACTGGCCCTCGTAGACGACGTCGTCGTAGATGCTCGAGCCGCCCACCTGCGCCCAGAAGGCGCGCACGCTGGGGTGGCGCTGCGAGGCCGCGGCCAGCGCCGTGGTCGCGCCCGCCGACGATCCCGACAGACCCACGCGCGGGCTCGACCAGGGCTCGCTGGCGATCCACTCCAGCAGGTCGAAGCCGTCGGGTGCGTCGTCGCCATACACCCGGTCCTCGCCGCCCGAGCCGTGGCGGCCGCGCGTGTCCTGGTACACCGCGGCGTAGCCGCGGCGCACGATCTCCCGCCAGCCGCGCAGGATCGCGCCGCGCAGGGGCGTGGCCGGATCCGGCAGCCAGCCCCGCGTGGGGTCGGTCACGCGCTCGCCCTCGGGCGAGGTGATGCCGTACGGCGTGCGGTGCACGATCACGGGGAAGCGCGGGCCGCCGCTCGCCGGCAGGAACACGAAGGTGTTCAGGCGCGTCCCGTCGCGCATCGGGACCATGGCCTGGAAGCAGCGCGCGCCGTCGATCTCCTGCATGCGCGGGGGCTCAGCCCAGCTCGAGGCCCTGCAGGTCGCCCCGGGTCCGCCACGCGCGCAGCAGCTCGAAGAACGCTCCGGGACCGCCGCCGTAGGTGCCGCCGAACCAGCCCGGTCCCTCGCCGGGCTTGCCCTCGTTGTTGTAGTAGCCCGGCGTGCAGCTCTCCCTGAAGTCCTGGCCCGCGCTCTCGGCCGCGCGGATGACGCGGACCCAGTCGGCCTCGGCCCGTACCGTGGGCTCGACGGTCGTGACCCCCGACGCGAGGCCATGAGCGACGATGTACGCGATGTGCTGGCTCTGCTCGCCGTACAGCTCGGTGAAGTTCGGCGTGACGCCCGACTGGATGCCGCCCAGGAGGAAGCAGTTCGGGAACCCGCGACTGAGCAGCCCGTGGAAGGTGGAGATCCCGTCCGCCCACTTCTCGCTCAGCGCCAGGCCGTCGCGCCCCACGATCTCGCAGCCGGCGCGGCGCGCGTAGTCGGTGCCGACCTCGAAGCCCGTCGCGAAGATCAGGCAGTCCACGCCGTACTCGCGCCCCGCGACCCTCACACCCTGCGGCGTGATGCCCTCGACGCCCCGACCGGCGGTGTCGACCAGCGTGACGTTCGGGCGGTCGAAGGTCGGCAGGTACTCGTCGTGGAAGCAGGGGCGCTTGCAGAACTGCCGGTAGTAGGGCTTGAGCGCGTCGGCCGTGGCCCGGTCCTGCACCAGGGCGTCCACGCGGGCGCGGATCTGCTCCATCTTCTGGAAGTCCGCCAGCTCGAGCTGCGCCGCCATCTCCTCGGGCGACAGATTCTCCTGGCCGCGGTCGACCATGCCCGACAGGTTGCGGATGATGTCGGTCCAGCCGTCGTGGACCAGGTCGACCTCGGCGGAGCCGCCGCTGACCAGCGTGCTGAAGTTGTCGATGCGGCGCTGCTGCCAGCCGGGCTCCAGCGTCCGGACCCACTCCGGGTCGGTCGGCCGGTTGCCGCGCACGTCGATCGACGACGGCGTGCGCTGGAAAACGTACAGGTGGCGCGCCGCCTCGCCGAGGTGCGGGATGCACTGCACCGCCGTCGCGCCGGTGCCGATGATGCCGACGGTCCGCTCGCGCAGGCCCGTCAGGCCGCCGCGGGTGTCGCCGCCCGTGCAGGCGTAGTCCCAGCGGCTGGTGTGGAAGGCGTGACCCTCGAAGCTCTCCACCCCGGGAATGCCGGGCAGCTTGGGGCGGCTCAGCGGACCGTTGGCCAGGCAGACGAAGCGCGCCCGCATGCGGTCCCCGCGCTGGGTCGAGAGGATCCAGCGCGCGCCGGCATCGTCCCACTCCATGCGCGTGACCTGGGTCTGGAAGCAGGCGTCCCGGTACAGATCGTAGTGCCGGGCGATCGCTCGGGCGTGCTCCAGGATCTCGGGACCGTGCGCGTACTTCTCCGTGGGGATGTAGCCGAGCTCCTCGAGCAGCGGCAGGTAGATGTAGGACTCGATGTCGCACTGCGCGCCCGGGTAGCGGTTCCAGTACCAGGTGCCGCCGACGTCCCCGGCCGACTCGATCATGCGCAGGGACTCGACACCCGCCTCGCGCAGGCGCGCACCGGTGAGCAGGCCGCTGAATCCGGTGCCGATCACCGCGACCTCGACCTCGTCGTGCAGCGGGGCACGCGTGAAGCCCGGCTCGACGTGAGGATCTTCGAGGAAGTGCGCCAGCTCGCCCGCGATGTGGCGGTACTGCGCGTTGCCGTCGGCGCGCAGCCGGCGGTCGCGCTCGCGGCGGTAGCGCTCGCGCAGCGCGTCGGGGTCGAAGGGCGGACTCACGGTGTCGGGTCGCGCGCTGGGGTCGGGCGGCATCGGGGGTCCTCCGGCTGCCGGTGAGGGTCGCGCACATTCTAGTGTGCGGGGCCGTCTCGCGGCTCGCGGCCGTGGACCGGGTGTCGCGGCGGTGGTGCTAGGATGGCGCCGTGATCGACACGGCGTGCGCAGACGCGAGCTCGCGGCACGAGCCCGGGCGGCGATGAAGGCCCTCGGACGCTTCCGGATCGTCGACTTCGGCGGCGTGCTGGCGGGTGCGGGGGCCACGCGCATCCTGGCGGCGTTCGGGGCCGACGTGATCCGCGTCGAGGACCCGAGCAACCAGGGTCGCTGGGACGTGATCCGCGGCAGCCCGCCGTATCCGACCGGCGAGGCCGGCCTCGAGCTCAGCGGCGGCTTCAACAACCACAACGTCGAGAAGCGCGGCGTCACCATCAACCTGAAGACCGACGGCGGTCGCGACCTGCTGCGCCGCCTGATCGCGGTCTCGGACGTGGTGACCGAGAACTTCGCCGCCGGCGTGTTCGCGCGCCTGGGCTTCGACTACCCGGCGCTGCGCGCGATCCGGCCCGACATCATCTACGTGTCCAACTGCGGCTTCGGGCACAGCGGGCCGTACCAGAAGTTCAAGACCTGGGGGCCGATCGTGCAGGCGATCGGCGGTCTCACCCACACCTCGGGACTGCCCGAGCTGCCGCCCGCGGGCTGGGGCTACTCGTACATGGATCACACGGGCGCGTACTACATGGCCCTGGCCGTGCTGCTGGCGCTGTACCGGCGCGAGCAGAGCGGTGAGGGGCAGTGGGTGGACCTGGCCATGACCGAGGCCGCGGTGCCGCTCTGCGGTCCGGTCCTGCTCGACCACGCCGTCAACGACCGGCCGTCGCGCCGCCCCGGCATGCCCGACAGCAATCACAGCGACGCCCCGGCCATGGCTCCGCACGCCATCTACCCGGCACGGGGCGACGACGCCTGGGTCGCGATCGCCTGCCGCGACGACCGGGACTGGCGGGCGCTGGCCGGCGTGATCGACGCCGGCTGGTGCCGCGAGCCCGGGCTGGACTCGCTGGAAGGCCGACTGGCCCGGCAGGAGGCCCTCGACGTGCAGCTCGGGGCCTGGACCCGCGAGCGCGACAGGCACGACGTGCAGGCGGTGCTGACCGGGGCCGGCGTCCCGGCCGCCGCCGTGCAGCGGCCCCCCGAGCGCGTCGATCACGATCCGAACACTGCGGCCTGGGGCCTGTGGCCGACCGTGACCCATCCGGTGATCGGCAAGCAGCGCGTCGACGGGATCCCGGTGCACCTGTCGGAGACCGACGCGTCGATCGAGCGCGGCGCACCCTGCCTGGGGGAGCACAACGCCGAGGTCTTCGGCGAGCTGCTCGGCCTCGACCCCGGCGCCCTCGAGAAGCTTCGCGCCGAGGGTGCCCTGTGAGCGGCGCGCTCGACGGGCTGCGCGTGGTCGAGCTGGCCGGCGAGCGCACCGCGTTCGCGGGCAAGCTGCTGGCCGACATGGGCGCAGACGTGATCGTGGTCGAGCCTCCGGGCGGCGACGCGACGCGCCGCTGCGGTCCCTTCGTCGACGACGAGCCGGGCACCGAGCGCAGCCTGTACTGGTGGTACTACAACACCAGCAAGCGCGGCATCACGCTCGACCTCGAGACGGAGCGCGGCCGCGAGCTGCTCGAGGCGCTGCTCGCGCGCAGCGACGTGCTGCTCGAGGGCGAGGACCCCGGACGGCTCGCGCGCCTCGGCATCGACCGGGACCGGCTGCAGCAGGTCAACGACCAGCTCGTGATGACCTCGATCACGCCGTTCGGCCGCAGCGGACCGCGCAGCGGGGCCCCGGCCACCGACCTGACGCTGCTCGCGGGTGCGGGCCCCGTCTGGAGCTGCGGCTACGACGATCACTCGCTGCCCCCGGTGCGCGGCGGCGGCAACCAGGCCTTCCACACCGGTGCCCACTGGGCGGCGATGGCGACGCTGGTCGCGCTGCTGGCGCGGCCGGAGCTGGGTCGCGGCCAGCACATCGACGTGAACCTGCACGCGGCCTCGAACGTCAGCACCGAGGCGGGCAGCTATCACTACCTGGCGGCGGGCGAGGTGGTCCAGCGCCAGACCGGCCGGCACGCGTCTTCGACGCCGACGCCCCCGGCCCAGATCCAGTGCGCCGACGGCCGCTGGCTCAACACGGGCATCGGCTTCCGCACGCCGGCCGAGTTCGCCGCGCTGTGCGAGTGGCTCGAGACCGAGCGCCTGGACGATCGCTTCGAGGCCATGGACGCACTGCGCGCAGCCGCCGCGCGCGAGAGCATCGACATGTTCGCGGCGCGCAGCGATCCCGAGCTCGCCGCGCTACTCGCCGCCGGGCGCGAGGCGCTGGCCTTCCTGGCGGCGCACCTCGGGGCCTACGAGATGTTCGTGGGCGCGCAGGGCCGCGGCATGCCGATGGGCATCATCTACGCGCCCGAGGAGGCGCTCTCCGATCCGCACCACGTGGCGCGGGGGTTCCCGGTCGAGGTCTTCCACGAGGACCTCGGCCGCAGCGTCGTCTACCCGGGGGCCCCGTACCGCTTCAGCGCCACGCCGTGGCGCCTGGTCTCGCGCGCCCCGCACCTGGGCGAGCACGCCGCAGAAGTGCTCGGCGCGCTCGGCGTGAGCGCCGAGGAGCTCGCGCAGCTGCGCGAGCGCGAGATCTCGTGAAGCGGGCCGACCCGGGACGGGGTCCGCGGCCCAGGCCTGGCAGGCGGTGGCCGGCCGCTGGCCCTTCGGCCAGAACGATGACCATGCTCCCGATCCCCGGCCGCCTCGCCGAGCTTCAGCGGGGAGATGCCGCGTGAGCCGCAGCCCGGACCGCAAGGGCGGCCTGGTCTATTCGAGCGAGCAGGGGCGCATGTGCCGCCTGTGCGGCCGCAAGCAGAAGGACTGCGTCTGCCGCAAGAGCCCGCGCGGTGCGAGGCCCGAGGGCGACGGCGTCGTGCGGATCCGCCGCGAGTCGAAGGGTCGCCGCGGCAAGACCGTCACCACGATCTCGGGAGTGCTGCTCGGCGCCGACGCCCTGCGCGAGCTGGCCGGCGACCTGAAGCGCCGCTGCGGCACCGGCGGATCCGCCAGGGACGGCGTGATCGAGATCCAGGGCGACCATCGCGACACCCTGGCCGAGGACCTGCGCGCCCGCGGCTACACGGTCAAGCTCGCCGGCGCCTGAACGGGCCCTCCGCCGCGGCCCCTCGTACTCCGCGCATCGAATCGAGCGGGCTGAAGGGGCCGTCTTTCAGAACCGGGCCCCCGAGAAGCGACTGCACGAAGCCGGCTCCGCTCTAGGTCCGGGCCGTGGGGGTGTAGCGGATGGGAACGCGGCTGAAGCCGGCGACGTTGCCGCCGTGCATGTAGTCCACCCCCGCAGCGTCCGCCTCGTAGTCGGGGATGCGGCGGTGGATCTCCTCGAGCGCCACGCGCACCTCCAGCCGCGCCAGCCGCGCGCCCAGGCAGAAGTGCGGGCCGTGGCCGAAGCCCAGGTGCCGGTCGGCGCGGCGCTCGATGTCGAAGCGGTCGGGGTCGGGGAACTGGCGCTCGTCGCGATTCGCGGCGCCGCAGAGCAGGGCGACCTTCTTGCCCGCGGGGATGGTCCGGCCGTGCAGCGAGACGGGGCGTGTGGTCGTGCGCGCCATGTACGACGTGGGGCTGATGTAGCGGATCGACTCCTCGGCCGCGTCGGGGATCAGGCCGGGGTCGTCGAGGATCCTGCGGCGCTGGTCGGGGTGCTGTGAGAGCAGGAAGCAGCTGTTGGCGATCCACTTCTCGGTGGTCTCGTTGCCTCCCAGGATCAGCAGCATCAGGAACGCCACGCCCTCCTCGTGGGTGAGCCGGCGTCCCTCGAGCTCGACGCGCCCGAGCGCCGAGGCCAGGTCGTCGCGCGGGCTGCTCCGACGCTCGGCGAGCAGCGCCCCGAAGTACTCGCGCAGGCTCTTCATCGACTCCGCGGAGTGCTGCGCCTGCACGCCGGTCGGCTCGCGCGTGAGCGCGGACTCGGTCCACAGGCGCACCTGCAGGTGGTCCTCGCGCGGCGCCCCCAGCAGGGTCGAGATCACGTCGGAGGGCAGCTTGGCGGCGAAGTCGCGCACCAGGTCACAGCTGCCCAGCTCGACGATCTCGTCGAGGAACTCGCTGCACAGGGCGCGCACGCGCGGCTCCAGCTGGCGCACGCTGGCGGGCGTGAACGCGTGATTGAGCAGGCGACGCAGCGGGAGCTGCTGCGGCGGGTCGCAGTCGATCATCGAGCCGCTGTAGGTCCCGCTCTCGAGCGCGACACCCCGGGTCGACGTGTACGTCTCCCAGTCGTTGTATCCGTGGAGCACGTCGGCGAAGCGCGACAGCGCCCAGAAGTCGAGCTCGGCGTTGTAGTACGCCGGTGCCTCGTCGCGCAGCCGCCGGTAGGTCGGGTACGGGTCGGCGTGGTGCTCGTGGGAGAACGGATTGAACTCGACGGACTCGGTCATCGACTCGGCTCGGTCTCGTGCTGGTGCTCGTGCGGAGAATCTACCACCCCGGCCGATCCGCAGCCGGGCCTCGCGGGCACGGGCGTTCTGGCAAGATGGCCGCGGCCGACGGATCTGCGGCCGGAGGTCGAGCGATGGCGCTGAAGCCGCTGGAAGGTGTCCGGGTGCTGGATCTGTGCTTCCTGCCGCCCGGGGGCTACTGCACGGTGCAGCTCGCGGACCTGGGCGCCGACGTGCTGCGCATCGAGTCGCCGGGTCTGGCCGGGCAGCCGAGCCTGGTCGTCGGTGAGCCGGGCCTGAGCCGCGGCAAGCGCTCGATGACCCTCGATCTGCGTCACGAGCGCGGCAACGAGGTGCTGCGCCGGCTGGTGCTGGCCGCCGACGTGCTGGTCGAGAACATGATGCCGGGCCGCATGGAGGCGCGCGGCTTCGGCTACCGGCAGGCCGTCGAGGCGGGCTCGCGGATCATCTGGTGCTCGATCACCGGCTTCGGGCAGACGGGGCCGTACGCCGACCGCGCGGGGCACGACCTGTCCTACGCGGGGCACGCGGGCCTGCTCGCGGCACTCGCGCCCGACGGCCCGTGGCATCCGGCGACCATGCTGTCGGTACCGGTCGGCGCGATGCTGGCCACCACCGGCGTGCTGGCGGCGCTCGCGGAGCGCGAGCGCACGGGCCAGGGCTGCCAGCTCGACATCAGCCTGGCCGATGCCACCACCTGGCTGCTCGCCGGCAATACCACGGCGCTCACCGACCGCTTCATGCGCATTCCCGAGAGTCCGGACCGGCGCACATACGCCTGTTCCGACGGTCGCTTCGTCAGCGTCGCCGCGGCGGAGCCGCGCACCTGGGCCGCGCTGTGCAAGGGGCTCGACGTGCCCGACCTGGCGGAGAGCCTGGGTGCGACGGGCGACGAGGCGCACGCGGTGGCCGGACGGCTGGCGGCGATCTTCGCGCAGCGTCCGGCCGCGGAGTGGATCGAGCTCCTGGGTCCGCTGGGCGCCGCCGTGAACGCGGTCAACCGCGGTCGCGAGGTCGTCGAGGACCCGCACAATCGCGCCCGCGGCACGACCGTGCGGGTGAGCGATCGGGATGTGCCGGCGAACCCGATCCGCGTGGTCGACGCGGACGGCAGTCATTCGTGGACCGCGCTCGACGAGCCGCCGCTCGTCGGTCAGCACACCGACGCGGCCCTGGCACACGCGGGATTCACGAGCGACGAGGTCGCGGAGCTCCGCGGGCAGGGAGTGGTCTGATCACGGCCCGTGCGCGGCCGCCGGCTGCCGCTCGCAGTCGCGACTCCGGCCCGGAGCTGGTAAGAGCTGTCGCGCGCATGGATGACACTCGCGAGCGGATCCTCGAGGCGGCACGACAGCTCTGCAGGGCCAGCGGTTTCCGGGTCGACGGCAAGGAGATCGCGCTGGCCGCGGGTGTGTCCGAGGCGGCCATGTACCGGCGCTTCCCGCGGCGCACGGACATCCTGGAGGCCGTGCTCCGCGAGATGCTCGACGGCGCGGACCGGCGGCTGCTGGAGATTGCCGCGGATCGCGCCTCGAGGGCGTGGCAGAGCATCCACGCGATCAACCGCGTCGGCTTCGAGAGCGTCGATCGCTACGGAATGCTCGCCACGGAGACCACGGCGGGCCGCCTGCCGCCGCCGCTCGACGCGCACATGGACTACGTGCGGGCCCTCTGGAGCCTGATGGGCAACGTGATCAAGCGGGGCATCGCGGAGGGCGACTTTCGCGGCGACGTCAGCCCGCGCTTCCTGGTGGTCGCCTGGCGCGGCCTGGTCTCGACCGACTCGCTGGCGGCGCTGCGCGAGGACGGGCCCGGCCGCAGCTGCGAGGAGACGTCCGACCTGGTGACCCGCGTCCTGCTCTCGGCGCTGCGCGGAACCGGGGAGACCCCTACCTGAGACGGGGTGCGCAGCCGGGGCTGCGCTGCTGCGGGCCTGTCGCTTCAAGATCACGGGCGTCGTGGCCGAGAAGTCCCAGGTGGACCCGTCTGGCCTGATCCGTATCGACCTGGGCGAGGGACCCGTCGAGATCGATCTGCGCACGCGTGAGGACGACGCCGGTCCGGTGATCTACCTGGTCGTACAGACGGGCGGTGCGGTCGCGCTCTCGATCGCGGTCCGCAGCGCCGAGCAGGCGAGCCTGCTGGGCGCGGGTGCGATGGCGATCGCGCGCGCCATGCGCGAGCCCGGCTCCGACTGACGCCCGCGCCCGGGAGGCGGCGCTGTCGGGCGGGGCCGCGACGTGGAGCGCCCGCAGCTCCGGGGATCCGGAGCTGCGGGCGCGCGATGCAGGGAGCAGCCGCGCTGCGCGGCCTACTCGTCGCCCCAGGTCTTGCCGACCTCGACCCACCACATGCGCGGCGGGCCGTACTTGTTGAGCACGTAGCCCAGGCCGTCGAAGCCCGAGATGCCGGTGCTCTTGTACACCCGGTCTCCGAGGTTCTCGCCGGCGACCGCGAGCCACAGGCCGTCGCGGCCCATCAGGTTGTTCACCTGCACGCGCGCGTCGTAGACGGTGTAGTGATCGGCCTCGACCGCGTCGCTGGCCTGGGCGTCCTGCAGGCGTGGGTCGCTCGGATCGAACTCGACACCCTGGGGCGTGCGGTTGCCTCCGATGCGGTTCTTGCCCACGCGCCGGAAGCCGGCCGAGATCACGACCTCGCCCAGGCCCGAGAGCGGCGGCAGGCTGTACTGCACGTTGCCCGAGAAGGTGCGGGTCGGCGCCTGGGTGGGTGCGCGGAAGTCCTTGATGTCGACGCCCCCGTCCTTGAACTCGCTGAAGTCGCTGTAGAGCAGGGCGTGGCCGAGCATGATGTCGAGCCCCGGGATGGGCACGGCGCGCAGCTCGACCTCGGCACCGCGCACGCGCGACTTGCCCGCGTTGTCGATGATCGTGCCGCCCGCCAGCGCGTCGAAGGTCTGCACCTGCTGGTCGTCGTAGTCGTAGTAGAAGCCGGCCACGTTGATCTGCAGGCGACCGTCGGCCCAGGACGACTTGGCCCCTGCCTCCCAGGCGCTGAGCTTCTCCTCGTCGAACGGCTTGATCAGGTCGAGGTTGGTCGGGGGCCGCGCCGGGAAGCCGCCGGCCTGGTAGCCGCGCGACCACTGCGCGTAGGTCATGAAGTCCTCGGTCCACTGGTACGCGGCGCGCGCCAGCGGGGACCAGGAATCGAAGCGATCCTCGAAGCCGAAGCGCGGCGTGAGCGCGCCGCCCGAGAGCACCACGTAGCTCGACTCCTTCTTCTCCTTGGTGTACCGCAGGCCGGCCGTCAGCGTGAGCTTCTCGGTCACGTGGGCGTTCATCTGCGAGTACGCGCCCCAGGCGTAGGCGTCGCCGGGGACGTCGCGGAACTGGCTGCGGTTGCCGAAGATGTAGTTGGTCTGCTCGGTGTCGTACTCCTCCTCGAACCAGGTGCCGCCGATCACGTAGTCCAGGAAGCCGTCCGCGAGCTCGCCGACCGCCTGCAGCTCCTGGTAGAGCTGGCGGTGCTTCTGGTGGCTCTGGGTGGCGAAGATGTTGCGCTCCGTGCCGTCCAGGTCGCTCATGGTGGTGATGCGCATCTTGCGCCAGCCCGTGGTGGACTTGAGCTGGAGCGTCTCGGAGACGTCGTAGGTGATGGTCACGCCGTTGAACCAGGTGGCCAGGTCGTTCGTGGCGTTGTCGCCGTTGGCCTCGGCGCGGCCCTGGTAGAACGGATCGCCGCGCTCGGAGATGCGCGTGTTGAAGAAGGCCAGGCGCTCGGCGTTCGAGATCGGGAAGGTGCCGCTGATGCGCTCGCCCGAGTCGTTCTCGTCCAGGCGCGTGCGCTCGAAGACGTAGTCCACGGTGAGATCATCGGTGGGGGTCCAGCGCAGGGAGGTGCGCAGGCCCATGCGGTTCAGGTCCTCGGTGTCGCGCGTGCCCGAGCCCGCCGCATAGTTGCGGTCGAAGCCGTCGCGGACCGCGCGCTGGAACGCGATGCGTGCGAACAGGGTCTCGGAGAGCAGGGGCACGTTGATCGAGCCGCGGGTCTCCATGTAGTTGTAGTCGCCGACGTTGACCTGGAGCCTGGCGCCCGGGTTGGCCGACGGCTTCTTGCTGATCAGGTTGATGGCGCCGCCGATCGTGTTGCGGCCATAGAGCGTGCCCTGCGGGCCGCGCAGCACCTCGACGCGCTCGAGCTCGACCAGCGAGCCCAGCATGCCGGTCTGGTTGCCCAGGTACATGCCGTCGATGTACATGCCCACGCGGCTGGACAGACCCGGGAAGAAGTCGGTCTGACCCAGCCCGCGCACGAAGGGCTGGCCGCGGCTGTTGCCGCCCGTGCCGACCACGATGTTCAGGCCGGGCGTGTACTTGGCGATGTCCTCGGTGCGGTTCACCAGCAGGCGCTCGAGGTCCCTCTCGCCGTAGGCGCTGATCGCGAGCGGGACCTCCTGGAGGTTCTCCTCGCGCTTCTGCGCCGTCACCACGATGGACTCGATTCCGCGGCGCGGCTCGGAGGGCTGCTGGGCCGTCTGGGCCGTCGATCCCTGTGTGGACTGTTGCTGGGCGCTGGCGGTCGTGGACCAGCCCCCTCCCAGGGCGAGGACCGCGGCGAACGTGGTCAGAATTCCCCCGCGCAGACCCGAGTGAGCCTTCTGGATCGTCATGCAGAATCTCCCCACTGCCTGCTTCCCGGGCAGTGGTGACCATTTGGGCACGGCTGGAACGGCTTCGCAAGTGCGCCGGGACGCGCCGATCCGCAGCGCGAACGCACCACGCGCCGCAAGCGCCGGGGATCTCGCGGGGAACCCGCGCTGCGGCCCGGAAGGCCCCGGCCCCGCCGGGTCCCGCCGCGGCGGTAGCGCCGACGGTCCGGTGCCTGGCACCCTCCGGCGGGTGCCGGCGATCCGGTGCCTGGCACCGAGACCCGGACTGGGTGCCTGGCACCGGGACTGCTCACCGGGACTGCTCCGGACAGGGGCGCGCGCGTGCCCCGGAAGCAACAGAGGAGAGCGATGTTCCCCGCCTGCCCGTCGATCCAGCGAGCCGCGCATCGCGCGGTCACGTCCGAGGTGCGCGCGTGACCGCCGCGCTGGGCCTCGACGACCTGTTCCCGGACCCGGCACAGGCGCGCGACCGTCGGGCGCAGCTGGCCCGCTGGCGCGCGGCGGGTCTGCACGACGCCGAGACGCTGCCCGACGCGCTCGCGCGCGCCGCCCGGGAGCAGCCGGAGCTGGAGATCCACCTGCACTCGGCCCAGCGACCGGGCCGGCTCCCGCTGGCGGACCTGCATGCGCGCGCGACGCGGCTGGCGCGCGGCCTGGTCGGCAGCGGCGTCCGGCCGGGCGACGTGATCGCGATCCAGCTGCCGAACTGGGAGGAGACCGCGGTCGCCTACCTGGCCACCGCCATCGCGGGCGCGGTCTTTGTGCCGATCGTGCACATCTACGGCCCGCGCGAGACCGACTGGATCCTGCGCGCGTCCGGCGCGCGGATGTTCCTCTGCCCCGACCGCTGGCACACGATCGACTACCTGCAGCGCATCGCGCGGATGCCGGCGCTGACGGGGGCCGCCGACATCGAGGTGGTGATCGTCGGCGACAAGCTGCCGGACGCCGCCGCGCGCGCGGTCGCCTGGGAGGCGCTGGAGTCGCGCGGCGATCGGTCCGTCGAGCTGCCGCGGCTCGACGCCGCCGACCCGTTGCTGATCGTCTACACCTCGGGCACGACCTCGGACCCGAAGGGCGCCGTCCACAGTCACCAGACGCTGATGGCCGAGCTGCGCAACATGCCCCAGGCTCCGGTGGACGAGCCGGAGCGCGTGACGCTGCAGCCGTGGCCGGCGGGGCACATCGGCGGGCTCTGCGCGCTGCTCGGCCCGATCCTGACGCGCGCCCGCGCGATCATGCTCGATCGCTGGGACGCGCACGAGGCGGTCGAGCTGATCGAGAGCTTCGGGGTCGACACGCTCTGCGCCGCGCCGTTCCACGTGTCGGTTCTGCTCGACATGCGCGACGCCGGTGCGGCCCGGCTCGAGAGCCTGCGCAGGGTGGTCAGCGGCGGTGCAGGGGTGCCCCCGGCGCTGGTCGAGCGCGCCGACGCTGCGGGCTGGCGTATGGTGCGCTGCTACGGCTCGACCGAGCACCCGACGGCGACCTCGGGCGACCACGACGACGCGCTCGAGGCGCGCGCCCGGACCGACGGGATCGCGTGTCCGCACAGCGAGGTGCGCATCGCCCGCCCGGACGGCTCCGGGGCCGCGATCGGCGAGGCCGGCGAGGTCTGGCTGCGCGGACCGGAGCTCTTCCTGGGCTACACCGATCCAGCCGCAAACGCCGAGGCCTTCGCCCCGGACGGCTGGTTCCGCAGCGGCGACGTCGGGGTGCTCGACGCCGCGGGTCGCCTGACCATCACCGACCGCATCAAGGACGTGATCATCCGCGGCGGCGAGAACATCTCCTCGCTCGAGGTCGAGGACCTGCTACAGCGCCACCCGGCGATCGCGGAGGCCGCCGCCGTGGGCATGCCGGACCCGCGCTACGGCGAGCGGGTGTGCGCCTTCGTGGTCCCCGCCGACGGGTGCCAGGCACCGGACATCGACGAGCTCATCGGCCACTTCGAGGCCCTGGGTGCGGCGCGGCAGAAGACCCCGGAGCGGGTGGTCGCCGTCGACGACCTGCCGCGCACCGCCTCGGGAAAGGTCCGCAAGCAGGAGCTGCGGGCCCGGTTCGACGACCCGTCCTGAGCCCGCGCAGGGCGCTGGCCCGGCGGGCCCGTGCTACGCTCGAGGGCGGTGCCCGCCTGCCGTGCACCGTCGGCTTCCGCCGACTGGAAGGAGATCGTGATGCCCGTGCCGCGTGCCCTCTGGATCGCGCCCCTGATCGTCGCCGGCCTCGTGGCCCTGGCCGCGCCGCAGTCCGCTCGCGCCTGCAGCTGCGTGCCTCCGGACCTGGTGTTCACGTACAACAACAGCAGCGACGTGTTCAGCGGCGAGGTGCTCGCGCAGGCCGGGGGAGACTCGCTGGGCCTGGGCATGATCGAGTACACGTTCCGCGTGGATCGCAGCTTCAACGGCTGCACCCGGGCCGGCCAGATCGTGACCCTGACCACGCCGGGATCGTCGGCCGCCTGCGGCCTGCTGCTGAGCGTGGGAGAGCGCTACCTGATCACCGCCGGAGCCGCGACCGACCCGGGCACGTTCTCGGTCGTCTCGTGCGGCTACAACCGCCGGCTGGCGGACCTCAGCGACGCGGATCTCGCCTTCCTGAACAGCCGATTCGCCTGCTGCGGCGACGACTGCGCCTGTGTCTCGGGAGACGAGGTGCAGTGCTTCGCCGACCCGTGCCAGGTCACGCCTCCCTGCCCGGACGGCACCTGCACCGCAAACTACTGCGGCGGCTGCTTCGCGGAGTTCTACAACGAGATCGGACAGGCCGTCTGCACGGCGTGCGAGACCGGCGCGGACTGCTCGTTCGGGCAGGTCTGCAGCCGCGAGGGCCAGTGCCGGACCGCAGGCGGCGATCGCGACGGCGACGGCGTGCCCGACGACCGGGACAACTGCAAGTACTGGCCGAACGGCGACCAGCGCGACGTGGACGGAAACGGTCACGGTGACGCCTGCGAGTGCGGTGACCAGACCGGCGACGGCGTCGTCGACGTCATGGACATCATCGACATCAACCGGAGCCTGTTCGGGATGGTCGAGGCGTCCCCGCTGTGCGACACGAACGACGACGCGGTGTGCAACGTGGGTGACATGCTCGGCGTGAACGCCAAGCTCTTCGGCGCCGAGGCGTACTGCGGCCGCTACCCCTCCCACCAGGACTAGCCCGGGCTCGACGCAGCCGCGGGCACCCACCCCACCTCCCCGGAGCAGCGCGTGAAGTACGGCATCAGCATGTTCCCGACCGACTACTCGATCGCGCCCGGCGCATTCGCTCGCGCGATCGAGGAGCGCGGCTTCGAGAGTCTGTGGGTGCCCGAGCACTCGCACTTCCCGGTCTCGGAGATGACGCCGGGGCGCGCCTCCGGCGGGCTGCCCGACATGTACTACGACGTGGTCGATCCGTTCGTCGCCCTGGCGATGGCGGCCGAGGCGACCGAGCGCATTCGCCTGGGCACGAGCATCTGCCTGGTCGTGCAGCGCGATCCGATCCAGACCGCGAAGCTCGTGGCCAGCCTCGACGCGCTGTCCGGTGGCCGCTTCGACTTCGGCGTGGGCGGCGGCTGGAATCCGTTCGAGATCGGCCAGCACGGCACCGACTTCGCCACGCGCCTGCCGCTCATGGAGGAGCGCATCGGCGCCATGAAGCAGCTCTGGACCGAGGAGAAGGCGGAGTACAAGGGCGCCTTCGTCCAGCTGGCGCCGAGCTTCGCCTGGCCCAAGCCCGCGCAGAAGCCGCACCCGCCGGTGCACGTGGCGGCCAACGCGCCGCGCGGTCTGGGTCGCGTGGTGCGCTACGGCGACGGCTGGTTCCCCATGCCCGGCCAGGACGCCGAGGCCGCGATCTTCTCGCAGATCCCCGAGCTGCACCGCCGCCTCGAGGCGGCCGGTCGCGATCCGCACAGCGTGGAGATCAGCGCCTACTGGATGCCGCCGGAGCAGGCCCTGATCGAGCGCTCGCGCGAGACCGGCGTGGACCGGGTGATCTTCATGGTCGATCCCGTGCCGGAGAGCGAGGCGCTCGCGAAGCTCGACGAGCTGGCGGCCTTCGTGGGGCGCTGCGAGGGCTGAGGGCCGCGAGACGCGCCCGCGGGCGCTGTCAGAGCAGCCGGCCGGTCGTCTGCTCGCCGCGGATGGTCGTGCGGTGGACCACGCGGTGGCAGTCCGGAGGCGTGCCGAACGCGGAGTGCATGGTGCGCCAGTTGTCCCAGAGCACCATGTCGCCCTCCTGCCAGTCGTGCACGTAGCTGAAGCGCCCGTCGGTGACGTGGGCGACGAGCTCCTCGAGCAGCGCGTCTCCCTCCGACCGCTCCATGCCGACCATGTCGACGAGCTGGACCGGGCTGAGCATCAGCGCGCGGCGCCCGCTCTCGGGATGCGTCCAGACCAGCGGGTGGGCCACGTCGGGGAACTCCGGGTACTCCACGTTGCCCAGCGTTCCGAGCTCCAGCTTCTCCGGGCGGCCGAAGCGCATCTCGCGCAGGTCGTGGACGAAGTCGAAGCGCGCCTCGAGCCCCTCGATGCGCGCCCGGGTGCCGTCGGGCAGGGCGTCGTAGGCGGCCGCCGTGTCGACCCAGCCGGTCTCGCCGCCGACGGGCGGCTTCTCGACCATGCGCAGCAGCCCGCCGCGGCACGGCGTGGGCGTGTAGATCAGGTCGGTGTGCCAGGGGATGTGCCCGGCGATCGGCTGGCCGTCGAAATAGAAGACGGCGGGCTCCACGCCGCCCCGGCTGGTCAGCGTGATGATCTCGGGGCAGCCCTCGAGCCGGATGCTCTCGACCGGGTGCACCTCGAGCTCGCCGAAGCAGCGGCTCAGCGCGAGCTGGCGCTCCGAGGTCGTGCCGATGCCGCGGAAGAGCAGGATCCCGGCGTCCAGCCAGGCCGCGTAGAGCGCCTGCCGCGTGGCGGCGTCGATCGGGCGATCGAGGTCGAGGCCGACCACCTCGGCACCGATCTGGCCGTCGAGAGGCTCGATCCGGATGCCCATCAGGTGCGGGCCGGTGCCGGGCCCTCGATGTCGTACAGGGCCGCGCAGTTGTCCCAGAGCACGCGCCGGCGCACCGCGTCGCTCAGCGTGCCCAGGCTGCTCTCGATGGTCTGGCCGACCTCGTCGCCATAGATCGACGTGGGGTGCGGGAAGTCGGTCTCGAACATGATGTTGCCGGCGCCCACGCGGTCCACGACCGCGTCGGAGGTCAGCGTCTCGAACCAGCAGCAGGCGTAGACCTGCCGGCGGAAGTACTCGCTGGGCAGCATCTTGAAGTCGGGGCGCTCGTTCGAGACGGCCATGGCCTTGTACTGGTAGTCGGCCGACTCCAGCAGGAAGGGCAGCCAGCCGACGCCGCTCTCGACCGACACGAAGCGCAGCTCCGGGAAGCGCTCGAGCACGCCGCTGAAGAGCAGGTCGAGCACGTGGGTGCTGTTGGTCATGAACAGCTTGGCGCCGGCGCGTGCCGAGGCCGCGGCGTAGCCCTCGACCTCGACGCGTTCGTCGGAGAACTCGTCGCCCCAGTCGCCGCTGCCGATGTGGAAGCTGACGGGAAGGTTGCAGTCCTGGGCGGCGGCCCAGAGCGGGTCCCAGTGCCGGCTGCCCAGCAGCGGGTGGCCGAAGCTCTGCGGCTCGCCGGTGAACAGCACGCCGCGGTGGCCGGCCGCGGCGCAGCGCTCGATCTCGCGGACCGAGGCCGATACGTCCCAGAACGGGGTGGCCATGACCGGGATCAGCCGGCGACTGTCGGCCGACGACCAGTCGATCAGGAAGTCGTTGTAGGCGCGGACGCACTCGAGCTTGAGCTCGGGGTCCTCGATGCCGTCCCAGACCTGGCTGCCGAAGCCCCCGATGTTCGGATAGAGGACCATCGCCCAGATGCCCAGCTCGTCCATGTAGCGCAGGCGCGCGTGGGCGTCGTAGCTGCCGGGGTGGGCGTCCTCGTAGCGCGGCGGGTGGGCGGGGTAGGGCTCCTTCCAGCCCGCGTTGGCCGTGATGCCGACCGAGTTGATCCTCAGGCTGCCGATGTACCAGGCCTGCTCCTTCAGCTCGGGATCCCACTCGACCCGCGGAACCTGGTCGCGGAACCTCGCCGGGACGCGGCTGGTCCAGACGTCGGGCGGCTCGGTCACGTGGGTATCCGAGTCGATCATCCTGTAGCTGATCTCGGTCGGGGTGGGCTCGCCGCTCATCTCGCGCCTCCTCCCGGGTGTCCCCGGAGGCCCTGAGTATAGGGGCTGCCCGCGCCGCGCTCAGGGGCGCGGGAACGGGCGCCAGACCAGGATCAGGCGGGGCAGCAGCGTGAGCGACGCCAGCAGCGCGACCGCGATCGCGAGCGCCGTGAGCAGGCCGAAGTAGATGGTGGGCAGGAAGTTCGACAGCACCAGGATCGAGAAGCCGAAGACGATCGTCGCCGATGTGTACAGCACCGCGCGTCCGATGCTCGAGTGGCACTCGTGCAGGGTGCGCGCGTAGTCGCCGGTCTTCTCGAACTCCTCGCGGAAGCGGTAGATGTAGTGGATGGCGTTGTCCACGGCGATGCCGATGGTGATCGCCGCGATCGTGATCGTCATCATGTCCAGCGGGATGCCGACCAGCCCCATGAGTCCGAGCACCGCGCCGGCCGCCAGGATGTTGGGCACGATGCCGATGATGGACAGCGATACCGAGCGAAAGAGCACCGCGAACATCAGCAGCACCCCGAGCAGGACTGCACCCAGGCTGGAGACCTGCGAGCGGTACAGGCTCTGGAGCATGTTGTTGTACAGGACCATCGTGCCCGAGATGGTCACCTCGTCCTCCCCGAGGCCCAGGTCACGCAGGCCGCTCTCGATGCGCGCCAGCAGCTCGGCGCGGCGCAGGTCGGGGCGCGAGTCGAGGATGCGCAGCATGATGCGCGCCTCGTCGGCCTCCGACGAGAAGTACGGGTTGACCAGGCGCTCGCGCAGGTCGGCGGGGAGCTTCTTGTACAGCACGCCGAGCTCGAGCCCCCCGAGCTCCCTGCCGTCGTTGCGTTCCTCGGCGACCCGGATCAGCGACGCCAGGGAGAGCACCTTGCCCACCTCGGGCAGGCTGTCGAGGTAGTCGTGCACCTGCTTGACGCGCTGCACCTTGCTCGCCGTGAACCAGTATTCGGGCCCCGCGGCCACGTCGACGTCGTACTCGTCGAGCCAGTCCTCCTCGTCCTCCAGGTCGTCGACGGGCGGCTCCGCCCCCGCGACCCCGGTTCCGCCGCCCGCGGGGTCGTCGCCCCCGTTGCGGGCGGCGGGATCGAAGTGGAGCAGCACCTCGAGCGGCGTGGTGCCCCCGAGCTTCTGGTCGATCAGGACCATGCCCTGGTAGATCTCGGTCTTCTCGCTGAAGTAGTCGATGAAGCTGTTCTCGACCGTGAGCTGCGAGATGCCCACGGCGCTGAGCAGCGCGACCAGCGCCGAGACCGCGAGGATCGCGCTGCCGTGGCGCTCGGTCAGGTCCGCCAGCCGTCCGGGCAGCCAGCTCTCCCGGGAGGTGACCGGGCCCGGGTCGCGCGGCTTGCCGGAGAGCATCAGCAGCGCCGGGAAGAGCGTGAACGAGGTCAGGAAGACCACGGCCAGCCCGGTGCTCATGATCCAGCCGAAGTCCTGCACCGGCTTGATGTCGCTCACGACCAGCGAGGCGAAGCCCAGGATCGTGGTCAGTGCGGTGTACAGGCAGGGCCAGACCATGCGGCGCAGGGTGGTACCGACCAGCGCCCGGTGTGGCTCGTCGGGCGTCTCGTGACGCAGCTGCCGGTAGCGCACCGCCAGGTGGATGTTCATCGAGATCGTGATGATGAGCATCAGCGCCAGGAAGTTCGACGAGATGACCGTCACCGGCCAGCCGATCAGGCCCAGCACGCCGAGCATGGTGAGGCCGGCGTAGAAGCACGAGACCAGCGGTAGCAGGACCCAGCGCGGCTGCCGGAAGATGATCGTCAGGGTCAGGACCAGGAAGACCAGCACGCCGGCGCCGAAGACGACCAGGTCACTGCGCACGAAGCTGATCATGTCGTCCGCGATCATCGGGATGCCGCCCAGGTGCAGCCGCCCCTGGTCGCGGTGGCGGTCGATCACGGCGCGGATCGCGGCGATCTGGCGGTGCTGCGCCGCGTCGCTGCCGGCCCTCGCGCTCTGGACGGCCGCGGCGAGCTGCCGCAGCTCGCGGGCCTGCTCGGCGCTCAGGCCGCTCGCCTCCCGCAGGCCCACCAGCTCGTTGCGGCGGCGCTCGAGCGTGGCGAGCTGCGGGTCGGTGCGCAGGTCGAGCAGCAGCGCGGTGGTCTGCCCGTCGGCGCTGATCAGCAGCTCGCGGAACACGGGGCTGCTCAGCAGCTCCTGGCGCGCGCGCTCGCGGTCCACCGTCGGGCTCTCCAGAGTCGGCACCTTGCTGGCGAGCTCGGTCAGCGGGACGTCGGCACTGCTGATCAGCGGCGCGTCGAGCAGGGACAGCACCGAGGCCACACCGCCGACGCTCGCCAGGTCGTTGCGCAGCGCGCCGACGCGCTGCAGGGCCGCGTCGGAGAAGAGCGGTCCGTCCGGCGTGAACGTGACCACCAGCAGCGCCTGCGAGCCGTAGCGCGCGCTGATCTCGCGCAGCCGCAGCAGGTCGGGATCGCTCTCGAGCACCAGCGAGTCCGCCGAGGCGTCGAGACGGAAGTCGCGCGCGTGGTAGCCCCAGAAGGCCAGCAGGGCGAGCAGCAGCGCCATCCCGACCGCGGGTCGGTCGAGGAAAATCCAGCTGTAGGCCCTGCCGGGAGCGCTCATCGGCGCATCCTACCCCGGTAGCCCGAGGAAGGCGAAAGTCCCGGTGGCGGGCCGCGGCCCAGCGGTAGCGCGACCGGAGCAGCGGTGCAGGCGGCGCGCAGGCGGCGCGCAGGCAGGGTGCGGGTGCACGGCCTCGGCCGCCCCGGCCGGCCGGTCAGGTCGCGGCGGGCCGCTTCTCGACCAGGCGCACCAGCGGGATCTGGCGCTCGCAGCGGGACTGGTACTCGGCGTAGAAGGGCCGGTCCGCGGTCAGCTGCGCCCAGATCCGGGCGCGCTCGTCGCCCTCGAGCACGACCGCATCGGCCGCGAAGGCGCGCCCGCGCACGCGGCAGAGCACCTCGGGGTTCGCATCGCGGTCGCACAGGTTGTGATACCAGGCCGGGTGCGTCGGGCCGCCCGCGAACGAGGCCACGACCAGGCGGTGGCCGTCGTCGTCCTTCCAGAAGGGCAGGGCGACCTTGTGCTCCCGCCCCGAGCGGCGACCGGTCGTGCGCAGCAGCACGTAGTGCATGTTGGACATGAACCACACGGCCTCGTCGTCGGAGGCCTCCATGGCGGCGACGTGGGCGGCCGTGATCTTCGGGATGTCCTCGCGGTCCGGTGTCTCCAGGACCTCGGCTCTCTGATCTTCTCGCATGCCCGGATTATGCCTGCTCCGGCCCGTCGGGGCCTGTCAGTCCTCGAGCCAGGGCTCGGCGAACGCGGCGTCGCGCGCGGCGAGGAACGCCTTGAAGCCGCGCGCGTGCAGCACGTCGGTCAGCTTCTCCCCGGCCGCGTTGACCGCCTGCGGCGCCATGCCGTCGATCACCGCGTAGTGCGACTGGTTGAAGCCGCGCACCTCGTTCCAGCCCATGGCGTCGAGCGCGGCATCCACGTTGCGCTTGTTGAGCATGGCTGCGATCGGGGGCATGGCGGCGAGCCGGTCTCCGAGCGCCTCCACGCGTCGCTCGAACGCGTCGGCCTCGATCACCTCGAGCACCAGCCCGATGGAGCGCGCGCGCTCGGCGCTGATGATCTCGCCGCTGAGCATCAGGAACTTGGCCCACTGCGCGCCGATGTGGAACGCGAGCATGCCGATCCCGGCCAGCCCCATGCGGCTCTCGATGAACGAGAAGCGCGCGGCGCTCGAGGCCACGACCAGGTCGCAGTGCGCCGCCAGGATCACGCCCGAGCCGTAGCAGAGCCCGTTCACGGCCGCGACGACCGGCTTGGCGGACTCGCGAACCGCGCGCGTGTACCCGTTCAGGCGCCCGTGGATCCGGTACCAGTCGTCCGGCGTCTCGTGCGGGTCGCCGCCGAGCTCGCCGCCGGACGAGAAGGCGCTGCCTGCGCCCGTGAGCACCACGCAGCGCACGTCGTCGTCGTCGTTGGCGCGCTCGAGGGCGTCGACGATCTCGGCGTAGGTCTGCATGCCGAGCGGGTTGCGCTTCTGCGGTCGGTTGAGCGTGATGGTCGCGACGCGTGCGCGGCGCGCGTACAGGATGTGCTCGTGCTGCATCGTGGCCTCCTCGCCCGGCGCGATCCCCGTCGCCCGGGCGCGTGCCGGTACACTCGCACGCGGCGCTGCGCGCGTGTGCCGGAGCGCCCGGGGGAGACCATGAGCTCGTCGATGCAGGCCCTGCTGGCGGCGGCGCCGATCGCGCTGGCCGCGGTGCTCCTGGTGGGACTGCGCCTGCCTGCCCGGGTGGCCATGCCGGCGGTCTACGCTGCGGCCGCGGCGCTGGCGCTGCTCGTCTGGCGCGTGCCCCCGGAGGTCGTGGCCGCCGCCACGATCCAGGGCTGGGTCATCAGCTTCGACATCCTGTTCATCATCTTCGGCGCTCTCCTGCTGCTAGGGACGCTCGAGCGCTCGGGAGCGCTGGGCGTGATCCGCGCCGGGTTCTCGGCCCTGAGCGACGACCGCCGCGTGCAGGTCGTGATCGTGGTCTGGCTCTTCGGCGCCTTCATCGAGGGCGCAGCCGGCTTCGGCACACCGGCCGCCGTGACGGCGCCGCTGCTGGTCGGGCTCGGCTTCCCGGCGCTGGCGGCGGTCATGCTCGGCATGATGGTCCAGTCCACGCCGGTGACCTTCGGGGCGGCGGGCACCCCGATCCTGGTGGGCGTGGCCGGGGGCCTCGACGTGGCGGCGCTGGGCCCGCAGCTCGAGCTCGCGGGCTCGGATCTCGACGCCTACCTGCGGGCGATCAGCGCCCGCGTGGCGATCCTCCACGCCGTGGCGGGCACCGTGATGCCGCTGCTGATGGTGGTGATGATGACGCGCTTCTTCGGCGTCCGGCGCTCCTGGACGGAGGGCCTGTCCATCCTGCCCTTCGCGCTGCTCGGTGGACTCGCCTTCACGGTGCCCTACGCACTGACCGGGGTGTTCCTGGGCCCGGAGTTTCCCTCGATCCTCGGGGCCCTGATCGGCCTGGCGCTGGTCACGGCGGCTGCCCGGGCGCGCGTGCTGACCCCGCGCGACACCTGGGACTTCGCCCCGCGCGAGCAGTGGCCCGCGGCGTGGACCGGGGCGCTGGTGGCGGGTGCCCGGCCGGCGGCCGTCGAGGCCGGTGCAGGTGCGGCCGGTGGAGGTGCCGGTGCAGGTGCCAGGCACCCCGATGCAGGTGCCAGGCACCCGGATGGTGCCAGGCACCTGTCGCTGCCGCGGGCCTGGGCGCCGTACCTGCTGGTCGCGCTGCTCCTGGTGCTGACGCGGCTGCCCGGGCTCCCGCTGGGCGCGTGGCTGCGCGGCGTGGAGATCGAGTGGAAGGGCATCCTCGGCACCGGGATCTCGGCGTCCACCCAGCCGCTCTACCTTCCCGGAGCCATCTTCTGCGTGGTCGTGCTGGCCGCCGCGGGGCTTCATCGCCTCGCCCCGCGCGCGCTGCTCGGGGCGCTCGGGGACTCGGGTCGCATCCTGCTCGGCGCGGGCTTCGTGCTGCTGTTCACGGTCCCGATGGTGCGCATCTACATCAACTCCGGGACCAACGCGCTCGGGCTCGCATCGATGCCGCTGGCGATGGCCGGGTGGGTGGCGCTCCACGTCGGCGCGGTCTGGCCGCTGTTCGCGCCCGTCATCGGCGCGCTCGGCGCGTTCATCGCGGGCTCGAACACGGTCAGCAACCTGATGTTCGCCCAGTTCCAGCACGGCGTGGCGGCCAGCCTCGGCGTGTCCGGTGCGATGGTCGTGGCGCTGCAGGCGGTCGGCGCCGCGGCCGGTAACATGGTCGCGATTCACAACGTCGTGGCGGCATCCGCCACCGTGGGGCTGCTGGGGCAGGAGGGCGCCACCCTGCGCCGCACCGCGCTGCCGACGCTGTACTACCTGACCGTCGTGGGTCTGCTCGGCCTGCTCGCGGTCCACGCCATGGGTATCCCGGACCCGCTCTGGAGCCATTGACCCGGCGCCCGCAAGGAGACCTGCCGATGTCGTACGAGACGATCCTGACCGCGATTCATGAGCGGGTGCTCCGCATCACCCTGAACCGGCCCGACCGCCGCAACGCGCTCGACGCGCGCATGAAGTCCGAGCTGCTCGCGGCGCTGCACGACGCCGAGTCGAGCGACGACGTCGGCTGCATCGTGATCCGCGGCGCCGGCCCGTCGTTCTGCTCCGGGCACGACTTCGCCGACCTGGCCGGAGCTCAGCGAGACGCCGCTCCGCAGACGCCGCTCGACATCTTCCTCGACACCCAGCGCGCGCCCGACCCCTGGGGCCCCCTGTGGAACCTGACGAAGCCGACCCTCGCCCAGCTCCACGGCCACTGCGTCGGGGGCGGGACGGAGCTGGCCTTCAACTGCGACGTGGTGATCGCGGCAGACGACGCGCGCATCGGCTATCCGCCGGTGCGCGCGCAGGGGTCGACGGGGCCCACGCACATGTGGACGTACCTGGTGGGGCCGCAGTGGGCCAAGATCCTCATGCTCACCGGGGATCTCATCGACGGCGCGACCGCGGCCTCGATCGGGCTCGTCGCACGCGCGGTGCCGGCCGCCGAGCTCGACGCCGCGGTGGGGCGCCTCGCCGGGCGCATGGCGCGGGTCCCGCACGAGCTGCAGGCCGCCAACAAGGCGATCTGCAACAAGGCCCTCGAGCTGATGGGCCGCGACCAGCTGCAGCGTTTGCAGCTGCAGACGGATCGCTTCGCCTACGAGGGTCGGGCCGCGGCGGAGTGGAAGCGGCGCCTGCTGGAGGACGGCCCGCGCGAGGCGGTGCGCTGGCGCGACGAGGGCTTCGAGTAGTCCCGCGCCGGTGCTCCTCCAGACCCGCCCGCCGCTATGCTCGGGCGGTGTCTCCGTCCGGCCCGCGACCGCCCGCCGTCCAGCCGCGCCTCGACGACGCCTCGCTGCCGGGATACCTGGTCGGCGCCGGGCTGCTCCCCGACGCCTCCGGTGCCCGCGTCTCGGCGGCCGGCGAGGGGAACCTGAACTACGTGCGCCGGGTCGAGCACTCCGGTCGGTCCTGGATCGTCAAGCAGGCCCGACCCGGGGTCGAGGGGTTTCCCGAGCTGCCGCTCAGTGCCGATCGCATCCTCTTCGAGCGGCGCTACGACGAGGCGGTCCGCGCACTGCTGCCGCCCGACCAGGTGATCCTGCCGGCGATCGCGCGCTTCGACGAGCGCGCTCGCGTGCTGGTGCTCGAGGACCTGGGCACGGTCACGTCCCTGCAGGACGCGCTTCGCGCCGGCGAGGTCCCGCTCGACGCGCTGCGCGCGCTCGGCGTGTACCTGGCGCGGGTCCACGCCACCTCCGCGTCGCGGCTCGCGCAGCTCGCGCCGCGCTTCGAGAACATCGAGATGCGCCGGCTGCACGGCGAGGCGCTCTTCGACGCGCCCTGGGCCGGGGACCTGCCGGGTGTGGCGGCCCCCCTGCGCGCCCGGATGCACGAGGCCGGACGCGAGCCGGCGCTGCGCGCGCGCCTGGCCGGGCTGCGCACTGCCTACCACACGCGCGGCCAGGCACTGGTCCACGGCGACGTGAAGTGCGCGAACGTCCTGCTCGCGCCCGGCGGTGCGCGGCTGATCGACGCCGAGTTCGCGCACCTCGGCGATCCCGCCTTCGATCTCGGTGCCGCGCTGGCGCACGTGCAGCTCTGCCTGGCACCGCAGACGGGCGAGCAGGTCCGGGCCCGAGCTCGAGGCGCGCTGGTGACCGCGTACACCTCCGTGGTGAGCCCCGGCGACGCCCTGCTGCAGCGTGCGCTGGGCTACTGCGGGGTCGACATGGCGGCCCACCTGGTGGGTCCCTCGCGCCTGCCCTTCCTCTCCGAGCCGGAACGGGCCATGCCGCTGCTGCACCGCGGGCTGGCGCTGCTGCGCGATCCCGCCTGAGCCCCGGCCGCACGGCGGCGGCGGTATCCTCCAGCGACCAGCGAGGAGAACCGATGCAGACGGACCGCGAGGCGCGCCAGCAGATCGTGCAGATCGTCAACGAGCTGTTCCAGACCGGGCACCTTACCGCGACGGGCGGCAACGTCAGCGCCCTGTCGGGCGATGGCGAGACCCTGTGGATCACCCCGACCGGGCTGTACAAGGGCACGCTCAGCGAGGAGGCGCTGGTTCACATCCAGCCCGATGGCAGCGTGATCCAGGGCAGCAATGCGCCCTCCATCGAGTACCCCATGCACGTGCGCTCGTACCGCTCGCGCGAGGGCATCCACGGCGCGGTCCACACGCATTCCCCGATCGCGACCGCGTTCGGGATCTGCAACCAGAGCTTCCAGCCGATCAACACCGACGCGATCCTGCTGGCCGACACGCAGATCGTGCCGTGGCTGATGCCCGGGAGCCAGGAGCTCGCGGAGGCCATGGGCCTGGCGCTGGAGAAGAGCCGCGGGGCGATCATGCAGAACCACGGGCTGATGGCAGTCGGCGAGGATCTGCGCGGCGCCGCCACACGCGCCATGATGATCGAGGAGACTGCGAAGCTCTCCCTGTACGTCCGGCAGTTCGGCGGCGAGGTGAGCCTGATTCCGGATCCCTGGGTCGAGGAGATCGCTGGCTACGCGAGCTTCATGTAGCGCCGTCGGGCGGCGGGAAGGTCTGCTTGCCGTCGACCTCGACGCGAATGCGGCGCAGCTTGAGCTCCTCGATCCGCCACTGCCCGCGGTCGTCCCGGCGATACGTCTCGAAGTAGAAGCCCAGCCCCCAGAGGTGGCGTCCGCCGGCCTCGGGGGGCCACCAGAGCATGTCCTCCATCGACCAGGTCGCGCGCGCGGTGTCGGATCCCGTTCGCTCGATCTCGGACAGGTGGCCGTGGTGAACCGTCTGGACCCCCTCGAGGATGGGCGCGAGGAACTCCAGGAAGGCCTTCCGGCCGCGGATGATCGGGGTGTCGGCCTCCTGGGTGGTGTCGATCACCACGTCCTCGCAGAACACGTCGGCCCACTCGTCCCAGCGCTTCTGGTCCATCAGATGGAAGTAGCGCGCCTTGAGCTGGCGGATCTTCTCGATCTCGACGAGGTCCTCGGGGGTCATCGTGGTCTCTCCTCGCAGCGAGTTTCTCACAGGGCGCGGCGCCGGAGCGACGGGCCGCTGGCATCGCGGAGGGCTTCTCGTGCAGGATGGGGGCGGGCCAGCTGACGACGGAGTCGCAAAATGGGAATCATCGCCGTCTCGCATCTCGCGGTCGGGGTCACGGACATGGACCGGTCGCTCGAGTTCTACCGGGACTTCCTGGGCCTGCGGGTGACCTCGGACTGGGTCCAGGAGTTCACCGACTTCACGACCCAGCAGCCCGTGCGGCGCCGGACGGCGTGGCTGCGCTGGGGGGAGGGCCCTCATGACAGCGCCCTCGTGCTCGATCAGATGATCAGCCCGGCGTCGGCCGACCGGCGCTCGGAGCTCTTCGACCTGGGCACCCACCACTTCAGCTTCTGGGTGGACGACATCGACGCGATCCTGCGCGACGCGGAGCGGCGCGACGTGCCGCTGCTGTTCCCGCACACCGCGGACTCGAAGGACTACGGCGAGCCCGAGGGCGGCAAGATCCGCAGCGTGTTCATGCGCGACCCCGACGGCAACTTCGTCCAGGTCGACCAGAGGGCGTAGGACCGCATGGCGGACATCGATTTCGACGATCCCCGGGCGACGGACGCGGTGCGCGACGCGGAGCACGCGCTGGAGCGTGCGTATGCCCCGTACTCCCACTTCAAGATGGGGGCGGCCGTGGTCACCGACCGCGACGCCGTCGTGCCCGGCGCACTGGTCGAGAACGTCTCGCTGGGCCTGGCCATGTGTGCCGAGCGAGCGGCGCTGTTCAGCGCGGTCGCGCAGGATGCGGGCCGGCCGGAAATCCTCGCGCTGGTGGCGCCGCGGACCTCCGGCGAGCTGACCTGGCCCTGCGGCGCCTGCCTGCAGGTGGCCATGGAGCTGGGCGGGCCCGACCTGCTGGTCGTGGCGTCCGACGGCGCCGGCAAGGTGGGGCAGGCGCGCCTGCGGGAGCTGGCCACACGCCTGCCGTTCAAGGGCTCGTGAGCCTGTCCGCGTCCGCGGGCCGACGGCAGTCGCGAGATCAGGCCCGGGGTCGCCGCTCCCGCGCGAGCTCCTCCTGCATCACCGTCGCGATCAGGCGGCCCTGACCGTCGTGAATGCGGCCGCGCACCAGACCGCGCTCGCCGTGGATCGCCTCGGTCTCCTGCACGTACAGCAGCCACTGGTCCATGCGCACCGGGCGGTGCAGCCAGATCGCGTGGTCGAGGCTGAAGCCCATGGTGTCGCGGCTGGCCAGGTCTCCGGGATGGGACCGGAAGACCATGTCGAGTAGCAGGTAGTCGCTGGCGTACGCCAGCAGCGCGGCGTGCAGCAGCGGGTCGTCGCCGACGTCGCGCGGCAGGCGCATCCAGTGGGCGCGCGCCCCGCTGGCCCGGGAGCCGCCCAGGAAGGTCGGCGCCTCGCCGATGCGCAGCTCCAGGGGCGGCGGAAGGTCGACCCAGACCTGCCCCTGGGCCCGGCCCGCGTCCGGCATGCCCGGGACCCAGTCCTGCAGCGCCGGCAGCGACCCCGGCGGCGGCACCTCGGGTGCGGGCCCCGCGAGCTCGGGGCCGGGTGCCCCCGCGTGAAACGACGCCATCAGCGTGAGCAGCGTGCGCTCCCCCTGCGTGGCCACCACGCGGCGCATCGAGACGGAGCGCCCGTCGCGAATGCGCTCGACGGCGAGCTCGATGAGCGCCTCGGGTGTGCCCACCTCGACGAAGTACGCGTGCAGCGAGTGCGGGAGCTTGGGCGCCGGCGCCGCGGCGTTGCCGGGGGTACCCGCGATGTTGCCGGCCGGGGCGTTGCCTGGCACCGTTCGCGCCGCGGCGAGTAGCGCCTGCGCCAGGACCTGGCCGCCGAAGACCCGGTCGAAGCGCGCCGGCTCGCTCGCCGCGCGGAAGCGGTCGTCGCCCAGGGGCTCGAGCTCCAGGGCGTGCAGCAGCGCGTCGAGCGCGCGCCCGATGGCGTTCGCGAGCTCCGGATCGGCCGGGGCGGCTCCCGGGCCGGGGGATGGTCGGGTCACGGGCTCTCCTCGCGGGTCGGGCTTCGCGCTCAGGCCGGCTGCAGCGCGTCGGCGCGGTGGCGCACCCCGACGGCATCCGGTGGCTGCTGCGGATCGACGCCGCGGAAGCGCAGGAAATCGCACAGGCCGCCCGGGGTGCCCTGTGTGGGCACGTAGTTGAGCCCCCGGCGGATCCAGAACAGCGCCCGGCGCGCCGCTGGGCGGGCCGCGTCCGGATCGGCGAGCACGTGAGCGGGCACCCGGATCGCGCGGTAGCTCACGCGGACGTCGCGGTAGTAGTGGCGCGCGAGCCGGTCCTCGACCCGCTCCTGGACGGCCCAGACCTCGGGCGGCAGCTGACGGTCGCGCGTCGCGCCGACGAAGGCCTCGACCGCGGCGAGCCGGTCGGCCGCCGGATCGCAGATGACGAGGACGTCGAGCCCGGACAGGCGCGCGCGGGCGTCGCTCGCGACGGCCTCGAGCTCGCCGAGTGAGCGTGCCCCGGCGCGCTCGAGAAGCCCGCGCAGCTCGCGGCCGAAGGCGGAATCGCCGCCGACGAAGCCGACGCGCCGGCGCAGGCAGGTGCCGCCCCCGACGATGTAGTCGATCAGCTTGGAGTAGGCGCTGTAGTAGGCGTCGGGGTACACGTGGTGCAGCGCATGATAGGCCGGCATCGCCAGGACCGAGGGGCGGTACGCGTCGAGCATCTCGATCGCGCGGTGATTGATGTCGAGGCCGCGCTGGCCGAGGATGTAGGCGAACGTGAGCGTCTGCAGCGCCGCGCAGACCCCGACCACGGCCGCGGGGAGCAGCAGCAGCAGCAGTCCGCTGAAGGCCAGCTGGGTGGAGTACTCCAGCACGATGTGACCCCACAGGTTGGCGCGCTGGTACTCCCAGCGCGTGGTCAGGCTGCCGTCGAGCCAGCGGTGGTGCATCAGGTGTGGCGTCGCGAGTAGCCGCAGCGGGCGCCAGCGCGAGCGCAGCATGCCGTGGAGCACCCAGTGGACCAGGTCGAAGAAGTGAACGCCGGCCACCCAGAGGGCCACGCCCAGCAGCACGGCGGTCAAGATGTCCAGCGGTCCCGGCATGGCGCCCCCATGCTACACCGGCGCCGTGAGCCGGGCACCGGGCGCGGTGGGCTGTAGTACGATCCCGGCGGGGGACGAGGAGGAGCCATGGGCGACGACCGGGAGCCGAGGCTGGCGTTCGTTCACCTCGACGACGAGGACTGGATCGAGGTCAAGGCCCAGATGCACGGCGATCGCCGCGTCTCGATCCGGGAGAAGTGGCTCGAGTTCACGCCGGAGCGCTTGTCCCTGTACGCCCGCTACGACCCGGGAGTGATCGTGGAGCGCCACGGTCACATGAGCGACCACGTGGTCTTCGTTCTCGACGGCGAGATCACCGTGGGCAACGTTCGCTGCACGAAGGGCATGCACATCATGCTGGAGAAGGGCGCGGTCTTCGGCCCGATCATCGGCGGGCCCGACGGCGCCGTGCTCTACGAGATCATGATGGGCGACCCGCGAGCGGTGCCGGCCGACAAGCCCGGCTTCGCGAAGCTCTGCGCCGAGCGCGGCGTCACGCCGCTGCCCAACCCGCCGATCGACACCTCGCGCTGGGTCCACCTGGGCGAGCGGCTCGACTGATCGAGCCCGGCTTCCGCGCGGGCCCGTCAGCGTCGACGAGCAGCGAGCCGTGCGAGCTGCGATCGGTGCCAGGTACCGCTCGGCGATCGGTGCCAGGTACCGCTCCGAGTCCACAGGCCCGTGATGTCCGGGCAACAGGTCTCGTGGCGATCGGTGCTGGCGATCGGTGCCAGGTACCGTCGGAGGTTCACGCCGTCGGGGCCGTCCGGCAACACGCCCCGTGGCGATCCCGGAGCGCGGAACGCCGCCCGGAACGGTGCCAGCCACCACCCGGGGTTCACGCGCTCGAGAACGCCCGGTCACTGCTGGTGGGCGGATCGGGTGGCGCTGCGCGCTTTGCCCGGGTCCCGGATATGATGCGCGTGGCGGGATCATCACGCTGGAGGTTGGGATGAAGATCACGATCATGAAGAACGGGCCGATCGTCCTCGACACCGAGGAGCAGGTCTCGATCACGGCCGATGGCGCCACCGAGGAGAAGGCGGGGCCGCTCTTCCTGTGCCGCTGCGGGAAGTCCGCCACCAAGCCGTTCTGCGATGCGAGCCATCGCAAGGCGGGGTTCGAGGGGGGCGGCGTCGAGATCGCCTGCGGCTAGGCCGGCTCCGCCCCACCTGCCGCGGCCGTGGCGGCGAGCGGCCCGGCGCACCAGCTCGAGACGCGGCCGGTCGTGACCCGCAGCAGCTGCGGGGCGTCGCGGAAGACGGGCACGCTCTCGTACTGCGGGTACTTCTCGCGCAGTCCTCGTACGACCTCGGTCAGGAGCGGGTCGGTCGCGGGCCGATCCTCGACGACGCTGGCCTCGCCATCGACCCGCAGCCACCACAGCTGCGCCCAGTCGGGCTCGTAGGCGTCGAGCAGCAGGCTGGCCCGCCCGTGCTCCCGGATGTTGCGCACGCGGCGCAGCTCCTGGTCGCTCTTGGGCTTCGCGTCGACGGGAGTCCACAGCGCCCCCTCGCGATGGACGAAGACCACGGGTACCAGGTGCGGCTGCCCGTCGCGCCCCACGGTGGCCAGGCGCGCGATGGGGTGGCGCGCGAGCAGTGCCTCGACCGTGCTCCGCGGCAGCTTCATCGCGCCGCCGCGGTGCGAGTGCACGGCGACCCGCGGGGTGTCTGCGCGCCCGGGGGCCGTCGCCGCGCCGGGCCGGTCGCGGGTCCGGTGGGCGGGGTCCGGCGTACCGGGCAGGTCAGCATGGCGTGCTCGCGCTGGGGTAGAGTAGGGGCCCGATGACCCCATTCTACGTTGCCCTGTTGCCAGCGGAGTGCCCAGCATGGACCTGACGTTCACACCGGAGCAGGATGCCTGGCGCGAGGAGGTGCGTGCCTTCCTGGATGCGGAGCTGCCGCCGGACAAGGCGTTCAACACCGAGTTCGAGGAGGACGACGAGCTCTGGGATTTCGCGATCGAGTTCACGCGTCGCCTGGGCAAGAAGGGCTGGATCGGCCTGACCTGGCCCGAGAAGTACGGCGGGCTGGGCCGCCCGGTGGTCGACCGGCTCATCCTGAGCGAGGAGCTCGAGCGTCGCGAGGCTCCCGTGGTCAACACCATCGGCTGGGGTCTGGCGGCCGGCGCCCTCCTGGCAGGGGGCTCCGACGAGCAGTGCCGCAGCTGGCTGCCCCCGATCGCGAGCATGGAGGTGCACGTCGCCGAGGGCCTGAGCGAGCCCGGGGCGGGCTCCGACCTGGCCGCGCTCTCGACCGTGGCCAAGCGCGATGGAGACGACTGGATCGTCAGCGGCCAGAAGACCTACACGACCTGGGGCACCCGGGCCGAGTGGCTGTTCACGGCCGCGCGCAGCGACTCCGACTCCTCGCGCCACCGCGGGATCACCATGTTCATGGTCCCGATGAACGTCGAGGGCGTCACGCTCTCGCCGCTGTGGAACCTCGCGGGCGGGCGGCAGAACCACACCTACCTCGACGACGTGCGCATCCCCGACGAGTACCGCATCGGCGACATCGGCCAGGGATGGCACCTGATCATGAACGCTTTCTACGGCGGCGGGATCGGGGCGCAGCACATCTACTTCGAGCGCACGCTCGAGGAGCTGGTCGACTACTGCCGCAAGACCGTCCGGGGTGGCGCGCCGATGATCGAGGATCCGGTCGTGCGCCAGCAGCTCGGCGAGCTGGCCATCCTGGCCGAGGAGCAGCGCGTGCTGGCCTACGAGGGTCTGTCCAACCACAACCACCAGCGTCCGCCGCGCTTCGCCGGCGCCCTGGGCGTCGTGGTCTCCAAGGAGACCCGGCCGGTCTTCTCGGAGATCTGCCAGGAGATCATGGGCCCGCTCTCGCAGCTCCGACCGGGCCGCTGGGCGCCGCTGCACGGGCAGATCGAGGCCCTGTACCGCCAGTCCTACGCCAACCACGCCGGTGGCACCTCGCAGGTCAAGCGCATGGTGCTGGCCACGCGCGGCCTCGGCCTGCCCCGGTGATCCGATGATCGACTTCGACTTCGAGCAGCAGCAGGATCTGATCGCGCAGACGGCACGCGAGTTCTTCGCGGCGCAGATGCCCCGCACCCGCGTGCGTCAGCTCGAGGAGACCGAGCTCGGCTACTCCCCGGAGCTTTGGGCCGCGATGGCGGGGCTGGACTGGGTCGGTCTGACCTTTCCCGAGCGCCTCGGGGGAGCCGGCGGCAGCCTGGCCGACCTCTTCGTGATCTACATCGAGATGGGCCGGGCGCTCGCGACCACGCCGCATCTCTCGACGGCGGTGATCGCCGGCGAGACCCTGCTGAGCGCGGGCAACGACGCCCAGCAGCAGCGCCTGCTGCCCGCGATCGCCCGCGGCGAGTGCCTGGTGGCACCGGCGCTGATCGAGGCCGACGGCGCCCACGGCGCCGGCGCGGTGGAGCTCCAGGCCCGCCCGGACGGCGCGGGCTTCCGGCTCGACGGCAGCAAGATCCTGGTGCCCTATGCCGATCACGCGGCCGAGCTCCTGGTCTCCGCACGCACCGGTGACGGCCCCGACGGTGTGACGCTCTTCCTGCTCGAGCCGGGGGCGGCGGGGGTCTCGATCGAGCGGCTGCCCAACATCGGGGCCTACCCGCTCTTCGCGGTGACCCTCGACGGCGCGCGCGCCGGCGCCGACGCGATCGTCGGTGAGCGCGATCGCGGTGCCGCGGCGCTCGGGCCGGTGCTCGACCGCGCATCGCTGCTGCAGTGCGCCGAGATCATCGGCGGAGGCGAGGCGGTGCTCGAGATCGCGGTGCAGTACGCGCTGGACCGCGAGCAGTTCGGGCAGCCGATCGGTCGCTTCCAGGCGGTCCAGTACCTCTGCTCCGACATCGCGATCGACGTGCATCTCTGCACGCTCCTCGCGCGCCAGGCGGCCTGGCTGATCGACAGCGGCCGGCCCTACGCCCGGCAGCTCGCGATCGCCAACGCCCGCGCGCGCGCGGCGGCCCAGCACATGGTCCGCCAGGCGCACGAGGTGCAGGCCGGTCACGGCTTCATGCTCGAGAACGACCTCCAGCTCTTCACGCGCCGCGCGAAGCACTGGGAATTCAACCTCGGCGACGCCCGCCACCACCGCGACGCGATCGTCTCGGCGCTCTAGGTCTCCCCGCCGCGGGCCGCGGGCCGCGGGCCGCGGCCCGCGGGCTCGCGCCCGCCGTGGCCTCCTGCACGAAGCGCCCGGCAGCCGGATCGGATCCGGCCACCGGGCGGTCGCGATGTCCAGGGGCAGGGGCCGGGTCGGCCCCGGTGGTGCGCTACTCCAGGTGGTACAGGTCGACCGCGTTGCCGCAGATCATGCGGTACTTCTCGGTCGGCTCGACGCCCGCCATGCTCTCCTCGATCACGCGCCGGCTGTAGGGCCAGTCGTGGCGATGGTGCGGGTAGTCGTTGGCCCACATCATGTTGTTCACGCCGAACCAGTGGCGGTTCTGCACGGCGAAGGGCTCGCGGATGTAGGTCGCCTTCCAGTTGTTCTGCCAGTAGTAGCTCGGCAGGTGCTGGAGCGTGGAGCCGGTCCAGACGCGGTTGCGCCACCAGTGATCATCCATGTGCTCGACGCAGTGCGGGATCCAGCCCGCGCCGCACTCGGCCATGACCATCTGCAGGCCCGGGAAGCGATCGAACATGCCCGAGTAGATCATCCGCGCGAACATGCCGGAGAACTCGGCGACCGCGCCGCCCATCAGCTGCAGGTTCGGCACCGCGAAGCGGACCTCGTGGTCGTCGGTGCGGACCTTGCGCTCCTCGTTGATCTCGGCCATGCCGGCGTGCTTCAGGCCGACGTGGATGTGGATCGGCAGCTGCTCTTCCTCGGCCGCCGCCCAGAACGGGTCGTCGTCGGCGGAGAGCTCGCGGTTGCCCGACGGCAGCGCCGAGATGATCACGCCGCGTGCGCCGAGCTTCTTGGCCTCGCGCAGGCGCTTCACCGAGCTGTCGATGTCCACGCCGGGCATCTGGTACAGGCCGATCAGGCGCCGGCGATCCGCCGCGGAGAAGTCCTCCCACATCCACTGGTTGTAGGCGTCCACGCCCGCCAGGTGATACTCGTCGTTGGGCTGCGCCATGAATGCCGCCATGGTCCGCTGCGAGGGGTAGAGGACCTCGGCGTCCACGCCGTCGATGTTCTGCTCGTCCAGGCGCGCCTTGCCGTCGAACGCGCCCTGGCGGATGGTGTCGTACGACTCGCCGAACCAGGAGTTGTCCTCGTAGCGCTTGCCCCACTCCCCGGCGTTGGTGACCAGGCCGATCGGCATCACGGGCTGACCCGGCACCAGCTCCCAGGCGTCGCCCCCGTCGGGGTCCTTCACGAGCTTCGGCATCTGCGCGTGAAAGCGCTTCGGAAGGAAGCGCTCCCACATGTACGGGGGCTCCATCGTGTGTCCGTCAGCGGAGACGATCTCGAACTTGCGGGTGGGCTCGGCCATGGGTCCTCCGGAATCCGGCCCGCCGTCTCGGCGGGGGCGGCTGCGAAACGATAGCGATCTTACACGATCTCGAGCGCGCTCCCGGCCCCGGCGCGGGGCGCAGCCCGGCGGCACCTGGGCCGCAGCAGGGGCAGCGCCGGCCCCCCGGACCCGCGGCTGCGCAGGTGGGGAGCGAAACGCGGAGGGTGCACTAATATCCGCCACCGAACGTCCCCGGACCGGGTCGCCGGGGCGGATGATGGTGGGAGGACGTCGTGGCAGATCGTGTTCGCAGGGGAATGCTCGGACTCGCGGGGATCGTGGTGCTGGCGCTCGGTGCCGCTCCGGTCCGCGCCATCGAGGCGCAGGCGACCGAGGCGCTCGTCGACGCCATGCGCGAGGCGCTCACCCACGAGATCGCCCTGACGGCGGATCGCGGCCTCAGCACCTCCTCGGCCAATCACGTGGCCCGTCTGGCCCGGGTCCTGGCCCCCATCCACGACGTCGAGACCGCAGCGGCGGCGCGCCTGGCCGTCATGAAGGCGGCCGACCGGCTGCTGCCGCAGAGCCCGGCGCTGGTGGTGCGGCCGGCGGCCGATGCCGCCGAGCTGGGGCGGGCGCGGCGGCTCCTGGAGGCCAGTGCCGACTGGCGCGAGCTGACGGCCAGCCTGCAGCGGATCGGCCGTGATCCGGCGGTCACGGCCCAGCTCCACAGCTCCCTGCTCGTGATCGAGGAGCACTTCCGGGGCCGGCTCCAGCACCTGGTCAGCGCCCAGCCCCACGAGTTCCACGTCCCCGGGGTCCACAGCCCGCCGGTGGCGCGCCGGCTGCTGAACGCGGCCCGCAACAGCCTGGTGTTCGAGCTGGCCGATCGCCACGGCTATGCCCTGTCGGAGTCGTCCACGGTCTTCCTGGACCGGGCGGCCCAGATCCTGGCCACCGCCCGTGACGCGGCGTCGGCGGAGCGGGCCGGGGAGCGCCTGGAGGCGCTGCTCGCCGAGCACGCGGCGCTCGGGGCGGCCCGGACCTCGGCGGCGCCCCACGCCGCGCTGGTCAACGCCAACATGCGCATGCGCCGCTCCGGGGCCTGGAACGGCTTCTCGGGCGAGCTGCAGCGCGTGGCCACGCGCCCCGAGATCGAGTCGGCGCTCGCGGACCCCCTCGACGACGTGCTGGCCTACTTCTCGGGCCGCCCGGCCGACGACGGATCCGCGGAGCCGCCGGCCGCCTCCGGCCTGGCCGTGCCCGAGAACCTGGTGCTGGGCGACGCAGAGACCGGTCAGAAGCTCTACGTGGACTACTGCGCCAGCTGCCACGGCACCCGGGGCGCCGGCGACGGCCCGATGGCCGCGAGCATGAACCCCAAGCCGGCTCACCACAACGACGGCGCGTACATGAACGAGCTCTCGAACGAGCACCTGTACCGGGTGATCGCGGGGGGCGGCGGTGCGGTCGGAAAGTCCCCGATGATGACCTCGTGGGGCGCCGTGCTCAGCGACGAGCAGATCCAGGACGTGATGGCCTTCGTGCGCTCCCTCGCCGAGGACCCGGCGTACTCCGGCTCGTAGGGCCGCCTTCCCGGCACCGCGCCGGGCCGCGAGCTGCTTGACCGCCGTGCCGCATTCGCGGGAGGCTCCGGCCCCAGCACCACGGAGGGCGCGGCATGGGCAGGCTCGAGGGCAAGGCGGCGCTGGTCACCGGCGGCAGCGGGGGCATCGGCAGCGCCACGCTGCGCCGCTTCGTGGCCGAGGGCGCCGCGGTCGTCTGTGCCGACATCGACGAGGCGCGCGGCAAGGAGCTCGTGCGCGAGCTCGACGACGCCGGTGGGCGCGCCCGCTTCGTGCGCTGCGACGTCGGGGCCCCCGACGAGGTGCGCGCCGCCGTCGAGACCTGCGTGCGCGATCACGGCCGCATCGACGTGCTGTTCAACAACGCCGCCACCAGCAGCGGCGGCTACGTGGCCGACCTGGATCTCGATGCGTGGGACCGCAGCCTGCGCGTGATGCTCTCGGCGGCGCTCTACGGCATGCAGGCGGCGATCCCGCACATGCTCGAGCAGGGCGGGGGCTCGATCATCAGCACCTCGTCGATCTACGGGCTCCGGGCGAGTCCCGGGGTCGCACCCTACTGCACCGCCAAGGCGGGGCTGATCAACCTGACCCGCACCGCGGCGCTGGAGTACGGCCGCCGCGGCATCCGCGTCAACGCCATCTGCCCCGGCGTGGTGGACACGCCGATGTTCGAGGGCGTGCTCTCGATCGGGCTGACCACCCGCGAGCAGACGGCCGAGAAGCACGCGCTCGGGCGCATCATCGAGCCCGAGGAGGTCGCGAGCCTGGTCCTCTTCCTGGCGAGCGACGAGTCGAGCGCGATCACCGCCCAGGCGATCGTGATCGACGGTGGGCTGATCTCGGAGTGCAACCTGACGGGCGTGCCGCCGGTGAGCTGAGCGGGCGTCAGCCGGCCGGAGCCAGGAACAGAAGAGGGGGCCGACGCGCGGTAGCGCCGACCCCCTCGGGATTACTCGACTGCGCGCGAACTAGTTCGGCGTGCAGACGCTCGGCTGACCCGAGCAGGTGAAGCCGAACTCGACCTCGCAGGCGTTGTCGCAGCCATCGCCCGACGCGTTGTCGCCGTCGTCGCACCCTTCCGAGTTGCCGACGTCGACGGATCCGTCGCCGCAGATCGGATAGCGGGAGCAGCTGCTCTGCGCGACCTCGAAGATCTGCCCGTTGATCTTCAGGATGTCGGACACGTTCACGTCCCCGCCCGTGTCCCACAGGAAGTTCGGGTCGCTGGGGTTGCCCGGGGTCGAGTCCTCGGTCGGGTTGTTGGTGGCGTCCGCCAGCGGCACCCAGAGGCGCTTGTAGCCCTTCGACGGGAAGAACGGGTCGTTCGACTCGGCCCAGCCGGTGCCCGCGCCCGGATCGTTGAAGATCAGGTCGTTGACCGTGAGGATGTCCGTCACGTTGACGAAGCCGTCCCGGTTGGCGTCACCGCACTCGCAGGAATCGCCGCGGCCGTTGCCGTCGGCATCCCCGAGCAGGTTGGTCTCGGTGAACAACGGGCACAGGTCGCCAGGCGGGTTCGCCCCCTCGGCCGTGTCGTCCACGCCGTTGCAGTCCTCGTCGGGGCGGAAGTGAACCCGGTAGTTGAGGGTCGAGCAGTCGGGACCCGGATCGCCGTTCACGTCGTACAGCACGCTGAGCGTGCAGAACTCCTCGGGGAAGCCGCGATACTGGTACAGCGTGTTTGCGCAGACATTCGGGTTCGGATCGCCGTCGTCCGTGGGGTCCGCAGGGGTCGAGGTGCCGTCCGGGTCCAGCCGCGTCTCGGCGGACAGGCGCCAGCCGATCTCCCGCAGGTCGCAGCGCTCGCCGATCGCGGGGCAGGGGTTGTCGCAGGTCGGGTCGTTCAGCTCGCTGCAGGATCCGAACACGCAGTCGTCATCCGTGGTGCAGGCCGTGGGTCCGGCGCCTGCGTTCGGGCAGAACGTGGCGCAGGTGTTGGCCTGTACCGGGTAGCACGAGTAGTCGCTGCAGCTGCACGCGGTGTCGCGATTGACGGCGCACACGAAATCGTCCAGGTCGCAGGCGTCGGGCTGGATGCCGGCGGTGCCCGGATCGGCGTCGAGGTTGGGGCAGGGGTTGTCGGCGGTCACGATCTGCGCGCCGAGGCAAGCCGAGCCCTCGCCGCAGTCGCAGGGAATGTCGCGCGTGCTCTCGCAGACGCCGTACCGCTGGTTGGGCAGGATGTGGTTGGTGTCGGTCTCCCAGTTCGTCATGCGCCCGCCGGCGAAGACCCAGTCGGGGAAGTCGCCGTAGGGCCCGCCGAATCCGGCCAGCGACGGCACTGCCGGGTAGCGCGGCACGCCGATCCCGGCGATCGTGCTGCAGATGTTCAGGGGCGCGTCCGGGCTGTTGCAGCAGATGAAGCTGTCCGTCCCGCCCGGGGTGCCCAGGAAGTCCCACTGGATGCGCGTGGAGTCGGCCGCGGCGGCGGGATCGGGGTTGTCCATGCGCCGTCCGGCGCCGCAGTTCGAGCCCTGCGAGGCGACCGAGATGTGGAGCTGCGTGGTGATGGGCCCGGTCATCGGGTCGAAGCCGATGATCGGCTGCGAGGCGATCACGCGCGCCTCGGTGAAGAAGTGCTCGGGGCGCCCGCCCGCGGTGAAGGGATTGATGATGACCGCCGGGCAGCCGTCACCGCCGCCCGTGCCCCAGCCCTCGCTGCCGGGATCGAAGGGGTCGCAGCCGGCGAGCTCCTGCACGATGAAGGTGCCGAAGATGGCGATGTGCCCGTCCTCGCCGCCGCACTCGCAGGCGACCTCGTTGCCGACCGGGTCGCAGCCGGGCCGGCCGTTCCCGCGGTTGTAGGCGAAGGTCCCGCCGAAGTCGCTGCTGGTCAGTAGCGCGGCGCCGGGATCGCCCCGGTCGACCTTGTCGACGAGCAGCGGATCGGCCTCCTTCAGGAGCGAATCGGGCTGGTGGAGTCCGTAGCGGGTCTCGATGCAGCCGCTCGGGAAGGCCGCGCAGTCCAGCGGGGCCGGGCAGGCGAACGCCCCGGCGCGGGCCGAGCCTGAGATGAGCGAGCCCGCCAGCAAGATGCTGAGCAGGGACAGGTATTTGAACATTGTATTCCCTCCAAGGATTGGCGTTCACGCCCGGAGCGCGCGCCTGGGTCAAATTGTGACATCACCCGACAGGCGGAATCAATCGGAGACTGACCCCGGCTCCGGATTCCTGGGCCCCGCCTCAGTACCGGAAACCCACCCGCACGCCGTAGAAGCGCGGCTCGTTGTACCAGGCCAGGGGCGGCGCGCTGAACACGCGGGAGCCGATCAGGATGAAGTCCTTGACCGCCTCATCCTCGATGTTCTGCACGAAGATCTCGGCGTCCCAGCGCCCCTCGGGGCTCCGCCAGATCAGCTTCAGGTCGGTCTTGTGGTACTTCTCCTGCAGGTCGAACTCGCGGTTGAAGGCGCGCTGGTAGGTGTCGTCCTGCCAGGTGTACTGCACTCGCGGCGTGAGCGATCCGTACCGGGCCAGCGGGATCTCGTACTCCGCGCTCAGCGTGATCTTCCACTCGGGTGAGCGGGAGAGCTGGTTGCCGCTGAAGTCGTCGAGGCCGGCGAGGTCGCCCAGCGTACCGCAGCGCACGTTCTGCGCGTTCCGGTTCTGGCACTCCAGCTGGGTGAAGTCCGTGTGATCCAGCTCGGCCTCCTTGCGGCGGCCCAGGCGCGAGTCCTGGGAGATGTCTCCGAGGCTCGCCGGATCCAGGCTGAAGTAGTCGAGGGTCTCGGTCTTGAGCTGGCTGACCACCGCGCGCAGCTGCAGGCCCGGGATCGGCGACGCTTCGGCCTCCAGCTCCCAGCCCCACATGCGGGTGTCGGCGTTCTCGGTGCGCGTCGAGGTACCGTCGATCAGGGCGATCTGCATGTCCCGGTAGGCGTAGAAGAAGCCCTCGAGATTGATCTGGACCCGGCGGTCCCAGAACTCGCTCTTCGACCCGAGCGTGTAGGCCCAGATCTTCTCGGGTGCATAGGTACCGGTGCCGCCGAGCCCGAAGCCGCCCGCCTTGTGGCCACGGTCGATTCCGGCGTAGATCAGGTGATCCTCGATCGGCCGCCACTCGAGCCGGCTGCCCCAGGAGGTGCCGCGGAACGTCGCTGCGCAGGTCGGCGCCGGCGGGAACACGGAACGGTTACCGACGAGGATCCGGCCGAGCTCGCCGTTGCAGACCTCCATGTCGCCGGCGATGCGCGACAGGAAGCTCTCCTTGCGGTCCTTGATCCAGCGGCCGCCCAGGCTGAAGGTCAGGGCCTCGCTCAGGCGAAGCTCGCCGTGGAGGGCGGCACCGTAGCTCTTGTTCTCGGTGAACTGGTTGCTTTCCAGGGTCGCATTCGAGATCGAGCCCCGGTCGTCCGACGTGATGACGGGCGTGCGGGTCTGGGACTCACCCTTCTCGCGCATGAAGAACAGGGACGTTTGCCAGCTCAGGCGCTCGTCGAAGGCCCTGCCCTTCCAGCGCACGTCGCTCGAGTACTCGTGGGTGATGCCCAGGGTGTCCAGCGAGAACCAGCTCAGATTGGTGCCGTCGAAGTCCCAGTCGAAGGTGTTCTCGGTGCGCTGGTAGCCGCCGCGCAGCTCCAGCGTGGTGCCGCCGAAAAGCGGCAGCTCCGGGGTGTCCCAGATCGCCTTGCCGTGCGTTCCCCAGTAGCGGTTCTTCTGCGAGCTGCGCCGGTTCGCGAAGGTCTTGCGCGGATCATCGTCCTCCTTCACGGGGAAGAAGAAGCCCGTGACCGGGTTGCCCTGGACCACGCAGGCCAGGCTGCGGGGCATCACCGTGTTGCGGTTGGGCGGCCGGCCGCGGCAGGCATCCCGGATCGGGATCGGGACCAGGTCGGCCTGCGGACCGTTGCCGTTCTCCTGAAAGTAATTGTACGTGAGGACCATGTTGAGCGACTCGGTCGGGGTGAGGCGCAGCTTGGTGCGCATGCCGAAGTTGTCGGCATCGAACGGGTCGCCGCTGTCGCTGAAGTTCACGTTGTCGAGGTAGCCGTCGCGGTCCTCGTGGAAGAAGGCGGCGCGGAACCCCGCGTACTCGCCGAGCGGCACGTTGATCACCCCGCGTGCCCGCACGCGGTCGTAGTTCCCGAGCAGCAGGTTTCCCTGCACCTCGTACTCGTCGCTCGGGTCGTTCGTGATCACGTCGATGGAGCCCGAGGTCGAGTTCTTGCCGCCCAGCAGCCCCTGGGGACCGCGCTTGACGTCGAGCTTCTGCAGGTCGAAGAAGGCGACGCGCGCCGCCGAGGGCCGTCCGTAGTAGATGCCGTCCACGTGGAAGGCCACGCCCGACTCGCCCGTCAAGCTGGCGTTCTCGGTGCCGATGCCGCGAAGCGTGATGATGGCCGCCTGGCCGACCTGGCCGACGTGCAGGCCCGGCACGTTTGCGGCCAGGCCATCGACGCTGCTGATGTTCAGCTTGTCGAGATCCTCCATGCTGAAGCTGCTGATGGCCTGCGCCTCGTCCTGTACGTCGGTCACGTCGAGCTTCTCGCCGATGACCTCGATGGACTCGACACCCTCGGGCGCGATCTCCTGCGGTGCGGCGATCTCGGGGACCGCGGGCGCGGCCCCGGGGCTGGCGTCGTCCGGCGCGGTCTCCTGCGCGGTCGCGACGCTCGCCGTGAGCAGGGCAAGGGTTAGTGCGCGCGCCAGCGCGCGTACTGGCGAAGGTCTGGTCATCGGCATCCCGTCAAGTTCCAGAAAATCGGAGAAAGGGGGACCGGCGCGATCCGCGCCGGTCCCCCGCATTCGCTCCTGGCCCGGTGGCTCCTACAGCGGCGTGCACACGCTCGGCTGGCCCGAGCAGGTGAAGCCGAACTCCACCGAGCAGGTGTTGTCGCAGCCGTCCCCCGAAGCGTTGTTGTCGTCGTCGCATGCCTCCGTGTTGCCGACGTCGACGGATCCGTCCCCGCAGATCGGGTAGCGCGCGCAGCTGCTCTGGGAGACCTCGAAGATCTGCGCGTTGATCTGCAGGATGTCAGCCACGTTCACGTCCCCTCCGGTGTCCCAGAGGAAGTTGGGGTCGTTGGTGTTGCCGGGCGTGGAGTCTCCGGTGGGGCTGTTCGTGGCGTCGGCCAGGGGCACCCAGAAGCGCTTGTACCCGTCGGAGGGGAAGAACGGGTCGTTCGACTCGGCGAAACCCGTGCCCGCGCCCGGATCGTTGAAGATCAGGTCGTTCGCGAACAGGATGTCGCCCACGTTGACCTGGCCGTCGCGGTTGCCGTCCCCACACTCGCAGTCGTCGCCGCGGCCGTTCCCGTTGGTGTCGCCCGTCATGTTGACCTCGGTGAAGAACGGGCACAGATCGCCGGGCGGGTTCGGTCCCTCGGTCGTGTCGTCCGTGCCGTTGCAGTCCTCGTCGGGCCGGAACGTGGAGCGGTAGTTCAGCACGTCGCAGCCGGGTCCGGGGTCGCCGTTGGCTGCGAACAGCGTGCTGAGGGTGCAGAACTCCTCGGGGAAGCCGCGATACCAGTACATGGCGCCCGGGCAGATGTTCGGGTTCGGATTGCCGTCATTCTGCGGGTCGAGCCGGTCCGCGGGCGACAGGCGCCAGCCGTTCTCGCGCACGTCGCAGCTGTCCCCGATGCCGGGGCACGGATTGGCGCAGTTCGGGTCGTTGGCCACGCTGCAGGACCCGAAGACGCAGTCATCGTCGGTCGTGCAGGCCGTCGGCCCGGCGCCGGCGTTCGGGCAGAACGTCGCGCAGGTATCGACCTGCGGCGGGTAGCACGAGTAGTCCTTGCAGTCGCACGCGGTGTCGCGGTTGACGGCGCACACGAAGTCGTCCACGTCGCAGGCGTCGGGCTGGATGCCGCCGGTGCCCGGATCGGCGTCGAGGTCGGGGCAGGGGTTGTCGGCCGTCACGACCTGGGCACCGAGGCATGCCGAGCCGACGCCGCAGTCGCACGGCGTGTCGCGGTTGGTCGCGCAGACGCCGTAGCGCTGGTTCGGCAGCTGGTGGTTCGGATCGACCTCCCAGGTGGTGAGGCGTCCGCCCTCGAACACCCAGTCCGGGAAGTTGCCGTAGGGACCGCCGAACCCGGCGAGCGACGGCACCGCCGGGTAGCGCGGCACGCCGATCTCGCCGATCGTGCTGCAGATGTTCAGCGGGGCGTCCGGGCTGTTGCAGCAGATGAAGCTGTCGTTGCCGCCCGGCGTTCCCAGAGCGTCCCACTCGATGCGGGTCGAGTCGGCCGCGGCGTCGGGGTCGCGGTTGGCGACCCGCCGGCCGCCGCCGCAGTTGGAGCCGCGCGAGCTCACCGAGATGTGCAGCTGGGTGCTGATGGGCCCGGTCATCGGGTCGAAGCCGATGATCGGCTGGGACGCGATCACCTGGGCGGTGGAGAAGAAGTGCCCGGGCTCGCCGGTGCCGTTGACAGGATTGAGGATCCTCACGGGGCAGCCGTCGCCGCCGTCCGTGCCCCAGCCCACGCTGCCGGCGTCGAGTGGATCGCAGCCGGCGAGTTCCTGGACGATGAACGTGCCGAAGACGGGCAGGTGACCGTCCTCGGGTCCACAGCGGCATGCGATCTCGTTGCTGGCGGGATCGCAGCCGGGCCGGCCGTTGTCGCGGCCGTAGGTGAAGCTGCCCGCGAAGTCGTCTCGCGTCGGGAGCCGCACGCCGGGATCGCCCCGAGCCACGCGCTCCTCGAGCAGCGGATCGATCTCCTTGAGCAGGGAGTCGGGCTGGTGGAGGCCGTACTTGGTCTCCACGCAGCCGCCCGCGAAGGACGCGCAGTCCAGAGCTGCGGAACAGGTGAACGACCCGGCGTCGGCCGGGGCGGCGAGGAAGCCGGTCAGCAGAATGCCCAGGGCCAGAGATGCCGGGACAGCGAAGCAGCGGCGCATGTCGTTCCCTCCAAGCGGCGGGCCTGTATTCCAGGTGGTTACGGCGTTCGTTCGGGTGGCGAATTCGCCCTGGGCTGGCCCGGATCGCGGGATTCTGGCACTGCCAGACAGGCGGGGTCAATGTGATTATTCTCTGATACATCGCGGCTCTCCGACACCTGCCGGCCGCGGGGGGACACCTCTGGCCATGACGCGAAGACCATCTGCGACCCCTGTCCTGCTGATCACCGGGCTGTGCCTGCTGGTCGCCGGGGTTCTCTGGGCCCTGTGGAGCTCCCCCGACGCTCCGGACCGCGAGCCGATCGCCGCCGCTGCCGGGGAGGAGAGCCCGTTTCCGGGCGCGGGTGAAGACCGGGCGGTGGTGGAACCCGCCGCGCGCCCGCCCACCGCGCTGGCGTCTCCGGATCCCGACAGCGCAGCAGACCGGCAGCTTCCACCGAAGCGACGCCCGACCCTGGGCATCCCCGCGGCACAGCGCGCGCAGATGGGAGCGAAGACCACGAGCTCGAACGTGCAGCTCGAGGAGGTCAAGCGCCGCTCCCTCGAGGCCTGGGATCGCCACCTCGCACCGCTGCTCTACCCCGAGGGACACCCGCTCGCGGGCACCTACCGCGACAGCGTGACGCTCGAGGACGCGGTCGCGGCGCAGGTCGACTACTGGGGCGAGCTCACGCCTGCGGGCTACCTCGACCGGCCGATGCTGCACGTCGAGAAGCGCATCCCCTACCGGATCCTCAACGAGCAGATGGACACGCTCGACCTCACCGATCTGGACTCGGTGCGCCGCTTCTACGACTGGGCACAGGAGCAGCCCGAGGATCCGACGGCGTACCCGGCCGACCTGTGGCTCCCGGCCCGGCCGGGTGATCCCGAGGCCACGAACCACGCGGAGGACCTGGCGGGGCGCATCCGTGAGATCGAGTCCGACAACTTCCCCGACGCCGCGCCCTGACGCCGGCCCTCAGACCACCCCCAGCCCGCGCAGCCGCCCCAGCTCCTCGGGTGACATGCCCAGGTCGCCGAGCACGCGCGCGTTGTCTTCACCGAGCTGCGGTGCCCGGCGGCGGATCCGCCACGGTGTGGCCGAGAACCGGTACGGCGCGCCGGGGTAGGTGACGGTGCGCCCGAGCTCGGGGTGCTCCACCGGAGTGGGGAAGCCCCGGTCCACGAAGTGCGGATCGGCGAGCACCTCCTCGGGCGAGTAGATGATCCCGATGGGCAGGCCGCGGGTCTGCGCCTGGCGGAAGAAGTCGTCGCCGCCGAGCTTCGAGGCGATCAGCACCAGCGCCTCGCGCGCGGCGCCGAAGATCGCCGTGGTCTCCTCGTCGACGCCGATCAGCGAGAAGTCGATCGACTCGCGCTCGACGCCCATGTCGAGCAGGAAGACCTCGGGCCACTCCTCCTCGAGGCCCAGGTCCGCGATCCAGTCGCGCAGGATGCGGTACTCGCGCGAGGTGCGCGGCGGCAGTCCCGTGTTGACCCAGCGCCCGTCGGCGCAGGCGGTCTGGCTCGACATGGTCAGCTGGTCGCCCGCGTGGCGGCCGGTCTGGCGCCAGACGCTCGCGCCCTCGACCAGCCAGCGCACCGTCGAGTGCTCGGTCGTGACGTTCACCGCGGCGTTGGCGTTGACGTCCACGTGCTGTCCGCGGCCCGAGGCGTCGCGCTCGACCAGCGCGACCAGCGCCCCGACCACCGCGTAGTGACACGCGGTCATGTAGGCCTGCTCGCCGGTGCCGCGCACCGGCGGCAGCGAGTGGTCGTCGTAGCCACAGATCCACGCCAGCCCGCCGCTCGCCATCAGCGTGATGTCGGTCGCGGGGTCCGAGGCACCCGGGCCGTTGCTCCCGAACGGCGTGATCGAGACCGTGATCAGCTCCGGGTGCGTGGCGCTGAGCGTCTCGTGGTCCAGCCCCAGGCTGGCGAGTGTTCCGGGGTCCTCTCCCTCGAGCAGCACGTCGGCCGACGCGATCAGCTCGCGCAGCCAGGCGCGGCCCTGCTCGGTGTCGCGGTCGAGCGTGACGCCGAGCTTGCTGGTGTTGTACGTCCACCAGTACAGGCTGCGCTCGCGGTCGGGTGCGTCGTCGACGAAGGGCTCGTAGCCGCGCTGCGCGCTGCCCCGCGGCGGCTCGACCGCGATCACCTCGGCGCCCATGTCGGCCAGCAGCTTGCCCGCCCAGGCGCAGCGCTCGTGCGCCAGCTCGACCACGCGCAGGCCCTCGAGCGCGCTCGCAGTCAAATCACGCCCTCCTTGCGCAGCGTCTCGAGCTCGTCGGCCGACACGCCGAGCAGCTCGCCGAGCACGTAGGCGTTGTCGCCGCCCAGGCGCGGCGCGCCGCGCTCCATCGACCAGTCGGTGCGCGACAGGTGCAGGGGCAGGCCGTCCACGCGCAGCTTGCCGATGTCGGGGTGCTCGACCTCGGGGAACAGCCCCCAGCTCGAGGTGCGCGGGTCGTCGTCGATGCGCTCCTCGGGCCGGCGCACGGCCGCGGCGGGCACGCCGTCGTCACAGAGCTGCTGCTCCAGCTCGAAGCGGTCGCGCGTCGCGGTCCAGGCGCCGAGCCGCTCGTCGAGCTCGTCCTGGCGCTCGATGCGGCCGTCGAGGCGCGCCAGCGCGGGGTCGCGGGCCCAGTCGGCGTCGATGCGCCGCGCCAGCGCGCGCCACTCGCCGTCGTCGCGACAGGCGATCGCGATCCAGCAGTCGTCGCCGCTCGCGGGGTAGATGCCGTGCGGCGCCCGCCGCGGGTGCGCGCTGCGGTTGCTGTGGGGCATGCCCGGGCGGCGCAGCGGCCGCCCGTTGACCGTGGCGTCGAGCAGCGCGGGGCCGTTGAGGGTGGCGCCGGCCTCGGTCGCGGCCATGTCGACCCACTGGCCCTCGCCGGTCCGGTTGCGGTGCAGTACGGCCATCAGGATCGCCATGGCCATGTAGTAGCCACCGGTATGATCCATGTAGGAGCAGCCGTATCCCGCCGGCTCGTGGCCGGGAAGGCCGGAGCCGAAGGTCAGGCCGGCGATCGCCTGGACCACGGGGCCCCAGGTCTTGAACGGGCGGTAGGGGCCCGTGTGCCCGAAGCCGCAGTTGGACACGTAGATGATGCCGGGCCGGAGCGCGCCCAGGCTCTCCCAGTCCAGGCCGTAGCGCTCGAGCACGCCCGCGGCGAAGTTCTCGGTCACCACGTCGGACACCGCGATCAGGCGCCGCACCAGGTCGCGGCCGCGCTCGTCGCGCAGGTTCAGGGTGACGCCCCGCTTCTCGACGTTGTGGTTGTTGAACAGCCCGCCGAGCTCGATGCCGCGGCGCTCGTCCTTGAACGGCGGCGCGCCGCGCATGACGTCCCAGCGCCCCTGGCGCACGGGGTCCTCGATGCGGATCACCTCGGCGCCGAAGGCCGCCAGGATCTTGGTGGCGCCGGCACCGGCGAGCTGCCCGGTGAAGTCACAGATTCGCAGGCCCGACAGCGCCGTCGATCGCATCGCCGCCATCATAGCCGCCCGGCGTGCGATCATGCGCGCCCCGGGGGAGGCGAGGGCGCCAGTGGAAAGGATCGAGGTCGGAGCGCGCCAGATCGCGGTGGACGTCCGCGGTCCGCGGGCCGGCCCCACGGTGCTGCTGCTGCACGGCGGCGGCTTCGATCGCCGCGTCTGGGAGCACGCTGCCCGCGCGCTCGCGGCGCGCTGGTGCGCGGTCAGCCTCGACCTGCCGGGCCACGGCCAGTCGAGCGGCCGCGCGATCCGCAGCGTGGCCGAGGGCTCGCAGCTCGTCGAGGCGCTGCGCGCGGAGCTGGGCATCGAGCGCTGGGTCGTGGTGGGCCACTCGATGGGGGGCGCGATCGCCCAGGACCTGGCGCGCCGCGTTCCGGAGCGGGTGGCGGCGCTGGGCCTGATCAGCACCGCCCCCTGGTTCGGGCTCGATCCCGCCGTGGTCGAGCAGTGGCGCGGCCAGGTCGCCTACAGCCGCGAGCGCCTCGACGCGATCGTGGGCCCCGGCGCGGGCGAGGCGCTGCGCGCGCACGTGCTGGCCCTGCGCGACCGCCTCACGCCCGACGGCGTGGACGGCGATCTGGACACCTGCGCCGGCTGGGACGTGCGCGGGCAGGACGCCAAGCTCGACCTGCCGGTGCTGCTGCTGAGCACGCCCCACGACCTGCCGGTGATCCGCGAGGCCACCGACGCCTGGGGGCGTAGCCTGCCGGACGCGGAGCGGATCAGCATCGATGACGCGGGGCACATGATGATGGTCGAGCGGCCGGAGGAGACCACCGCGGCGCTCGTCGCCTGGCTCGAGCGCGTGCTCGCGAGGGAGCGCCGATGATCTACATGCACGAGATGCACAGCGTGCTGCCGGGGCGGATGCCCGAGCTGTTCACGGCGGTCGAGACCCGCTTCCTGCCGCTGGCGGCCCGCCACGACGTGCGCCTGGTCGGCTTCTGGCAGGTCCCGCCCGGCCACGGCACGACGCCGACGGCGGTCGCCGTCTGGGAGCTCGACGACTTCGCGCACTACACGCGCCTGCTCGAGCGCATGTACGGCACGCGCGAGGCCGATGCCGAGCTGCGTGCCTGGTACGAGGGCCTGCACGAGTGGGTCGCCGCCACCGAATCGATGATCTGCTACCCGTCGCGGCTCACGCCCACGGTGGCCGAGATCACCGAGCGGGGCCTGCAGGCCAAGCTCTGCACGCACGAGCTGATCCACTGCGAGCCCGCCCGCCAGGCGGAGTACCTGGAGCTCTGCGAGGAGATGTGGTGGCGCCGCGTCGCCGAGCCCGCCGGGCGCTCGCTGATCGGTCTGTACTGGTCGCCCTGGAAGAACACGCGCGCGATCTGCATCTGGGGGCAGGGCGCGCAGTGGTCCGACGTGAATCCCTACGGCAAGGGCGAGTCCTGGCAGAGTGACGTGAACCACGAGATCTGGCAGAAGCTGGGCCGCGAGATCCGCAAGGACTGGGACGACCGCTTCCTGGTCCCGGCTCCGTTCTCGACGGTCCGTTAGGAGACGCCGTGACCCGGCCACTGAGCGACTTCCGCGACATCGACTTCCCGATCATCGACGCCGATGCGCACGTGCAGGAGCCGCCCGACCTCTGGGAGTCGCGCGCGCCGGCGAGCATCCGCGAGCGCGTGCCCCGCGTGCGTCACGCTGACGATGGCGACGTCTGGGAGTTCGACGGCGGCAAGCGCGTGCAGCCGCTGGGGCTGACGGCCTGTGCGGGCCTGAGCTTCCCGCAGTTCCGGCCGCAGGGCCTGCGCTACGACGAGATCCGGCCCGGGATGTACCGGACCGCCGATCGCCTCGAGGACATGGACGCCGACGGCATCTGGGCGCAGGTGCTCTACCCGAGCGTCACGCTCTCGGGCGCGAAGACCTACGCCGACGACCCCGAGCTGCAGCGCTTCTGCGTGCGTGCCTACAACGAGTGGATGTCCGAGTTCTGTGCCCCGGCCGGCGGGCGGCTCATCGGACAGGGGATCATCCCGACCACGGGGCTCGACGACGCAGTCGCCGAGCTGGAGTGGACCCTGAAGCACGGCCTGCGCGGCGCCATCCTGTCGCGCATGCCCGGGGGCAGCTTCGACCCCGAGCCCGCCGACGACCGCTTCTTCGGGCTCGCGCAGGAGGCCGGCGTGCCGCTGGCCGTGCACATCGGCAGCTTCCTGCGCGAGAACCCCGGCTCGAGCTGGCCCGCCATCGACGAGCCGCGCTACCTGGCGTCGGCCGGCAGCTCGAAGGCGGGCGCGCACACCCTGCCGGTCGCCTCCGAGTTCATCTTCTCGGGGATCTTCGACCGCTTCCCCGACCTCAACCTGGTGCTGGTGGAGTCGAACATCGGCTGGATTCCCACGCTGCTCGAGCAGGTCGACGACATGTTCCTGCGCTATCGCTGGTACACCGGCGCCGTGCGCTGGATGCCCCGCATGCCCAGCCAGGTCTTCCACGACCACCTCTGGGCCACCTTCATGATCGACACGGTGGGTCTGGAGCTGCGCCACCACCTGAACATCGACCACCTGCTCTGGTCCACCGACTACCCGCACACCGGCAGCGACTGGCCGAACAGCCGCGTCACCATCGAGCGCGTGTTCCGCGGCATCCCGCTGGACGAGGTGCGCAAGATGCTTCACGAGAACGCGCGCCGTCTGTACGGGCTCGAGGACGTGCCGGAGCGCCTGCCGTGAGGGCGAGCGGTCCGGCCCTGCTCGATGCGGCGCGCGCCCTGGCGCCGCGCGTCGAGGCCGGAGCCGAGGAGGCGGAGCGGCGCCGCGACCTGCCCAAGGAGCTGGTCGAGGCGCTGGCGTCAGCGGGCGTGTTCCAGATGCTCGTGCCCGCCGAGCTCGGCGGCGGCGGCCTCGGTCCGCTCGAGGCCATCCCGGTGATCGAGGAGCTGGCGCGGCAGGACGGCTCGACCGGCTGGTGCGCGGGCACCGCCGCGATCCAGTCCGCCCTGGTCGCGCTGCGCGCCGACGAGGCGCTGGTGCGCGGGATCTTCCGCGACCCGCGCGCGGTCTGCGCCGGCGGGCTGGCACCGATGGCGCGGGCTCGCCCGGCAGACGGGGGCGGCTACCGCATCCGCGGTCGCTTCAGCTTCGGCAGCGGCGTGCGCTTCGCGACCACGATCGTCGGTGGCTGCCTGGTCGAGGACGACGCGGGACAGCCCGTCGTCGAGGACGGGGCGGCGCGAATGCTCGCGGTCTGCCTGCCGCCCGCCGACGTCACGATCCACGACAACTGGCACACCAGCGGCCTGGAGGCCACCGCGAGCTGTGAGTACTCCGTGGACGAGACGCGGGTCGTTCCGGAGGCGCAGGCGTTCCCGCTCTGGGGCGCAGCTCCGCGCGGGGGGCGCATGGGCCGGCTGCCGATGCTCTCGGTCGCGTACATCGGCCACCTGAGCTTCGCGCTGGGGGTCGGCCGTCGCGCGCTCGAGGAGGTGCGCGAGTACGCGCGCACGCGACAGCGCCTGCGGAGCGACGCGGTGCTCGCCCACCGGGCCACCTTCCAGCGCCAGCTCGCGGAGCACGAGGCCCGGCTCGACGCCGCGCGGCTGCTCGCCCTGCGCGCCTTCGGCGGCCTCTGGGACGAGACGTCGGGCGGCGAGGTGTCGCTCGCGCGGCGCGCCGATGTGGCGCAGGCGGCGGTCCACGCGGCCGAGGTCGCGGCCGGCGTGACCGACTTCGCCCTCCGCTCGGGCGGCGCCAGCAGCGTGTACCGCTCGCAGCGCATCCAGCGCTGCTTCCGCGACATGTACACCGCGCGCCAGCACATCGCGGTGGGCGACGAGATCTGGGAGCGTGTGGGCCGCGCGCGCCTGGGCCTGGCCACGCCCGACGAGCTGCTCTGAGCCCGCCCTCCCGCGTCAGACGCGGATCGGATCGGCGTCCAGGCGCGCGCAGGCGAGCGCGCGCAGGTCTGCGAGACGCGCCTTCTGGCTGCCGGTGAGGGGCAGCTCGTCCATCTCGAAGAAGAGCACGCGCCGCGGCACCTTGTAGGCGGCCAGGTGTGCGCGCAGGTGGTCCACCACGTCGGCGGCCTCGAGCGGATCGTCGGCGCGGCGGACCGCGCACAGCACCAGCGCCTCGCCGAGGACGGGATGCGGCACGCCGATCGCGTGCGCGGCGCGCAGCCGTCCCCAGCGCGCCAGCTCGGCCTCCACCTCCACGGGCGACACGTTCACACCCGAGGTCTTGACGATCCCGGTGAGCCGGCCCGCGAAGTGCAGGTAGCCCTGCGCATCGAGCGAGCCCGAGTCGCCGGTCCGGAAGAAGCCGCGGGCGTCGAAGCAGGCCTCGGGCGGGCGCCGGTGGTAGCCGCGCATCAGTACGCGGCCGCGCACCGCGATCTCGCCGGTCTCCCCGGCGGGCAGCGGCTCGCCGCGGACGGGGTCGACGATCTCGATCTCGGCGTCGGGCAGAACCTTGCCGTGCACCGCGGCGCGCAGGGCAGCGGGCGCGTCGGCGGGGGTCGCCGCGGTGATGGTCATGGTCTCGCTCATGCCGTACGACGCAGCCGGGTCCCAGCGGTCGCCCTCGAGCCCCGCGAGGGCGTGCAGCGGGCTGGTGCTCGCCACGCGCTCGAGGGACGACAGGTCGCGCTCGCCGGCGCCGGGCAGCTCCGCGATCTGTGCGGCGGCGTGCGGCCAGACGTGCACCGTGGTCACGCGCTCGCGCTCGAGCAGGTCGAGCGCCTCGCGGGCGTCGAAGGTCTCCTGCAGCACCAGGCAGGCGCCCGCGTGCAGCGTGCTGCCGGCGATCATCGACAGTCCGGCCGACCAGAACAGCGGCAGGGGGCTCCAGACGCGCTCGCCCGGCTCGCGGCGCAGCTGCTGCGCCCAGGCCCGCGCCTGGATGCAGGGCGCGCGCTGCAGGTGGACCACGCCCTTGGGCTCCTGCGTGGTGCCCGACGTGTAGATGACCAGGGCATCGTCGGAGGGGCAGACCTCGGCCTCGAGCGCGTCGAGCAGGGCGTCGGGCACCCCGCGGCCGCCGGCGCGCAGGGCGTCGAGCGACTGCAGCGCCGGGCCCGGCGCGTCGCCCAGCACGACCACGCGGCGCAGCTGCGGCAGGCCCGGATCGCGCAGCGCGCCCGGGCGGCCGGCGGCGAGTCCCGGGTGATCGCGCAGCAGGTCGCCCAGGTAGTCGTGCTTGAGCAGCTGCGGCTGGAGCACGAGCAGGGACACGTCCGCGTGTCGCAGGATCCAGGCGCGCTCCCCGGGCGTCGAGAAGGTGTTGATCCCGACCGCGACCGCGCCGATCGAGCCGACCGCGTGGAACGCGATCAGCCACTCGGGCCGATTGCCCAGCAGCAGGCCGACGCGTGCGCCCTTGACCACGCCGGCCGCCACCAGGCCGCGCGCCAGCTCGCGCGAACGCGCGTGCAGCTCGCGGTAGGACAGGCTGGCGCCCTGGAAGCGGATCGCCTCGCGCTCGCCGTGGCGCCGGGCGACGTCGGCGAGGAAGCCGCCGGTGGTCAGGGGGGCGCTCATGGGCGGCGAGCATCCGCGAGCCGTCGGCAGGGTGCAAGCGCGGATCGGCGCCGCCCCGGCGGGCCCGATCTCCCGGGCGCCATTGCGCCGCGCATGGCTGTAGAATGCGCCCCATGAGTGAACAGCCCCTGACCCCCGAAGAGCTCGAGAACATCGAATTCGACGCCTCCGACGTGGATCGCTGGATCGGCGTGCCGCTGGCGTCGGCCGATATGCGCTATCCCGTGAGCGAGATCGACATCGCCCGCTGGGCGCAGGCGATGCACAACCCGAATCCGCTGTACTTCGACGCGGACTACGCCGCCGCCAGCCGCTGGGGCCAGCCGGTGGGGCCGTTCTCGTTCACCGTGGCGTGCGGAGATGGCCACGGTGCGACACCGGCCATCCAGGGCCACGTGAAGGGCACGCACATGCTCTTCGGCGGCGACGAGTGGTGGTTCTACGGCCCGCGCATCCTGCCGGGCGAGCGGCTGTCCACCGACCGGATGCTCTTCGACTACAAGGTCACGCAGACCAAGTTCGCCGGACCGACCATGTTCAGCCGCGGCGACACGAACTACGTGAACCAGAATGGCCAGTTCGTGGCCAAGCAGCGCTCGACCTCGATCCGCTACCGCGCCGACATCGCGCGCCGCCTGAACTCGTTCGCCGGCGAGGAGATCGATCCCGACTGGGAGCGGGCCGACGAGGAGACGGTTCACAAGGAGAAGATGGCGTACTACGACTCGTTCCTGTCGCGGGGCCACCAGCCGCGCCTGTACGAGAGCGTGGAGACGGGCACCAAGCTGCCGCGCTGTGTGATCGGACCGCACTCGATCATGAGCTTCACCACCGAGCACCGCAGCCGGCCGTCGGGCGTCTGGGGCGCCACGGCCTCGCGGCCGGGCCACAGCTCGCTCTGGGAGGCCGGCTGGCTGCCCGAGATGGATCGCGACCACGAGGCCGCCAAGGTCGATCCCGAGATGGGCGACGGCCTGTACCACGGTCCCTCGCGCGGCCACGTGCAGCCGCAGTTCGCGCGCCTCATCGGCATGCCGCGCGGCTACGGCTACGGCTCGACCATGGGCGGCTGGGTGCTCGACTACATCGAGAACTGGGCCGGCGAGCTGGGCTTCGTCCGCCACACCATGATCCAGTACCGCAATCCGGCGTTCACCGGCGACGTGACCTACATCGAGGGCAACGTCGGCGAGAAGCGCGTCGATCCGGCGACGGGCTGGCAGATGGTGACCATCCACGTGAAGATGAGCACGCAGAAGGGTGCGCAGATGGCGCGCGGGTACGTCGAGGTCGAGCTGCCCGATCCCGACGAGTCCGGCGCCCCGGCCTAAGAAGCCCGGTCGGCTCGCGATGCTCGCTCACGAGCTCGTCCTTCCGCACCTGCTGCGGGCGCGCGCCGACGCGGCGCCCGACGGCGACTGCATCCAGGACGTCGAGGGCCCGCGGCTCTCGCCGGGTGAGGTCGTCGACGGCTTCCTGCGCCGCGCGGGGATGCTGCGTGCGCTCGGCGTGCAGGCGGGCGATACCGTCATCGACTTCCTGCCCAACAAGCTCGAGAGCTACCTGAGCTGGCTGGGCGTCGCCTGGCTGCGCGCGATCGAGGTGCCGGTCAACACGGCGTACCGCGGCGCGATGCTGCAGTACCTGATCGAGAACTCGGGCGCGCGCGTGGCGATCGTCTCGGAGGTCTTCCTGGACCGGCTCGCCGAGGTCTCGGCGAAGCTGGATCCGGGCATCGTCGTGGTCGTGCCCGATGCGACCCGCCCGCTGCCCGAGCTCGCGCAGCGGGTCCTGGACGGGCGCGAGCTCCTGGCGGCCGCGGAGCCCGCCTCCGATCTCGACGGGCCCGCGTACCACGACGTCTCGTCGATGATCTACACCTCGGGTACCACGGGCCCGTCGAAGGGCGTGCCGGTCACCTGGGCCTCGCTGTACGAGATCATGGGCATCCTGCCCGACGACATCGTGCCCGAGGGCTTCTCGTACTACTCGATCTACTCCGGCTTTCACATCGCCGGCAAGGCCGCGTTCTACGCCTCGCAGGTTCTGGGGCGGCGCCTGGTCTTTCGCGAGGTGTTCAGCGTCACCCGCTACTGGGACGACGTGCGGGAGTTCCGCTGCAGCTTCGGCGGCCTGGTGGCCTCGATGGCGAGCCTGCTGATGGCGCAGCCCGAGCGCCCCGACGACGCCGACAACCCGATGATCGGCGTGATCATGGCGCCGCTGATCCCCGACCTCGATGCCTTCCAGCGCCGCTTCGGCGTCAAGGTGTGCAGCGCCTTCGGCATGACCGAGATCGCCTACGTCTTCCGCACCGGCTGGGACCTGCCCAACGACACCAGCTGCGGGCGCCTGCGCACGGGGCCGCCGGGCTACCAGGTCAAGGTGGTCAACGAGCTCGACGAGGACGTCGGCCCGGGCAACGTCGGCGAGCTGATCGTGCGCACCGAGGACCCGTGGATCATCACCAGCGGCTACTTCGGCATGCCCGAGAAGTCCGCCGAGGCCTGGCGCAACGGCTGGTTCCACACCGGTGATGGGTTCCGCTACGACACTGACGGCTGCTTCTACTTCGTCGATCGCATCAAGGACGCGATTCGCCGGCGCGGCGAGAACATCTCGTCGTTCGAGGTCGAGTCGCTCGTCAACGAGTACCCCGACGTGCTCGAGTCGGCCGCCATCGGCGTGCCCTCGGAGCACGGCGAGGACGAGGTCAAGGTGATCGTCGTGCCGCGCGAGGGCGCGGAGATCGACCCGCGGCGCATGCTCGACTTCCTGGCGCCGCGAATGCCGCGCTTCATGCTGCCGCGCTACGTCGAGGTCGCCAGCGATCTCCCCAAGACCGAGGCCACGCACCGCACACGGAAGCACGCCCTGCGCGACTCGGCCCTCAACGAGCGCACCTGGGACCGCGAGCAGGGTCGGTACCTGTCCTGAGCTCCCGCTTTCGGATGGTCGCGGACGGGGGTCGTGGGCTGGCCCGGCCGACTTCCGATGGCGACCCGGAGCGTCGACCGTACGTGGGGAGAGCTGACGCGCGCTTCGTGGGGACTCATCGCGCCGCTCCGGTCCGCCACCGGAAGTCGGCCG
>JAJDAJ010000072.1 GCA_029261925.1 Deltaproteobacteria bacterium | reverse complement strand
GCGTCGCGCGCGGTGCGCAGCGCGCACGCTGCTGCGCCTGTGAAGGCACTAACAGCGCGAACGCGGTGCGGGGGCGAGGCTTCTTCCCGACGCAGCGGTCTCCCGCGCGGCGGTCGCGACGGGAGGCCCCGACGGAAGCGGCCCCGCACGCGGGGCCCGAGCAGGCCCGGAACGCGGGCCGGGAGACAGAACCATGAGTACCCAGCCACGAATCGCGCGAGCGCTGCGCTCGCTGCTGACGGCCCTGATCACGGGGAGCGGCATCGCGCTCGCAGGGGCCAGCCCGTGCGCCGCCAATCTCCTGTCCAACCCGAGCTTCGACGCGGTGGGACCGGCCGGCTCGCCCACGACCAACCCCACGGCCGCTCCCGGCGGCGCGGGCCTGTCCGCGGCCGACGCCTGGGGCCTGTTCCACAACTCCGCACCCGCCACCACCTACACGGAGCTCATGCCGACCACGCTGCCGGGCACGCCCGGCCGGATGATCTACGTGGAGACCGACCGCGATCGCAACGGGCTGGTCAACGTCTTCGACAGCTTCAATGCGGGCCCCGCATCCGCCTACGCCTGGGTCTGGGTGCTGCCCCGATCCGGCACGGCCAGCATGGGCACCGGCAACGGCGGGAACACGGGCTTCAACGCCTCGACCGTGGGCACCGGGCAGTGGGAGTTCCTGCAGGCGAGCAACGGCGTCTCGCCGGCCAACGAGTTCATCCTGTACTCCGACGGCGGACCCGCCGCGTTCATGGCGGACGAGGCCGGCGTCGTCGCCATCCAGCACGCGGATCCGGACCGGGTGCCCGTGGAGTACAGCAACTGGCAGGACGAGCGCTCGATCCCGGGCGGCGGCGCGCACGGCGCTCCGGACCCGGGGCAGGTGCTCTACACCCAGCCGATCGACACCGCCGCCGACAGCTGGCCGATCGACGTGATCGACCACGCTCCGGGCATCGAGGACGGCAACGAGCCCGACGAGCAGATCGATGCGCTCGCCAGCGGCCAGGACTTCGGCTTCGATCCGCTCGTGGACGATCAGCTTCCGCTGCTGGTCTCGCTCGGGCTCGACCTGGGGACGGCTCCCCCCGCCGATCCCGTCGCGGTCTGGCGCGAGGAGCCGGGAAGCGGCCTCACCGACGTGGAGTACTTCCAGACCGATCTCGACGCCACGGACGCGGATCCCGATCGCCGGTCGATGGAGGATCTCGACGCGCTCGATCTCTGGGGGCCGCTGTACCCGGACGCGGACGCGCGCTTCTACTCGCTCTGGCGCGACTTCGATTTCTCGGTCCTGGTCGACGTGGGCGGCACCCGCATGGGCTACGTGCCCACGACCACGGTGCACGCGGCGCTGCTCGCGCTCGGCTTCAACGGCTCGGTCGACGAGGTCGACGTGGACGCGCTGATGGTCAAGGACACGGGACCGGCGCTGGATGCCTGGGACATCGGCGACGAGCTGCTGATCAGCATCCGCCGGGCCGCGAACTTCGACGGCGGCGAGATCGTCCACATCTTCCACAACCCGGTCGGTGCGGTCCTGCGACCGCCGCGCTTCCTGCGCCACGGTGGTCACGTCTGGGACACCGCCTTCTCCGTCGCCGGCGCCTTCGGCGTCGACTCCGAGAACGTGGACGCGCTCGAGGCGACGCTGGTCCAGGCCGACCTGGACACGGACCAGGACGGCATCGGGGACGAGCGCGACAACTGCCCGGACTGGTGGAACGCCGACCAGTCGGACCTCGACGGGAACGGGCGGGGCGACGCCTGCGAGTGCGGCGACCAGGACGGCAACGGGACCGTCAACATCGCGGATCTGCTGGCCATCAACCGGGTGATCTTCGAGCGCGAGCAGGCCTCGCCGCTCTGCGATACCGACGAGGACGGGCTCTGCAACGTCTCCGACGTGCTCGGAGCCAACGCCCGGATCTTCGGAGCGCCCGCGTTCTGCGCGCGCTACCCGTCGCGCTAGCCGCCGCGCACACCCGGCGCGCCGCGTCTCCGGGGTCTCCGGGGCGCGGCGCGCCTCTCCCCGCCCGGAGAGATCCCGGGAGCCCGCGCCCGACTCAGTCGCGCGCCAGCACCACGAAGTTGCCACCGCCAGTCGGGGGGCCCATGGTCATGGCGAGCCCGATCGAGGGATCGCGCACCTTGCGGCACGTGGCACGCTCGTAGGTGTGCCGGCCGCCGGGGCAGTCGTCGAGCACCTCGCCGCGCAGCTGCCGCACCGCCTCGATCGGCCGGAACAGCGAGGGCGTGCCGTTGTGCGAGAACGACATGCAGCCACCATCGGTGCAGGTCGGGTAGCGACCGTCGATGGCCAGCGCCCCGCTCTCCGCCAGCGGACCGCCCTCCCCCGGTCCGCACAGGCCCAGCATCTCCAGCTGCGTCAGGATCCAGATCGAGAAGCCGTCGTAGAGCTCCAGGAAGTCCAGGTCGGCGCGCGTGACCCCGGCCCGGGCGAAGCCCTTGTCGACCCAGTCGGTCGGGAACGGGTGACCGAGGTGGTGCTCCAGCAGCGGCACCTCCTGGTAGGCGGGATACGAGAGCTGGTCGGCTCCGCCCAGGATGTGGATCGGCGTGGTGGGCAGGTCCCGCGCCCGCTCGAGCGTGGTGATGATCATGGCGCCGCCGCCGTCGTTGACCTGCGCGCACATCAGCAGCGTGAGCGGATCGGCGATCATGCGGCTCTCGAGCACGTCGCTGACCTCGACGGGGCCGCGGTGGTACATGACCGCGTCGGGATTCACGTGGCCGTGACCGCGGATCACGGCGGCCGGCGCGGCGAGCTGCTCGGGCGTCGTGCCGTACTGGATCATGTGCCGGCGCGCGACCAGCGAGAACTGCACCGAGGTGTACGACCCGGTCCAGCCGGTGAACTCGTGACCGTGCCGCGTCCACACGGCCGTGCGGCCGTCGCTCCGCGGCGGGTGCGCGCTGCCCAGCACGATCGCCGCCGTGTCGATGTTCCCGGTGCGGATGGCCGCCGCCGCGTCGAGGATCGCCGGGGCCCCCGTCTGCGCCGCGTTGAGCCCGCCCGTGAACCAGCGGATCGGGATCCCCAGCTGGTACGGCCAGACGCTGAACTGCTGGTACCAGCTCGGCGACGGCGGGCCCGCCGGCCAGTGGCTGACCATGGGGTACAGCCCCTCGATCTCGCTGCGCTGCATGCCGGCGTCGTCGAGGGCCCCGCGGAGCGCCTCGAGCCCGTAGCTGAGCCCCGTGCGGCCCTTCGAGTCCCGCGTCTGCTGCGTGGTGTACACGCCCGCGATCACGGGCTGCCGGGAGGCATTCACGAGCGCGCCGCCGCGGGCCGGAACTTGTACAGCGTGATCTCGTCGGTGAGCGGCTCGAACGCGACCTCGAGCGGCATTCGCGCCCGCAGCTCCCCGGGCTCGCAGCCCACGACGTTCGTGAGCATGTGGGGCCCCTCCTCGAGCTGCACGATGGCGACCACGTACGGGATCTCGTCCGCGAAGGCCACCGGATCGGCCGGCCGGTGCACCACCGACCAGCTGTACAGCGTGGCCCGCCCGCTCACCCGCGCCCACTCGTAGCGCTCCGAGAGGCACTCCGGGCACGCGAGCTGCGGCGTCCACCACATCCGGCCGCAGTCGCCGCAGCGCTGGACGCGCAGCTCACCGCGCCGGGTGGCCTCCCAGAAGGGGCGCGAGATCTCCGTGGGCTGCGGTACCGGTCGCATCGCCCGCCATCATAGGGCGCCGTTCACGCGGCGCGGTTCCGGGGGTCCGGCGCGCGATCCGGGGCGGAGCGCTCAGCGCGCGCCGGGCGCCTCCGCGAGGCAGCGCAGGACGGCGGCGCCGAGCCGGGTACGCGGGCGGCGCTCGGCCCACTGCCGCAGCTCGGGATGCTTCTTCAGGTACCGGTGCACGCGACGGCAGCTAGGTGCGCCGGGGCGGGGTTTTTTTCCGAAGTGCGACACGGCGCGGGAGTACGCGGCCTTGCCCACGCGGGCGCCGACCCGGCGACCCGGCAGGTCGTCGGCGGGCGGATGGATGCCGCCCCAGATCCGCGACAGGCTGGTCTGGTCGGAGGCATCGTAGTAGCTGGCCCACTGCAGCGTGACGTCGACGCTCGGGCCGTCCTCGAAGACCAGGAACTCGTCGCGCGGACACGGGAACTCGCCCAGCCCGCCCGGGAAGTACGGCGAGCCCGTGAACCGGGTGAGCAGCTCGGCGGCGGCGCGGCTGAAGGTGCTGTGGCCCGAGAGGTAGCCGGCGAAGGGCGGGGTCACGAAGGTCGGCCGCTGGTAGGGCCACCAGCGCCCGGCCAGGATCCAGCCGACCCCCGCCGCGCTCGTCGCGGGATCGCCGATGTGATCGGGGCCGCGCCAGGCCCGCAGGGCGATCTTGCCGACATGGTCGGCCAGGTGAGCGTGGCGCTCGCCCGCGGCACTGCTCGCGGAGGTCACGATCTCGATCCGGCCGGGCTCGAGCCGCAGGCCCTGCGGGTGGTACGACGGAGCGTCCGGATCCGACGCCTGCCCGAGGTCGGCCATGTGACGCAGTGCGGACACGGGACGCAGGTAGTCGTACCAGCCCTTGGCGCCCCAGGCCGCGATCGCAGCGTCATGCATCGCCCCCCCCAGGGCCAGGTAGAGCTTCACGTCCCACTCGAGGTCATCGACCGTCGGGCCCTTGCCCCCGATCCGCTTGCGGAGCAGCGGATGATCGGAGACGTGGTTGGCGATCACGAACCAGTGACCGGGCGGCGTCTCGGAGTCGGGACCGTCTGCCCAGAACTCGGCGAGCACGCGCGCGTAGTCCCCGCGGGGCACGAGCTGCGGGGTGTACGGCTCGCCGGTGACCGGATTGGTCGCGTAGCCGCGGCCACGGTCCCCGCCGTCATCGAAGTCGTAGTAGGTCTCGAACGCGTCGGGGTCAGGCAGCGCCGTGTTGCCGAGCGACGCCGGCGAGATGTCCCAGATCACGCCGTCGGCGGGATCGAGATGCTCGCTCCAGCGCGCCACCATCTCGAAGCCCCACGTGTAGTAGGCCTCGTCCCGCCCGCCGAGCCGCGGGGGCGGCCCCGGATCGTGATACACCCAGTACTCGAAGCCGTCGCGCCGGTAGACCGTGCGGTCGGCCCGCTCCAGCGCGAACGGAGTCACCTGGCCCCACTCCGGACCCAGGAACTCGGGCACCCCGAACGGGAAGGCGTTGCCGCTCTGGTCGACGAAGAACTGCAGGGCCAGGGGCTGCCAGCGATTGGCATCGAGAAGACCCGGATTCCCCGGCAGGGCCGGCAGCAGCGGCGGGTTCACCGGAGCGTAGTACCGGTTGGCGTAGCCGGCGGCCTCGTTGGCCCCGTCGCTGGCGCCGGAGGCCAGCACCGTCGCCGCGATGCGGTTGCCCAGCGCGGCCGGCGTCTCTCCCTGCGTCGAGGTGAAGCCTGCGTCGAGGCCGAGCGCGTCCATCAGCGCATCGAAGCGCGCGAACGACCCGGCCGCTCCGGGCGAGCCCGCGAAGCGCGCCGACAGCACGCGGTAGACCGCGTGGCTCAGCGCCTCGGCGCGCGCGGCGCCAAGGTCCGTGGCACCGGCCTTCTCCCGGTGCAGGTACTGCACCGCGCGATCATCGTACGCGGCCCAGGCATCCCACATCGCGACCGAGGTGTGGAACAGGTTCCGTGCGTGCACGGTGGGTCGGGCGAAGTCCGCGCGGATCGCCTCGAGCAGCGCCTCGTTCCACTGACGCGCGACCGAGGACTCCGCGCGGGCCACGCCCGCCGACGAGACGACCAGCAGCGCGAGCAGGATCCGCGCGGACCAGCGCGGCGTCTGGGGTGCCTGAGCTTGCATCGCATCGTCCAGGGAGGGCGGGGAGAACGAGAACTACAGCCTCTGCCAGGTGATCCTCTCAGGTGACGACCCGCAGGACAAGAGCGATGGCAGGGCAGAGCACGCGGCGGCAGGTCGCGTGCCGTCGGGGCGCAGCGCCCTAGCAGCTGCCCTGCATGATGGCGCCCTGCAGGGCCGCGCCGAGCTGCGCCTTGCGACACGGCTTCGGCACGAAGGCCGCGATGCGCACGTCCTCGCAGCCGCGGCGCGCCTGCTCCTCGGGGAAGCCACTCCACAGCACCACCGGGACCGCCGGGTTCAGACGGTTCAGCGCGTGGATCGTCTCCCGCAGCGGCAGTCCGGGCATGGTGGCGTCGACGAGGACAGCCGTGGTCTGTGCCGCCTCGCGCTCGAAGAGCTCGATGGCTGCCGCACCGTCGGAGGCGACGAGCACCGTGTAGCCCAGAGTCTCGAGCATTCTCCGCGTCGCCCACTGCACCGCCGCCTCGTCGTCCACGAGCAGGATCGTCCCGGTCGCGACGCGGTCACCGTCGAGGGCCGCGAGAGCGTCTGCGGATCTCGCGGGGCCCGCACAGCCCGGCAGGAACACGCGGAAGGTCGTCCCCCTGCCCGGCTCGCTCCGGAGGTCCAGCGAGCCGCCGTGCGAGCCGACGATGCCGACCAGTGACGCGAGCCCGAGTCCGCGCCCGGTGAACTTCGTCGTGAAGAACGGGTCGAAGATCCGCTCCTGCGTCCGCGCGTCCATCCCGCACCCCGTGTCCTCGACCTCGATCAGCACGCAGTCCCGTCCGGCCGGGCGCTCGCCGACCACGAACTCGGACGGCATCGCGTCCCGGCCGATGCGGGCGGTCCGGATCCGGATCCGGCCGGAATCCGGCTCGATCGCCTCGGCGGCGTTGGTGAGCAGGTTCAGGATCACCTGGTGCAGTCGCCCGGCGTCCGCCCGGACGGCAGGCAGGTCGCGCGCCAGCTCGAGCTCCACGCGAATCCGACCCTCGAATCCGGGCCGCGCCAGCGCGACCGTCTCCGCAGCGAGCGCCGAGACGTCGACGGGATTCATCTCCAGCTCGCCGCGCCCGGCGCTGTCGAGCATGCGCTGACAGAGATCCGCCGCCCGCAGCGCGGCCTGCTGGATCTGCAGCAGACCGTTCCTCTCGGGTGCATCCCCGGACATCGACGCGAGGGCCATCTCGGCATTGCCGAGCACGCCCATCAGCAGGTTGTTGAAGTCGTGCGCGATGCCGCCCGCGAGGATGCCCAGCCCCTCGAGACGCTCGCTGCGCTGCAGCCGCTCCTCGAGCGCGCGGGTGCGGCGCTCCGCGTTCCGGCGATCGGTGACGTCGATCAGGATCGAGCGGACGCGGCGGTCGTGCTCGTGCGTGCCCTCCTGCAGCGCGCTCGCGACCTCCGTGATGCGTGGCTCTCCGCCGCGACGCGCAACGCGGAGCTCGCAGCTCTGCCGCTCCCCGGTGTCGACGACGGCACGCAGGTGCTCTTCGAGGGCCTCGACGTCGTCGCCGACCAGGAAGCACGCGAGGGGCGCGGCCTCGAAGCGCGCGGGGCGCCTGCTGTCGTCGAGCCCGAGCAGCTCCAGTGCAGCCCGGTTCGCGTCGAGGACGAGGCCGTCCGTGCTCAGGATCACGTAGGGAACCGGTGCCCCGTCGTACAGGCTCCGGAAGCGTGCGCAGGAGGTCTCGAGCTCGCCCAGGGTCGACTTCAGCTCGCGCCGCTGGCTCTCGAGCTCCGCGTTGCACGCCCGCAGATCCCCGAGGAGCGCCGCGAGCCCATCGGGGGCCGCCGGCCGCGCAGAGCGGGACTCACGCCCGCGACTCATCCGCCCGACTCCGGCCGGCGCTCGGACGGCTCCTCGAAGGCGAGCAGGATCAGATCGGCGCCGCCGCCCGGCTGGCGCAGACGCCGCGCGTTCAGGAGCAGGCGCCGCGTCTGACCATCCGGCAGCCGGAACTCGGCATCGAAGTCGTCGAAGTTACGATCCGCCAGCACGATCTCCTCGAGCAGCCGGCGCAGCGGCAGGAGGTCCCACTGCCGCCCCGCGACCTCGTAGATGCGCCGACCCAGGGTGCTGTCCCGGTCGGTTCCGAACTTCGCGTGGAACCGCGCGTTCGCGGCCACCACGCGGAGGTTGTCGTCGAGGATCGCGATGGCCTCGCGCAGGCCATCGACGATGGCGCCGGCAAAGCTGCTCACCTCGTCCACGACGTCCTGGGCCTTCCTGCGCTCGGTGACGTCGATGAACGTGATCACCAGCCCCCTGATGCTGCTCGACGAGGTCCGGTAGGGAGCGATGCGCAGCTGGTACCAGCGCTCGTCACGGCCGGGCATCTCCCTGTCGACCGGGACGAGCGTCTCGAGGACCTCGCGACAGTCGCTCGCGAGCTGCGGATAGTCGAGCGTGGTCTGGAGGTCCTCGAGCGGCCGGCCCACGTCCGACGCGATCAGGTGCACGAGCTGGGTGGCGGCGCGCGTGAAGCGCTTGATCCGCAGCTCCTCGTCGACGAATAGCGTCCCGATGTCGGTCGCGTTCATCAGGTTCTGGAGGTCGTCGTTGGCTTCCGAGAGCGAGTCCACCTTCGTGTGGAGCTCGGTGTTGACGCTCTGCAGCTCCTCGTGGAGGGACTGGGCCTCCTCCTTGGAGGTTTCGAGCTCCTCGTTGGTGCTCTGCAGCTCCTCGTTCGCGGACTCCAGCTCCTCGTTGGCTCGCTGCAGGTCCTGGATCGTGCCCTGGAGGGACTCGTGCGCCCGATGCAGCTCCACCTCCAGCTCCCTGCGCAGCTGGCTCTCGCCCGGAGTCCCGTCCACCGGAGTGCCGGCCTCCTCGATCTCGACGGGTCGCGGCTCGAACGAGACCACCATGAGACCCCGGACGCTGTCCGGCTCGCGGATGTACTTGACCCGCAGATCCACGGTCAGCGCGCCACCATCCGCCCCGACCCGGATCCCGGAAGCCGCGGCATCGTCGGCGGCGAGCGAGGCGTGCCGGATGACGTTGCGGAGCTCTGCGGCCAGGCCGGGGCGCGCCATCTCGAAGATGTTCATCGCGGCGCGCCCCTGCGCCGGCTCGAGGAACTGGCCGGTTCTTCCGTGCACGTAGAGGATCTCGCCGCGCTCGTTGACGATGGCGCTGGCGGGCGCGACGGACTGGAGCAGCGCGGCCTCCAGGCTCCGCGTGGTCGCGGACCTCCGCGTGTCCGCACCCGTGGTGCTTCCGGTGAGCGGAACGCGCTCGAGCGGGCCGCGGCGCAGGTCCGGAAGCGGGAGCCCCGTGCCGCTCGCCGCCTCCTGCTTGCTGAAGATCCTCCACTTGCGATCGATCGCCACGAACAGGTCGGTGTGTCCCGCGACGGACTCCGAGGCGCCCAGGAAGAGGGTCCCGCCGGGGCGAAGCGCGTAGTGCAGCAGCGGAAGCACCCGGCGCTGCAGCTCGGCGTCCAGGTAGATCAGGAGGTTGCGGCAGGAGACCAGGTCGAGCTGCAGGAATGGAGGGTCGGCCAGGAGATCGTGCGGTGCGAAGACGACGGACTCGCGCAGCTCCTTGCGCACGCGGTAGTGGTCGTCCTCGCGGACAAAGAAGCGCTCGAGGCGCTCGGCGCCGACATCGGTCGCGATCCCCTCGCCGAACAGGCCCGCGCGCGCGCTGGCGATGGCCGCCTCGTCGAGATCGGTCGCGAAGACCTGGATCCCGACCGGCTTTCCCTGCCGCGCGGCGGCCTCGTGCAGCAGCATCGCGATGCTGTAGGCCTCCTCGCCCGTCGAGCAGCCCGGCACCCACGCACGGAAGGCGTGGTCGTCGTTCAGACTCTGGAACGCCGGCAGCAGGGCTCGCTCGAACAGGGACTCGAAGGCGTCCGCGTCGCGGAAGAACGAGGTCACGCCGATCAGAAGATCCTTGAACAGCAGCTCGATCTCGGCGGGCTCGTCCTCGAGCAGCCGGATGTAGTCGGCTCCCGTGCGCAGCTGGTGTACCGCCAGGCGCCTCTCGACCCGGCGCTGCACGGTGGTGGCCTTGTAACCGGAGAAGTCTCGCCCGCTGCGCTTGCGCAGGAGCTGCAGGATTCTCGACAGATCGAGATCCCCGAGCGGCTTCTGCTCGCTGCCATCGCGCCCGTCTGCCGCGAGCCGCGTGTGGTGCACGAGGAGATCCGCCATCTGGCGCGCCTCCGCCACCGCATCGACGCTGCCGCCGGCGATGGCAGCCCGCGGCATGCCATCGAACCTCGCGCTTTCCGGCGTCTGCGCGAGGGTGAAGCCGCCGGCGGCCCGGACCTCACCCACCCCGACCGTGCCGTCGGACCCGGTGCCCGAGAGAATCACGGCGATGGCGCGGGGTCCGGCATCCTGCGCCAGGGAGCGCAGGAAGCGGTCGATCAGCAGTGGTCCTGCGGACGGCTCCCGCGGAGAGACCCGCAGGGTCCCGTCCTCGACGCGGACGAGCTGATCCGGCTGGATGACGAAGATGCGGTCGGGCTCGACGCGGGTTCCGTCGGTGATGGGCTGGACGGGCAGCTTCGTGTGCCGCTGCAGCAGCGCGGGCAGCAGGCTCGCGTGCTCCCTGTGCATGTGCGTGATCACGACGAACGCGATGCCGGGATCCGCGGGCAGGCTCCCGAAGAGCTCCTCGAGGGCCTCGAGTCCGCCGGCCGAGGCCCCGATCGCGGCCGTGAAGAAGCCGTCGCGTCCCGCTCCACGGCCCTCGGAGGGCGACCCGTCTCCGCCGGTGCGGCCAGGGGATGCGCGCTTCTTTCTCTGGGCCATGCGTCCTGGTGGCGGCGGAGCCTCTCGGCGGCGGGGCGGCGGCGTATCCCGGCCGACGCGAGCCGGCCCGGACCCGGTGTCCTGGTGCCGGAGACGTTAGCCGCGTCCCGGCACGGGGGCGACCCCGGCGCTCCCCGCCTGCCGACACGCGTGCCCGCCTGCGCCGCCTGCGCCGTCCAGGCCCCGGGCGCCGCCGTGGACGCTGGACCCGGGTCGAGCTTCTACACACTAGACGTGCGCATGGGCTCGTGCGGACTCCTGACGGCGACGGATTCCCGCGAGAGCCAGCAACCCCGACGCCAGGAGGAGGAGCGCGGCTGGCTCCGGAACGGCGTCCTGGGTGGCCGAGCCGTCCGGCTGGACATAGAACCACGGGCCGAAGTTGCCAGCGGCATCCAGAGGGGAAGTATCGCCGGCGAACTGGTACAGCGGATTGCCGTTGATCAGGACGATGTCGCCCTCGGCCGTGCCGGCCGTGGTGACCGCGGCCGTGATCCCCGCGCCCACGTCGAGCGCGCCATCGAGAAAGACGTACGGCCACGTCGTGCCCGTGAAGTCGTGCGTGTTCGGCGCGGGATCGCCGAGATCCGGCGTGAAGTAGTAGATGGTGCGGGTGTCGGCCGTCGCCGACCCACCGCCGGTGTCCCTGGCGGCCGCCATCGTCACCTGGAGAATCGTGTTCCCCTCCGCCAGCGTGTGGAGCGAGATCGTCGTCGCCGTGGCCGATACCGGGAGCCAGATGAGCGCCGAGATGGCCAGCAGAATCCCCCGCAGCAGTCGTCGCATCGAACACCTCGCCTGAAGTCGATCAGCCTCCCGCGCAGGATGACACCTTCGTGGGTCACCTGAACGCTGGCCAGACACGCCCGGCAGCAACTCCGGCTTCGGGGCGAGCTGGAAACAGCGGCGCGAGAATGCGAGCAGGTCTGACCGCTGCGCTCGAGCCAGCCTGGATGAGAGCCTGCGACTCCCGGGAACTTACGGTCTTCGCTGCACGTTCCAGGGGCACGGGGTAGAAGAGCCGCAACCGCAACGCGTCCGGATGCGGCGGTCCGTCGTCCACGAGGACGACCTCCTGCGAATCCATCGGGCACCGGCGAGGCACATGCAAGGCACGCGCATCGGCCGAGAGCTGGACCCGACTCTTCCCGGTCGGGCACCCCGGTCGCCCGCGACTCCACCGGCAGAGTCCAGAGGGCGGCGAGCCCCGCGGCAACGGTCCGCGGCTGGACGGGGCCGGAACAGATTCGACTCCGTCACGGGTGGTTCTCGGATTCCGAGAGCCGCGCAACAACGCTCTCTGCCGAGAAACCGTCCAGGCGTCACGGATCTTCGACCGTAATGCAACCGTGGTGACCCAGGCAGGATTCGAACCTGCGACTTCTTGCTCCGGAGGCAAGCGCTCTATCCAGCTGAGCTACTGGGCCACGCGGGAGCTCGCTCCCGGCCCTTGGATAGGCGTTCCGCCGGGGGCGCGCCACCCGGGCCAGTCCGGCGCCGCGGCATGGACCGGGGCCGGGATCTTTCTGGCCCCGTGGCGAGAAAAACTGCGGATGTGTGAAGCGGTTCACAGCGCTGGCCTGTCCCGGGGATCTACATTGCTGGAGATCCCTCAAAGCACCGGATCTCGTCGCCCCCGACTCATGCGCCACCCCGGGTAAGACTCGGCGCCGGGGGCGGCGATTTCCACCTCTCGCCCGCGCGGAGCGTCTCACCCTCCGACCCTTCGCGCGGGCTCTCCCTCCGCCTGCGGACGCCGTACACTGGGTCCGCGCAGACGCGCTGGAGGAGCTCATGGTGTCGAGCCCGCCCGGGGGCATGCAGCGGATCATCCCCTACCTGTACTACGAGGACGGGCCGGCGGCGCTGGACTTCCTGCGCCGCGCCTTCGGGCTCGAGGAGCGCTTCCGCGTGCCGCTGCCCGGCGGGGGCATCGGCCATGCCGAGGTCTGCTGCGGCGACAGCGTGCTGATGCTGGCCTCGATCGTCCCGGACATGGACATGGCCAGCCCCGGCAAGCTGGGGCAGCGCCACTCAAGCGTGCTGGTGTACGTGGACGACGTCGATGCCCACCACGAGCAGGCCGTTGCGGCCGGCGCGCGGATCGTCTCGCCCCCCGAGGACAAGCCGTACGGCGACCGCATGTACACGGCGGCTGATCCCGAGGAGCACCACTGGCACTTCGCCACCCACGTGCGCGACGTGCCCCCCGACGAGGCGCACCCCGGCGGCTGAGCGGCGTGGCCGGGCCCCGGCCGGGAGGGCCGCAGGCCCCGGGCGCGCGGAGCGCCTATGTTCCTGGCATGGGCGCGGGGCGAGCTCGGAGCTACGTCGGGATCGACGTGCAGGCGGCGCGCCGCTGCCCTTACGCGGTGCTCGACTCCGACGCACGCGTGATCCGCAGCGGCTGGCTTCCGCGCGAGCCCGGCGCCCTGACGCGCGAGCTCGGGGAGCTCGCCTCGGAGCTGCCGGCCCCCGTCTTCGGCATCGACGCGCCGCGGCAGCCGCTCCCCGCACCGCGCCGCTGGTACTGGCGCGGTGCTGCCTGGCACCCGCGGCGGCCGTCCGAGAAGGGCGCCGGCCGCCACTGCGAGGTGGTCGTCAAGGCGCACGGCCTGGCCAACCCGCAGTGGACACCGCTGCGCGGTACGGCGCCGCCGTGGATGGAGCTGGGCTTCCGGATCTTCGACAGCCTGCGCGCGCACGTCACCCACGAGGCGTTTCCCTCGGCGTCGTACGGCATGCTGCCTGCCGGCGCCGCCGTCGAGATGCGACTCGCGTTCGACGACTTCCGGCCCGGCCCGCGCGACATGCTCGACGCGCTGGCGGCCGCGCTGACCGTGCGCGAGTTCGAGCAGGGGCGCGGGCAGGCCGTCGGCGGCGGCGACGGGCTCGGCAGCATCGTCCTGCCG
>JAJDAJ010000071.1 GCA_029261925.1 Deltaproteobacteria bacterium | reverse complement strand
ACCCAGCCCTTGATCACCTGGATGCGCTGCAGCTTCGCCGTCTTCAGGCCCGGCGCGCCGGGATCGCGGAGCGCCGACACCACGAGCACCGGCGCGCCAGCGCCGGCGGGTGCCGGCGGTAGCTCGCCGCCCATGGGCACGCCGTCCGCGTAGCCCTGCTCGACGAGCGCCGGGCTGGCGCAGAGGCCGCGGTCGTAGGCCCAGCCCCCGAACAGCCGCGGCGCGATGCGCGGGCCGCTGGTCCCGAAGGTCTCGCGGCGCAGCATGGCGTCGAAGAGCGCGTCGCGCGCGTTCTCCTCGGCCCAGACCCCGACCAGGCCGCCGGGGTTCAGGCGCAGGTTCGTGATCGCGCCCGAGAGCTGTGCGGCGTTCGAGAGTCGCGAGGCGACGTCGGCGTCGCGGACGCCGAAGACGCCCTCGAACGAGGTCTCCTCGGTGTCGCCCGGCGCGGCGTTGTGGGTGTCGGTGCTCGCCGTGATGCCCAGCCGGTAGGGGTTCACGCCCAGGCGCGACTGCTCGCGCAGCCCCTCGATCAGCGCGTAGCGCACGAAGTCCAGGCGCGACACGCAGCCCTGGTCCAGCAGCGCGCCGGAGCCGGTCCCCTCGCCGCAGTCCGGCGTATCGGGGCGGCGGAACTTCTCGAAGCCGCAGAGCTCGTCGCGCGGTCCGACCACGCCGTGCATCCCGTTGCGGCACTCCGAGTCGCCCTTGGTCTGCATGATCTCGACCAGCGGCTCCATGCGCGCGCGCAGCGCCGCCCGCGCGCGCTGGGCGTGCAGCGGCGTGTCGCGCCCGGTGACCGTGAACATGCGCCCGTTGGACAGGTTCGAGTTGTGCGGGATCGCCAGGGCCTGGCAGCCGGTGCCGGCGTCGTTGCAGCGGTCGGCCAGCGCGCGGAACAGGTCGTCCACGTCCGGCTCCTCCAGGTACGAGATCGGGCGTTCCGGAACGGTGGCGTTCCGGAAGACCACGTTGCGGTGCACCTTGCTCATCTGCGGCGTGGCCGTGTACTCGTAGGCGTGGAACGCGGTGAAGCGGCAGGCCGGGCTGCGGTCGTTCCAGCGCTCGGTGGCCGCGCGGGTCTGCTCCCAGGCCGTGCCCTGCGCCTCGAGGCAGCGGCTGCCGTCGGGTCCGCAGACCTCGACCGAGCGGCCGGGTGCGGAGACCTGCCCGAGCAGCTGGTCGGGCGTGGACCCGGTCAGGCCGGCCATGCGCCCCGCCAGGCTGTCGGCGGGCACGGGCGTGTCGCCGCGGAAGATCCGGCAGCCGGCCAGGTCGTACGCGGGCGAGCCGGGTCGCGTGCACAGCGAGACCTCGCCGATCCACTCCGCGTGGTCGGTGACCGCGGCGAAGTCCAGCGGTCGCTCGAGGCGGATCTCGCGGGTGGGATGGCCCTGAGCGTCGAGCGGCGGGAGCCGCAGTGGCTCGCCGCGCGCGAAGCGATAGGCGTCGTCGGGCAGCGCGCGTGCGTCCGAGGTGAACGCGTCGAACGACAGCGCGGTGTGGATGTGGAGGTCTCCGTAGTAGGGGTTGCGCAGGGGGCTGCGCGCGTCGCAGGGGCCGCGCGGCGCCTCGGCTGCCGCGGCGTCGGTCGCCGGGGCGACGGCGGGGGGCTGGCGCCGGGGTGTGTCGGCGGCGTCGCATCCGCCCAGAGCGAGCAGCAGCGCCAGCAGGGTGTCGGGCCGGAACGCGGCGTGCCTCATTGCGGCTCTCCCGCGGGATCGGCGTGCAGCACGCCGTCCGCCTCCAGGCGCGCGGCCTCGTCCGCGCCGATCTCCAGCAGCTCCGCCGGCACTGCCGCGCTGTCGCCGCCCCGGCGCCCGGCCGGGCCGCTGGCCACGCGGGTCAGGTCCAGCACGCGGACGCCGGCGAGAGGGGAGGCGGCAGGGGGCACGCCTCCAGGGTACGCCGCGAGGGCGGCGCGGTGCATCCGGGCCCGCACGCGCGCCCGGGCCGGGCGAGAGTGAGCGCTGCCCGCGCTTCGAGGCGGCGGGCGCGCGCTCAGTCCTCCTCCTCGGGGTCGCGCACGGGCAGGTTCGCGAGCCGCCGGCGCAGCTGGTGCAGCACCGGGGCCGGGGCGGTCTGGTCGGTGTCGAGCGGCGCGATCGTGATCCAGCCGTCGGCGTGCAGCGTGGCGTCGCCATCCGGACTGGCGGTGCCGCTGCTGCGCGGTGCGCGCCCGAGTCGCGGCGCCCACACGCCCGGCACCTGCTCCTCGAAGCTCACCCCGAGCCCGAAGCTGCCGCCCTGGGGCGCCACGCGCACACCCTTGATGTCCTCGGGCTCGCGCGCCGGGTAGTTGACGTTGAGCCGGACGCCGGGCGGGATCAGCCCGTCGCCGCCCGCGCTGCGCTGCAGCGCGTCGATCAGCCGCACCGCGAAGCCGGCCACGTTCTCGAAGTGCTCGCCGAAGGCGTCGTCGGCGGTATCCGCGGTGATCGGGTCGGTGCTGACCGCGATCGCCGGCAGGCCGCCGCCGAGGCCGAGCGCCGCGACGGTGGTGGCGCCGACGGTTCCCGAGACGCTGGCCGCGCCTCCCGCGTTGGCACCGTGATTGGTGCCCGATACGAGCAGGTCGAAGGGCGCCTCGGGGTCCGCCAGGGCGCTCATGCCGAACATCGCGCAGGTCGCGGGCGTGGCGTCGATCGCGTACTCGCCCGGGCCGCGCTCCTCGACCTTCAGGGCGCCGAAGCTGATCGCGGCGCTCTTGCCGCTCTGGTTGCTGGCCGGGGCGGCCACGGTCACGCGATGGCCGGCGTCGCGCAGGGCCTCCTTCAGCGTCTGGAGCCCGACGGCGTCGATGCCGTCGTCGTTGGTCAGCAGGATGTGCAGCTCCGGCGGGCCGTCGTCGAGCTGGGCGCTGGCGCAGGCGGCGGCGCCGATCAGCAGCGCGAGCGCGACGAGGGGCAGGGTGATGCGGTGCATTCTGTTCTCCCGGGGTCGCTGGCCAGTGCGATTGCGCATGGGCTGCCTGGATACTGCGCGCGCACCCCGCGGCGCAAGCCGGCGCCGGACCCGCAAACGCGCGGGCGCGCGTGCCGGCCATCTCGCATTCGGCCCGGCCGGCCGATACCATCCCGGACCCCATGCCGAACCGCCTCGACGATCTGCGCATCGAGAATCTGCGGCCCCTGCTGCCGCCGGCCATCCTCATGGAGGAGCTGCCGGTGGACGAGGAGGCCTCGCAGACCATCGCCAGCGCTCGCGACGAGATCGCCCGCATCCTCCGCGGCGAGGACGACCGGCTGCTGCTGGTGGTCGGGCCCTGCTCCATCCACGACACCGACGCGGCGCTCGAGTACGCCAGGCGCCTGTCCAAGGTCGCGGCCGAGCGCCGCGACGACCTCTGCGTCGTCATGCGTGTCTACTTCGAGAAGCCGCGCACGACCGTGGGCTGGAAGGGTCTGATCAACGACCCGTATCTGGACGACACGTTCGCCATCAACGACGGCCTGCGCCTGGCGCGACGGTTGCTGATCGACGTCACCGAGCTCGGGCTGCCGAGTGGGACCGAGTTCCTCGATCCGATCTCGCCGCAGTTCATCGCCGACTGCGTCTCGTGGGGCGCGATCGGTGCGCGGACGTCCGAGAGCCAGGTGCATCGCGAGCTGGCCTCGGGCCTGTCGATGCCGGTCGGCTTCAAGAACGGTACCGACGGCACCGTGCAGATCGCGATCGACGCGATCCGCTCCAGCGCCCACCCGCACCACTTCCTGTCGGTGACCAAGCAGGGGGTGGCCGCGATCGTCGCCACGGCCGGAAATCCCGACACGCACGTGATCCTGCGCGGGGGCTCCTCGGGTCCCAATCACGATGCGGCATCCGTGGCCGCGGTCTGCGAGCAGCTCGAGGCCTCGGGCCTGCGCCCGGCGGTGATGATCGACTGCAGTCACGCCAACAGCTCCAAGGATCACACCCGCCAGCCCGACGTGGCCCTCGAGGTGGCCGCGCAGGTCCGCGACGGCAGCCGGCGGGTCTGCGGCCTGATGCTCGAGAGCTTCCTGGTCGACGGCCGCCAGGACGGTGGTCCCGACGCCGCCTACGGCCAGAGCATCACGGACGCCTGCATGAGCTGGGAGCGGACGCTGCCGCTCTTCGGCGAGCTGGCCGCTGCCGTGCGCGCCCGGCGCGGCTGACCGGCCGCGCGCCCTCAGCCGACCGGGGCGCGGTAGCTGCAGCTCTGGCCGGACGTCTCGTGCAGGATCACGCGTAGCGTGTCCACGCGCGTGTCGCGCAGCGACTCCACGATCTGCTGCCAGAGCAGCCGGGCGAGCAGCTCCATCGACACGTTGGACAGCGGGAGGGGCAGCACGTCGTCGGCCGGCAGCACGTAGCTGCGACCCTCGAAGCGCAGCTCGACCTGGCCCGCGCGGCGCTCGAGCTGGACGCGATCGCTGTGCTCGGGCACGAGCGTGCGCTCGTCCAGGCGCGCGCACGCGGAGCGGATGCAGCGCTTGACCGACGCGATGTCGACCAGCAGGCCGACGCTGTCGAGGCGCTCCCCCTCGAGGTCCACGGCCACCCGGTAGTTGTGGCCGTGCAGGAGCTCGGCCGGGCCGTCCTCGAAGAGCGTGAAGTGCGCCGCAGCGAACTTGAAGTCCTCCTTGGCCAGGTGGACCGAGAAGCGTCCGGGCTCCGCCATGGCGCGAGGGTAGCCGCGCCCGCGCCGTTTTTCCCGCGCGGGCCCGGGACCGCGTGCGCCCACGCTGGCGAGGCGCGCTGTCTCGATCGGCGGCCCTGCGCTTGACCGCCCCCTGCATGCACCGTATGAGAGGGGCCGCCCCGGCGGGCGTGGTGCGCGGCTCGCGCGCTGCACGGGAGGATGCGCCGCGATGATCACCGTCTATCACCTGGAACGCTCGCGCTCGGAGCGCGTGATCTGGCTGCTCGAGGAGCTCGGGGTCCCGTACCAGGTGGAGCGCTTCGCGCGCGACCCCGCCACCCAGCGCGCGCCCGAGGCGCTGCGGCAGCTGCACCCGCTGGGCAAGGCGCCGGTCGTGCGCGACGGCGACGCGCTGCTGGTCGAGTCCGGCGCGATCGTCGAGCACCTGCTCGAGCGCCACGGCGACGGCCGCCTGGCTCCGCCGCCGGGGGCGCCCGGGCGCGCGCGCTACCTCCAGTGGCTGCACTTCGCCGAGGGCTCGGCGATGGCGATGGCCGTGACGCTGATGTTCCTGGACGGCACGATTCCGGGCACGCAGCCCGGCCCGATGGCTGACGGTGTGCGCCAGGGCATCGACGCCCAGCTGGCCTGGCTCGAGTCGGAGCTCGGCGGTCGAGAGCACCTGGCCGGCGACGCCTTCACGGCGGCCGACCTGATGATGGTGCTGCCGGTGCAGCTGGCTGCCGGCCGCGGTCTGCTCGAGGGACGCCCGGCGCTTCGCGCCTGGCTCGAGCGCGTGACGTCGCGCCCCGCCTGCGCGAAGGCGGCGGAGATCGCCGCGGGCTGACCCGCGCTACGCGAGCGCGGCCAGGAAGGTCCGCAGGTCGTCGGCCAGCAGATCGGGCGCCTCGAGCGCGGCGAAGTGGCCGCCGCGCGGCATCTCGACCCAGTGGCGCACGTCGTAGAGCTGCTCGGCCCAGCGCCGCGGCGTGCGGAAGGCGTCTCCGGGGAAGCGCGCGTGCCCCATCGGCACCGGTACGCGCTGCAGCGGCCCCGAGTCCCCGGCCCCGGCGTGCTGGGCCTCCCAGTACAGGCGCATCGAGGAGTGGATCGTCCCGGTGAGCCAGTAGATCGTCACGCAGGTCAGCAGCTCGTCGCGCGTGAAGGCGCGCTCGACGTCGCCGCCGCAGTCGCTCCAGGCGCGGAACTTCTCCACGATCCAGGCGGCGAGCCCGGCCGGGGAGTCGTTCAGCGCCGGCGCCAGGCTCCGCGGTCGCGTGCTCTGCAGGCGCTGGTAGCCGGTCTCCTCGCGGCCGTCGCGGTACATGGTCGCGACCGCCTCCTTCTCGGCCGCGGTCAGGCCCTCCATGGGATCGCCGTCGCGCGGCCTGACCGGGAAGACCATGCTGAGGTGAATGGCGATCACGCGCTCGGGGAACTGCAGGCCGAGCTGCGACGCGACCATGCTGCCCCAGTCGCCGCCGTGCACGGCGTAGCGCGCGTGGCCCAGGCGCCGCATCAGCTCGTCGAGCGCGGCCGCGATGCGCCGCGGCGTCCAGCCCGTGTCGTGCGTCGGGCCCGAGAAGCCGTAGCCCGGCAGCGAGGGCACCACGACGTGGAACGCCGGGCTGCCGTCGCGCAGCGGCTCGACCAGCTTGTCGAACTCCGCGAAGGTGCTGGGCCAGCCGTGCAGCAGCAGCAGCGCCGTGGCGTCGTCGCGCGCCGCGCGCTCGTACACGCAGTGGATGCGCTCGCCGTCGATCTCGCCGCGGAGCTGGGTCAGGCGATTGAGATGCGCCTCGACGGCGCGCCAGTCGAAGTCCTCACGCCAGTAGTCGCAGAGCTCGCGCAGGTAGCCCAGGTCCGTGCCGCGCTCCCAGCCGGTGCCCGGGAGCTGGTCGGGCAGGCGTGTGCGGGCCAGGCGGTCGCGCAGGTCGATCAGGTCGGCGTCGGGAACCTCGATCCGGAACGCCTCCACCCCGCGGACCGGGTGACTAGTAGCCACCGCCCAGCTTGCTGTGGTCCCAGCTCATGATCTTCTCGGGGTGCACGACCACGGCGGTGCGCTTGGCGGCCATCATCTTGACCAGGTCGTCGAGCTGCTGCTCGGTCAGTCCCGGGTTGTTGCGGCCCATGACCGGTCGGGCCAGGGCGTGCACCTTCCCGGGATCGCTGACCAGCTCGGCGCGGCCGTTGATCGACACGCCGCGCAGCTCGGCGTACTCGACCCCGTCCTCCCAGAGCACCGCGATGCGCGGATCGCGCTGCAGGTTCCGGATCTTCTGCGACTTGGTGAAGGTCTCGAAGACGGCCTTCCCGTCGATCATCGCGAACCAGAGCGTGGTCAGGTGCGGCGAGCCGTCCTGGTTCAGCGTGCACACCTGCATGCTCTTGCGGGTCTCGATGAAGTCCCGCATCTCCTCGTCGCTCATCTGGATCTTGCCGCGCTTGCTCGCCATGGGGTCCTCCCGCAAGCCGGAGTCTACCAGCCGCGTCGGGTGTTACGCTTTGCAGCCGGTGGAGCGTCTCGACCTCGACGAGCTGGAAGCGTGTGCCGGGGCGTTCGACCAGGCAGTCGATGCGACCGCCGGCGTCGATCGCTTCTGCTCTCGCAGCGCGTGGGTGATCCCGTATCACCGGGCGTTCGGGCCCGGGCGCGAGCTGCACGCTTACAGGGGAGGCGCCGGTCCGGGTGCGTCCTTCGTGCTGCTGGCGCTCGCCCGCGCGCAGGAGGGACGCGCGCTGCTGGTGCCGCTGGAGTCGATGTGGGCCTTCGCCTGTCCGCTGGCGGGCGAGGGCGCCGGTGAGCTACTGGCCCGGCTGCTCGACGGACCGCTGGGCGCCTGGCCGGTCTGGCTGACGGGCGTGCCGCCGTCGGGACCCGCCACCGCGGCCTGGGCGACGGCGCTGCGGGGGCGGGTGCGCGCGCAGCGGACCGACGACACCGTGCGCTGTGTCGCCTCGCTCGAGGGCGGCCTCGACGGCTTTCTGGCGCGGCGCTCGCGCGCGTTCCGGCGCGGCCTGCGCGCGGCGGCCCGGGACGTGCGCGACGCGGGCATTCGCTTCGAGCACGTGCGCCCCGCGGCCGCCCACCTCGACGCGCTGTACGCGCGCGTCCGCGCCGTCGAGCGCCGCAGCTGGAAGACCGCCGCGGGCAATGGCGTGGCGGAGGGCCCGATGGCCGCGTTCTACGCCGCCATGTGGCCCCGGCTGGCGCGCGAGGGCGCGCTGCAGGTCTGGCTCGCACGGGATGCCGACGGCCGCGACGTCGGCTACCTGCACGGGGCGGCCCTGGACGGGCGCTTCCGGGGCCTGCAGTTCAGCTTCGATGCGGAGCTGCGCGAGCTCGGCCTGGGCAACGCACTGCAGCTCGAGGCGCTGCGCACGCTCTGCGAGCAGGGCATCGGGGCCTATGACCTCGGTGCGGTGGCGCCCTACAAGCAGCGCTGGGCCGAGGGCCGCGACGCCACGGTCTCGCTGCTCCTGCTCCCCCGGGGCGGCGGCACGCGCTGAGCTCAGTCCGATGCGCGCTCGATGTCGGCGCCGAGCGCGCGCAGCTTCTCGTCGATGCGCTCGTAGCCGCGGTCGACGATCTCGGCGTTCTGGACCACGCTCGGGCGGCGGGTCGCGCACAGTGCCGCCATCATCAGCGCCATGCCGGCGCGGATGTCGGGGCTGCGCACCGTCTGCCCGACCAGGGGCGTTCGCCCGGTGACGATCGCGCGGTGGGGATCGCAGACCAGGATGCTGGCACCCATCTGGACCAGGGGATCGACGAAGTACAGCCGGCTCTCGAACTGCTTCTCGAAGAAGAGCAGCGTGCCCTCGACCTGCGTCGCCAGCACGACCATGGCGCTCATCAGGTCCGAGGGGAACTGCGGCCAGGGACCGTCGTCGATGCGCGGGATGTGACCGCCGGCGTCGGGCCGCACCTGCGGGGTCTGACCGCCGGGGACGCGCACCGAGTCCGCCTCGATCTCGAGCTCGACGCCGAGCTTCTCGAAGACGCGGTGGATCATCCAGTAGTGGCCGCGGCGCGTGCCCGTCACGCGGACCTCGCCGCCCGTGGCCGCGCCCAGGGCCAGGTAGCTCCCCGCCTCGATGTGGTCCCCCTCGACCGCGCAGCGCGCGCCGCCGAGCTCCGCCACGCCCTCGACCACCAGCACGTTGGATCCCAGGCCGCTGATGCGCGCGCCCATGGCGATCAGCAGCTCGGCCAGGTTCTGCACGTGGGGCTCGCTGGCCGCGTTGCGGATCTCCGTGCGGCCCTTGGCCAGCACCGCGGCCATCAGGATGTGCTCGGTCGCGGTGACGCTGGCCTCGTCGAAGAAGAGCAGGTCGCCGCTCATCCCGGCGGGCGCGGCCAGCTCGAGCTGCTCGTGGTCCACCTCGCAGCCCAGCTTGCGCAGGCCGTAGAAGTGGGCGTCGAGGCGCCGCCGGCCGATCAGGTCGCCGCCGGGCGGGTAGACCCGCGCGCGGCCCACCCGGTGCAGCAGGGGCGCGACGAACAGGAAGCTCGTGCGCGTCTTCTCGCACAGCTCCCAGGGGATCTCGTCCACGTCGATCCGGGCCGCCCGCAGCCGCAGCTCGGGGCCGTCGCGCGAGACCTCCACCCCCAGGTGGGAGGCGATCTCCAGCATCGAGGCCACGTCGCGGATATCGGGCACGTTGGTCAGCACGACCTCGTCGGAGGTCAGCAGCGACGCCGCGATCATCGGCAGCACGGCGTTCTTGTTGCCGCTCACGCGGATCTCGCCGCTGAGGGGCCGCCCGCCGCGGATGACGAATCGACTCATCGCCCTGAGGATGGCGCGTGGCCGCGGGCCCGCCACCCGGCTCTCCGGACCGGGGCCCGGCCTGTGGACAGCCCCGCCGGCGCGGTAGAATCCCGCCATGGCCCAGGCCCGGCAGGAGCCCTCCGAGCTATCGGAACTGTGGGAGCAGGACGTCGAGATCGACGTGCGCGTGCGCACGCTGATCCAGGCCATCGAGCGCGAGGACCCGGCGGCGGCGCGCGCGTCGGCCGAGGGGCTCGAGGCGTTCGTGCTCGGCCACCTGCAGCGCGAGGAAGACGTCTACTTCCCGGCGGCCCAGCGCATCGACCCGGGGCTGGCCGAGACCCTGACCACGATCCGCCTGGCGCACCGCGGCATCCGCGAGGATCTGCAGGAGCTACGCGGGCTGCTGGAGTCCGGCCACCTGCAGGCCGCGAAGCAGGTCGGCTCGGCCTTTCTCGAGTCGTTCCGGAGCCATGAGCAGGCCGAGGATCGGCTGGTCCACGCCCTGGGGCAGCAGCGCGGGAGCTGATCCCCACGCCCGCGCCGGCGTTGAGCGCGGACGGCGCTGGCCTATCATCGCCACGCCGCCGTGATGCGAACGTCACCGGCGCTTCGAGAGAGAGCCAGATGAACCTCAGCGTCGAGGAGACCGGGCCGCTGGAGCGGCGGCTGCAGGTCGAGATCCCCACCACCGATGTCGACCGGGCCTTCGACCGCGTCTACCGCGAGCTGCGCAAGACCGCGGCGATCCGCGGCTTCCGGCGCGGCAAGGTGCCGCGGCCGATCCTGGAGAAGCACTTCGGCGAGCACGCTCGCGGCGAGGTCCTCCAGAGCCTGGTGCAGGAGACCCTGTTCCAGGCCATCGAGCAGGCCGAGCTGGACATCGTCAGCCAGCCCCAGCTCGCCCCCGACGAGCCCCCGGAGCAGGGCGCGGCGTTCGAGTACCACGCCACGGTCGAGATCCGGCCCCAGGTCGAGCTCAAGCAGGTCGAGGGGCTCCGCGTGAGCGAGCCCGATCTGCCCGAGCCCGACGAGGATCCGGTCGAGCAGCATCTCGAGGAGCTGCGCCAGCGCCAGGCGCAGGAGATCGCCGAGGACCAGGAGGGCGTGGCGGCGGCCAGCGGCCACGTGGCCGTGCTCGACTTTCGCGGCACTCTCGACGGGGAGCCGTTCGAGGGGGGCAGCGGCGAGGACGTTCCCTTCGAGATCGGCGCGGGGCGCTCGATCCCCGGCTTCGAGGACGAGCTGGTCGGCCTGCGCGTCGGTGACGACAAGAGCTTCGAGATCGAGTTCCCCGAGGACTACGGGGCGGAGGAGGTCGCCGGCAAGCGCGTCCGCTTCGAGGTCACGCTCAAGGCGCTGCGCCGTCGCGAGCTGCCCGAGCTCGACGACGAGTTCGCCAAGGACGTCTCCGAGCACGACACGCTCGAGGCACTGCGGCAGGAGCTACGCGAGCGCGTCGAGGGAGGGCGCGAGCGCGAGCGCGAGCGCCTCGTCCGGCAGGCCGTGGTCCGTGCGGCGGTCGACGCCAACCCCTTCCCGGTGCCCCGCTCGCTCGTGCACGCGCAGCTTCACTCGATGATCGATCGCATGCTCTCGCAGCTGCCGCCGCTCGATGAGGAGCGCCGGCGCGAGTTCGCGGATCGCTGGCACGACGAGTGGGAGGAGCAGGCGGAGCGGGACTGCGCCATGGCCTTCCTGGTACCGGCGATCGCCGAGGCACACGACATCGAGGTCGGCGACGACGACGTCGACGCGCAGCTGGCCGAGGTCGCCGAGCAGCAGGGGAGCAGCGTCACGCAGGTCAAGCGCATCTACCAGGAGCAGGGCGCGCTCGGCTCGCTGAGGGCGAGCCTGCTGGAGGACCGGGTGGTTGAATTTCTGGTGTCGAGAGCTATCCTCGAGGCGCCCTAAACAGCCGGACTGAAAAAGGAAATCGGTCTCGAGTGGGCAGCCACGTCCCCTCGGGCGACCCATCGGATCGGTTAGAATGACGACTATGTCGCTTTACGTTCCGATGGTGATCGAGCAGTCGCACCGCGGCGAGCGCGCGTACGATATCTACTCGCGTCTTCTCAAGGACCGGATCATCGTCCTCGGCGGCCCGATCAATGACGAGGTCGCCAACCTGATCATCGCGCAGCTGCTCTTCCTGGAGGCGGATGATCCCGACAAGGACATCTTCCTGTACGTGAACTCGCCCGGCGGCGAGGTCAATGCGGGCCTGGGCATCTACGACGTCATGCAGTACGTCGGGCCCGACGTCAGCACCATCTGCATGGGTCAGGCGGCGAGCATGGGCGCGGTGCTCCTGGCCGCGGGCGCGAAGGACAAGCGCATGGCGCTGCCCAACTCGCGCGTCATGATCCACCAGCCCTGGGGTGGCGTGCAGGGGCAGTCCAGCGACATCCAGATCCATGCACAGGAAATCCTCAAGCTCCGCAACCGTCTGAACGAGATCCTGTCCGTACACAGCGGTCGGGACGTCGATCAGATCGAGAAGGACACCGATCGGGACCGCTTCCTCGATGCGCAGCAGGCGCTGGACTACGGTCTGGTCGATCAAATCATCGCGCGGCACGAGCGGCCGGCCGCAGGGGGGGCGGGGGCGTGAAGAAGAAGGAAGAGGGCGCCAACCTGGCGTGCTCCTTCTGCGGCAAGAGCCAGAAGGAGGTCAAGAAGCTCATCGCGGGGCCCACGGTCTACATCTGCGACGAGTGCATCGAGCTGTGCAACGACATCATCGCGGAGGAGGCCACCCGCGATGGCGAGCACACGACCTCCTCGGTCCCCAAGCCCAAGGAGATCAACGCCATCCTCGACCAGTACGTGGTCGGGCAGGAGGAGGCCAAGAAGGTCCTCTCCGTGGCGGTCCACAACCACTACCGGCGCATCGAGAACCAGTCGGTGGTCGGCGACGTGGAGCTCCAGAAGAGCAACATCGTGCTGATCGGGCCCACCGGCTCGGGCAAGACGCTGCTCGCGCAGACCCTGGCGCGGATCATCGACGTGCCGTTCACGATCGCCGATGCCACCACGCTGACCGAGGCCGGCTACGTGGGCGAGGACGTCGAGAACATCATCTTGAACCTGCTCCAGTCGGCCAACTACGACGTGGAGCGCGCGCAGCGCGGGATCGTCTACATCGACGAGATCGACAAGGTCGCGCGCAAGAGCGAGAACCCCTCGATCACGCGCGACGTCTCGGGCGAGGGCGTGCAGCAGGCGCTGCTGAAGATCATCGAGGGCACGGTGGCCAACGTGCCGCCGAAGGGCGGACGCAAGCACCCCCAGCAGGAGTTCGTGCAGGTCGACACGACCAACATCCTGTTCGTGTGCGGCGGCGCCTTCCATGGCATCGAGGAGATCATCGAGCGCCGCACGGGTGTGCAGGGCATGGGCTTCGGCGCCGAGCTGCGCAACCGTCGCCGTCCTCTCGGCGAGCTGCTGCGCGAGGTCACCAACGAGGACCTGCTGCGCTACGGCATGATTCCCGAGTTCACGGGGCGGCTGCCGGTGGTCGCCACCCTCGAGGAGCTCTCGGTCGAGGCGCTGGTCAGCATCCTGACCGAGCCGAAGAACGCGCTGGTCAAGCAGTACCAGAAGCTGCTCGAGCTCGAGGGCGTGGCGCTTCGCTTCAGCGAGGGGGCCCTCGCGGCGATCGCCCAGCTCGCGCTCGAGCGCAAGTCCGGCGCGCGCGGGCTGCGCAGCATCCTCGAGTCGGTGATGCTCGACGTCATGTACGAGGTTCCCTCGCGGGACGATGTCCTCGAGGTCGTGATCAACGAGGACGTCATCCGGAACGGCGTCGAGCCACTGATCGTGTACGATCAGGCGGAGTCGGCTTAGGCCGGAGGCGGGAATGGGCTTCTTCAAGGACGACGAGAGCGGCGACGAGACCGACGAGATCGAAGAGACCGCAGAGGTCGAGGCGGCCAGCGACGGCGTTCACCCGCTGCTTCCGCTGCGCGACATCGTGGTCTTCCCTCACATGGTCGTGCCGCTGTTCGTGGGGCGCGAGAAGTCGGTGCACGCGCTCGAGGACGCCATGACGCGCGGGCGCGTGCTGATGCTGGCCGCGCAGCGCGACGCCAAGTCCGACGACCCCGGTCCCGACGACATCTTCGAGCTGGGCACGCTGGCGTCGGTGGTGCAGCTGGTCAAGCTGCCCGACGGCACCGTCAAGGTGCTCGTAGAGGGCAAGGGCCGCGGGCGCATCGTCGAGTACCTGGAGAGCGACGAGCGCTTCCTCGTGCGCGTCGAGCGTATCGAGGAGCGGACCGACCCCACGGTCGAGCTCGAGGCCCTCGTGCGCTCGGTCAAGACCACCTTCGAGCAGTACGCCAAGGTCAACAAGAAGGTGCCGCCCGAGATGGCCGCCAGCGTCGGCTCGATCGACGGCGCCGAGCGTCTGGCCGACACCGTGGTGGCGCACCTCAACCTGAATGTCGAGGACAAGCAGCGCATCCTCGAGATCCTCGAGGCACCGGCTCGCCTCGAGGAGGTGCTCTCGCTGATGCAGGGCGAGATCGACGTGCTCCAGGTCGAGGGCCGCATCCGTTCGCGCGTCAAGAAGCAGATGGAGCGCTCCCAGAAGGAGTACTACCTCAACGAGCAGATGCGGGCGATCCAGAAGGAGCTGGGCGACCGCGACGAGTTCAAGAACGAGGTGCAGGAGCTCGAGGAGCGCATCGCGGAGCTCGGCCTGCCCGAGCATGCCGAGGAGAAGTCCCGCAAGGAGCTCAAGAAGCTCAAGATGATGTCGCCCATGTCGGCCGAGGCGACGGTGGTGCGCAACTACATCGACTGGATCCTGTCGCTGCCCTGGGGCAGCCACAAGGACGAGGTCATCGACGTCGAGCGCGCCGGGGAGATCCTCGACGAGGACCACTACGGGCTCGAGAAGCCCAAGGAGCGCGTGCTCGAGTACCTGGCGGTGCGCGAGCTCGTCGGCGAGATGAAGGGCCCGATCCTGTGCTTCGTGGGTCCGCCGGGCGTCGGCAAGACGTCCCTGGGCCGCTCCATCGCCCGCGCCACCGGCCGCGACTTCGTGCGCGTGAGCCTGGGCGGCGTGCGCGACGAGGCCGAGATCCGCGGCCACCGCCGCACGTACATCGGCGCCATGCCGGGCAAGATCATCCAGGGCCTGAAGAAGGCCGGCTCGGGCAACCCCGTGTTCCTGCTCGACGAGATCGACAAGATGTCGTCGGACTTCCGCGGCGATCCGGCCTCGGCCATGCTCGAGGTGCTCGACCCCGAGCAGAACAAGGCCTTCGACGATCACTACCTCGATCTCGAGTACGACCTGTCGAAGATCCTCTTCCTGACCACCGCGAACAACCTGGCAGGGATCCCGCGGCCGCTGCAGGACCGCATGGAGATCATCCACATCCCGGGCTACATCGAGGAGGAGAAGCTGCAGATTGCCCGCAGCTTCCTGATCCCCAAGCAGCTCGAGGAGAACGGCCTCGCCGGCGTCGACATCGAGTTCACCGAGCAGGGCATCCTCGAGGTCGTGCGTCGCTTCACCAAGGAGGCGGGGGTGCGCAGCCTCGAGCGCGAGATCGGCAGCATCTGCCGGAAGGTCGCGCGCGAGGTCGTCAAGGCCGGGGACCAGAAGCTGCACATCAAGGTCGGCCCGAAGCAGGTCCGCAAGTACCTCGGCGTGCCCAGGTACCAGTTCGGCAAGCGCGAGGAGCGCGACCAGGTCGGCATCGCGACCGGCCTGGCCTTCACCGAGTACGGCGGCGAGCTGCTCACGATCGAGGCGCTGGTCACGGCCGGCAAGGGCCGGATCCAGGTCAGCGGCCACCTCGGCGACATCATGAAGGAGTCGGCGCAGGCGGCCATGTCGTACGTGCGTCGCCGCGCCAAGCAGCTCGGCCTGGCGCGCGACTTCTACCAGAAGGTCGACCTGCACGTGCACGTGCCCGAGGGGGGCGTTCCCAAGGACGGACCGTCGGCGGGGATCACCATGGCCGTGGCGCTGACCTCGGCCCTGACCGGCCTGCCGGTGCGCTCGAACATCGGCATGACCGGCGAGATCACGCTGCGCGGACGCGTCCTGCCGATCGGCGGCCTCAAGGAGAAGCTGATCGCGGCACTGCGCGGCGGTGTCGAGAAGGTGCTGATCCCCAAGGAGAACGAGCGCGACCTCAAGGAGATCCCGGCGCGCGTGAAGCGCCGGCTCGAGATCGTGCTGGTCGAGAACATGGACGAGGTCTTGCAACACGCCCTGGCGCTGCAGGACCCCGGCCTGTTCGACCATCCCTCGGAGTACGCGCTCGCCGAGATCTTCGAGGTCACCGCCGAGACGCCGGTCAACTGACCCGGGCGCGGCAACGCGCGCACACCCGGCTGGACGGGTAGCTCAGCTGGTCAGAGCACCTGGTTTACACCCAGGGTGTCGGGGGTTCGAATCCCTCCCCGTCCACCAGGATTCCGCGGGGTTACGTGCGCGATGCACGCCGTCGGGGATCTCGCGGCAGCCCTCGCGCATCGCCTCCTGGCCCTTGTAGCGCTGCCAACGCGGGCAGGAATCCGCCGGGACCCGCGGGCTACGGGGACGGATACCGCGAGCAGAACGCCTGGGCTCCGAAGATCTTCGCGTTCGCGCCCAGGATGTCGGCGACGTTGCACTCGGCATCGCCATTGGTGTCGCAGAGGGGGGGGCTGGCCGGCTCGAGGCCGAAGATCACCCGGTTGATCGCGAGGATGTCCGCGACGTCGACGAACCCGTCCGCCGTCTGATCGCCGCACTCGCACTCGTCGCCGATGCCGTTGCCGCTGGTGTCCGCGCCGGCCGACGGGTAGTCGGGGCACAGGTCGCAGGCATCGCCGATCAGATCGAGGTCCCGGTCTGCCTGATCCGGGTCCGCGGTGTCCGGGCAGAGATCGCGGGAATCGGCCCAGTCGTCGTCGTCCCGGTCGAGCGGCCCGTTGCAGGCATCACCGATCCCGTCCAGGTCCAGGTCTTCCTGGGCGGGGTCGGAGGTGTCGACGCAGATGTCGAGGGCGCCCGGAACGCCGTCGCCATCCGCATCGGGCAGGGCGAAGGGCTGGCTGATGATCTGCGCGGGATCGCCGGTCAGGGTGTTGAAGTACAGCTGCAGTCCGCCGGTGTTGAGCACTCCGGCCACGTCGGCGAAGGTCAGCCTGTCGACGTAGAGTGCCTCCGGCACACCTGCGGGCCCCCCGCGATTGCCGTTGTCGTAGAGGTCGGCCAGCGCGACCTGTGCGCCGGGTCCGATGACCAGCTCGGGGAGCTCGAAGTTCCCGACGAAGCCGGCGGGATCGCCGCCCAGATCGAGGCCGGCGACCTCGAGCAGTCCCCACGCGGCCCAGTCCCCCGGGAGCGCGCCCACGCCTCCCCGCATCACGAGCTGCGAGTCGGGGCCCCAGTCGACGAGCCGTACTACTTCGTGGACCCCGATACCGGCCTCTGCACGCTGCCGGTCGAGGACTCGACAGACCTCGGCGACCAGGTCTTCAGTGACAACCCCGCAGCAACCAGCTCGGACGATCGGGAGTACTTCTGCAGGCTCAAATTCTACGCGCGGCACGAGCGGGGAAGCGGAACGGCGGCGAGTAAAGGGCCGGCGTGCAGCGGAGGGTCCGGCAAGCGGCCCGTGTCAGCAGCTGGCCGCGACGCGCCCTTGACCCCACAGGCGATCGGTGCATTATGCCCCCACGTCAGCGGCGTTCCCGCGCTGGAGGGAGAATCAGATGCGCCTCGTCTCCTCGCTAATGTGCGCGCTGGCCGTCTGGCTGGGTGTCTCGGTGACTCCCTCGACCCTCCACGCCGCCTCCTTCACTCCACTGGGCGATCTTCCCGGCGGGATCTTCTTCAGCAGTGCCATCGGCGTGTCGGGCGATGGCGGGGCCGGCGGCGGGCCGCTGGTCGTCGGGCTGGTCAGCTCTGCCGGCGGCTTCGAGGCCTTCGCCTGGGACGGCAGCATGGTGGGCCTGGGCGATCTCGCGGGCGGGAATTTCAGCAGCCAGGCCAACGATGTCTCCGCGGATGGCGAGGTGATCGTGGGCTTCGGAACGTCCGCGTCCGGGAGAGAGGCTTCCAGCGTGATCTCGAGCGGCAGCATGGTGAGCCTGGGCGATCTTGCCGGTGGGATCGTCGACAGCAGAGCGAACGGCGTCTCCGCCGACGGCTCGGTGATCGTGGGCGACGGCAACTCCCCGACCACCACCATTTCAGGCCACAGGACCGAGGCCTTCCGCTGGACCAGTGGCGGCATGGTGGGGCTGGGTGGCCTCGGCGGCGGGGAGTGCCGCTGCGCCGGGGTCGGAGGGGGAGTGTTCAGCTGCTTCACCAGCGGCGCGGCGGGTGTCTCCAGGGACGGGTCGGTGGTCGTCGGCAAGACCTGCCCCCCCGTGGGCTCGGGCGGCATCTTCCATGCGTTCCGCTGGACGGCAGGCGACGGCATGGTGGGCCTGGGGGATCTCCCCGGGGGTCTGTTCGACAGCGATGCCAGGGCCATCTCGGCCGACGGCTCGGTGATCGTGGGCTCGGGCAGGTCGGCCGCGGGCTTCGAGGCGTTCCGCTGGACCTCCGACGGGGGCATGGTCTCGCTGGGCGACCTGCCCGGCGGGGCCGTCAACGCGGCGGCCCAGGGCGCCTCGGCCGACGGCTCGGTGATCGTGGGCTTTGCGGAATCCGCCTCGGGCGCCGAGGCGTTCATCTGGGACCGGGCCAACGGGATGCAGTCCCTCGCCGAGGTGTTGAATGCCGCGGGTATCGATCTCACCGGCTTCAGCCTGGATGCGGCGAATGCAGTGTCCGAGGATGGTCGCAGCATCGTGGGCAGCGGAGACGGCTTCAATGAAGGCTGGCTTGCCACCCTGGACTGTCCCGGGGACGACGACTGCGACACCGTTCTCGATGCGGACGACAACTGCCCCGGCCTGCGCACCACGAACATCGCCGACGCGGACGGCAACGGCACCGGGGATGCGTGCGAGTGCGGCGACCAGACCGGCGACGGCTTCGTGAACATCGCGGACATCCTGGCGATCAACCGGGTGATCTTCGAGCTGGAGGCGGCCACGCCGCTCTGTGATGCCGACGACGACGACGACTGCGACGTGGGCGACATCCTCGCGGTGAACGGCCGGATCTTCGGCGCCGAGGCCTACTGCGCGCGGCACCCGACGCCCGAGCCGAAGACCGTGTTCATCACCAGCGAGATCTACACCGGCGCGCTGGGCGGGCTGGCCGGAGCGGATGCGCTCTGCAACGGCCACGCCGGCGACGCGGGTCTGTCGGGCACGTACATGGCCTGGCTGGGCACCGGCGCCGCAACGCCGAACACGCGCTTCACGCGATCCGCCGCACCGTACGTCCGCACGGACGGTGTGACCATCGCGAGCGACTACGCCGACCTGACGGACGGATCGCTGCTGGCTCCGATCGACGTGGACGAGTTTGCCAGCCCGATCCCGGCAGGAGAGCGGGAAATCGGTGCCGCCTGGTCCGCCGTTGACGCGTTCGGAGACCTGGCCCCGTTCACCGACGACCGGCGCTGCGGCGAGTGGACCAGCGGCACCATCCCGGACCAGGGCTTCAAGGGGGATCCCGGGGCCGTGGATGCCACATGGGCGGGCGCCTTCATGGCCAGCTTCAACTGCCAGACCCAGCCCGCCCGCCTGTACTGCTTCGAGCAGTAGCGCGGGAGGCCGGCGCCCGAGCGATCCGGCGGTCGAGAGCCGCCGCGCTGCGCCGGGCGGCCAGGGTCGGGGTCCGCAGCGGGCGCGTCTACGCCGAGCGCCGCATGTGCTCGATGTCCTCGCGCACGGTGCGCGCCGCGAGCAGGTAGAAGACGCACGCCAGGACGTTTCCGGAGACCGCGACCAGCATCGTGTAGCGAATGGCCTGATCCCCGAGGCGCGATGCCAGCACGTCGTTGAGGAAGCCCACGATCAGCGGTCCCAGGCCGATCCCGATCAGGCTCTGGACCAGGTGGTGCACCGCCACGCCGAGCGCACGGGCGCGCGGCACGACGATCGCCTGGGTGAGCGCGAAGACGGGACCGGCGTAGGTCATGTTCAGGAGCAGGTGCGGCACGTAGCCGAGCATCGCGCCCCCGGGCGTCGGCGCGAACAGGAACAGCACCGAGAAGGGTGCCGAGAGGATCGCACCCAGTGTCGGGACCCAGAGGTACCAGCGGGCGTCGCGGCTGGTGATGCGATCGACGAGCCAGCCGGCCCCGATCAGGGCCGGCACGCCCACGACCAGGGAGACCACACCGAGCAGGGTGGTGGCCTGCGGCAGCTCGAGACCGTGGACCCGCATGAAGAACGGGATCATCCAGACCGCCAGTCCGTACGAGGCGATCGCGTGCAGCCCGACGCCCGCCTGCACGTACACGTAGGAGCGCTGGCGCCACAGGAAGCCCAGGGCATCGCGCACGGGCATCGGCCCGACGCCGGTGCCCCGCTCCCAGCGGCCGCGCTCCGGCTCGCGCACCGTCAGCCAGACCAGCGCGCCCAGCAGCACACCGGGCAGGCCCACGATGACCAGCGTGCCGCGCCAGCCGACCCGGCTCCAGAGCAGGCCCCCCAGCAGGAAGGCGAACGCCGCCCCGGTCGACCCGCCGGCCGCGAACAGACCCAGGGCACGTCCACGCCGGTCCGGCGGGAAGTAGTCGGCGAGCAGCGACTGGGCCGGCGGGCTGCCGCCCGCCTCGCCGACGCCGACGCCGACCCGCAGCAGCGCGAGCTGGCCGAAGCTCGCGGCCAGGCCCGAGAGCGCGGTCAGCAGGCTCCACAGGACCGCGCTCAGCGAGATCACCAGCTTGCGCGACCCACGGTCCGCCCAGCGCGCGATCGGGATGCCCGCGGTCGCGTAGAAGAGCGCGAACGCCGGCCCGGTCAGGAAGCCCATCATGGTGTCCGAGGCGCCGAACTCCGCCTTGATCGGCTCCAGCAGGATGGAAAGGATCTGGCGATCGATGGCGTTCGAGCTGTACAGGAGGAACATCAGCGCCGCGACGTACCAGGGGTAGAACCCCAGGCCCCCGCCCCCGGCGGAGTCGTCGCGACCGGTCGCGGCCGCAGCGCCGCGATCCCGGTTCGCATCGCCGCTCAAGATCCGCTCCCGTCCACCGGCGCGGGTCCCGGCCGCCTAGCGCACCTTGGCGATCACGCTGTCGGCGAACCAGTGGATCTGCCCGACCATCTCCTCGAGCGTGCGGGTGTCGGGCTCGGCGGCGTAGGGGTTGCGGAACGAGACGATCGACTCCTGCACGCCGATGTCCTCGAGCTTGCGCACGCCGTCGGGGCTGAAGGCGTCGCCGCTCATGGCCTGGTACTCGAACGGCTCGCTCTCGCGCCCGAACTCGCGGCGGTAGCCGTCGATCTCGTCGATCACCAGCTTGAACTCGTCGGCCGGGCCGCCCGCGTGGATGAAGCCGTCGGCCACGCGCGCCGCGCGCCGCAGCGCCGGCCTGGCGTGGCCGCCGATCAGGATCGGCACGGGCTCGGTCGGCGCCGGACAGATCTGGATCGGGTCGAGCTGGAAGATCTCGCCGTCGTAGCCGAAGTACTCGCCGGTGAGCAGCCCGCGGACGATGTCGATCATCTCGTCCATGCGCTTGCCGCGCTTCTCCCAGGGAACCTGACACGCCGCGAAGTCGTCGGGCCAGGGGCTGATGCCGACGCCGAAGGTGAAGCGGTTCTTCGTGATCACGGCGATCGAGGCGAGCTGCTTGGCGACGACCGCGGGCTGGCGGATCGGGAGCTTGTACACCGACGTGGAGAAGCGCAGCCTGCTGGTGATGGCGCCCATGGCCGGCACGATCGTGAAGGGCTCCAGGAAGGGCACGCCCTCGAGGAACTCGCGGCTGCCGTCCTCGTTGTACGGGTACTTGCTGTCGGACTCCTGCGGGTAGCAGATGCTGTCGGGCAGCGAGAAGGTGTCGAAGCCCGCCTCCTCGCAGGCGACCGCCAGAGGCAGGTAGAAGTCGGGGGCGCACATCGCGGAGTGGTAGGCGAAACGCATCGGGGGCTCCTGTCGTACTGCCGGCGCGGCGGGCGCCGGGCGCTCGGCGCAGTCTAGCGAGTGCGCTGCCGGGTCCGGCCGGGCCGCCCGCCGCGTGAAGAGCCCACGCACGGGCGCCCCCGGGTCTAGAATCTCCCCATGCTCCGTTCGTGGACGGGATGGCTGCTCGCGGGGGCCGTCGCGTGCCCCGCCCTCGCGGCGGCCGGCGGCGATGTCTGGCTGGCCATCGATGCCCCGGCCGAGGCGAACGAGCAGCGCATCCCGGTGCCCTGGACGCTGGTGCGGGGCCGCGCGGGGACCGGGGACTCGGCCGAGATCGACCTGATGCTCGCGCTCGATCTGTCGGCGTCCACGCAGCGGGCGTCGGGCGACGACATCGACGCGGACGGGCGTACCGGGCGCCAGAACGTGCTGGGCAAGCAGTACTTCTGGCCGGGCGTGCTCCCCGGGCCGATGGTGATCGACCACCGCCTGGACCTGCACAACCTGTCGAGCGACAGCGGCGACACCGTCCGCCGGGCGGAGATCCGGGCCGCGCGGGAGCTGCTCGGCGCGCTCGACCTGGGCCGCACGCGCGTCGGGCTGGTCACGTTCTCCGGGAACGCGCGGATCCGCGCGCCGCTGGGGAGCTCGCGCGACGAGCTCGAGCACGCGCTGGAGGGCCTGCCGCGCCGGGACTTCGTGAAGGACGGCACGAATCTGCACCAGGCGCTGGTCGTCGCGGGCGAGTCGCTGCTCGCCGGGCGGCCCGCGCCCCCGGAGCGGCGCCGGCAGCTCGTGGTCCTGCTGACCGACGGCGTCCCGACCCACCCGGGCCTCGATCCCGCGCTGAGCACCGCGGCGGTGGCGGCGGCGCTCGGCCAGCGCGACGTGCGGCTCGTGCTGGTGCCGTTCGGGCCCGACGTCGAGGAGAACCGCGGCTACTTCGAGCAGGTCGCGCAGCTCAACGGCGGCAGCAGCCACCCCCTGGCCACTCCGGGTGAGGTGGTCCGCGCGCTGCCCCGCATGCGCCTGCACGCGGTGTCGCGTGTCGGGATCGAGAGTCACACCACCGGCGAGGCCGCGCGTGCGACACGGCTGCTCGCCGACGGCTCGTTCGCCGGCTACGTGCGTCTGGTCCCCGGCCGCAACGAGATCGCGATCGAGATCGAGTCGGACGGGGGCGAGCGCCTGCGGGCGCGGCGCGAGGTCGTCTGGTCGCCCGCCCAGCCAGCGACGCGGCTGGAGCGGATCGCGCAGGCGCGCGAGATCCGGCGCTTTCTCGACGAGCTCGACGCGCGCTCGACCGAGGCGCGCCTGCTCGGCGAGCTCGAGCGGCTCCGGCGCACCGCCGAGGAGCGGCTGCGCAGCCTCGAGATCGATCCCGGGCCGTAGCCGCATGCGGCCGCAGGTCGCCGCGGGCCCGGCGCGTCGGGGGAGCTCGGTCTGGCGTCCCGCGGACGGTGGCCACGTCCAGCTACCGACCGGAGTTGCCGGTCGGCTGCTACCTGGCTGCTGCGTCACAATGCAACATCCAGGTTCCTGTGTCATTATAAATCGCTGATATCGAAGGTTAATATTGGATTCATCGAAATCGCGGCTCGTGGCCGCCTCCGGATCGATGCACGGCCCATCCGTGGTATAAAACACGCGCATCTGTTGATCTGGAGGGAGCAGGCGGTGCGCGGAAGCTGGATTCACCTGGGGATTCTGGGGCTGGGGCTCGGTCTGGCGCTGCCGGCGGCCGGGGCGACGGTCTGGGACGATGCCGTCGACGGCGACCTGTCCACCGACGAGACTGCGCCGTCGTCGCTCTCGCTGCAGGTGGGCGACAACGACGTGTTCGGGAGCGCGAGCTCGCCGGCCGACACGCGGGACTACCTGAGCTTCTCGATCGCCGACGGGCAGCAGCTCGAGGCGCTGCTCCTGCTGTCGTTCGGCAACGACGCAGGCGGTGCGGGCAACCGCGTCTTCCACGCGATCAGCGAGGGCGCGACGGGCCTGCTGCCGAGCTTCAGCACGGCGGACCAGTTCCTGGGCGGCGATCACTTCGAGAGCGCCCTGGTGGGCACGGATCTGCTGCCTGGCCTCGCGGCCGCCACGAGCAATGGCAGCGGCTTCACGGTCCCGCTCGGGCCGGGCACGTACACCTACGTGGTCCAGCAGCTTGCCACCGAGACGACCCTGTATGGACTGCGCTTCGTCGTGGGTGTGCCCGAGCCGTCGAGCGTCGCGCTGGTCGCACTGGGCCTGCTCGGGCTGGCCGCGCGCCTGCGCGCCGCGCGCCGCGGCTAGCAGTCCACCGGGGAACCCACTCCCGTCGCGCCGCGCCCTGCGGGCGCGCCCGCGGGTATACTTCGCCCCGCATGCGCGGAGCCGGATCAGCGCCGCGGCGCCGCGGATGAGCGAGCGCCCGGGCATCAGCGACGAGGGCCTGGCGGCCCTGCGCGCGCGCATCGGGTTGCCGCAGCCGCATCCGCAGCCGCCCCGCTACCTGGAGCCGGGCACGGACGCCTTCCGGCACGTGGCCGAGGCCTTCGGCGACGACAATCCGCTCTGGTGCGATCCCGGCTACGGGAGCAAGACCGTCTGGGGCGGGCCGATCGCCTCGCCGAACATGAGTGGCGGCGACACCCTGATCGGCGAGAACGAGGTGACCCGCCTCGACCCGGCCACCCGCGAGCTGCTGCGCGGCGATCCGCTCAAGGGCGCGCACGCCTACTACTCCGGGAGCTATCGCGAGTGGTGGCGGCCCCTGCGCCCGGGCACGCGCGTCACCCGGCGCAACGCCCTGGTGGGCGTGCACGACAAGCGCAGCGAGTTCGCGGATCGCGCCGTGCACGAGTGGACCGCCGAGGTCTTCGCCGCTCCCGAGGAGGTGCTCTCGGCGCAGTACCGGCTGATGATCCGCACCGACCGCCGGACGGTCGAGGCCAAGGGCAGCGGGGGCAAGTACGCCGACGTGCGCATCGAGCCGTACACCGACGCGGAGATCGAGCGGATCGACGCGGCCTACGCCAGCGAGCCGGAGCGCCGACGGGGCGCCGAGCCTCGCTGGTGGGAGGACGTGGAGCAGGGCGACGCCCTCGGTCCTCTCGTGAAGGGTCCGCTGCGCGTCACCGACATGGTCGTCTGGCACAGCGGAATGGGCATGGGTCTGTACGGGGTGAAGGCGCTGCGGCTGGCCTACCAGCAGCGCCAGCGGATGCCCGGCTTCTTCCGGCGCGACGAGCTGAACGTGCCCGACGTTCAGCAGCGCGTGCACTGGGACGCGGAGTGGGCGCGGCGCGCCGGCAGCCCGGCCATCTACGACTACGGGCGCATGCGCGAGTCCTGGCTGGTGCACCTGTGCACCGACTGGATGGGCGACGACGCCTGGCTCGCCGCGCTCGACGTGCAGTTCCGCCGCTTCAACTACGTGGGCGACACCCACTGGGTGAGCGGTCGCGTGACCCGGAAGTACCTGGACGACGGCGGACGTCCGGCCGTCGAGGTCGAGCTCGGCGGCGAGAACCAGCGCGGCGAGGTCACCTGCCCGGGCCACGCCACGATCCTGCTGCCGAGCCGCGAGCACGGCGCGGTGCGCCTGCCCGAGCCCCCCGCGGGCGCCCGCACCTGCCAGCAGGCGCTCGACGCGCTGGTGGAGCGCTTCGCGGCGACGGAGTCCGGGGCGGTCTAGCCGCCGGCTCCGTCCCGTGGCCCGGTCCGGGGTCCTGCTAGCTCCCGATCAGCGCGAGCGCATCGAGGTCGCGGATCAGCGCGGCGCTGCGCTCGGCCATGGCGATGAACATGGCGTCGCCGCGCGCGGTCTGCCCCACGGCCATGGCGCCGAGCATGCTGATGAAGGGTCCCTGGAAGCTGCCGTGGCGGTAGTCCTCGTGGACCTCCTGCGCGCTGCGCTTCACGCCGTGGCCGGCCAGCGCCCGGCGGTACGCCTCGAGCATGCGGGACTCGTGGGCGCGCCGGGCAGGCGGGTCGCTGCTGGTGCCCAGCAGGTAGCCCACGTCGCGCCCGGCCGCGCCGATCGAGACCGTCTGCCAGTCCACCGCCGTCACCGGCGGTCCCCCGGCGTCCGTGGCGAACAGCAGGTTGTCCAGCCGGTAGTCGCCGTGAACCACGGTGGGCGGCCCCGGCATGGTCTCGAGCCAGCGCTCGACGCCCGCCGCGTAGGCCTCGAAGACCTCCACGGTCGAGGGCTCGAGCCGCCCCGCGTAGCGCTCCAGGAAGACGGGCGCGACAGCGCGCACGATCGGCACGGTCTGCGCGGCCAGCCCCGCGATCATCCAGTCGAGCTCCCGCAGCGCGGGGTCGCCCCAGCGGGGCCCGTGCAGACCCGCCAGTGCGACGATCGCGGCCTCGATCTGGGCGTCGGATGCGCCGGCGATCTGGTCGCCCTGGGCGGCGGGCGCCATGTCCTCGAGGATCAGCGTGAAGCTCGTCGAGTCGTCACTGACCGCGCCGTACAGACAGTCGGGCACCCGGATCGCGAGCTGCGGGGCCAGCTCGGTGTAGAAGCAGACCTCGCTGCGGTAGCCGCCCCGGCCCCCCGAGGCGCGGCTCTGCTCGCTGGGCGACGGGAACTTGCCCACCACCGACGTGGGCGCACCCGGGTCCCCGCCGCAATCCAGGCGGAAGCGCTCGCTATGGGCCATCTGCCCGGTCCCGATGGCCTCGTGCCGCAGCCCGCGAACCTCGACCTCGTGACCGGCGGCGCGCAGCACCGCGGTCATCCAGGCGGGCGTGACGGCC
>JAJDAJ010000070.1 GCA_029261925.1 Deltaproteobacteria bacterium | reverse complement strand
GATCGCCGATCTCGGCGATCACCGAGCGCTTGCCCCCGTTCAGGAACTGGAACAGCGCGCTGTCGTCGTCGCCCAGGTCCTTCCCGCTGGCGGTCCAGCGGCGCAGCGGATCGCCCCCGGGCGGCTCGATCTTGATCACATCGGCGCCCGCGTCCGCCATGAGCGTGGTCGTGTACCCGCCGGCGATCCCGGTCGTCCGGGCGATCACCCGCAGATGTCGGAGTCCGTGCATCCGGCCATTCTAGGGGTCCGGGGCGCTGCGCAGGCCCCGGGCGTCGGCGCGCCAGACGAGCTCGCCCGCCGACCAGGTCGCGCGGACGTCGTCGGCGCGCAGGCGCTCCCGCGCGCGGCTCCAGCCCCGGTCGAGCAGGCAGAGGTCCGCGGGGGCGCCGGCGCGGACGCGGCGCGGCGCGGCGCCGGGTGCGCGCGCGGGCGTGGTGAACAGGGCCAGGGCCCGCTCGGGCGCGAGCGCCTCGGCCGCGCCCAGCGCGGCGCCCCGGCGCGTGCGCCGCTCGACCGCCGCGCGCATGGCGAGCCACGGGTCGGGGTCGCCGAAGGGCGCGTCGGTGCCGCCCCCCAGGGCCACGCCCGCGTCCAGCCAGGCGCGACAGCGGTACAGCCAGGGGCGGTCGGCGGCCTCGACCTCGGCCAGGTAGCTGTCGCCGCGCAGCGCCACGAGCCCGGGCTGCGTGACCACGGTCAGGCCGAGCTCCGCCGCCTGCGCCACCAGCTCGGGCGGCGCGACCGAGGCGTGCTCGAGGCGGTCGCCGGCCCGGGGCCCGGCCGCACGCAGCGCCGCCAGCGCCAGGACCAGCTCGGTGCGCGTGACGCAGTGGATGGCGACCGCTCGCCCGCCCTCGTGGGCCCGCCCGACCGCCCCGGCGAGCGCATCGGGTGCGGGAGGCGCGCGCTCGTCCACCACCAGCTTGACCTCGCCGCGCTCCGCGCGCGCCGGGAGGCCGTGCTCGGGAACGGCCTCGCCCATCAGGCAGAGCCGCAGGCTCAGCTCGCCGCGCTCGATCGCGGCACCGAGGAGCCCGATGCTGGTCGCGTCGTTGTCGGGGGTGGCATCGGTCGCGCCCGTGACGCCGAGTCGCGCCAGGCGCTGGCCGACCGGCGCCAGGCGTGGCGGCTCGCGCACGCCGAGTCGCTCGCGCAGCCAGCCGTCGCAGCGATACAGGCGGCCCGTGACCTGCCCGCTCGCGTCGCGCTCGATGCCCGCGACCCGCGCGCTCTTCGCGCCGACGCGCGCGAGCGCGGGCGAGTTGAGAACCCAGAGCGCGCCGCCGCGATGCTGCACGCGCAGCGGGCGCCGCGCGTCGATCGCGTCGAGCGCCGCACGGTCCAGCTCGCCGGCCACCGACGCGTGGTAGCCGACGCCGCGCACCCAGCCGTCGCGCGGCCGGGCGGCGCGGAGCGCTGCGGCCAGCGCGGCGGGGTCGGCCACCGCCGGAGGTCCGCAGTCCACGGAGTCGAGCGCGGCCGCCAGCGCGAGCAGGTGCAGGTGGTGATCGTGCAGGCCGGGCAGCAGCGCGCCGCCCGCCGCCTCGATGCGCGGCTCGCCCGCCACGGGCTCGAGGTGCGGGGCGATCGCGGCGACCCGGTCGCCGGAGACGCGCACGTCGCGGATCGCGCCCTCGAGCTCGCAGCCCGCGATCAGCACGTCGCGAGCACCGCGGCCGTGTCGACCCCGAGCGCGCGCGCCCGGCCGGCGGGTCTCCGCGCCCGCGGCGCCGCGACGGGCGCGCAGCCGCCGGGTGCGTGCACCTGCCAGCCTCGCGCGCCGTCGGCGCGCACCGCAGCGTCGGGCGTGGCCGGCGGGCCCAGGGCCTCGCTCGCCGCACCGCAGAGCGACACGTCGATCAGGTGCCCGCCGCCTTGCCGCCAGCTCGCGGCCGCCGCGACCGCCGCGTGCAGGCCGGCCAGGGGGTCCGCGATCGCGTCGGCGCAGAACACCTGCGGGAGGTCGGCCGCGGCGGTCGCCGCGACCAGACCCGCAGCGGCCGCGGCGTCGTCCCCGAAGGCGATCCGTTCGCCGCGCGGCAGCGGGCGCCCGTAGCCCGTGATCGAGACCCAGCTGCGACCCGCGCCCGCGCGCAGCCAGTCGCCGGCGCGTACGCCGAGCTGCTCCAGCGCGCGCGGACGCGCGCTCTCGACCACGACGTCCACCGTCTCCAGCACGCGCAGCAGTGCCGCGACGCCGTCGCTGCAGGTGAGGTCCAGGGCGGCGCTCGGCTGACCGGCGTGCAGCAGATCGAAGAACGCCGCGGGCCCGCGGCGGGCGCCGTCCGGGCGTCGTGAGCTCTCGAGCCGGATCACCCGGGCGCCCGCTGCGCCGAGCAGGGAGGCGCAGAGTGGACCTGCCCAGAGGCTCGACAGATCCAGGACCACGGGCGCAGACCTCGAGCGCTGCTCGAGGTTCTCTCCGGTGCGCGTGAGCACTGCGGCGGGGGGCGACGCCGCGCCGGGGGCGGCCACGGGGGCCACGGCGAGACCCAGGAGCCGGGCGCGCTCGAGCAGCTCCGCCGCGGGCCATCGGCGTGCCTCCTCGCCGATCCGCGTCCACGGATCTGCACCGGGATCGCGCTCGAGCCAGGCGGGCACCAGGGCCAGGTCGTCGTCCCGGGGCAGGTTCACGGCCAGCCGGGCATCGCAGGTCTCGATCAGGCGGCACGCGCCTCCGGCCGAGACGGCGCCGCGGCGCTCCAGGCCCGCGATCGCGGCGCGCTCGCCGAGCAGTGCCGCGCCGTCGGTCGGTCCGCTCCAGCGCTCGCCGGCGAGCGCGCGCAGTGCCGCCAGCGCGCCGTCGGCGCGCGCGGCGACCGCGGCCGGACCCGTGCGGGGCGCGCGTCCGGGCTCGCCGCTCAGCCACATGGCCCCGCTGCGCGCCCAGCGCAGCACGGGGTCGGGCTCGGCGGGTCCGTCCCGGCGCACGGGGTCCACGCCGAGCCCGGTCAGCAGCTCCGCGGCGCGCGCGGCCGACGGGCCGTGCCCGCGGATGCAGGGCTGGCGATCCGGGTCGAGCATCGGCGCAGGATACCCCCGCGCCCTCAGCCGCCGGGCAGTTCCTCGCCGCTGCGGTACTGGCTGGCGTTGCCGCGGAACGTGGCCCACAGGGCCGTGCCGACCAGCGCCAGCAGGCTGGCCTCGAGCACGACGAAGCCGGCCAGCTTGCTCCATGCGAAGGCCGGCGAGACGTAGCGAACCGCCCAGCCCGATCCCTCGTCGACGAGCCCGGCCACGAAGGGCAGCACGATCAGCCAGAGCTTGACGCGGTTGCCGATCGGCACGAAGAGCATGAGGTGGGTGAGCACCATGATCTGCATGCCCATCGCGAACAGGTGGAAGTGCGAGATCTCGAGCAGGCCGCGGTAGCTGCGCGGCGACAGGAAGAGCTCCTCGGAGCCCAGGTAGTAGTCGACCACCGACGCGTAGCTCAGGCTCATCCGGTCCAGGAAGAGCAGCCCGTTGGTCAGGCACAGGCCCAGCACGTACAGCGAGTACAGGAGCACGATCGTCTGCAGCAGGCGATTCCGGCCGAACTCGCCCGTGACGACGAATCTCACTCCGCGGCGCTCGCCTCGGCCACGGCGGGGCCTTCCTCGAGCAGCACCCGGCCGATGGCCAGGGCGCGGCGCACGGAGCGCGTGGCGGCGCGGGCGGAGAGCGTGGCGCCCGAGATCGCGTCCACGTCGGCGCGCAGCTGCAGCCGGGCGTCCAGGCCACGGCCGACGAACTGCGTGTACCAGCGCGCCGCGGGCTTGTAGTCGGTGGGCTCGTGGAATGCCAGCATGACCACGTCCCCGACCCTGCCGGCGGGGTCGAGCACGATCATCAGCGCCTCGGGCAGGGTGCGAACCGTGTGCACGTCGATCAGCGCGTGGCCGAGCAGGTGCCCGTCCTTCCACGCCGTGTGCGCCGCCAGCAGGCGCGAGTCCAGTGGCGCGCGCGAGAGCTGCGTGATGCGGCTCGCCTGCTCCTCCGTCAGCAACCAGGAGCGGCGCTCGACGCGGTCCGCGCCGGGGAACGCGCGCTCCAGCGCCTGCGCCTGGGTCAGGTAGACGATCGCGTCGGGCGCGCTGGCGGGCCACGCCACGGCGAGGAGCACGGCCACCGCGGCGATGCGCCTAGAAGACAAGGCCCATCCCCAGGCTGATCTCGTCGGCGGTGTTGCCCGTGAACGGATCGATGTTGCGGTAGTCGAGCTTCAGCACGACGTTCGGATGCGGGCGGAACTGGAGGCCCGGGATGAACAGGCGCCGGGGCTGGCTGCGGTCGCGCGTGAAGCCCGAGGGCACCTCGTGCTGGGTGTCGAGGTACTCGAAGCGGAAGAAGGCCTCGAGGCCGAGCTCGGAGCCGGGGCTGAGCCACTGGAGGAGGTCGAGCCCCACCTCGCCGTAGCCGCCGATCATCTCCTCGGCCACCGGCGCGCCGCTGGCGAGCGCCAGGTCGCGGCTCAGGTCGCGCGCATCGTCGAGGTGAGCCTGCGCGTACAGCGCCCGCGCGCGCCAGGGCCCGCTGCGCCAGTCCGCGTGTGCCTCCCAGATCGTGGTCCGGGTGGCCGGCAGCTTCACGGTCGGGCCCATGCCGGGCTGCGTGAACATCTGATCGTGTCCCGAGTCACCGCTGTACACCGACGCGCCGAGCTCGAGCCCGTCGGCCGCGTGCCAGTCCAGCCGCGCGACGACGCCGAGATCCTCGGCGAGCGTCTCGCTGCCCTTCTGGCGCCCACCGCGCAGCCCGGAGCTGCCGAAGCCCGATGCGTCGAGCCCGTTGACCACGTACACGCGGTAGCTGAGCTCCTCGCCGAGATCGCCGAAGATCCCGATCCCGTTCTCGCGCCAGGTCGACGGGATGATGCGGCGCTCGACCTCGGGACGCTGCGTGCCGAAGTAGAACGGTGGCTCGTGCACCTCGTTGACCAGGCCCATCGGCAGCAGCATCAGGCCCGCGCGCAGGTTCAGCTCGGGGCGCAGCAGGAAGTCGAGCGTCGCCATCTCGACGGACACGGAGCCGGCCTCGCTCGTGGACGCGTGCTCGAACTCGATCTCGCTGTTGAAGACGAGGCGATCGCTGAACTTGTAGCCCACGTACAGGACCGCGCGCGTGAAGTCCGACACGTCGTCGCCGTCGCCCGAGGCGTCCCCCACGCGATTGCGGTACACCGCCTCGGCGTAGCCACCCAGCGAGATGCCGCGCGTCGCGCCGTACACCTTCGACGCCGCCGGCCCCATCCCGTGGGCGCCGTGCGTCCCCTCGAGCGGCTCCGTTGCGGGCACGCCCATCTCCGCGCGCAGCCGCGTCACCTCGTCGACGACGACGGCGAGCTGGCGCCGCAGCGCGTCGATCTCGTCCTGCTGGCGCAGCTCGCGATCGCTGCGGTCCTCCGCCTGGGCCGGGGCGGGCGATGCTGCGAGCAGGAGCAGACAGAGCGCGGTGAGGGGCCGGGACATGTCTCCGTTCAGCGTGCGGTGAGCGGCAACAGTGATAATGGCAATGAGAATCGAAATCAACTTGACCTCCCTCCGGCCCCCGCGGCCGCCGCCAGCATAAATGATTCTGATATTCATTATCAAATAGGGCGGTGAGCGGCTCCGGGACCCGAGCACCGGAAGCCGCGAAGCCCGCCCACGGGCTCGAGCGCGAGGTGGTGCCAGGCAACAGGAAACCCCCTCACCTCATCGTGGGCTCAGGCAACAGGAAACTCCCTCACCTCATCGTGGGCTCATGGCCCCGCCGGGAAGGTCGAATGCCCGGGAGGGCGCTAGGGTCCGAGTTGCCGGGGAGGGCGCCGCGCTCGCGCGCCCCGCAGCCGAGGAGGTACGCCGTGGACGCCGTTCACACGATCGCCCTGACCATGGGCGTGGGCTGGGCCAGCGGGATCAACCTGTACGCCGCGATCGTCATGCTCGGGCTGATGCAGCACACGGGCAACGTCGCGCTGCCGCCCGATCTCATGGTCCTGGCCGATCCGATGGTGATGGCTGCTGCCGGTCTGATGTACTGCGTCGAGTTCTTCGCGGACAAGACGCCCGGTCTGGACAGCGGGTGGGACGCGATTCACTCGTTCGTGCGCATCCCCGCGGGTGCGATGCTGGCGGCCGGCGCGGTCGGCGACGTGGGAGCGGCAGCGCAGCTCTCGGCCGGACTGGTCGGCGGCGCGCTGGCGACGACGAGTCACCTCACCAAGGCGGGCAGCCGCGCGCTGATCAACACTTCCCCCGAGCCGTTCACGAACTGGGCCGCGTCGATCGCGGAGGACGTGGCGGTGGTCGGCGGCATCTGGGCGGCCCTGTATCACCCATGGGTCTTCCTGGCCCTGCTGGTCGGCTTCCTGGCCCTGGCGATCTGGCTGCTGCCCCGCATCTGGCGCGGCCTGAAGCGCGTCGGCGCCGCGCTCGCGCGGATGCTGGGGCGCGCGCCCGCGCCCGCCGCCGTCCATCCCGCGGCGGCGGGAGGTGCGCCCGGGGTGCCGGGCGAGACCGGGGAGGAGCCGCCGCGCCCGCCGTCGCCGCGCTGAGTCCGAGCGCGGCCCCGGCCGCCGCGGACTAGCCGCCGCCGGCGCGTAGCGCCGCGATGCGCTCGTCGAGCGGCGGGTGCGAGGCCAGCAGCCGCCCGAGGGCGCCGCGAACCTGGCCGTTGATCCCCAGTGCCTCGACGGACTGGGGCAGCGCCACCGGCGCATGCGACGACTTCAGGCGCTCGAGGGCCCGGATCATGGCGCCGGGCCCGACCAGGCGCGCCGCACCCGCGTCGGCGCGGAACTCACGGTGCCGGGAGAAGGCCATCACGACCATGCTCGCGAGGATCCCGAACACGATCTGGGCGGCGATGCTGGTCACGAAGTAGCCGATGCCCATGCCGCCCCGGCTCTCGCCCCGCCGCAGCATGGAGTCCACGACCATGCCCACGATCCGCGACAGGAAGATCACGAAGGTGTTCAGCACACCCTGGAGCAGCGCCATCGTGACCATGTCGCCGTTGGCCACGTGGCTGACCTCGTGCCCGAGCACCGCCTCGACCTCGTCGCGGCGCATGGTCTGCAGCAGCCCGGTGCTGACCGCCACGAGCGCGTGGTCGCGTCGCGCCCCGGTCGCGAAGGCATTGGGCGTGGGCGAGTCGAAGATCGCCACATCGGGCATGCCGATCTCGGCGGCCTGCGCCTGGCTCCGCACGGTCTCGACCAGCCACTGCTCCGCGTCGCTCCGGGGCTCGTCGATGACCTTCGCCCCGGTCGACCAGCGCGCCATCTTCTTGGACAGGAGCAGCGAGATGAACGAGCCCGCCATTCCGAAGACGGCGGCGAAGATCAGCATCCCGGTGAGGTTCCAGCCGATGCCGTTGTCGTGCAGGATCTGCTCGACCCCGAGCGCCTGCAGGACCACACTGGCGACCAGGAGCACGGCCAGGTTCGTCAGCAGGTAGAGAATGATTCGCATGGGCTCCTCCGGTCCGACCCGCTCGAATCTTGCATCGCGCCGGCGGCCGTCAAGCGTGCGACGTGTGAGCCCTGGCCGGGATTCGGCGCTGCACTCGCCCTGGTGGGGCCGCTCGTGTTCTAATGGGTCGAACGGACGCGGGGGGTGGACGTGAGCAACGGTCGGGTCTCGCTGGCCATCGACTCGATCGAGAAGGTCGACGAGGACGTTCGCGCGCGCATTCGCGAGGCCGCCATGGACGTGCGGCTCGAGTGCGTGCGGGAGATCAATCGCCTGTGCGAGCGCATCGACGCCGAGGGGCCGCCGATCCCGCGCACGCAGGTGCTGGAGATGCTCGTCGACCTCTGGGGCCGGATCATGGACGGCGAGGAGAGCCCGCCCGACGCCTGGTCACTACCTCCGGCACGCTAGGGCGCGGAGAGCGGGGCGCCCGGCAGGCGCTCAGGGATTGGCGGCCTCGCAGGACAGCTGTGGCGACGGGGCCTGGCCGTCGAGCGCACGCAGCAGCACGGCGACATCGTCGATGTCGCAGCCGGGCTCCGCGCCGGCGACGTCGCAGCGCTCGAGCGCGTCGGCCTCCGAGGCCACGTCGAGGCCGACCAGCAGCTCGCGGATCGTGGCGACGTCGGCGGCCAGGATCGCGCCGTCGCCCGTGGACTCGCCGCACTGGCAGCGGTCCCCGATGGCGTCGGGCGCCGTCGTGTCGAGGCCCCCGTTGTCGGCCTGGTCGTCGTTCCAGGCGAACGGGCAGTTGTCGGCCTCGTCCGTGAGCCCGTCCTGATCGGTGTCCTCGCTGGCGTTGAACTCGCCCTGCAGCCGCAGCACGGCATCCTCGATCGGGGTGCCGGCCTCGTCCGCGAGGGGCGGGCCCGCGCCGATCTGCTCGACCCCCTCGAACGTCAGCGTCGGGGGATCGGGGGCCGGGCCGGCTGTCAGGAAGCGGAGGGTGGCGATCTCGACGAGTGTCCCGGCGGGGCTGAGCCCCGAGCCGGGCAGGCTGCGGGCCGCGAGGTACAGGGTGTCGCCGCGGACGCCGGCCAGCGCCGCGGTCGGTCCGACCGTGAAGCTGCTGGCGGGATCGACGCCGGGCCCCAGGCGCGGGTCGTCCTCGCAGGTGCGAAGCTCCGGCGTGCTCGGCACGCTGCAGCCGAGGATCTCCACGTCGGCCGGCTGGATCCCGGTGAAGGCCTTGAGTCCCACGACGACCTGCGACAGCCCCGTGTCGGCGTCGAGCTTGACCAGCCAGCTCTTCTCGTCGGGGTCCCCGGGTGCGCGCTCGACGCGCAGCGTGACGCCGGGCCCGACGTCGAGCGCGAGCACGAACTCCGTCTCGATCGTCTCGAGCGGGATCGGGTCCCCGCCCTCCGCCACGGCCGGCGGCGCCCCGATGGCCTCGAGCCCCTGGGCCGTCAGCTGCGGCGCGACGCTCTCGGGCGGCTGGTCCGAGGCGACCTCGATGAACGCGAGCTGCACCTCCTCGAGCGCCGCGCAGAGCTGGGGCGTCCCGGTCAGGCTGAAGTAGACGATGTCGTCGGGCACGCCGGGCTCGACCCGCAGCCCCGCGGACGACAGCGCGGGGTCGACGGTCGGGCCCAGACCCGCGGCGCCCGTGCAGCTGACGTTCGAGCAGCCCAGTCCGAAGTCGACGTCCCCGCCGCTCAGGCCCGCGGGCAGCACCAGGCCGAAGTTGACCTGCTCGATCGGCGTCTGGTCGCACGCCATCAGCACCTCGAAGAGCTGCGAGCTGCCGGTGGTGCCGGGAAGCACGCCGCCGAGCACACCGGGCTGGGGCGGGGGCACGGGCGTGAGCGTGATGCGGACCGGCGCGCAGGCGTCTCCCGTGCCGTCGCCGTTGGCGTCCGCCTGTCCGGGGTCGGCCACGTCCGGACAGACGTCGCAGGCGTCGCCCACGCCGTCGCCATCGCGGTCGCGCTGCTGCGGATCGGCCTCGTCCCCGCAGAGGTCGCAGGCGTCGCCCACGCCGTCGGCGTCGGCGTCGAGCTGCAGCGGGTCGAACGTCGCCGGGCAGACGTCCGCGGCGTCCGCGATCAGGTCGTCGTCGATGTCGTCCAGCGGTGCGCCGCCCAGCGGGAAGCCCCAGCAGGCGCGGGAGCCCCCCGCGGTGATGCCGCAGCTGTGCGAGCCGCCCGAGTCGATCTGGGCGAACTCGAGGGCGGGGGGCGAGGTGCGACCGAAGGTGTCCAGGCCCCAGCACAGCACCTGCCCGTCGCTGCGCAGTCCGCAGGTGAAGTGATCGCCCGCCGAGAGCGCCACGAAGGTCTCGCCCGCCGGGGGCGTGCCCTCGCCGAACGCGGTGTCGCCCCAGCACGCGACGCTGCCGGTCGGTCGCAGCGCGCAGCCGTGGTCCACGCCCAGTGCGAGCTCCGTGAACCGACCGGCCGGCGGCGAGGTCTGGCCGGAGACGCCGTTGCCCCAGCAGCGCAGCACCCCCGATCCGTCGCGGATCGCACAGCTGAAGTCCGCGCCCGCGGCCACGCGCACGTACGGCCCGGGCAGCGGCGACGCCTGGCCGCTGTCGTCGCGCCCCCAGCACTCCAGGTCGCGCGCGAAGCCGATCAGGCAGGCGTGCCCGTCGCCGGCCGCCAGCTCGAGCAGGGTGCCGCGCCCGACCGGAGGCGTGGCCTGGCCGGCGCCGTTCGCTCCCCAGCAGGTGAGCCGGCGCGACGGCGCCACGGTCGCCCCGCAGGCGAAGTCCGTGCCCGAGGCCAGCAGGGCGAACTCGCTGCTCTCGAGCCCGACGGGCAGCGCCAGGTCGCCGAAGCAGCGCGCCCGCAGGTCCGCCCCGAGCGTGCAGCCGTGTCCGCTGCCCACGTCGACGACGGGCTCCTGGACGGTCGCGTAGTCGAGCGGATCGACGAGATTCACGTCCAGCTGCTCGTCCAGCTCGCCCCAGCACTCGGCGCTGCCGTCGGCGCGCAGCCCGCAGGTCGAATCGCCCCCGGCGCTGAGCTGGACGAAGACGCCGCCCGGCGGTGGCGTGGACTGACCGGAGCCGTCGTCGCCCCAGCACGCCACGCTGCCCCCGGGACGCAGCCCGCAGCTGTGGCCGGCGCCGGCTGCCAGCCGGACGAAGGGTGGCGGCGGAGGTGTCGAGGCACCGGGCGCGACGCCCCAGCAGCTCGCCGCGCCGCCGGCGCCGATCGTGCACACGTGCTGATCGCCCACCGCGAAGCCCTGGACGGCTCCGGCGGGTACGCCGGAGGGCAGGCTGAACTGCTGGCTGGATCCCCAGCAGGCGAGCGTTCCGTTGACCCTGCGGCCGCAGGCGAACGCGTCGGCGACGTCGCGGCTCGACTGCACCGAGACGAAGCTCCCGGCCGGCTCCAGGCCGTCGAGGCTGCCCCAGCAGTCGATGGCTCCGGTGTCTCGCACGCCGCAGCCGTGCTCCCGGCCGGCGGACACCCGTGAGAAGGCGGTCGCGGGGGGCAGCGTTCCGGCCCCGGTGCCCCAGCACTCGACCGCACCGCTGCTGGTGACCGCACAGCCGTGCTCGCGCCCGAGCGCGATGTCGATCACCGTCGAGCGCGGTGTCGGCTGCCCGGATCCCCCGCTTCCCACCGGCGTGCACAGGGCCTCGCCGCTCTGCATGCGGCCGCAGAGTCCGCTGCTGCCCGCTGCCAGCTGGGCCACGCGGGCGCGCCCGACCCGGGACAGCACCTGGGTCACGTTCGACGACACGGCGAACCCGAAGAAGATGAACGGGTCTGCGCCGGGACTGGTCGTGCGCGTCTCACGCAGCGAGGTGAGATTGATCGCGCCCACGCCCAGCTCGAGGACCGCGCCCGGGAACGCGCGCCGGACGTTGTGCGAGCTCGCCGCGTTCCCCAGCCAGGTCGCGGACGCCAGGCGCTCGAAGTTCGCGAGGTCGCGCGTGCGGACGAACACGCTCTGCCGGTCGCACGTCGCGCACGGCGTCCACTCGACGTGACCGTCGCGCGTGGGGTAGCCCGGATCGCCCTCGGACGGGCTCAGCAGCGTGAGCACCTCGGGCGGAGGCACGGGATCGAAGTCCAGCGTCGCGGTCTCGGTGCCGTTGAGCGTGATCACGTATGTCCCGGCCGGGAACTCGGCGAGCATGTTCGACAGCGTGGAGTAGACCGGGACCAGGCTCCGGCTGCCCGGGAGCTCGCCGCAGTCGGGGAAGACTCCGCCGAAGAGGTTCGTGGGATCGCAGAGCAGCACCCACTGACCGGGCGGCAGGGAGCCCTGTATCTCGAAGAGCGGGATCGGCGAGCCGCCCGGAGGCGTGAGCGTGGCGCTGGTGATGCCGCTGCCCCAGAGCACCCAGAGGAACGAGTAGGGCTCCGCGCCCAGGACCCCGTCGTCGTGCGCGGCGGCCGCCTGGGCGACGACCAGGTCCAGCTCCTGCGCCCGGGGACCCGTCGCCGCCGCACAGAGCAGCAGTGCCGCGACCAGGGTCGAACGGGCCTGTCTCCAGCTCCGCATGGCTCGCTCAGCTTCCAGGTGTCACCAGTCCATGCCATCATACCCGCATGCTCTGTTCCGGGAACACCCCTGTGTTCGTGATCTCCCGCCGCATCCGGAGTCTGTCTCCGGGTCGCGTGGGTCACTGACCGGGGCACCCCCGATCCGGCCGCGATGAGGCGAGTCATGCGAGGCGCTGCGCTGCTGTACCGGCTGCTCCCGACGCTCGGCGTGCTGGGCGCACTGCTGCTGCCGGCGGCGGGCGCCGGCGGCTTCGCGCTGGGGCTGGATCCGGCCTCGTCGGATCCGGTCGACCTGCCCGCCGGCCAGACGCTGGCCCTGACCCTCTACCTGCACCGCGACGCCGGCGGGCCGACGCTCAGCGGCACCGCGTGTCTCGACGGGGACGGGGACGAGGTCTGCTACTGGCAGGTCCGCGTGCTGGGCAGTGGCGGGGTCACGTTTCCCGCCTCCGCCGTCGACCCGGCGGGCGGCGACGTGACCTGGAACGGGCCGTCGAGCGTCGAGATCCTCGCGAACGGCGGCACGCCGACCACGGGCGGTCAGCGGGGCAGCGTGGCCCTGTTCGACCTGACCGCGACCACCGGGGCGAGCGGCGGACAGATCCACGTGGAGGGCCGCTGGCTCGACGCGTCGCTGCAGCGGCAGTCGGCGCTGCGCGCCCTCGTCGGCAGCGTGCCCGGCTGCACGGACGACCGCGACGGCGACGGCGTCTGCGACGCGGACGACAGCTGCCCGTTCGTCGACGACCCGGCGCAGGCCGACGGCGACGGGGACGGCCGCGGCGACGCCTGCGAGTGCGGCGACGAGGACGGCAGCGGAGCGCTGAACGTGGGCGACATCCTCGCGATCAACAGCTGTCTGTTCGCGGGCGGCTGCACGGATCGCTGCGACGCGAACGGAGACGGGAGCTGCAACATCAGCGACATCCTCAAGGTCAATTTCGACATCTTCAGCCCCAACTCCTCGACCTGTGCCGCGCAGCCGTGCGCCGGAACCAGCACTGCCTGCGTTCCCTGATGTGCCCGAACCTGCCGCGCGCGGGCGCGCTGCCGTCGTGATCCGCGTCGCGCTGCTGCTCTGCGTCGCGGGCCTGGTGGTCGCGCCTGAGACCTGGTGGCGCCTGGAGCAGGGCGACTGAGCTCAGGCGCCGTCGTCGGAGAAGAAGCGCGCCAGCTCGTCGGCGCGGCCCTCGGCATCGGCCCATCCCAGCTGCATCAGCGCATCGGCGTAGGCGGGGTGGAAAAGCAGGAACGAGAGCAGGGTGGATTCCCCGGCCGGATTCCCGGCGCCCAGCGAGTCCAGCAGGAGGCGCGCGGAGCGCGACAGGTCCCCGGAGTGCGCGGTGAGCACCTCCGCGGCGATCTCGCCCGGATCCCGTGACGGCCGCAGCACCAGCTCGCCGACGCGCCGCAGCTCGCGCGTGCCGCCGCCCGCCGCGTTCAGCCGCTCGACGAAGTCCGCGCCGTAGGCGCCGGAGCCGCGCTCGAGGATGCCGTTGACGAAGTGCATGCGGCCCAGGTCGGTCTCCAGGTGGTCGAGCAGCAGCGCGCTGAGCACGCGTCCCAGCACGCTCACCGGGCTGCCGGCGGCCCCGGGGGCCGCGGCGGGGGCCTCCGGCGGCGGCAGGCGATCACAGCGCGGGGTGATCACCAGCAGTCGGTCAGCTCCCAGGTGGATCGCCGGCGCCAGGGGCGTGTTCAGGCGCACACCACCGTCCACGTACCATCCCTCGCCGATCCGCACGGCCGGAAAGAGCAGGGGCAGGGCCGCAGAGGCGAGCGGGTGGGCGGGCTCGAGTCGCGCCGAGCGCGGCACCACCGTGGGGTCGTGCGCCCAGAGCGCGGGGTCGAAGCCGTTGCCCTCCAGGAAGACCACGGCGCGCCCGGTCGCGAGCTCCGTGGCGGCGACCCCCACCGCGCGCACCACGCCGGACTCCACGTTCCGCGAGATCTGCTCCCACGGGATCAGGTCCTGTACGATCTCGCGCATGGCGGTGATGTCGAGCCAGCCGCCGCGCTCGCGCGGGTCCGTCGCTCCGCTGCCGCGCCGCGCGCGCAGCAGCCGGCGCAGCAGGCCGAAGCGAGACGCCTGCGGCCCGCGCACGAAGTCGTCCAGGTGCAGGCGCAGCCAGTGCTCGCGCAGGCGCGACCAGCGGTCGGGCCCGCCCCCCGCGACGGCTCCCATGTAGCAGGCGTGGACCGCGCCGACCGAGGTGCCCAGCACGATGTCGCAGGTCGCGTCGGTGCCGAGGCGCTCGGGGAGCGCCTCGAGCAGGTAGCCCAGCGCCCCGGCCTCGTAGGCGCCGCGTGCACCGCCCCCGCCGAGCACGAGCGCGCGCGTGGGGCTCACCGGATCGCGCCGCCGCAGGAGCCTTGCACGCCGCCAGTATAGACGCGCCGCGGAAAGCGGCTCAGAACGCCAGCCACGTCGTCTCCAGGTGCAGACCGTGGTCCTGGAGGCCGTCGCCCGGTCGCTCGAGGCCGCGGCGCAACCGGTGGGCCCACTGCAGGCTCAGTGACAGCCGCGGCGTGGGACGGTAGTGCAGGCCCACACCGATGCTGCTCAGCGTGCGCGGCCCCGCGGTGTCGCGGTGATCCCGGCCGTGACCCAGGTCCACGAACGGCGCGAGCTGCAGCAGCTCGTGACCCAGCCCGGAGCGCAGCAGCGGGATGCGCAGCTCGGCGGACAGCGCCGCGCCGCTGTCGCGCACCAGGCGGTTGCGGCGGTAGCCGCGCACGGTGCGGGGGCCGCCGAGCGCGAGCTGCTCGGAGGGGAACAGCGGGTCGAGGCTCAGCTGGACGTCGGCGCGGAGCATCAGCTGGCTGGCCCACCAGCCCGCGGGCAGGCGCTGCACCCACTGGAACTGCCCGAGCCAGTAGGCGAATGTGGCGTCGGGCACGGCGCCGCTGCCCGCGCCGCCGTCCGTGGCATCGAGGGCGTCGAGCCCGAAGCGGAAGCTCGACAGTGCGGCGAGCACCCGGCTGCGCGACCGCGCGATCCACTCCTGACCGAATGCCACGGTGGTGACGCGGATCTGTCCGTCCCGGGCGCCGTTCGAGAACGAGAAGCGGCGCCCCAGCAGGCGCGTGCGCGAGCGACGCGTCTCGGCGTCGAGCCGCAGCCAGAGCTCGCGATCGGCGCGCCGCAGCAGCGGCTGCGCGAGTCCGACCCGCCACGCCGTCGACGCGCTCTCGATGTCGAGCTCGTCCAGCGGCGTCTCGACCACGTCGGCGCGACTGCGCCGCAGCTGCACCGACAGTCGCGTGCCCCAGGGCGTGATCGGCAGCGCGTAGCCGGCGTCGATGCTGTCGAGACCGGCGGTCGCCGTCACGCCGATGCGCAGCACGTCACCGATGCCCAGCGCATTCGCGTAGCCCACCAGCAGCTCGCCGCCGGTCTCGCCGATCGCGGGTGACCAGCCGTTGCCCGCGCTGAGCCCGATCGAGAGCGGCGACTCCTCCGACACCTCGAGCACCAGGCGGCTCTCGCCCTGGATCTGCCCTGGCACCAGCTCGGCCCGCACGCTGCGCACGTGCGGGTCGGCCTGGAGCAGGCGCAGCGACTCCTCGAGCTCGCGAACGTTCAGCGGCCCCCCGCCGCTGCCGAGCAGCTGCCGGCGCAGGTGTCCCGGGCGCAGTCGCGAGGGGCCGCGGACCTCGACGTCGCCGATCCGGCCCTCGACGATGCGCACCTCGAGGCGGCCGTCGCGCAGGTCCTGGGGCTCGAGCAGCGCGCGCGAGCTCACGTAGCCGCGCTGCACGTACAGCGCGGTGAGCTCGTGCTGCAGTCGCACCAGGTCCTCGGCGAAGAGCGGTCGATCCAGGTAGGGCCGCGCGACCGCGTGCAGCACCCGCTGCGCGATCACGCGATTGCCCGAGAACGCGAGCTCGTGCACGACCACGTGCTCGCCCGGGCGGGTGTGCTCCACCAGCTCGGCCAGCGGCGGCAGATCGCTCGCCGGGGCGGAGCCGGCGGCCGTGAGCCCGCACAGCCCGAGAAGCAGGAGCCATGACGTGCCGGGGCGCTTCACAGCCAGCTCCCGATCAGCACGAAGCCCGACCAGTGATAGGCGTGGCGCGTCGCGCCGCCGCGCGCATCGATCAGCTCCAGCTGCGCCTGCTGCAGCGCCCGCGCTCGCGAGGTCCCGGGGCTCTGCAGGTGCCGGTAGAAGCTGCGCACGAGCCGCGACGACGAGTCGTCGTTGACCTTCCAGAGGGTCGCCAGCGTCGAGCGCGCGCCCGCCTTGACCGCGATGCCGGCCAGACCCAGCGCGGCGCGCTCGTCACCGCGCGCGGTCTCGCAGGCGCTCAGCGTGAGCAGCTCCAGCGGCCGGTCGCGCAGGCGGGTCGTGCGCACCAGATCGGCGAGATCCGCCATCCGCAGCGAGCCCTGGTGGGTCCAGATCACCGACTCGCGCGCGGTCGCGCCGAGCTGCGCGTGGGTGGCCAGGTGCAGCACGTCGAACGGCCGGGCCCCGAGGCGCTCGCGCAGCGCCGCCGGGCCGAAGGCCTCGTCGAGCAAGGTGTCGCCCGGGAACCATGACTCGAGCTCCGCGAGCTCCGCGGCCACGCCGGGCAGCGCATCCATGCCCGCCACCGGGCGGGTCAGGCCCGCGCGCAGCATCTCGAGCCCGCCGGGCGCGAGCGGTCGCGGCTCGATCAGCGAGAGCCCGGGGCTGACCACCGTGGGGTAGCGCTGGATCAGCAGCTCCGAGCCGTCGCGATCCTCCAGCGCTCCGAAGGGCAGGCCGCGTAGCGGTCCGCTGGCGACGAAGACGATCACCTCGGGCCGGGCCTCTCGCAGCTCGCGCTCGATCGGGCGCACGATCCAGTCGTAGAGCTGCCGCGCCTGGTGCCGGTACAGCTTGCGCACGGGGCTCTGGAGGCCCGTGCGGAAGCGGCGCACGGTCTCCGTGACGCGCTCCCGGTCGACGCGGGACACGGCCAGATGTGCGCCCCCGGGGCCGTGGACGAGCAGCTCGATGCGATCGCCGAGCACCACGGGCTGCACGACCAGCGCACCCGGGATCTCGTCGGGAGCGGGTCGGCGCAGTGCGGCGAGGCACTCGTCCTGGAAGTAGTCCTGCATCTCGGTCGCGCTGAGGTCCGCGAGCAATGCGCGGACCTCCGCGAGCCGCGCGCGTCGCAGCGACGGATCCTCGGTCCGGGCCGCCTCGCGGAGCATCAGGTCCACGCTCTCGGTCAGCAGTGCCTGTGCGTCGAGTCGGGTGCCGAGCTGCGCGTAGTTCGCATCGGCCAGCACGGCGGCGCGCCGCACACGCTGGAGGCTGTCCACCGCCGCGCGGTAGTGGTTCAGCGCCGCGGTGACGTCGCCGGCGCTCGCGAGCAGGCGCGCCATCTGCCACTCCCGGAGCAGCAGCACCTCGGGGCTGCCGCCCGCCAGTGCGGCGCGCAGCGCCTCACGCGTGGCGCGGCGCGCATCGGCGGCGTGCTCCGGGCCGGCGCGCTCGTAGAGGGCGCCCAGGTGCCCCCAGGCGTGGGCCGCCGCGTGCAGATCGCCCGCCAGGTCGGCGCGCTGCGCCACGTGCGCGTGGAGCGCAGCGGCCGCCAGGCGCGAGGCTTCGCTGTCGATGCGCTCGAGCTGCCGCCCCAGGTGCAGCAGCGCCGCTCGCGTGTCGGCGTCGGGCGCGGCCGCCCGCAGGACGGCGCTCGCCCGCTGCAGCTGCGCCAGGGCGCTCGCGTCCGCCGCGCCGGCGTCGAGCGCGGCGCGCGTGTGCGCGATCGCGATGACCGCGCCCAGCACGCTCGCGCCGGCGGCGCTGGCGGAGCGTCCCGCCGCGACCCGCGCGTCGGCGGCCTCGCCGCCCCGGCCCAGGGCGTCGAGCGCCGCGGCACGCTCGAGCTCGAGCGCCGCGCGCACGCCGGGCCCCGGAGACCCGCGCAGCGCCGCTTCGGCGATCTCGAGGGAGGTCCCGGGCCGGCCGGAGCGCAGCGCCACGCGCGCCTCGATGCGCGCCGCGCCCGCGCGCAGCCAGGTCTCGTCCGACGCCGCGTGCAGCTCGCGCGCCCGCTCGCGCGCGGCGTTCAGGTCGCCCGCCCGCTCCAGTGCGCGCGCGAGCTCGAGGCGCGCTGCCGGGCCGCCATCGCCCCGCTCGACGAGCGCACGCCCGTGCGCCACGGCCTCGTGCTCGCCGCGCGGCCGCGAGGCCGGGAGCGTCCCCGGCAGCGGCGGGAAGGGCAGGTCGTCGGGCCCGGCCGGGATGGCGTTGCGCAGGCGGAGCGAGAGGCTCGCCGCGCGGGCACCGTCGCGCAGCGCGCAGCGCTCGCGGAGCAGCTCGCTGGCGTCGAGCGGCTCGCCCGGCAGGCTGGCGAGGTCGGCCGAGAGGTCCACGGCCGGCGAGGTCACGCGGATCCGGCCGTCGATGCCGAGACGGGAGCTGGCGCTGAGCGTGCTGTCCGCGGAGCGCACGAACTCGCGCGCGGCGATCGTGATGTCGCCGCCGCTGCCGGCGTCCGCGCGCGCCAGCAGCAGGCTCCGGTCGAGCACGACGAACTCCGGGTCCACGTCGATGTTCCCGCCGCTGCCCGCGCCGCTCGCGACGCTGGTGCTGATCTCGCTGTCGCGCAGGTAGACGCGCTCGCTCGCCTCGATCGCGATGTTCCCGCCGAGGGCGGCCCGCGCCTCGGTGGTCACACGCGCGCCGCCGGCGAGCTGCACGCGCCGGCCGGCCGCCAGCCGAACGCTGCCCGCGTCCCCGGCGACGGCGCCGTCGCCCGTGCTCTCGGCGCGCACGGAAGCGCCGTCCTCGAGCCGGATCCCGTCACCGGCCGTGACGCGGATCGAGCCGCCGGCGCCGGCGCCGGAGGTGGACGAGCGCAGCGACGCGCCGCCGCCGATCTCCACGCGTCCCGCGGCCCGCAGCTCGATGTCCCCGGCCGCGCCGGGCAGCAGCGAGCTGCTGCTCTCGACGCTCGCGCCTCCGCCCAGGCGGACGTCTCCGGCGTCGATCTCGATGTCCCCGGCCGCTGCGGCGCTCAGGGTCGCCACGGAGACCCGCGCGTGCGCGTCGAAGCTCAGCTCGCCGGCGCGCAGCACGATCGAGCCGCCGGAGCCTGGATCCGCCACGGCGGGGTTGCTCGCGCGCGCGAAGATGCCCGCGGCGCTCGCGGCCGCCGTCGGCAGGCGGCCCGCGACGCGCAGCGCCCCGGCCTCGATGTCGATGTCGCCGGAATCGCCGGCGCCGAACGTCGTGGCGGAGATCTCCGCGCCGTCGTGCACCTCCAGCAGGCCGGTCGCGATGCGGATGCGGCCGCCGTTCCCGTCGGCGGTGCGCGCCGAGAGCGCGGCCGCACCGCTGGCGCCACCGGCGAGCCGCACGCTGCCCGCGTCGATGTCGATGTCGCCGGCACTGCCGGCACCGAAGCTCCGCGCCGAGATCTCGGCGCCGTCGAGCAGCTCGAGCCGGTCCACCTCGAGCAGGATCGCCCCGCCGGCGCCGGGCCCCGCACTGTCGAGATCGGGCCCCGAGCGCGCGAAGATCCCGGTCGAGGTGGCGGGGTCGGTCTCGCCGCCCGCGATCTGCAGTGTCCCGCCGCGGATCCGGATCGAGCCGCCGTCGCCGCCTTCGAGCTGGGTCGAGGCGGAGATCTGCCCCGCGCGCTCGAGGGTCACCGACTCCGCCTCGACGCGCACGTCACCACCCCGGCCGCCGCGCACGCCGCCCCCGGAAGGCGCCGTGGTGACCGCGCGGATCGCGGCCGAGGTGGTCTCCCCGGTGCCGCGCACGATCAGCTCGCGCACCCCGATGTCCACGTCGCCGCCGCGGCCCGGCGGCATCTCGCCCGGCACGCCGCGCGACGCCGTCTCGATCACGGCGTGCTCGAGGACCTCGAGCTGGTCGGCCCGGATGCGGATCTCGCCGGCGTCGGCCGCGTCCGCCGTCTGCGAGAGCAGGCCGCTCCAGCCCGAGACGCGTACGGCGCCCCGGGCCGCGAGGTCGAGGCCGCCGGAACCGGGGCCCCGGCCCGGTCGCACCGACAGGCCCACGCTACGCGCGCTGGGGTCGTCGGGGACGAGCTCCGAGTCGATCTCGATGGAGCCGCCGCGCAGCACGATGTGCCCGGCCTCGATCAGCAGCGTGGCCTCCGGGGCGGCCTGCATGCTCGAGCCCAGCCGAACGCTGCCGAGGCCCGCCGCGCCGGGTGCGTTAACGTCGAGCGACGCCGCGTCGAGCGGGACCTCCGTGCCCGCTCCGGCGGCGATGACGTCCAGCCGGTCGACATCGACGCGACCGCCCGACACCTCGACGTCCGAGCCCACCAGCCAGAGCCGGTCGAGGCCCGAGAGGTCGTCGGGGCGGAGCAGGATGCTCCCGCTGGCTCCGCCGGCGAAGCCCCACGCGCGCGGCGCCGCCGCGCTCGTGCCCGCGAGCGCCTCGCCCGCGGGCCAGGCGAGCCCGTCGTCGAAGAGCAGGCGGTCGGCGGTGCTCAGCGTGAGCGAGCCCGCCAGGTCGGCGCTGAAGCGCGGACCGGTCACGATGCCGGCCGGCGAGATCAGGTAGAGGTCCACGCCCGCGACGTCGGAGCGCAGCGTGCCGAACACGCGTGCCGCATCGCCGGTCACGCGTGCGATGATGCGATCGGTCGGTGCGGCGGCGCTGAAGAGCACCTCGTGGGTCGGGAAGTTCAGCCAGAACGTCGAGAAGCTGTGGAAGAGGTTGCGCGCGTCGCGCGTGCCCTGCGCCTCTCCGACCTCGAAGGTGCCGCCGTCGCGCTCGATGGGGCCCGCGGGGCCCAGCGAGCCGTCGAGCTCGATCGTGCTGCCGAACTGCGCTCGCGCCGGCGGGGCGCTCCAGGCCCAGAGCAGCAGCAGCGTGAGCAGGAGGCGGGACACGACGCGATCCTGGGGGAGGGGACCGACCCGGCGCAAGCCAGCGCCGCAGCGGGTTCGCAGGGCCCCGGAGCGCCGCCTAGACTGCCGGCGTGCGCGTCCCCCCTCTGGTCGTCCTGGGCATCGCAGCGGGCATCTGGATCGCGGCGCTGGCCCTGGGGGCGACGGGGCTGCTGGAGGCGCCCGAGCTCGCGTTCTTCGACGTCCTGATCGCGCGCCGGGACGCGTCCGCGGCACCACGGGTGGTGGTGATCGAGGTCGACGAGGCCGATGTGCGCCGTCTCGGGCACTGGCCCATGAGCGACCGCGTGCTCGCGGACGCCCTGCGGCGCATCCTGGCGGCGCAGCCGCGCGTCGTGGGGCTCGACGTGTACCGCGATCTGTCGGTACCCCCGGGGCGCCGCGAGCTCGAGGCGCTGCTGCGCGGCGACGATCGCGTGATCTCGGTGTACAGCTTCGGGCCCGAAGGCACCGGACCCCCGGGTGTCCTGGCGGGGACCGAGCGCGTCGGCTTCAACGACATCGTGATCGATCGCGACGGGACCGTGCGCCGTGGGCTGCTCTTCATGGATGACGGTGCCGGTCCCGTGCACACCGCCTTCGCGCTGCGCCTGGCCCAGCGTTACCTCGAGCGCGAGGGCGTGTCGGCGACCGCGGATTCACGCCATCCCGACTGGATGCGCCTGGGTCCGGCGCCGCTGCGGCCGTTCGCCGGCGACGACGGCGGCTACGCCGGGGAGGACGACGCCGGCTACCAGGTGCTCTGGGGCGGCTGCCGCGGACGCCGCGCCTTCCCGATGCTGCGGCTGGGCGAGCTGCTCGACGCGACCGCGCCACCCGGGCTGCTGCGCGACCGCGTCGTGCTGCTCGGCGTGACCGCGCGCAGCATCCCCGACCTGTTCGACACGCCCTGCGGCAAGGGCTGGGCGGGCGTGCGCGGGGTCGAGGTCCAGGCACACGCGGCCAGCGCGCTGATCGATCTGGGCCTGGGCGAGAGCGCGCCGCTGCGCACGGCGAGCGGGCCGCTCGAGGCGCTGATGGCCGGCCTGCTGGCGCTCGCCGGGGCGAGCGTGGGCTCGCGCACGCTGCGGCCCCTGGTCTTCCTGGGCGCGGCGCTCGGTGGCCTGGGTCTGGTGTGGCTGGGCGCGGCGGCGGCGCTACGCGGGGCGTTCTGGATCCCGGTCGCGACCTCGAGCCTGTCGTGGACGGGGGCACTGGTGACCGCCAGCGCGGTCGGCGCGGCGCGCGCGCGCACCGAGCGCGGCCAGATCATGCGCCTGCTGTCGCAGCACGTCTCGCACGAAGTTGCTGACACGCTCTGGGAGGGTCAGCGCGACGGCCGCGCCCTGGGCCCCACGGCACTGGTCGGCGCGGTGCTCTTCGTCGACATGCGCGGCTTCTCGCGCGACTCCGGCCAGCTCGATCCCGGGTCCCTGATGCAGTGGCTGAACCAGGTGATGGGCGTGCTCGCGGACGCGGTGGCGGCGCACGGCGGCTGGGTCGAGGACTACTTCGGCGACGGGCTCAAGGCGAACTTCGGGCCCCCGCTCGTCCGCGAGCCGGAAGAGATCGCCCGCGACGCACGAGCCTCGGTCGCGGCCGCCCTGGCGATGGTCGAGCGCGTGCGCGAGATGCGTCATCCCGACGCCAGCGGCGCGGGGACGACGCGGGTCGGGATCCGGATCGGGCTGCACACGGGCCCGCTGGTCGCGGGCAACCTCGGCAGCGCCTCGCGGCAGAAGTACACGACCGTGGGCGAGACCGTGGTCGTCGCCAGCCGGCTCGAGTCGCTCGACGACCCCGATCTGGACCCACCCCCGGGCGAATCGCGCATCCTGGCGAGCGCGGAGGTCGTCCGGCACCTGGGCGAGTCTCCGCTGCCGCGGCGCCGCAGCGTCGGCTCCCGCCCGCTGAAGGGGCTCCCGGCGCCCCTGGAGGTCTGGCGCATCGACCCCGGGGTGTGAACCCGCTCACAGTGAATCCGTTCACAGCGCCGGCGCGCGCGACGGCCGTACACTCGGGGAGTCGGATCGAGGAGGGATCGAGATGCCCGTGCTTTCCATCGTCATTCCAGCGCTCCTGTGGACGCTCGAGGGGCCCGGGGCCGTCCCGCTCGCGGCGGTGGCGCCGGAGCCCGTCCGGGTGGTGGCGCAGCGGGCTGAGCAGCCCTCCGGGCAGACCCGGACGGCCGAGGCCCCGGCCAGGCCCGAACGGCCGCCGGTCTACGTGCCCGCGCGCCGCGGAGCGCCCGAGCGCCGGGTGCCGGCGGCCGTGCGCGGCGGCTCGCCACCGGCAACCCCCGTGGCCCTCGCGCCCGGGCACGTCTCCGACACGCTGCTGGCGCAGCCGGAGCTGCTCTGGCACCTCGACGTGCTGCCGCGCGAGGCGCGGCGCGTGCTGTTCATCCTGAACCGCGGGGACCGCATCGATCCCGTCGCGGAGATCGACCTGGGCGAGCCGGCGCGCGCGGGCGTGCAGTGGGTGCGCCTGGCGGACCTGGGCGTGAGTCTCGAGCTCGGCGTCGAGTACGAGTGGATCGTCGTGCTGCTCGACGGCTCGGATCTGCTCGATGTCGGGACCGACGATCCCACCACGCGCGGCTGGATCGAGCGCGTGACGCCGCCGCCAGGCCTGGCGGAGGGCGCGAGCGTCGGCGAGCTGGCCGGCCGCGGCCTCTGGTACGACGCCCTGGCCCACACCCAGCGCGAGATCGAGAGCGGGCCCCGGTCCGAGCTGTTCCGCTCCTATCGCGCTGGCCTGCTCGAGCAGGGCGAGGTGGAGCTCGCCGACGTCGAGGAGTAGGCCTGGCCCCCGGCGGCGTGGAGGCCGCAGAGCGAACTTGGTAGGGTGCGCCACGCCCGGCGGGCCGGTCCCGCCACGCGACGCCGCGAGCGCGCGCTGGCCGGCTCCACCGGCCGCGCGCCGCGCGCCGCGCCAGGCGATGCACGCACGGAGAGGTCGAGAGGTCGGCATGAGTGACGAGATCCTGGGCGATCGCCGCAAGGCGCTCGAGGAGCAGTTCTTCCACAAGCAGGACGCGGAGCTGATCGAGCGCCTGCGTGCGCAGCGCGAGGGTGCCGAGCGGCGCGAGGCGCTGGCCGCCGTCTCGGGCATCGAGGATCCCGCGACGCTCGATCGGCTGGTGGACTCCGGCATCTCGCCCGACACGCTCGCCGCGCTGCGCCTGGTGCCGCTGGTCGCGACCGCCTGGGCCGACGGCAAGATCGACGCCGGCGAGCGCAAGGCCGTCCTGCGCGCGGCGGCGAGCTGCGGGATCGCGCCGGGCACCTCCGCGCACACGCTGCTCGATGGCTGGCTCGGCCGCCGGCCCGCGCCGGAGCTCGTCTCGACCTGGGTGGGTTACGTCCAGGCGCTGCCAGATGCCGTGCGCTCGAGCCTGCGCGAGGAGCTGCTCGACCAGGCGCGTCGCGTCGCCAGGGCCACCGGTGGCTTCCTGGGGCTCGGTAGCAAGATCTCCCCGGACGAGAAGCGCGTGCTCTCCGAGCTCGAGAGGGCTTTCGGGTAAGCTGTCCCGATGGCCTCCGACCCCGCCATCCAGCGAGAGCGCGCCGCGAACCTCTGGGACCCGTTCCGGCGCAAGTTCCCGCTGCTGGCGAAGGCCTCCGGCTTCGAGCGCGACCCCGACGTGGGCTTCGGCGACATCGGGGGTCTGGAGGAGCCCAAGGACGAGATCCTCACCTACGCCTGCGCTGCGACCGAGCCCGACGTCTACGGCCGCTGGGGCACCCGGGCGCCCTCGGGCCTGCTGCTGATCGGGCCGGCGGGCTGCGGCAAGACGCTGCTCGCCAAGGCGCTGGCCACGCACGCCGAGCTGCCGTTCGTGAGCATCCGCGTGCCGCGGCTGGCCACGCAGGTCATGCACGCGGGCGGCAAGGTGGGTCAGCTGCTCGGCGCCTGGCGCGACGCGCTCGGCGAGATCGAGCGCATCACCGTGTTCTTCGACGAGCTCGACTTCATGCACGACCTGACCCTGGGCGGTCCGCGGCCCGACGTGCCCTTCGGGCCGATCGCCGACTTCCTGCTCGAGCTGGTCGACGAGACCATCGGCCTCGGCGAGGCGCTGGTCGTGGGCTCCACGGCGCGCCCCGACACCCTGTCCACGATCTTCTTCGAGCCCGGCCGCTTCGAGCGCGTGGTCTCCGTGCAGCCGGTGCTGCCGGGCGACGTCATCGAGGCCCTGGAGATCCACGCGCGCGCCGCCGAGGAGCGCGCGGGCCGCACGCTGTTCAAGGACGTCGACTGGCAGCGCGCGCTCGAGAAGGATCGCTCCTCGTCGATCGGCGACTGGGTGCGGCTGCTCAACGCGGTGCTGCGGCGCAAGGCGCGCTGCGAGGCAGCGGAGGACACCCCCGAGGGGGTCACTACCGACGACGTGCTGCGCGAGGTCGAGCGCTCCAAGCGCGCCAGCAAGCGGCTGCCGGCGCGGCAGGGCACCTACCTCTAGGCCGTCTCCTTGCCCCAGCGCGCCTGCAGCTCGGCCGGCTCCAGGTGCCCGGCGCGCGCCAGCCGCGCCACCTGCTCGGGATCGTCCAGATCGCCGGGGCCGAGCCGCAGCATGTACTTGCGCGCGACCTCGTAGGACTCGCTCGAGATGTCGACCAGGCGCACGCGCGTACGCCCCGTGTCGGGGTCCATGAGCTCCGCGAGTGGCACGGGGACGATGCGCCCGTCCTGGCGCGTGATCATGGCATCGCTGCCGCCGCTGCAAATGAAGCGCGCGGCCCCGTAGCCCAGGTCGCGCGTGTACTCGGCGTCGAAGGGGATCGGGTCGGCGCAGCGCAGCTCGTAGCCGATGTCCTTGGCGACGATCTTCAGCTCGATGCCGCGCGGCGTCAGGCGCCGGCGCAGCTCGTCCTTGAGCACGTTGCCCAGCGGCAGCTCCGACAGGCGCACGTGCCCGTGGTCGTCGCGCTCGGCCTCCGCCATGCCGGCGAGATCCGCCGGATCGAGCAGCTCGGCGACGCCCTCGGCGATCACCGCCACGCCGTTGGGCTGGCCGGCGGCCAGGCGCCGGATCATCGAGCCCTCGATGATGTCGGCGACTCGCTCCAGCCGCACCGGCCCGCTGCCGAGCTCCTCGGCGATGATCGTCAGCGTCGCGCCCGCCGCCTTGCCGATGCCCAGCGCGAGGTGGCCGGCCTTGCGGCCCATGGCCACCAGCAGGTACCAGCGCCCGGTCGAGCGCGCGTCCTCCATGATGGGCTCGACGATCGACACCCCGACGTGGCGCGCGGTCTCGAAGCCGAAGGTCGGCACGCCTCCCGGCAGGGGGAGGTCGTTGTCGATGGTCTTGGGCACGTGGGCGACGCGCAGCGCCCGCCCCGCCTGCTGCGCGACCCGGTAGGCGCTGAAGGCGGTGTCGTCGCCGCCGATCGTGATCAGGGCGTCGATCTCGAGGCGCGCCAGCGTGTCGATCACGGCGGCCATGCGGGCGGGGTCGCGGGTCGGATTCGTGCGCGAGGTCCGCAGCACCGAGCCGCCCCGGAAGTGGATGCGCGACACGTCCGCGATCTCGAGCGGCTCGACCACGCTCGCGTCGCCCTCGGCCAGCCAGCGGAAGCCGTCGGGGATGCCCAGCACGCGGGTGCCGCGGTTGCGCGCCTCGATCACCGCTGCCGAGATCACCCCGTTGATCCCCGGCGCGGGTCCGCCCCCGACCAGGATCCCCAGATTCCGGATGCGCTCGCTCATGCCTGCCCCCTGGACCGCGCCCGCGGCGCGCGGCGCCGGGGCGAGGTCCAGAGGTTGGCGATTCGCCGTGCTCGCGCCAGCCGGGCGCGGCCTCAGAACTTGAACTCGAGGTCCGTGCGGAAGCGCTTGCGGTCGGCGCGGTCGCCGTTGCGCGTGATCGAGCCGAAGATCGGCGCGACCGGCATGGTGCGGATCTCCTCGCCGTCGAAGAACTCCATCCTGAGCGTCACGCGCTCCACGAGCTGGCGCTCCGCGGCGAGCCGGATGCCCTCGCGGTTCGTGAAGCCGTCGAACAGGTCGCTGTCGGTGAAGCGCGACGGCGTGGCGTTGGCCTCGACCCGGAAGTAGCCCGCGGCGAGCTTGAAGAGCCTCCTCGCGCTGCCGATCTCGAAGCCGCCGCCCCAGGCGGTGTCCTCGTCGCCCAGCCCCCCGACGGCGTCGGCCGTGAAGTTCCGCAGCCAGGTGCCGTGCAGCAGCACCGGCCAGTCCCCGCTCCCGAAGCGCACGTAGGCGCTGGCCTGGCCGACGCGGGCCTTGCCGTCGAAGGCCCCGGTCAGGTTGCCGCCCGTGGTGGGGGCGGTGCCGCCGTCGGTGCTGGCATCGATGAAGTCGCTGTCCAGCGAGCGCCACTCGTACCCGCTCACCCGCAGCCCGGCCTCCACGCCGTCGGCGAGCCGGGCGCTGCCGCCGAGCTGGGCCGCGAAGAGCTTGGGGTCCTTCGAGGTGCTGTTCTCGTCGATCACGAAGTAGCCCAGCGTGGCATGGAGCCTGCCGCCGTCGGCGCGACCCCTGCTGCTGGACACGTAGAAGCCCTCGGGGCTGATGTCGGAATCCCAGATGATGCCGTCGAAGCCGTTGTTCCAGATGAACGGATTCGCGAACTTGCCGCCGACCACGCGTGTGCCCCAGCCGCAGTCGCAGTCGGGCAGGGCGAGCTCCGCCCAGATCCGGTCCACCAGGATCGGATCGTTGACGAACTCGTCGCCGAAGGTCTCGTTGGTGCTGTTGAGGTCGGTACCGGTCGCCAGGCGCATGCCCATCCGGACGGTCTCGGTGATCTGCTTCTCGAAGCCGATCCGGGCGCGGTAGCGGAATCGGTTGCGGTCGTCCGACTCGCCCTGACCCAGCGAGCTGTCGTACCAGAACTGCTCGTTGCGCAGGCGCATGTCGCCGGACCACTCGAAGCCCTTGACGAACTCGAAGCCGTCGCCGACCGCGGGTGCGGCCGGCACGCGTCGCTGCTGGCTCTTGGCCAGGATCTTCTGCTCGGTGGCCTCGTCGATCAGGCCCTGCGCGCGCAGCACCTCGACGATGTCCTCGATCGGATCCCCGGAGGCACGCGCCGGGCCGACCCCGGCCGCCATCGCCGAGACCGCACCGGCGATCAGGCAGCGGGCCGCCGCTCGAAGGCCCCTGCGGGTGAACGAAAAACTCATGAGCTCCCCTTCTCTGGTTACAGCCAGGTGTGGCGCGGGGAGCGTATTCGAACTCGGCGACGGATTCCCGATCGGAGGGTGACGGGAGCGTGAAGACGTCGTTCCCGGGGCGTCAGCGTGAGGACGCGGTGGGCAGGTCCACCCAGAAGGTGGAGCCGACCCCGGGTGCGCTCTCGACCCCGACCTCGCCGCCCATGGCCGCGGCGAGGTGGCGGACGATCGAGAGGCCGAGTCCGGTGCCGCCCAGCCCGCGCGAGCGCGCCCGGTCCACGCGGTAGAAGCGCTCGAAGATGCGATCGCGATCCGCCGCGGGGATCCCGATGCCGGTGTCGGAGACCCGGACGCGCGGCCGGCCCCCCGGTGCACGACCCACGATCAGCTCGACCTTGCCGCCGGGATCCGTGTACTTGAAGGCGTTGTCGAGCAGGTTGATGAGGATCTGCTCGAGGGCCGCGGGATCGGCGTTCGCGCTGACGTCCTCGTCCACGCGCAGCCCGGCGTCGATGCCCCGCTCCCGCGCAGCCGCGGTCAGGCCCGCCAGGACGTCCGAGGCGATTCCGGCCAGACGCAGGTCGTGCGGCTCGAGCGGCAGGCTCGCGCTCTCGGCCCGGGAGAGCTCGAGCAGGTCATCGACCAGCCGCGAGAGGCGCTCGGAGTGGCCCAGGATGATCTCGAGGTAGCGCCGCTGCTCCTGGCGGGAGAGCTCGTTGCGCAGCAGCGTCTCGGCGAAGCCGCGGATCGCGGTGAGCGGAGTGCGCAGCTCGTGGGACGCGTTGGTCACGAAGTCGCGCCGGAGCGCCTCGACCCGCCGGATCTCCGTGATGTCATGGAAGACCGCCACCACGCCCTTGCCCTCGCCCGACGGGAAGGCCGAGGCGTGGACGCGCAGCAGCGCGTGGTCGCCGCCCAGGCGGATCTCGCGCACCACGGGCCCCGCGCCCGCGGCGGCGTCCGCCAGCGCCTCCTCCACGGCGGCGTTGCGGATCGCCTCGATCGGGCGCTTGCCGGCGGTGTCGCCGCGCATGCGCATCATCTCGCGCAGGCGCGGATTCGCCAGCAGGATGTGCCCCTGCTCGTCGAGGACGAGCACGCCCTCGACCATGCCGCTCAGCACCGCCTGCAGCTGCTCCTTCTCGCCGCTGATCTCGCGCAGCCTCGCGTCGAGCTCCGCGCCGAGCCGGTCCACGGCGGCGGCGATGCGGCCGAGCTCGTCGCCCGCGTGCCAGCCGGTCCGGGCGTCGAGGTCGCCCGCGGCCAGCCCCTCGACCGCGCCGGCGATCCGCGCGATCGGCTCGCCCGCCACCGTCCGGATCAGCATCCAGCTCGCCACGCCGGCCAGGGCCACGCCGGTGGCCCACACGCCCAGCCAGAGCGCCGCCGGCGGGGGAGCGGGCCGCTCATCGGCCACGCGTACCACGCCGCCCGCGGGGTGCGGCACCGCGGCGTAGACCAGCGTGCGACCCACCGTGGCGCTTTGCCTCCGGCTGCTGCCCATGCGCCCCTCGAGCGCGGCGGCGATCTCGGGACGGCCGGCGTGGTTGGCCACCCGGTCCAGGTCGAGCCGGTGCACGTCGGAGTCCGCAACCACGCTGCCGTCGGCGACGATGAAGCTCACCCGCAGCCCGCTGCGCGCGCGCACCGCGTCGGCCATTGCCTTCAGGGCGCCGGCCTCGGGGGCGACGAGCCGTGCGCCGTCGAGCGCGGCCGCGAGCGTTTCGGCCTGCTCCACGAGCTGCTCGAGATGGATCGCGGCCTGGCGCTCGCTCACGCTCGCCCGCAGGATCGCTCCCGCGAGCAGCGAGATCGCCGCGAAGGCGGCCACGGTCGTGCCGACGAGCCTGAGCCGGGTGGAGGCCATCTAGTCCGCGAACCGGTAGCCGACTCCCCGGACGGTCTCGATGTAGTCCCCCGCGCTGCCCAGCTTCTCGCGCAGGCGCTTGAGGTGCGTGTCGATCGTGCGAGGCGTGACCGAGATGTCGGTGCCCCAGACCTCGTCGAGCAGCTGGTCGCGCGAGAGGACGCGTCCGGGGCGGTGCATCAGCGTGACCAGGAGCCGGAACTCCTTGGCGGTGAGCTGGACCTCCGCGCCGTCGCTCCAGCAGCGGTGGGCGTCCGGATCGACGCGCAGATCCCCCCGGCTCAGGCTGCGCGGCTCCTGGCCCTCCGGCCGGCGGCGATTGAGGACCGCGCGCACCCGCAGCGTGAGCTCGCGCGGGCTGAACGGCTTGGTCACGTAGTCGTCCGCGCCCAGCTCGAAGCCGACGACGCGGTCGATCTCCTGGTCCTTCGCGGTGAGCATGATGATGGGCAGGTCCGCGATGCGCCGGTCGCCGCGGACGCGCTTGCAGATCTCGGTCCCCGAGAAGTCCGGCAGCATCAGGTCGAGCAGCAGCAGGTCGGGGGGGGCCGCCGCGAGCTGCTCCAGGGCGCGCGTGCCGCTGGAAGCGGTCTGCACCTCGAATCCTTCCTGCACGAGGTTGACGCGCACGAGCTCCAGGAGATCGGGCTCGTCGTCGACCACCAGGATTCGCTGGGGCATCCTCGGTCCAGCTCCTACCCGGTCCCTGTCTTTCCGAGCTTGCTCGCGTGCTTCACGTTCCTGGCCTCGGCGATCAGGATGACGTCCTCGGCGATGTTCGTGGCGTGGTCGCCCACGCGCTCGAGGCTCTCGGCGATGAGGATGATGTCGACCGCCTGGGAGGTCTCGCCCGTGCGGCTCGCCAGCTCGCCCACGATCGTGGCCACGAGCTCGTCCTGCATCTGGTCGAGGAGGTCGTCGTCGGCGATCACCGCGCGCGCCAGTCCGGCGTCGAGTGCCTCGTAGCAGTCCAGGGCGCGGCGCAGCTGGCGCAGCGCCTCGGTCTCGAGCGGCTCGAGGCGCGCGGCGAGATCGGTGGTGGGGTGCCCGGCCAGCCGGGCCCCGGACCGGGCGATGTTGCGCGCCAGATCGCCCACGCGCTCCAGGTCGGTGGCCATGGTCTTCACGGCCACGATGCCGCGCAGATCCTCCGCGTACGGCGCGCGCAGGGCCAGGGCGCGCAGCACGCCCTCGTCGATCGCGACGTCGATCCGGTCGATCTCGAGATCGTCCTGCTGCACCTCGGCAGCCAGGTCCGCATCGCGCTCGCGCACGCAGCGCAGGGACTTGTCGAGGATGGCCTCCGCCATCGCGCCCATTCTGAGGATCATCTCGCGCAGGTCTGCGGCTCCGGGGTGGGTCTTCACGTTCAACAGGGGTCCTCCACGCGGGCGGGGAGGAGCCTGCGCCGACGATAGCCGGGCTCCCGTCCCGCCGTGTGACGCTCCGGTGAAGCGCTCGAGGCGATCCGGAGAAACGCATTCTGTCACCGGAATGTCACAGATGCGACCCCCCGGCGACACCCCTGGCGTGCACCTTCCCGCCCGGTTCAAACGGGAACGAGGAATGCGATGACACGGCAGACCCTGACGATGACCGCGGCCCTGCTGCTCCTGGCGGCGCCCGCCCCGGCGCAGCGCCTCGAGGTGGACCCGGGCATCGAGTCCTACGCCCCGGTGAGCGGCGTTGCGGGCAGTCTCAGCTCCATCGGCTCGGACACGCTCAACAACCTGATGACCTTGTGGTCGGAGGGCTTCCAGAACCAGTACCCGAGCGTGAACGTGCAGATCGAGGGCAAGGGCTCCTCGACCGCCCCCCCGGCGCTGATCGAGGGCACCGCCCAGTTCGGGCCCATGAGCAGGACCATGAAGAACTCCGAGATCGATGCGTTCGAGGAGCGCTTCGGCTACCCGCCAACGGTGGTCCGGGTGGCCGTGGACGCGCTGGCCGTGTACGTGAACAAGGACAACCCGCTGCGGGAGCTGACCGTGCCGCAGGTGGACGCGATCTTCTCGAAGAACCGCCGCTGCGGGCAGGCCGCCGGCATCTCGACCTGGGGCGAGGTGGGGCTGAACGGCGCGATGGCCTCGCAGCCGCTCCGCCTGTACGGCCGCAACTCCGCGTCGGGCACCTACGGCTACTTCAAGGACGTGGCGCTATGCAAGGGCGACTACGCCGATACGGTCAAGGAGCAGCCGGGCTCCGCCTCCGTCGTGCAGGGTGTGACCGAGGACCGGCTCGGAATCGGCTACAGCGGTATCGGCTATCGCACCTCGGGCGTGCACACGGTGGCGCTCGCGAGGGAGGACGGAGGCGAGTACGCGACGACCGATCCCGACGACGTGTACTCCGGGCGCTACCCGCTTGCCCGCTACCTGTACGTGTACGTCAACAAGGTGCCGGGCGAGCCGCTCGACACCCTGCGCGGCGAGTTCCTGCGCTACGTCCTGTCCCGTGAGGGGCAGGAGGTGGTGGTGAAGGACGGCTACATGCCGCTGCCCGCGGCCATCGCCGAGCAGGAGCTGGCCCGGCTGCAGTGAGCGAGCCCAGGGAGACGCAGACGCCGCGGTCGCGCCTCTGGGCCGACCGCGGCGCGGCGCGCATCGTGGGTGCCGGTGGGGTCGCGGTCGTCTGCAGCCTCGTCGGCATTCTCGTGTTCCTGATCTGGGAGGTGCTGCCGCTGGTCGGCGGCGCCGGGGTCTCGCCGGGCCGCGGGCTCGGGATCGACGTGGAGCGACCCGTCGCGACCGCTGCGGATCCGTACCGCACGAACGTGGCGGTCGTGGATGCCCGCGGTCAGATCCGGGTGCTGCGCCTCGAGGACGGCGAGGAGGTCGCCCGGGAGGCGCTGCTGCCCGCCGATGCCGCGGTCATCGGAGCCGCGCGGCTCGACGGGGGAGCCCTGTTCAGTGCCGCGGCCGCGGACGGACGCGTGGCCTGGGCCGAGGTGCAGTGGCGCATCCGCTACGACGGGCGCGTGCGCACGGTCACCCCGCGCATCGCGCCGCCCGAGATCCTGGATCTCGAGATCGGTGACGCCCGGGTCCGGACCTGGGCGATCGCCCGCGACGACCACCGCATGAGCGTCGCGGCGGCGCTCTCCGACGGATCGCTGGCCCTGGCGCGGATCGACATCGAGGTCAATGACTTCACGGGCACGCGCGATGTCCGCGTGCAGCGCTTCCGCATCGCCGACGCTCCCGGCGCGACGCACCTGGCCATCGAGCCCGAGCAGCGCGTGCTCTACGCCGCCACCGCGGCCGGCGAGCTGCGCAGCTACGAGCTGCAGCGCGGCGGCGCGGGGCCGCCGCGGATCGAACGCGTCGACTCCCCGGTCACCGCGCTCGCACTGCTGATCGGCGGCCGGGCGCTGATCACGGGACACGCGGACGGCACCCTGGCGCAGTGGTTCCACGTGGCGCTCGGCGAGGCGCGCATCGAGCTGGCCCGCGTGCGCGACTTCGATCCGCTGGGCGGCCGCGTGCGCGAGCTCGAGGTCTCGCAGCGCGACCGCAGCTTCCTGGCTCGCGGCGAGGGGGGGGAGCTCGCGCTCTACCACTCGACCTCGGGCAGGCGCCTGTGGCACGACCGCCTGGCCGATCCCACGCCCTCCGCGCTCGGCTTCTCTCCCAAGGGCGACGCCGTCTTCGCCGTCTCCGATGACCGGATCCTGGAGCTGCGCCTGGACAGCCCGCACCCGGAGGCGAGCCTGCGCACGTTCGTGGGCCGCGTCTGGTACGAGGACTATCCGGGGCCCGCGTACGTCTGGCAGTCCACCGGCGGCACCGACGAGTTCGAGTCCAAGCTCAGCCTGGTGCCGCTGCTGGTCGGCACGCTCAAGGGAACCCTGTATGCCCTGCTGCTGGCCATGCCGCTGGGGATCCTGGGGGCGATCTACGTCTCGCAGTTCATGGACCCGCGGCTGCAGGCGAGCATCAAGCCCACGGTCGAGATCATGGCCTCGCTGCCGAGCGTGGTGCTCGGCTTCGTGGCGGGTCTCTGGCTCGCTCCGCGCCTCGAGCAGCTGCTGCCTGGACTGCTGCTGATGGCGCTGGTCCTGCCGCTGCTGGGCGTGATGGCGGGGAGCGCCTGGCGCGCCCTGCCGCGCGCCTGGACACACCGGCTGCCCGACGGCTCGGAGATCGGCGTGCACCTGGTCGTGCTCTGCCTGGGTGGGGCGGTCTGCATCGCGCTGAGTCCGGTTCTGGAGCAGCTCTGGTTCGACGGCAGCGTGTCGACCTGGCTCGATCGGACGACCGGGCTCGTCTACGACCAGCGCAACGCGATCGTCGCCGGGATCGCGATGGGCTTCGCGGTCATCCCGATCATCCTCTCGCTCTCGGACGACGCCCTGTCCAACGTGCCGGGAAGCCTGAGCGCCGCGTCGCTCGCGCTCGGCGCCACGCGCTGGCAGACCGTCGCGCGCATCGTGCTGCCCGCCGCGAGCCCCGGCATCTTCGCGGCCGTCATGATCGGCTTCGGACGCGCGATCGGCGAGACCATGATCGTCCTGATGGCGACGGGGAACACGCCCATCCTCGACTGGAGCGCCTTCAACGGCTTCCGGACCCTGTCCGCCAACATCGCGGTGGAGATCCCCGAGGCGCCGCACGGCGGAACGCTGTACCGGACGCTCTTCCTGTCCTCGGTCGTTCTCTTCGCGCTCACCTTCAGCCTGAACACCGCCGCCGAGCTCGTGCGCGAGCGCCTGCGGCGGCGCTTCGCGAGTCAGTGATGCTCGACCAGCGTCGCCGCGCCGACCTGTTCGGCAGCGTCATGACCTGGCTCACCGCGTCGGCACTCGCCGTGAACCTGCTGCTGGTGGTCGGCCTGATCGCACTGGTCGGCTCGCGCGGCCTGGGGCACTTCTGGCCCGCCCCGATCACCCTGCTCGCGCTCGATGACGGCAGCCGCGTGATGGGGGAGATCTGGAACCAGGAGGAGATCCCGGACACCGACGAGCGGCGGGTCCGCATGAAGACCGGGAACCGCGACATCACCGGCAACGACTTCGTGTGGATCGACGAGTCCCGGGTCGTCGAGCGCTCCACGCCCGCCCACGCCGGCGTCCTCGAGCGCCTGGAGTGGGGGGCCTTCTACGGCTTCCCGGTGGAGCTACGGCGCGGGGAGGAGATCATCGCCGCCGGACCCGCTGCGGTCTGGAGCGCGCTTCCGGGGCTGCTCGACGCGAAGGCCGCGGCACGCGAGGCGAAGCGCGATCTCGAGAAGGCCGAGATCGACGACGTCAACCGGGCCATGGAGGCCCTGGCGGTGCGCCGGCGCGTGATCGAGCGCGGGCAGCGGCCCGAGCCCGGGCAGCTCGAGGAGATCGCGGCCGGGCGCGCCGAGCTCCAGGCGCGCTACGAGACGCTGGTCGCGGAGGTCCGCCGCCTGCAGCGCGAGCTGACCGCGGAGACGCTGGTCATGCGCACGGCCGACGGGCTCACGCGGGAGATCGCGGCCGGACACGTCGTGCGCGCGGTTCCCGCGAACGAGCTCTCCGTCGCCGGTCGCGCGGGTGTCTACGCTTCGCGCGTGCGCGAGTTCCTGCTCGACGATCCCCGGGAGTCGAACACGGAGGGCGGCATCTTTCCCGCGATCTTTGGCACGATCATGATGGTCTTCCTGACCAGCATCGCGGTCGCGCCCTTCGGGGTGCTCGCGGCGATCTACCTGCGGGAGTACGCGCGCGACGGGCCGTTCGTGCGTATCGTTCGTATCGCGGTCAACAGCCTGGCCGGCGTGCCGTCGATCGTCTTCGGGGTCTTCGGGCTCGGCTTCTTCGTGTACCTGGTGGGCGGCACGCTCGATCAGCTGCTGTACGCCGACCGGCTGCCCACGCCCACCTTCGGGACCGGCGGAATCCTGTGGGCGAGCCTGACGCTGGCCCTGCTGACGGTCCCGGTCGTGATCGTCTCGACCGAGGAGGGGCTCAGCGCCGTGCCCCGGCTGGTCCGCGAGGGCTCGATGGCCCTGGGGGCCACCCGCTACGAGACCCTGCGCCGGGTGGTGGTCCCCGCGGCCCTGCCGGGCGTCCTCACGGGCGTGATCCTGGCGATGGCCCGCGCCGCCGGTGAGGTCGCCCCGCTGATGATCGTCGGCATGGTGAAGCTCGCGCCGACCCTGCCGCTGGACGGCCACTTCCCCTTCGTGCACCTAGAGCGCAAGTTCATGCACCTGGGATTTCACATCTACGACGTGGGCTTCCAGAGTCCCAACGTCGAGGCCGTGCAGCCCCTGGTCTTCGCGACCGCCTTCCTCTTGATCCTGGTCGTCCTGTTGACGAATCTCAGCGCCATCCTGCTGCGAAACCGGCTGCGCCGGAAGTACGCGGGCTCGGCGGTCTAGGCGGGCCTTTACAATGTCGGCGGCGGAGCTGTCCACGGGGACCGGAATGAGCATCGAGATCGAGGCCATCCACGAATCCGAGCTGGAGAAGCCGATCGTGCGCGCCCGCGATCTGTCGCTCTGGTACGGCGACGCGCAGGCGCTGCGCGGGGTGACGCTGGCGATCCCCGAGCGGCGCATCACCGCCCTGATCGGACCGTCGGGCTGCGGCAAGAGCACGCTGCTGCGCTGCGTCAACCGCATGAACGACCTGGTGGACGGCGTGCGCATCAGCGGTGAGCTGCGCTTCCGGGAGCTCGACGTCCACGCCCCCGACACCGACGTGAACGCCCTGCGCCGGCGCGTGGGGATGGTGTTCCAGAAGTCGAACCCCTTTCCCAAGTCGATCTTCGAGAACATCGCGTACGGGCCGCGGATCCACGGCGTCCGGCGCCGCAGCGACCTCGAGGAGACGGTGGAGCGCAGCCTGCAGGCGGCGGGGCTCTGGAACGAGGTCAAGGACCGCCTCGACGAGAGCGCCCTGGGCCTCTCCGGCGGCCAGCAGCAGCGCCTGTGCATCGCGCGCGCGATCGCGGTCGAGCCCGAGGTGCTGCTGCTCGACGAGCCCTGCTCGGCGCTCGACCCGGTTGCGACGCATCGCATCGAGGCGCTCATGCAGGAGCTCAAGGACCGTTACACCATCGCGATCGTCACGCACAACATGCAGCAGGCCGCACGCGTCTCGGACTACACGGCCTTCATGTACCTCGGCGAGATGGTCGAGTTCGGGGAGACCGGGGATCTGTTCCTGAATCCGCAGCGGAAGCAGACCGAGGACTACATCAGCGGCCGCTTCGGCTAGTCGCCCCGGTGGGGCGAGCCGCGCCCGGCCCCGGAGCTCAGGCGCCCACGGCCTCGGCGTCGCGGTCGGAGAGCCAGCCGCCGTCGCTGCGCTCGCGCACCGTCTCGTCGCGCTTCCAGGAGCGCTCGCAGCGCGGCTCCTCGCCCAGGTCGTGCACGTCGGCGGCGCTGCCCCCGTCTCCGGCGACCGACAGGCGGCTCACGCCGCACAGGTCCGCGAGCTCCGGGAGGAACGGCGCGAGGCGCCCGGCCTCGTCGCTGGCCACGTGCAGCTCGATCCCGGCATCGAGCGGGTTGTCGAGCGCGCCGGAGGCGCGCCGCTCCTCGAGCGCCTTGAGCACCGTGTCGCGGTGGCGCAGCACGGCGTCCCAGTGCGGGTCCGCGTCCACGGCCGGCGCCTCGGGCAGCGGCTGGTCGTGCACGCAGAGGTCGGCGTCGGGGGCGGCCCCGTGCAGCGCCAGCCAGGCCTCGTCGGAGGTGTGGACCAGGATCGGCGCGACCAGCCGGATCAGCGCGTGGGCCGTGTCCCAGAGCACGGTCTGGCAGCGCCGCCGCCGCTCGGCGTCGGGCCGGTCGCAGTACAGGCGGTCCTTGACCGCCGCCAGGTACACCGCGCTGAGCGTGTCGTTGCAGAAGTCGAAGATCGCCTGGTGCGCGGCGCGGTACTGGTGGCGGTCGTACGCGTCGCGCACCTGCGTCACGACCCGGGCCAGCTCGCCGAGCGCCCACGCGTCCAGCGTGCAGCGGTCGTCGGGCCCGCACTCCCGGCGGTCGCGCTGCGGGTCGAAGTCGGCCAGGTTGCTCAGCAGGAACCGGATGGTGTTGCGGACCTTGCGGTACTCGTCGCCCGCCACGCGGAAGAACTCGCGATCGGCCTTGACGTCGTTGGCGTAGTTCAGCGAGCTGACCCACCAGCGGCAGACATCGGCGCCGAACTCGCGCAGCAGGTCCTCGACGGCCAGGGCGTTGCCCCCGGACTTGCTCATCTTCATGCCCTGGGCGTCGACGATGAAGCCGTGGGTGAGCAGGGTGCGAAACGGCGCCTGCTCGGTCGCACCCAGCGCCGGCAGCAGCGAGAGCTGGAACCAGCCCCGGTGCTGGTCGGAGCCCTCGAGGTACAGGTCGGCCGGGTAGGGCAGGCCGCGCCTCCGCAGCACCGCGTTCCACGAAGAGCCGCTCTCGAACCAGACGTCGAAGATGTCGTCGGAGCGGCGCAGACCGGCCAGGTCTGCGCGCTCGCGGATCCAGGCGGGCGCGTCGGGGTCGGCCGCGGGGTCGTACCCGGCCAGGAGGTCCGCGCTGTCGAGCTTGAACCAGGCGTCGCTGCCGTCGGCGCGCACGCGCGCCGCCACCGCGCGCACCGACGCCGCGGTGAGCAGCACCTGGTCGGGCGCGTCGCCGTACAGTGCGGGGATCGGCAGGCCCCAGGCCCGCTGCCGGCTCAGGCACCAGTCGGGACGCGTCTCGAGCATGCCGCGCAGGCGATTGCGGCCCCACTCCGGCACGAAGGCCACGTCGCGCTCGGTGACGCGCAGGGCGAGCTCGCGCAGGGTGGCCCCGTCGCCGTCGAGGGGCCGGTCCACGCCCGCGAACCACTGCTCGGTGGCGCGGAAGATCGTCGGCGTCTTGCCGCGCCAGTCGTGCGGGTACGAGTGGGTGAAGCGCTCGGAGTGGAACAGCGCCCCGTCCGCGCGCAGGCGCTCCAGCACGAGCTCGTTGCCGTCCCAGACGACCTTGCCGCGCAGCCAGGCGGGCGCGGTCGGGTCGAAGCAGCCGTCGGCCCCGACCGGGCAGTACACGTCGAGGCCGGCGCGCAGGCCGAGCTGGTAGTCGTCCACGCCGTGGCCCGGCGCGATGTGCACCAGGCCCGTGCCGTCCTCGGTCGTGACGAAGTCGGCGGCCAGGACGGGGCGCGTGCGAGCGTCGTCGAGGAAGGGGTGTGCGTAGGTCGGGCGGGCGTCCGCGAGCGCGTCGCCGCGAACGCCGCCGAGCCGCTCCACGTCGGTGGCGCCGCCGGCGGCCAGCACCCGCTCCGCCAGCGGCGCGGCCACGATGGCCAGGCGCGCCCTGCCGTCGGTGCGGAAGCGGTAGAGGCCGTACTCGATGCCGGGCCCGACCGCGACCGCGAGGTTCGCGGGCAGGGTCCAGGGCGTGGTCGTCCAGATCATCAGGTGCACGGGCTCGCCGGCGGGCACGCCGAGCGCGGGGGGCAGCGCACCCGCGTCGTCGAGTGGCAGCAGCACGTACGCGCTGGTGTCCTCGCGCTCGTGGTACTCCAGCTCCGCCTCGGCCAGCGCGGTGCGGTTCTCGATCGACCAGTGCACCGGCTTGAGCGCCCGGAAGACGAGGTCGCGCTCGACCAGGGTCGCGAAGACCTCGAGCACCTCGGCCTCGTAGCGGGGCTTCATCGTCAGGTACGGGTCGTCGTAGTTCCCGACCGTACCCAGGCGCTGCATCTGCTTCGCCTGCAGCTTGACGTACTTCTCCGCGTAGCGCTGACAGCGACCGCGGATCTGCAGGGGCACCATGCCGGCGGCCTTCTCGCCGAGCTCCTGGAGCACCTTGTGCTCGATCGGCAGGCCGTGGCAGTCCCAGCCGGGCACGAACTCCACGTCGTATCCGGCCATGCTGCGGGTGCGCACCACCAGGTCCTTGAGCACCTTGTTCAGCAGGTGACCCAGGTGAATGTCGCCGTTCGCGTACGGCGGCCCGTCGTGGAAGGTGAACGCCCCGCGCGGGTGGGGCGCGGCGCGCATGCGGGCGTACACGTCGAGCCGGGCCCAGCGCTTCTGCGTCCCGGGCTCCCGCTGGACCAGGTTCGCCTTCATGGGGAAGCCCGTCTTGGGCAGGTTGAGCGTGGACTTGTAGCTGCGGGTCTCGGCCAAGGGATGCCCCGGGGCGCGCAAGTGCGCGTCGTCGCGGGAGTATAGGGGCCGGCCGGGGCTGGACAAGAAGCGCCGTCCGGCGCTTGACGCTCGGGGCGGCCCCGGCTAGCGTGGCCCCGTCATGCGGACCGAAACGCGATGGAGCCTGCGCCTGGCCCTTACGGGCCCGGCGGCCTGACGGCCGCCGGGTAGCTCGCCCGCCCCGCGTCCGAACGCTCACCCGTTCCCCGAGGTCCGCCATGCGTCAGCCGACGCGCCCCGCTTCGATGTCCGCCCACTCCCGCTACCGTGCCTTCCCGCCCGTGGATCTGCCCGATCGCCGCTGGCCGTCGCGCACGCTCGAGCGAGCCCCCGCCTGGTGCAGCGTGGACCTGCGCGACGGCAACCAGGCCCTGGTCGAGCCCATGGGGCCCGAGCGCAAGCGCATGCTCTGGGACGAGCTGCTGCGCGTCGGCTTTCGCGAGATCGAGGTCGGCTTCCCGGCAGCCTCGCAGACCGAGCGCGAGTTCGTGCGCGAGCTGATCGACGCCGGTCTGATCCCCGACGACGTGACGATCCAGGTGCTGACCCAGGCACGCGACGACCTGATCGGCGGGACCTTCGAGGCCCTGCGCGGCGTGCCGCGCGCGATCGTGCACCTGTACAACTCGACGTCGACCCTGCAGCGGCGCGTGGTCTTCGGGCGCGACCGCGCCGGCATCGTCGAGATCGCGGTGCGCGGCGCGGAGCGCGTGCGCGCGCTCGCGGCCCGTCACGACGGCGAGATCGTCCACCAGTACTCGCCCGAGAGCTTCACGGGCACCGAGCTCGACTTCGCGATCGAGATCTGCGAGGCGGTCATGGGCGTGCTCGAGCCGACTCCCGAACACCCGATGATCGTGAACCTGCCCGCGACCGTCGAGATGGCCAGTCCCAACGTGTACGCGGACCAGATCGAGTACTTCGCGCGTCACGTGCGCGACCGCGACAGCCTGATCCTGAGCGTGCACCCGCACAACGACCGCGGCACTGCGGTCGCGGCCGCGGAGCTGGCGCTGATGGCCGGGGCCGACCGGGTCGAGGGAACGCTCTTCGGCAACGGCGAGCGCACCGGCAACGTGGACGTGTGCACGCTGGCGCTGAACCTGCTGACGCAGGGCGTGGATCCACAGCTCGACCTTTCCGACGTGGCGCGTCTGGTGCGCGTGGCGGAGCGCTGCACGCGCCTGCCGGTGCACCCGCGGCATCCGTACGCCGGCGACCTCGTGTTCACCGCGTTCAGCGGCTCGCACCAGGACGCCATCAAGAAGGGTCTGGCCGATCAGAGCGCACGCGGGGATGCACACTGGGAGGTCCCGTACCTGCCGATCGACCCGGCCGACGTCGGGCGGACCTACGAGGCCGTCATCCGCGTCAACAGCCAGTCGGGCAAGGGCGGGGTCTCGTACCTGCTCGAGCGCGACCACGGCCTGGACCTGCCGCGGCGCCTGCAGGTCGAGTTCAGCGCCTGCGTGCAGCGCGTCGCTGACGCCACCGGCAGCGAGATCGACGCGGGGCAGCTATACGAGCTGTTCCGCGACGAGTACCTGACGCCGGGCAAGCCCGTCGAGCTTCTGGGGCACCGCAGCGAGCCACTCGACGGCGAGCGCGTGCGCACCACGGCACGCGTGCGGCTCGAGGGCGCGGAGCGCGAGCTCAGCGGCGAGGGCAACGGCCCGGTCGCGGCCTACATGGACGCGCTCCGGCGCGCGCTGGGTGCAGCGCTCGAGGTCTCCGACTTCCGCGAGCATGCCCTGGGTGACGGCGATGCGGCCCGCGCGGCCGCCTACGTCGAGGTGCGGGTCGGGGGGGCGGGCGCGGCCCGGGCGGTCTGGGGTGCCGGGATCGACGGCAGCATCGTCACCGCCTCGCTGCGCGCGGTGACCAGCGCCGTCAATCGCGCGCTCGCCTGATAGACTCCCGCCGCCGCCGAGGGGGCGGCGCTCCGCTCACGCACGCTGCAGGAGCCGCGCATGCGACTGAAGTACGGCTGTAATCCGCACCAGGCCTACGCTGCCATCGAGGGGATCGAGGGTGCCGACCCGCCCCTCGAGGTGCTCAACGGCACGCCGTCGATGATCAACCTGCTCGACGCGCTCAACGCCTGGCAGCTGGTGCGCGAGGCGCGCGCGGCCCTGGACCTGCCTGCCGCCGCCAGCTTCAAGCACGTCTCGCCGGCGGGCGCGGCCGCGGCCGTCGACCTGCCCGAGGACCTGGCGCGCGCCTACGAGGTGGCGGGCCGCGAGCTGACGCCGGCGGCGACCGCCTACGTGCGCGCGCGCGGTGCCGACCCGAAGTGCTCGTTCGGCGACTTCGTGGCGCTCTCCGATCCCGTGGACGGCGCCACCGCGGACTTCCTCAAGGGCGTCGTCTCCGACGGCATAGTGGCGCCCGCCTACGAGCACGAGGCGCTCAAGACGCTCTCGGCGAAGAAGGGGGGCGGCTTCATCGTGATGCGGGCGGATCCCGACTTCCGGCCGCCCGAGCGCGAGGCTCGCGAGATCTTCGGCGCGCGCCTGGTCCAGGATCGCAATGCCCGCGCCGTGGTCGCGTCGGATCTCGACGACGTCGTCTGCGGCGAGCTCGACGCGGCCGCGCGGCGCGACCTGCTGCTGGGCCTGATCGCCCTGAAGTACACGCAGTCCAACTCGGTCGGCTACGCGCTCGACGGGCAGATGATCGGCATCGGCGCCGGCCAGCAGTCGCGCGTGGACTGCACGAAGCTCGCCGGCAGCAAGGCCGACGTCTGGCACCTGCAGCGCCATCCCAAGGTGCTGGGCTTGCGATTCTCCCGGGGCACCAAGCGCCAGGACCGCATCAACTGGCGCGTGCGCTACATCGAGGGCGACCTCACGGCGGGCGAGCAGGCGGAGCTGCGTGAGGTCCTCGAGCAGCCGGTCGAGCCGCTGACTCCCGACGAGAAGGTGGAGTGGATCTCGCGGCTCGACGGCGTGTCGCTGGTCTCCGACGGCTTCATCCCGTTCCGCGACAACATCGACCACGCCGCGCGCCACGGCGTACGCTTCGTGGCGCAGCCCGGCGGCTCGACGCGCGACGCCGACATCGAGGCCGCCTGCCGCGAGTACGGCATCGCCATGGTCCACACCGGCCTGCGCCTGTTCCACCACTGACGGGCAGGCCGTCCTGGCGAACGCCCCGCTTCAGCTTCGCATGAGCAGGGCCTAGATCCCAGTCCGGCCTCCGACAGGCGATCGGGTGCGTATTCGTGCTCCCTTCACCCCGAGGCGTCGTCGATCAGGGGCTTCCTCCCAGGCCTTCTACCGGGTCGGGCGCGCGCGCCCGGCAATATTCGCCCCGCTCGGCGACTGCGTGGGGCAGAATGCACCGCTGGGCTCGCGTCAGGGTGCCCGGTGAAGATCGAGAGGGATAGCAGGGCATTCCTTCGAGGTTGGAGAGCACGAGACATCCGGACGGAGTGATGATGCGGGCCGCCAGGAGCCTGAAGATGGGATCACGCACCCGTCGCGCGGCAAGAAGGTGCGCTGCCGCAGTGCTCGCTCTGGCCCTGGCGCTACCGGCCCTGGCGACTGCCGGGCAGTGGTCCGCGCTGGTTTTGATCTATCCCGAGACCGACGTCACCTACGCGCATCCGCAGCTGGGCCCAGTGCGGATCCAGGCGCAGATGACGGGGGCCGAGGTCACGCGGCTGCGCGATGTGGCCCACGACTTCGCGCGACTGACCAGCGCGTGGTCCCGGGGCCGGGCCTCGATCGCGCTCAATGTCCGGGTCGCGCAGTCACCACTGCGGTCCGTGACCCTAGTCTTCGCAGACGATGCGGCAACCGCCGACTACGATCCCGGGTTCTGGGTGGAGCGGGACGACGCCAAGGCCGAGCTCGCGCCGCTGCTGGCCCAGGGTGACTACGACTCGGTGTTCGTGCTGTGGCACTCGGGGGAGCCGTCCACTGGCAATCCCCTGCTTCACGTCCCGACGCGCGGCTATCAGGGGGTGTCGTGGAACGCGCCGGTAGCATTCAAGAACCAGCAGATCACGTGGAGCACGGCGTATCTGCGCTCGGGCCTGTTCGACGCGAGCGTGACGAGGGATCCCGGTGAGGGGCTCCTGCACGAGTGGCTCCACCCCGTGCCCGGATTCTACAGGGCCCGAGGCTACGACGTGGGCGATTCGGACGAGGCCCTGCTATTCGGCCACACCGACGCGAATGGGGATCAGGTCGTGGGCGGCTTCGAGGCCTTCTACCGCGAGCTCATGCGGGGGCGCCTCATCGAGAATCCCGCCGACCCGGTGTACGCCGGCATCAGCGACGCGGTCTGGGCCTCGGGATCGATCCGTGCATCCACGCGCGTGGTTCCCGATCCGCCGCAGCTCCTCGCACCCATCGACGGCAGCTGTGCGACGAGCACACCCACGCTGCTGTGGCAGGGGCCGCTTCCGTCGGGCGTGAGCTACGAGGTTCGACTCCGTGTCCCGGGTAGCCTGCAGACGATCACGGTCACACCCAGCCCGCCCGCACTCTCGCTGGTCCTGCCCGGCGGGCTCCTGCAGGAGGGAGAGCTCTACGAGTGGGAGGTCGCGGCCGTATCGGCCTCCGGGGAGTCGCTGGGTGACCGGCTCCAGTTTCTGGCCTCGGTGCAGGCATCCATCCCATCGATCATTCCCAGCGGGGGGGCGCTCGTGCTGGGCGCACCTGTCCAGGTCTCCTCGCCCGATCCCTCCGGGGTCATCCGGTACACGACCGATGGCTCCGATCCGACGACGTTGTCGGCCGAGGTCCCCGGGAGCGGAAGGCTGTTTCTCTCGCCACCCGTCGAGCTGAGGACACGCGCGTTCGGAGCACCCGGCTCGGGCTGCGGGTCCAGCCCGGTGGTGAGCGCGACCTTCGAGCTGCCGAGCGAGATCGTGGTCGACACCACGGACGACTCGGGCCCGGGGTCGCTGCGGCAGGCGATTCTCGACGCGAACGCCACACCGGGCATCCGCGAGCTGGTGCGGTTCCAGATCCCCGGTGCCCCGCCGCACGTGATCGCGCCGGAGTCACCGCTGCCCGCGCTCGACGACCCGCTCGCGATCGACGGCACGACCCAGCCGGGGTTCGCAGGCGATCCTCCTATCGTCCTCGACGGGTCGTCGACGGCGGGAAGCGGGCTCGTGATCAGTGGAGGGGGGAGCATCCTGCGTGGGCTCGTCGTCCAGTCGTTCGCGGCCCACGGAATCGAGCTGCTGGGTGCGGGGAGCAGCGCGATTCAGGGCTGCTTCGTTGGCACGAGCTCCGACGGCATGGCGAGCAGCGGGAACGGGGCCTCCGGCGTGTTCGTGACGACGGCGGCGAATCTGATCGGAGGCGACCGGCCAGAGGACACCAATCTGATCTCGGGCAACGGTCATCATGGTGTCGAGCTCTCGGGCGAGGGCGCGACGGGGAACCAGGTGCTCGGGAACCTCATCGGTACCGATCGGACCGCCGGGGTGGCGCTGCCGAACGCTCGCGGTGGGGTCGTGCTCTTCGACGCACCCGGAAACCGCATCGGGGGACCCACGCTCGAGGCCGGCAACCTGATCTCCGGCAACGGAATGCCCGGCTTCGGGGGCGACGGGATCGCCATCGCCGGATCGACGGCGACCGGGAACATCGTGCAGAGCAACTTCATCGGGACCGACCCCTCGGGGGCACTGGAGCTGGGGAACCTGCGCGCGGGCGTGAACATCTCGACGATCGTGGGCGTTCAGTCCGCAGCCGGCCAGACGCGCATCGGCGGGCCCGGACCTGAGGAGGGCAACCTGATCTCCGGCAACGAGGGACCAGGGATCAGCCTGGCGGGCAGCTTGATGGGTGGAGGCGGGAATATCGTCGAGGGGAACCTGATCGGTACCGATGCGAGCGGCAGTGCTGCGCTCGGAAACGGGGAAGACGGCATCCGGATCACCCGCGACCTGCCTGCCAATCCCACGGCCGGCGGGAACCGCATCGGCGGAGCGCTCCCGGGTGCGGGGAATCTGATCTCCGCGAACGCGCGCGATGGGATCGGCGTGATCGGCGCCGGGGCCTCCGGGAACGTGATCCAGGGCAACCGGATCGGTACGGACTGGAGTGGCACCGCGCCGCTGGGGAACGGGCGCAGCGGCGTGAGGCTCGGGACGGCCGGAACGGGCTGCGAGTTCACGGACAGCGCCGCGGACAACGTCGTCGGAGGCGAGACGGCCACGGAGGGGAATCTGATCTCCGCGAACACCGCTGCGGGAGTCGCATTGCTCGGCAACCAGACGGAGGGCGCGGGCAACCTCGTGAGCGGTAACTGGATCGGCCTCGACGCATCGGGCTCGCTGGCGCTCGGGAACGGCGAGGCAGGGGTCCACCTGCAGCCATCGGCCTGTGGCGAGACCCTGGGCGCGAACCAGATCGGCGGGCCCGGGAGCAGTGGCAACACGATCGGGGGTAATGCGGGGCCCGGCGTGTGGATCGAGGGGGCGGCGATCAGCGAGACCGACGTGCTCGGCAACCGCATCGGGATCGCCGAGGCCGGCTTCGCGGTGCCCAACCTGGGTCCGGGCGTGCGGATCGAGGCTACCGGCAACCGCATAGGCAGTACGGGTGCCGCGAACACGATCGCTGGCAACACAGGCGAGGGAATTCTGATCCTCTCGGGCGAGCAGAACGAGCTGCGCTCGAACGCCGTCGACCTGAACGGCGGGCTGGGTATCGACCTCGCCGGCGGCAACGCGGCGCTGCCGGCTCCCGCTCTGGCCCAGGCGGTCGTGAGCCAGGGAACGGCAGCATCGGGCACGCTCGCGGCCAGCCCGGAGCTGGATTACCTCGTGGAGCTGTTCGCCAGTCCCGAGTGCGACCCCTCCGGATCGGGCGAGGGCGCACGGCCGCTGGGGTCGATTCTCGTGACCACCGACGAGACGGGCCAGGCACCGTTTCTGTGGACCGGTGGAGAGCCTGTCGAGATGGGCCAGGTGCTGACCGCGACGGCCACGGGTCCCGCGGGCAACACCTCGGAGTTCTCTGTCTGCAGCACGGCTGGGTCCGGCCCCCCGGAAGACCCGGACGGGGACGGCGCCTTGCTGGACAACTGTCCGTTCGTACCCAATCCGGACCAGGTAGATGCCGGGGCACTGGACAGCGCGATCCCCGACGGGATTGGCGACGACTGTCAGTGTGGCGAGGTCAGCGGGGACGGCGTGGTCGACGCGGCCGATCTCGGCGACTACCGCAACTCCCTCTCGGGTGCGGGCGTCCTGTTCACGGGCGGTGCGGCGGCACGCTGCTCGGTGTTCGGGGTCGAGCCGGGCGTGTGTGACCTCGTCGACCTCGTGGTTCTCACGCGGGCGCTCGCCGGGCTCGGGCCCGGGATCGCGCTGGCCTGCATGGCGACCGGTCTCTGAGGAGGTCGCCGCGCCCCGGTGCCTGGGCCCGGCTCGCGCCTGCTAGCGTCGCCGGCGGAGTCCGGTCAGGGCGAGCGCGGCCAGAGCCAGCAGCCCCGCTGTGTGCGGCTCGGGAACGATGCCGGGCTCGATCACGCTCCCCGCGGCCTGCAGGTGGCTGATCGTCAGCGTCCCTCCGGGGATCGTGACACGGGCCGGGGCGGAGATCGGGGCCGCGGTCGTCTGGGGCACCGCCCGCAGATCGATGCGACCCGAGTCGGTGTCCGGCGCGTCGGTGGTCAGGGCCTCGGGCGCCGAGCGCAGGACCCCGTCGGTGGCGCTGCGCACCAGCTCCTCGGCCAGCGCGCCGCGCGGATCCCGGGTCGGGCTCCGCAGCGTGGCGTCGCGGATCGTGCCCGCGTCGGCCGGTGGGGCGCTCGCGATCAGCAGCAGCGAGAACAGGAACGGCAGGAGCAGTCGCATCGTGAACCTCCGGCCGTAGGGTATCACCTACGGCACGCGGTCGGGATGCTCCGGCGGTGCTGTCCCAGGAAGGCCAGCGCGAAGACGGTCAGGAGCCCCCAGAGGGCGGGCTCGGGCGTCTCGAGCGTGCCCGGCGTCGCGCCTCTTCGAACTCGACGCGGCCGGCGAAATCGTCTGGGAGTACCAGAACCCGTACAGCGAAGGTGTTCGGGAAGAGGACGGCTGGGTCCCGCCGTGCGCCGCCGACAACCCGTTCGGCGTCTTCCGGGCGACGCGGATCCCGGAGGACCAGCCGGCGCTGGTGGGCCGTTCCCTCGTCCCATTGGATCCCCAGCCGGAGCCCGGGATCTTCAGAGCGGACTAGATCGGAAGCGGTACCGCCGCTATTCAACCCGGCTGCGGAGCAGGTGGCCTCGGCTTGTCCCAGAACCGGGACCGCGGCCTCATCGACAGGGCGCCAGCGCTCATCGCGCTCGCGCGAAGGCTCGTCGACCTCCAGGGGCCTTCTGGCTGGAGTTCCGCCCTGAGGGCACCGAGGTAGATTCCCCACGGAAGACATGAACATGAGAGACTGGGAGGATCGACGGCTGGCATGGAGGTGATCTGAAGATGCGTACACGGCTGCTCCCCATCCTCCTGCTCGTTCTCGCGGCCTCCGCTGCCCTGGCCGGTGACGGCCGGATCGAGATCAACCAGACGAATGCACTCGCGGGCGGCGTTACGCCGGGCGATGCCCCGGGATTCCCGGTCACGCTGAGCGCGTCCGGGAGCTATGTCCTCACGAGCAGTCTCACGGTTCCGGATGCGAACACGAGTGCGATCGTGCTCGAGGGGACGGCCGACTACTCGACGGTCGACCTCAACGGTTTCTCGATCCACGGCCCCATCGTGTGTTCCGCCTTTAGCTGCAACGGGTCGGGAACGGGCGTCGGAATCGAAGCGAGCACCACCACCACGAATACGCGGGTCCTCAACGGCATCATCCGGGGCATGGGCGGAGACGGCCTCTCTCTCGCGCACCGGAACTACGTCCACCGGGTGACGGCGTACTCGAACGGCGGCCATGGAATGTCGGTCGGCGAGCGAAGCAGCGTGATCGAGTGCCAGGCCGAGTTCAATGGCAAGGCGGGCATCCATATCGCCGAGAGCGTGGCTGCCGGTCTGTTAGGCAACGCCGGCGAGGCGCTGCTCCGGGGAAATCTCTCGGTCAGTAACGGTCGGGCGGGTGACGGCGATTGGGACATCGAGGGCAGCCGAGCCGCGGGCGCCAATATCTGCTCGGACGACAGCTGCTCCGCACGCGGCGCACGGCGCTTCTACATGACGGCGGAAGCAGTGACCGGCGGCGCCGCCCTCGGTGCATGTACACGCGGCTACCGAATGGCGGCGTTCTCGGAGCTCACGGCCGGGTCGGATCTGGAATACACCACCAAGCCGCAAATGGGCGTCCAAACTAGCGAGGCACCAGATGGCGGCAAAGGTGCACCGTTCGAGTCCCAAGCCTGGGTGCGAACGGGAAACCTCGCGTTCGGAACTGCGGGGGCTGGCGTTGCCAACTGCGATGCCTGGGCCAGCTCGCTATCCAACGACGATGGAACGACCATTCTGCTCGACAGTGTCTGGGCTCCGGGCGACGCAGATGAGGCACTCAGCGGGCGCTTCGAGACTCGCCTCATCCCCTGCTCGTCGCCCAGGAAGGTCTGGTGCATCGAGGACTAGGCGGAGTCGGGTCTGCCGGCCCGGAGGTCGAACCACGAGGCCGGCAATTAGCCCGTCGAATCAACCCCTTGAAGCCCGGTCTCCGTGGATGACGAAGAAGTCACCCAGGCTGTCCGGTCTGTCATGCGACGGGACCCCGTCCGGATCGTCCGGACTCGCGACCGGAGCCAGTCGAGGCGCTGCGCTGCTGCGCGTGTCTCGACCTTCCCTTTTCGGCCACGGAGCAGGAGCTTCGTGACATGTTCGGCGCGCACGGCAGCGTCGATTCCGTCGCGGTATCGCGGATCGTCCCCGCGGCGGCTGGCAGGGCGCCTGCGCTCAGCAGCAGCGAGAACAGGAGCGGCGGGAGCAGTCGCATCGTAGAGCTCCGGCCGTAGGGCATCACCTACGGAGGCTACGCGAGATCCGGCGGCATCGCCGCCGGAGAGCCAGCCCGGCGAGGGCCAGCAGCCACCAGCCGCCGGGCTCCGGCGTCTCGAGCGTGCCCGGCACCGCGCCGCCCTCGTGGACCGCCCGGCGCTCGTCGAAGAAGGCGCGGCCGCGCGGCATCACGCTCGTCCACGTCAGGATCTGGCCGTCGGCCGTCACGAGCACGCGGTGCCCGTCGATGAGATCGAGGCGCCTCAGCTCGTCGAGCGTGCCGGCGAGCTCCGGGTCAGGCTCGGGTAAGGGCAGGGGCTCGGGCGCCGGAGCGACCGGCTCCGGGACGGGCACGGGCACGGGCTCCGGAGCCAGGACGGCCTGCGGCGGCCAGTCGGGCAGCTCGCCGCTGCACACGCCGCTCGCGCTCACGCAGACGCCCGTGTCGAGCACCCACACCGGGGGAGTGTCGCTCCCGGCGACCCCGGGAACACCGGATGCGATCACCCAGTCGTCCATCAGCAGGGCGATCCGCCCCTCGGAGCTCGCGAGCGCCGAGAATCCGCCCAGGGGCAGGCGGCTGCCGCCCGGGATCGGCTGCTGCGCCGCGTGGACCGCCAGCACGTCGAGGTCGTCGCCGCGACCGGCGATCGTCGAGATCAGGCTCCACACCCGGCGATCGGCCGGGCTGTGGTCGAAGTCGGGGCCCAGGCTGCTGACGTCGAAGCCGATCTGCACGCCCTGCACGGGCTCGTCCGCGCGCGTGTCGAGGTAGAGCTCGAACTCGACCCGCTCACCGGGGGCCACGATCGACGGCGAGCTCGTCTCGACGTGAAGCGAGAGCGCCGCGGCGGGGTGGGCACCGAGCAGGCAGGCCGCGACGATCGGGAGCGCGAGGCAGCGGGGCACGTCGTCTCCTCGCCGCAGACCGTATCATCCCGGGCGCGGCGGGGGGAGGCGAAGCGTGGGTGAAGGAGACCGGGAGCGCTGGGACGCGCGTTACCGCGAGGGCTCGCATCGCGACGCCGCGGCGCCGGCGTGGCTCGAGGCGCTGGCGCTGCCGCGCAGCGGGCGCGCGCTCGACGTGGCCGCGGGGGCGGGGCGCGCCGCGCTCTGGCTCGCGGCGCGCGGGCTCGACACGCTGGCGGTCGACGTCTCGCCGGCGGGCCTTGAGCTCGCGGAGCGGCGCGCCCGCGACGCCGGCCTCTCGCTGCGCACGCAGGCGATCGACCTCGAGCACGAGGCGCTGCCCGGTGGCCCGTTCGACGTGATCAGCTGCTTCCACTACCTGCAGCGCGACCTCTTCCCGCAGCTGATCGAGCGGCTCGCGCCCGGCGGCTGGCTCTGCTGCGAGATCGCCACCGAGCGCAACCTGGAGCGGCACGCGCGTCCGTCGCGGCGCTTCCTGCTGGCAGAGGGCGAGCTCGAGCAGCTCTGCGCGGGTCTCGAGATCGCGCACGCCGACGAGGACTGGCACGACGATCGCCACGTCGCGCGGATCGTGGCGCGACGCCCGGCGCCGGTCTAGGTGCGCTACGCCGCCCGCTCGACGAGCGCGGAGATGCGCGCCGCCACCCGTCGCGGGTCGCTCATCGGCGCGAGGTGTCCCCCGTCGAGGCTGCCGACCTCGAGGCCCGGCGCGACCGCGGCCAGCTGGCGGTAGATCCCGACGTCGAAGTTGCCGCGCGTGGCGTGCATGAGCTCGCCCGGGACCTTCAGCCCGCGCACGATCCCGAACAGGTCGAGCTCGATCGAGCGCGCGAAGATCGCGCCCTCGACCGCGCCGGCGCAGCACAGCTCCACCTGACCGTCGGGTCGCTCGCGAAAGCCGTGCTCGGCGTAGGCCTCGAGCGCCCAGGGCTCCCAGTCCGAGAAGAGCTCGCGCTCGCGGTAGGCGTCGATCACCGCGGCGCGCGACGGGAACACCTGCCGGCGCTCGCTGGCGCGCGCGGCGATCTTCCGGCCCCTGTCGTGCAGCGAGCGGCCCGGTACCGGGGGCGGCAGCACCACCGGGTCGACCAGGGCCAGCCGGCCGAAGCGCTCCGGCGCCTGGCTGGCGGCGATCATCATCGCGGTCCCGCCCATGGAGTTGCCCACACCGCAGTCGATGCGCGCGACGCCCAGGCGCGCGCAGAGGGCCGCCGCCAGCGCCAGCAGGTCATCGCCGAGACTCTCCCAGTCGTAGCCGTGCGGCGGAGGCGGCGCGCTCGAGTCCCCGTGTCCCCGCGCGTCGTACGCGAGCACCCGGTAGCGTCCGGCGAGCGCGTCGGCCACGCCCTGCCAGAGGCGCGCGCAGAAGCCGTTCGCGTGCGCGCAGAGCACCACGGGTCCGGTCCCGCCCCAGTCCAGGACGGCGAGCTTCACGCCGCGCTCCGGGAGCTCGACGTGGAACGCGGCCGGCTCGCTCACCCCGCCGGGATCTCGAGCCGGCGTCGCAGCCTTGCCAGGTGGCGAAGCGCGCGCGAGAGCAGGTCGGCGTGCACGGGATCGCTGAGCCAGCCGCTCGCGCCGGACGGGTGGGGCAGGGGCACGATCCAGCGCCCCTCCGCGTCCTGGTGTGCGCTGCCGACCACCTCGTTGAGCGGACGCGCGCCGAGCAGCGCGCGGATGGCCAGGCGGCCCACCGGCACCACGATCGCCGGCTGGATCAGCTCGAGCTCGGCGTCGAGCCAGGTCCGGCAGAGCTTCTGCTCCTCGGCGCCGGGCAGGCGGTCGCCCCGGCCGCCGGGCTTCCTGCCCGGGAAGCAGCGCGTGACCGAGGTGATGTAGTGATCCTCGCGAAGCGCGCTCTCCGAGAGCCCGGCGCGCAGCAGCCAGCTGAACAGGCGCTTGCCGGAGTTGCCGACGAACGGCAGTCCGGCCTGTGCCTCGACCGCGCCGGGTGCCTGGCCGACGAGCATCACGCGCGCCGTGGTGGAGCCCGAGAACACCGGCGCTCCCTCGATCGCGTGTCCGTGATCCGGGCACAGCCGGCAGCGGCGCACCTGCTGCTGCAGCCTCGTCAGCTCCCCGCCCCTGCTCGCCGCCATCCGCCGCATCCTAACGCACGCGGGACCGCGCTACCCTCCGCCGCGTGAAGCACGAGGTGATCGTCGTCGGGGCCGGGGTGATCGGCTGCGCGGTTGCCCACGAGCTCGCCCGCGCCGGCGCGCGACCCCTGCTGCTCGAGCGCGATGCGGTGGCGGCGCACGCCTCGGGAGCGGCGGCGGGCATGCTGGCGCCGTTCACCGAGGGCGCGGGCGGGGGGCCGCTGCTGGCGATCGGGGCCGAGGCGCTCGACGCGTACCCGCAGTGGGTCGCATCGGTCGCCGAGCTCTCGGGGATCGACCCGCAGCTGCGCCGCTGTGGCGTGCTGCGCGTGGCCCGGGCCGGCGAGGTCGAGTCGCTGCGCGCGGCGGCGGCGCGACTGGTCCCGCACGGCGCGAGCTGGCTCGAGCCCGACGAGCTGCGCAAGCGGGTGCCGGGCGTCGCGGAGGCCGCGGCCGGGGCACTCTGGTCCCCGCGCGAGTCCAGCGTCGACGCCCCGGGGCTCACGCGCGCACTCTGCGCGGCCGCGCTGCGGCGTGGCGCCAGCCTGCGCGAGGGCGTGGCGGTACGCGGGCTGCTGCGCGACGGCGAGCGCGTGACCGGCGTGCGCACGCGCGACGAGGACCTGTACGCCTCCGCCGTGGTGCTCTGCGCCGGGCCGTGGGTACGCGAGCTGGACGAGCACCTGGGCGGGGCGTGGCCGGTGGAGCCCGTCAAGGGCCAGATGCTGGCGCTCGACGCGCCGGTCGGCGGACCCGCCTCGATCCTCTGGGACCCCGACGTGTATCTCGTGCCCCGTCCCGACGGCACGCTGCGCGTGGGTGCGACGGTCGAGCGGGCGGGCTTCGACGCGCGGCCGACCGCCGACGGGGTCGCGCGGCTGCTGGGCGCGGCGCGTGCGCTGCTCCCCGACACCGGATCGTGTCGCTTCCTGCGCACCTGGGCCGGCCTGCGCCCGGCCACGCCCGATCACCTGCCCCTGGTCGGCGCGGTCCCCGGAGCGCGCGATCTGTGGATCGCCGCCGGACACCACCGCAACGGCATCCTGCTGGCGCCGTGGACCGCGGCTGCGGTCGCGGCCGGGCTGCTCGAGTCACGCACGCTTCCCGGCGCCGCGGCGCTGGCTCCCGAGCGCTTCGCCGCGGGCGGCGACCCGCGGTAGCATGGCTGCGTGGCCTACCGGCTCGCGCTCGCGTACTTCAGCCTGGCCCCTCCGCTGGTGCTGGCCAGCTTCTGGGTCGACCATCCCGTCGCGATCTGGGTCTTCGCCGCGGCGATCGGGCCGGCTCCGGTGGCGATGACGGCGCTGGGTGTTGGCCCGGACCGGCCGCTGGGCCGGCTGGCGCTGCCGCTGGCCGCGCTGCTGCTGATCCTCGAGGGCGGCCTCGCCGCGCTCCTGGCGACCTCGAACGCGCCCGGTGGCGGGCCCTGGTTCGGCGGTCTCCCGCTGCCCGGGGCCGTCATGATCTACGGGATGTGGCTGCTGCCGTTCGCGATCACGCCGTCGCTCTATGCATGGACCTTCGGAGAGCACGGCCTGACGCCGGCCGACCTGGAGCGCGTGCGCGCGCAGCGGCTCGACGCGAGCTGATCAGGCGTCCATCACCGCGCGCACGTCGCGGTCGATCGCGTCGCCGGCGGGCGACCCGAGCAGCCAGCTCCAGAGCATGAGCACGCTGAACGACACCGACATCGAGATCGCCGTGGGCAGCACGCCGGGCGCGGTCGGCAGGGCCGGCAGGCCCGGTGTGCGCGACCAGAGCTCGAGGCCGATCGACAGCACCAGCCCGGTCGCCATGCAGGCGATCGCCGCGCCCGGCGTCACGCGCTTCCAGTTCAGGCCGATCAGCAGCACGGGGGCCAGCGTCGAGGCGAACACCCCGAACGAGAAGGTGCCGAGCAGCAGCATCAGGTCGTCGAAGAGCAGGGCCAGCGCCACCGCACCTGCACAGAGCAGGGCGGTGGCGGCGCGCCCCCAGGCCAGCTCGTCGCGCAGCGGGCGCCCCAGCGCGCGCGGCAGATCGCGGACCAGGGCGGCGGCGCCGATGTTGACGAACGAGTCGGCGGTCGACATGGTCGCCGCCAGGATGCTGGCGATGATCACGCCCGCGAGGAGCTCCGGGCTGTGCTCGAGCAGGTAGTAGGCCGTGGCGTTGTCGGGGTTGGCGACCGGCGCCATCTGGCCCTGCGCGATCAGCGCCGGGATCGCCAGGCCCACGCCGAGCTGGAAGGCCATGACGATCATCTGCGAGCCGCCCAGGATCCAGGGCAGCCAGCGCAGGCTCAGCGGGTCCCGGATCATGTAGAACTTGTGCAGGATCTGCGGCGAGCCGAAGACGCCCACGCCGACCACGAACAGGAAGCCCAGCGCGGTGAACGCGGGCAGCACGCCCAGCGGCTCGACGTGAGCCGGCCCGAAGCTCTCCGAGGCGGCGATCGTGCGCGCCATCTCCCCGAGCCCCCCGCCGCTGCCCAGCGCCCAGAACAGCGCGACGCCCGAGGCCCCGACCATCATCGCGCCCTGGAAGACGTCGGTGTACACGCCCGCGACCATGCCGCCGAGCACCGAGTAGACCAGCACGACCGCCACGCCCACGCTCATGGCGAGCACCAGACTCTCCCAGCCCACGATCGCCTGCAGCAGCACGCCGACCGCCAGGAACTGCACGCCCAGGTAGCCCGACACGCCGACCACGACCGCCACGGCTGCGAGGCCCGACGCCCAGCGGCTGCGGTAGCGGGCGAGGACGGCGTCGGGGATCGTGAAGACCTCGCGCACCTCGGCCAGCAGCCGCATGCGCTTGGCCAGCACCCAGCAGAGCACGGCCGCGGTCACCCCGCTGGGGACGACGAAGATCATCCCGCCGAGCCCGAACGCGTACATCAGGCCGATCGAGCCCAGGTAATTCGAGCCCGAGGCCGCCGACGACATCGTGGCCAGCGCGACCACGAAGATGCCCAGCCCCTGGCCGGCGATGAAGAAGTCCCGCGCGCTCCGCGTCCGGCGCACCGCCCAGATCCCGATCCCCAGGGTGATCGCCACGTAAAGCAGCGATGTCCACAGGATCAGCGGCTTGTCGAGGATCGGCACGCGCGCATCCTAGCCGGGCCTGCCTGCGCGGGCGCCGGCAGCGGGGCCCGGCTGCGCGCCCGCTGCCGGCGGCACGCGTGCGCGAGCGCTCGAGAAAGTCGAGGCAAGCCCTCGCGGCAGCTCGGGAAGCGCGGCACCTTCCGGGGGGTCGAATAGCCCGCGGTGGCGGGACGTCGCATTCTCGTTCCGTGTCTCTGCGGGGAGGCGACGTGTCTCGCACCACACCCCTCGACGGTCTGCGCGCGTGCACCGGATCGCACGGCAACGTCGGCCCCGAGGTGAAGGCCGCCGTGCCCTGCGCCGTGTGCGGGGCCCCGATCGCCGATCCACCGCCGCAGCCGCGGCGCCCGGGCAGTCATCCGCTGGTGGAGACCTGCTCGTTCCGCTGCGCGCTGAGCATCTTCGAGGCGCGCCTGCAGGCGCCGCTGCCCGGCTGAGCGCCCGCTACGCGGGAACCGGCCAGGGCGTGAGCGGCAGGCCCGCTGCGGGCAGGCCCTCGATCGCGCAGACCCGGCCGGGCGAGAGCTCGGTCGTGAACAGCGTGCGCCCGTCGCTGCCGCCCAGGCAGCAGTTGGTGGGGAAGGCGTCGGCGCCCAGGTCGATCTGATCGAGCTGCTTGCCGCCGCGATCGAGAACGCGGATGCAGTGGTCCATCGGGGTGGCCAGGTAGAGCTGGCCCTCGACGTCGAAGCAGAAGCCGTCGCCCGACGAGTCGCCGGGCAGGCGCTCCACCCACCAGTCGAGCTCGCCGCTGTCGGGATCGATCCAGGCCAGGCCGTTGCCCTCGACGATCAGCAGCCGGCCCTCCGGGGACAGGGCCACGCCGTTGTCGTAGCGCATGCCGCCGGCGATCTGGCGCGCGCCTCCGTCGGGGTCGTAGGCCCAGAAGCGACCCTCGCCGATGCCGCTGTCGATGTCGGCACCTCCGAGCTGCGGCGGATCGGTGAAGTAGATCGTGCCGTCGGGCGCCACGATCAGATCGTTGGGCGCGGAGAAGCCCTGGTCGGCCAGGTAGACGACCTCGCCGTCGGGCGTCACGCGCTGCAGCCCCGGGGCGGCCGGCACGTAGGGGATACGCTCCGCGTCGATGCCGAGGTTGTCGGCGAACTTGCGGAAGTCCATGCCGCCGTTCTGGGTCACGACGAAGCCGCCGTCGGAGGCGAGCTGTGCGCTGTTGGCACCGCCCGGCATCGAGGCGATCACGCGGGAGATTCCCGTACCGACGTCGATGCGCCGCAGGCCTCCGGGCGCGACGTGCGTGATGACCAGGGTGCCGTCGGGGCACCAGACCGGCCCCTCGCCCAGGGGCACGTCGCTGCAGACCGTCTCGTAGCGCATGCGCGGATTGTCGCACGGTGCGCGGGAGAGGGCCGGGCGACGCTCTCCACGGTGCGCGGGCCCTGGCGCCCGGAGTCCGGTCCGAGCCAGTCGAAGTTCCACATGTCGAGCCAGCAGCGATCGGGGCGATCGCCGGGACGCGCGCGGGTGAATCCGTACCAGCCCGCGAAGACATCGCCCCGCTCGCGCAGGTGTCGCGGATGCGCGCGATCAGCACGTCCTGTTTGCGTCCTCCGGCGGGCGGATCCGGCGCGGCACCGAGGTCTGCAGCGGCCGCGAAGTCGTCCCCGCGTCGAGCGTGGCGCGGTCGGGCCAGTGGTTCTCGGCGATGCCGGCGCAGGGACCGTCACCCTGGGTCAGCGGGGGCCGGTTGAGGCCGATCTCGGGGTGGTCGCGCAGGTCCCAGTCGCGGGTGTGCTGGCACCAGCGCTCGAAGAGGCTGCGCGGGTGAGGCCCGGGCGCATGCGGACGGGGCGAACGACTCGAGCACGGGACCTCCAGCGCGCTGATTCCGCGCGTCCCGGAGGCATAACGTCCCCGCTGGGCGAACGCAGGGCGAAGGCGCTGCGAGGACGTGACCATGGTGGTTCCCGGGCGGCCCGCATGAGTGTAGGGTGGTCTCCACAGTTCTCCTGCGGAGGGAAAGATGCGGCTGATCCTGAGTCTGGTCCTCGGCCTCGGCGTGCTCCCGGGCGCGGCGCTGGCCGGCACCCTCGATCCCACGTGGTACGTCTTCGGCGACAGCCTGAGCGACCCGGGCAACCTGTTCGCCGCCAACGGCGGCACGCACCCGCCGAGCCCGCCGTACTTCGAGGGCCGCTTCTCGAACGGGCCCGTCTGGACCGAGTACCTGCCCTCGAGCCTGGACGTGGTGAACTACGCGGTCGGCGGGGCAACCACGGGCCGCGACAACACCAACGATGACCCGGGAGCGGGCGCCGAGTTCGATGGCCTGCTCGACCAGGTCGACGCCTTCCTGGCCGGGGGAGCCGCCGATCCCAACGGGCTGTACGTGATCTTCGCGGGCGGGAACAACTTCCTGGGCGGGGTCACCAATCCCACCGTCCAGGTGACCCAGGCACTCACCGATCTGGTGACCGCGGGGCTGACGCTGCAGGGCGCTGGAGCGCAGGACTTCCTGTACTTCGGATTGCCGGACCTGGGTCTGACCCCGCTCCTCTCGGGGGATCCGGTCCTCGCTGGCGGGGCGAGCGCGCTCACCGACCAGTTCAACGCGCTGCTGCCGCTCACGCTCAACGGGGCGGTCGGTAGCTTCGACGTCTTCGACACCGCGGGGCTGCTGCGCGACGCGGTCACGGACCCGGCCGCGTTCGGACTCACGAACGTGATCGACGCCTGCCTGGGGGATCCGGCCTGCACGGATCCGGACCAGTACCTGTTCTGGGACAGCATTCATCCGACGACCGCGGTGCACGAGATCGTCGCAGGCCAGGTGCTGGCGTTCGTGCCGGAGCCGGCGGCCCTGGGCCTGCTGCTGCTCGCCGCGGGGGCGCTGCTGGGGGCCCGCGCGCGCGCCTGAACGCCGGCTCCCGTCAGCGCAGGCCCTGTACCCAGCCGTCGAGATCGTCGGCCGGGCGCAGTCCCAGCCAGCGCAGCAGCGTGGGGTGCACGTCGACCTGGAACACGGGCCAGGTGAGCGCGCCCACGCGTGGGCCGCCGAAGCTGGCCAGCACGAACGGGATCGCGTCGTCGGGTCCGGCACGGCCACCGTGTGCGCCGCCGCCCAGTTGCCGCGCGTGACCGCCGTGGTCGGAGGTCAGCACCACCAGCCATGCCTCGCAGCGCTGCGCCGCGGCGCGCCGCACGGCCGCCAGCAGGCGCCCCACCTGCGCGTCCGCGCGTGCCAGCGCCGCCGCGTAGTGGGCGCCGGGCCCGAAGCCGCGCCGGTGGCCCGTCTCGTCCACGCGGTCGAGCACGCCCATGATCACGTGAGTCGAGTGCTCGATGTGCCCGACCATCCAGCGGGTCAGCCTGTCGTCGCGGTCGGGATCGCGCGAGTCCAGGCCCAGGCGCGCGTCGAGATTGCAGCTTTGCCCGGCGCCCGCCTCGACGGCCGGTCCGCTCTCGCGCGTGCCGCACTCGTAGTCGAGCACGCCGGGGTAGATGCCGTCGCCGTCGGTCGAGGTCAGGAAGGCGCCGACCCCGCCCGCCGCGGTGCGCAGGCCGGCCCGGCGCGCGCGCAGCAGGAACGACGGGTGCTCGCGTGTGGCGTACTTGGCCAGGCTCTCGTGTGCGTTGCTGGCCACTCCGTGGCGCGCGGGGACCACTCCCGACAGCACGGAGGCCCAGCCGGGCGCCGTCACCCAGATCGCGGCCCCCGGAGCCGCCGGGCCCGGGTGGGCGCGCGCGCAGCCGGGGTCGTGCGCGTCGGGACACGGAGCGTGGGACCCGTGCTCCATCAGCGCTCGGATCGCCGGGAGCGTCTCGCGCTCGAGGGCGAGCGCGTGCAGCACGTCGCCGCGCGCGCCGTCGATGCCGATCACCAGGGCGTGTCGGGTGCGCTCGAGGCAGCGCTGCTGCGCGCTGGCTTCAGCGGGTGCGACCAGCGCGAGCAGGCTCAGCAGGAGGCCGGTCGTCCGGAGGGGTCTCAGGTCGCTCACACCCACAGGGTACGCCATGCGGCGCCCTCGGCCGCGTGGCCCGGTCCCCTGTGCGATCATCCGGGCCGCCGACCCCAGAGGAGAGCGACACGATGCGCGCAGCCCTGCTCGAGAAGCCCGGAGGACCCCTCGACGTGGTCTCCGACATGGACATCGCCGAGCCGGGGGCCGGACAGGTCCTGATCCGGGTCTCGCACTGCGGGATCTGTCACTCCGACGTCACGCTGGTGGATGCCGGCTCGCCGTCGCCGATCGTGCTCGGACACGAGGCGGCGGGCACGGTCGAGCAGGTCGGCGCCGGCGTCAGCCGCCTGGCACCGGGCGATCCCGTGATGCTGACGCCCCTGGGTCCGTGCGGCCGCTGTTACTGGTGCGTGCGCGGCGAGCACACGCTCTGCGAGCAGGCGCGCAGCTTCATGGCCGGCACGCTCTCGGACGGGACCTCACCGCTGTCGCGCGGCGGCGAGACGGTGCTGCTGGGCCTGGGGGTCGGTGGCTTCGGCGAGTACACCGTCGTGGAGGAGCGCAACGCCGTGAAGGTCGACGCCGACGTGCCGCTCGACGTGGCCTGCGTGATCGGCTGCGCGCTGCAGACCGGCGTGGGTGCGGTGCTCAACGCGGCCGACGTGGAGGCCGGCGCCACGGTGCTGGTGATGGGCCTGGGCGGGATCGGCATCTCGGTCGTGCAGGGCGCTCGCATCGCCGGTGCCGCGCGCATCATCGTGTCGGACCCGGTCGCGGGGCGGCGCGAGGCCGCCGCCGAGTTCGGTGCCACCCACGCGATCGACCCGACGCGCGAGGACGTCGTGGCACGCACGTACGAGCTGACCGGAGGCATCGGTGTGGACTACGCCTTCGACGCCGCCGGCCTGGCGAGCCTGGTCCAGGACGGCCTGGCCGCCACGCGCATCGGTGGCACCACCGTGATGGTCGGAGCGCCGGCGGCCGATCAGACCGTGAAGCTCGAGCCCGCGGTGATGTTCCTCAGCCACGAGAAGAAGCTGCGCGGCACCATGCTGGGCTCGTGCAACAGCCACCACGAGGTCCCGCGCCTGATCGACCTGTGGCGCAGCGGGGCGCTGCTGCTCGAGCCGATGATCTCGCAGCGCTACCCGCTCGCCGAGATCAACGCGGGGATCGACGACCTGCGCGCCGCGCGCGGCATCCGCACGGTGATCGAGCTGGCGGGCTAGACCGGGCCACCCGGTCGCTCACCAGGTCTTGGCCGCGGCGGCGGCGCGTCCGGCCCTGCGGCCGAAGAAGGTGGCGTCGGCCACCGACGTGCCGCTGCAGTAGCCCCAGGACGAGCGCGGGATGCCGCAGCTGTTGCGCCCGGCCGCGAACAGCCCCGGTACCTCCCGGCCGTCCTCGGTCAGCACCTCGCCGCTGGTCCGCGTCTTCAGGCCGCCGAGCGTGAACACCTGGTAGTGGGCGGTCCCGTAGCTGCACTCGATGGCGGCGAACGGCGGCTCGTCGAGCGGCGCGAGCCAGTCCGCGTGCTTGTGGAAGAGGGGATCCTCGCCGCGGGCCGCGTGCTCGTTGTAGACCTCGACGGTCTGCTGGAGCAGCGGCGCGGGAATGTCCAGAGTCTTCTCGAGATCGGCGATCGATTCCTCGGTCGCGATCAGCTCGAGCCCGCTGTCCGGGTAGCCGAAGCAGGCGTTGTCGGCGATGAGGAAGGCCCGCTTCTGGCGCCGCGCGTGCTCCGCGCAGCGACCGTGGTACGAGTCCTCGTTGATGAAGCGCTGCCCGCGCTCGTTGACCAGGATTCCCTTCGTGAGGCTCGAGGGCGGGTACCAGATCACCGTGATGAAGTACTCGTCCAGGTGGATCCCGGTGCCGCGTGCCGCCATGCCCATGCGGATCCCGGCCCCGTCGTCGTGCGGGTTGCCGATCGGGCTGACGTTGTCCGCGAGCAGCTCCGGGATGTGATTTCGCAGCATCTCGGGGTTCATGACGAAGCCCCCGGCGCACAGGATCACGCCGCGCCGCGCGCGGATGTTGCGCTCCTGGCCGTCCTGCAGCGCGACCACCCCGCACACCCGACCGTCGCTGCCGCGGGTGATCAGCGCGAGCACCCGCGTGTCGCACTGCAGCCGGACGCCGGCCTCCTCGGCGTGCTTCGACAGGATCCCGAAGAGCACCGGGCCGCCCTGCGTCATGCTCTGGACCTTGTGCCCGCGCGGGGCGGGCTTCGCCAGCTCGCGGAACGGGTGGGCCTTCTCGTTGCCCGACCAGATCAGGCAGTCGTCGTTGGGCTGCTCGGGCGTGCGCTCCGGGTAGATCGAGTCCTTGAAGGGCACGCCCTGCTCGACGAGCCAGTTGAAGTGGTCGAGGCTCTCGTCGCAGAACAGGCGGACCTTCTCCTCGTCGGGGTCGTCGGCCGACGCCATGATGAAGCGGAACATGTCCTCGGTCTGATCCTCGAAGCCCACGGCACGCTGCACGCGCGTGCCCCCGCCACCGCCCATGTACATGTGCGCGGTCGACATGGCGGTCGTCCCGCCTCCACCGCCGGCGCGCTCGAGGGCGAGCACGTCGGCACCCGCTCGTGCGGCCTCGAGCGCGGCGCAGACGCCCGCGCCGCCATAGCCGACGATCACCACGTCGGCCTCGTCGTGCCACTCGGTCACGGAATCGACGCTGCGGGGCTCGCTGGGCTGGATCTGGGGCGGCATGGCTCTCCTCGTCACTGCCGCCCGGCCTCCGCGCGGGGCAGCGCCGGGAGTATGCGCGATCCGGTGCGTCGCGTTCATCCCCGGCAGCGGGGCCCGGTACCGATGCGGTGTCAGTGGCTGACGTCGCGCCGGGCCAGGAGTGGGCCAGACGACGCGGCGCCGGGCGCGGTGGCGGAGCGCGCGTTCACGGGGCGTGACCAGGACGAGGGGCTCCGAGCGGACCTCTTCTTCACGCGATCGCGGCGTCGCGGACCTTCACGACCTTCGTGCGAAGCGGCTCGATGTCCTCCTCTGCCAGCATGAAGCGCCAGAACATCGTCAGGCGCTTGCGTCCCTCACCATCGAGCCAGTTCGGCGTGCCCGGGTCGCGGTGCGCGACCACCATCTTGAAGCTTCCGTCCTTCTCGTACTCGACCTGCCTGCGGTTGAGCGAGTTGCGCCGGTGGACATAGTCGAGCGTCTGGCTGAGCCGGTTCCAGAGCATTGCACTCGCGAAGCGGCATGCGGGGAAGCGTCCCCGGACGATCAGCGCCTGGTCGGGCTCCAGCACGATGGGGGCCATCGAGTAGACGTTGTCCGCCGCACCGAAGGCCATGGACTTCGTCGTCTCGTCGCGCACGATCGGGTTGAACTGGTTCGGTGTTCTCGACATGAAGTTGGGCACCGCTCGGCCCTCCCCGAGCGACCGGTACACGTTCGTGCGGACGAAGCGTGCAACTCGCCGGACTGCCGAGGAGACGCTTGCATCCGTCGGCGGCTCCGGCGGCGGCCGATTGCCCACGCGCTCGATGAGGATCGGAATGTGGTGCAACCGATCCGCTGCGATCGACTCTTCTCGCTCGTAGTAGTGGCGCGTGGTGATGCTGCCTGCGGTCGGCGGGAGCCTCAGCCAGTTGCCCTTCTGCTCCCTGCTGCTGGCCACGATCTCGTAGTTGCCGTCCGCGTCGCTGTCGAATCGGGTGTCGTTGAGCGTCACCGCGGGTCCCGTGGAGGTCGAGCCGTCCCGGGTGCCCAGCTCGGCCGCGAACGAGGTGTAGGTCGCGCCCGCCAGGTTGCCGCGGATCCGGTACTCGTGGGCAGGATCCACGAGCGTGTTGAAGTACCAGGCGTCCGGGTTCTCTCCGAGGAGCTTCTTCTCGGGTGTCACGAAGCGCTTGAACACCGGATAGGCCGGGTCACCTTCCAGGTAGATCTCGAGCGCGTGCTGGAGCACGTGGAGGACGGCGCGGCGGGCCTCTGCCTCGTCATCGGGCCCGTGGAACCACGCCGGATCTTCCCGGAAGGAAGTCTCCTGATCGATGATCGCCTGGCGCAGATCGGCGAGCGCCTTCTCGGTCTCGGTTTCAGGAGCGGCCAGCGCGCCGGCAGCAGCACCGCGCCCGGCGGATCCGGTGAGCAGCAGGGAGGAGAGCGCAGATGTCCCCGTCAGGAATTGGCGACGATTCACGGCCTCTCCTCTCGCCGCGGCCGAGCGACGTCCGGAGCTGAGCGGCTCGACCGGGTCGCAGGTTCCTGGAAAAGATGGGGTGGGAGACGGGATTCGAACCCGCGACCTCCTGGACCACAACCAGGCGCTCTAACCAACTGAGCTACACCCACCGCCAGGCGGCGCGCAGCGGGGCCGCGCGCCGGAGGCGAATCTTAGCATCGGCCGGGCCGCCGTCAGCCCCGCCGTGGCCTCATGGCCCCGAGGGTGAGCGGCTGCAGAAGGCCGGAGCGCCGAAGATCTTGGCGTTCACGCCCAGGATGTCGGAGATGTTGCAGGCGCCGTCCTCGTCGGTGTCGCACAGGGCGCCCGCCGGCTGGATCTCGAAGATCACCTCGTTGATCGCCAGGATGTCCGAGACGTTCACCAGGCCATCGCCGGTCTGGTCGCCGCACTCGCAGGCGTCTCCTGTCCCGTTGCCGTCGGCATCGGCCTGGTCGGCGTCCGGCCAGACGGGGCAGGTGTCGCAGACGTCTCCCGCGCCGTCGGCGTCCCCATCGTCCTGGAAGAAGTTGAAGTCGGCCGGGCAGTTGTCGAGCAGGTCCGGTGCGAAGTCCCCGTCGCCATCGAGCGGCGGCCCCACGGCGAAGATCGAGAAGCCGGACGTGAACGCGCAGAAAACGCCGGGCTGCGGGTCGTCGGTGCAGTTGGCCTCGCCGGGCTGGTCGCAGCGATTCTCGTCGAGCAGCGCGCAGGGCGGGCAGAGATGCTGCTCCTCCGGGGGGCGGTTGCACGGGGGCGGCGGATCCGGCGGCAGGGCGCAGCGCACCATCGAGATGTCCGACGGGTTGAACTGCGCCGGGTCGTAGTCGATGCAGACGATCGCATCGCCCTGGAACTCGGCGCTCGTGTCGACGTCGACGCAGATCGCGCTGGCGTCGATCGCGATGCCCTCGGGGAAGCCGCTGGCATCTCCGCAGGTGGTGGTCGTGATCGTCGTGTCGCCACCGACGGTGACGTTCGGAAGCACCACCCTGACCTGGTCGGAGTCGTCGGGAAGAACGACGGGATCGTTCGTCGGGGGCGTGTTGCAGCTCGCGCCGACAGCCGGATCGGCGTCGTTGCAGTCGTCGGTATTGCCGACGAAGCCCGCCGGCTGCGCGCACGCCGACACGGGGATCCCCAGCGGGTCGCCGAAGCCGTCGCCGTCGGTATCCGGGAACCACAGCGGAGCGCCGACCGCGTCGTCATCCACCGCGCCATTGCAGTCGTCGTCGAGGCCGTTGCAGACCTCGGCCGACGGGAAGCCGGTCTGGCTGCAGACGAGGCCGCCGCCGCTGCAGCTCGTGACCCCGGCATCGCAGATCCCGGGCAGCCCGGTCGAGCAGGCGCCACCGCCGTCGGGGTCGCCCTCGTCGACCTGCCCGTCGCAGTCGTCGTCGAGCCCGTTGCACATCTCGGCGACCGGAGCCCCGGGGCTCGCGCTGCACTGCACGCCGGAGCCGTCCGCGGTGCAGACCAGGCTCCCGCCGCGCTGGCACTGGCCCACGCCCACGCTGCACGGATCGCCGAGCGGGAAGCTCTCGTCCACCAGGCCGTCGCAGTCATCGTCGAGGGCATTGCAGGTCTCGGCCGAGGGCGCGCCGGGGATCGCGTCGCACGCGACGCCGGTGCCGTCCGCGGTGCAGACCAGGCTCCCCACGCGCTGGCACTGGCCCGCGCCCGCGCTGCACGCGTCGCCGACCGGGAAGTCCTCGTCGACCTGCCCGTCGCAGTCGTTGTCGAGCCCGTCGCAGCTCTCGGGGCTGCAGGGCGCGTCGTCGGCGAGCACGGTGAACGGGAACTCGACGGTGGGGCCGAAGCTGCCCGTGGACAGGCTCGCGGTGCCGCAGATCACGTTCGTCGCGGTGTTCACGCTGGTGGTGACGTCGGTCCAGGTCGAGGGTGTGCAGCCCTGGAAGCCGCAGATTCCCGCGCGGTACTGGTACAGCGAGATGCCCGTCTCGTTGCAGGTGCTGGAGTAGGAGACGCAGACCTCGGGATTCGAGGAGGTCGCGGCCGTTCGCTCCACGCCGTAGAACACGGGCGGATCGCAGCCGAACAGGGTCGCCGGCGGCGGGTCGGCGGCCGGGTTCGCCTGGCTGTGCGCGACGCCGGTGTAGCCGTCGCTCGAGACGCTGGGGTACGTGACCGTCACGTCGCCCGAGATCACCTGCACGTTCGACCCGGTGGCGGTGAAGGCTGGCTCGACGAAGCGGACGACCATGTCGTCGAGCACGTTGTCGGTCGCGTCGGAGGGCGAGCCGCTCATGCGGATCTCGGCGATGCCCACCGCGTCGGCCAGCTCGCAGCTGACGCTGGAGGGACACGTCGCCACGAGCTGGGTCTGGTTGAGCTCGCGGTAGGCGCTGAGCAGGAACTGCCCGCTGCCGACGTCTGCCGACTCGCTTGCCTCGAGCGTGATCCACTGCGCGCGCGTGTAGGTCCAGGTCGCGGGGTCGGCCTCGTCGAAGCCGGGCGCGTTGGCGTCCACGAAGCGCAGGATCACGCGGGAGCGGTCGCCGGCCGCACAGCTGCCCAGGGCCATGCGATTGGCGCTGAGCAGGAAGTCACCGGTGACGAAGTTGTCGAGCATGAGCGAGGCGCGCCCGCTATCGGCGGTGAGCTCGAGCGCCGTCTCGCCCGGGCCGCCCGGCCCGTTCACGTCGGGGTCGAGGTCCACGAACGCGAGCACCGGAACGTCGGTCGGGCACAGGCTCAGGGAGCCGATGGCGTCGAAGACGTCGCGGGGGTCGTCCGCGAGGGCCGGCCGGAGGGACACGCCGGCCGTCACCAGGATCAGCGCCAGCAGCCAGGAGATCCGTTCTCGCATACGCATGCCCTCCTGGCGGCAGGATACCCGCAGAACGCCCGGAGAGGGGTGAAATCCGCGCAAACGTAAGGCGAAGGTGGGGTTTGACAGCCCGCCGGAGGTGCCAAGCTTCGCTCCCGGCGCCGGTGGGGCTCACGATGGGCCCCGAGGCCAGGAGGAAGACCCGAGATGGATCTGAACCGCTTCACGCAGAAGAGCCGCGAGGCGCTCGAGGGCGCCCAGACCCAGGCGACCCGCCACGGGCACGTCGAGGTCGACGCCGAGCATCTCCTGCAGGCTCTGCTGGAGCAGGAAGCTGGACTGGCCGCGCGTCTGCTGGAGCGCGCCGGTGTGCAGGTGGGGCCGCTCCACGAGCGCGTGGCCCAGGCCCTGACCCAGCTGCCGCGGGTCTCGGGCGGCGGGACCGAGGCCGGCAAGGTGTACATCACCCAGCGGCTGCAGAAGCTGCTGGTGGCCGCGCAGGACCGGGCGAAGCAGATGGGCGACGAGTTCGTCTCGGTCGAGCACCTGCTGCTCGCGCTGGTCGCGGAGCCGCCCTCGACGCCGGCCGGCAAGCTGTTCCAGGAGTTCAACGTCACGCAGGAGCGCCTGCTCGAGGCCCTGACCGAGCTGCGCGGCAGCCAGCGGGTGACCACCGACAATCCCGAGGACACCTACGAGGCGCTGGCCAAGTACGGCCGCGACCTCGTGCAGGCCGCGCGCGACGGCAAGCTCGACCCCGTGATCGGGCGCGACGACGAGATCCTGCGCGCGATCCGCATCCTGTCGCGACGCACCAAGAACAACCCCGTGCTGATCGGCGAGCCGGGCGTCGGCAAGACCGCGATCGTCGAGGGCCTCGCACAGCGCATCGTGCGCGGCGACGTGCCCGAGGGCCTCAAGGACCGGCGCGTGGTGGCGCTGGACATGGGGGCCCTGATCGCCGGGGCGAAGTACCGCGGCGAGTTCGAGGAGCGCCTGAAGGCGGTGCTCAACGAGGTCACCTCCAGCGAGGGGCAGATCCTGCTGTTCATCGACGAGCTGCACACGATCGTGGGCGCGGGCGCGGCCGAGGGCGCCATGGACGCGGGCAACCTGCTCAAGCCCATGCTGGCGCGCGGTGAGCTGCACTGCATCGGTGCGACCACGCTCGACGAGTATCGCAAGCACATCGAGAAGGACGCCGCGCTCGAGCGGCGCTTCCAGCCGGTGGTGGTCGAGCCGCCCTCGGTCGAGGACGCGGTCTCGATCCTGCGCGGCCTGCGCGAGCGCTTCGAGCTGCACCACGGCGTGCGCATCCAGGACGGTGCGATCATCGCCGCGGTCACGATGTCCGACCGCTACATCAGCGACCGCTTCCTGCCCGACAAGGCCATCGACCTGATCGACGAGGCGTGCGCGACCATCCGCACCGAGATCGACTCCATGCCGTCGGAGCTCGACAGCGTGAACCGGCGCGTGATGCAGCTCGAGATCGAGGAGGCCGCGCTGGCCAAGGAGACCGACGCCGCCTCGCGCGAGCGGCTCGAGGGCCTGCGCTCCGAGATCGCCGAGCTGCGCGAGCAGCGCGACGCGCTCCGGGCGCAGTGGGAGGCCGAGAAGGCCGAGCTCGGCTCGCTCCAGGCGTTGCGCGAGGAGATCGAGCACGTCAACCACGAGATCGAGGAGGCCGAGCGCGGCTACGACCTGAACCGCGCCGCCGAGCTCAAGCACGGGCGGCTGCCCGATCTGCACGCGAAGCTCGAGGCCGAGACCCAGAAGCTCGAGGAGGCGTCGGGCGGCAAGCGCCTGCTGCGCGAGGAGGTCACCGAGTCCGAGATCGCCGAGATCGTCTCGCGCTGGACGGGCATTCCGGTTTCGCGTCTGGTCGAGACCGAGCGCGAGAAGCTCCTGCGCCTGGCCGACGTGCTGCACGAGCACGTGATCGGTCAGGACGAGGCCGTGCAGGGCGTGGCCGACGCGATCCTGCGCGCCCGCGCGGGGGTCCAGGATCCGAAGCGGCCGATCGGCTCGTTCATCTTCCTGGGCCCCACGGGCGTGGGCAAGACCGAGCTGGCCAAGACGCTGGCGCGCTCGCTGTTCGACAGCGAGGACAACATGGTGCGCATCGACATGTCCGAGTACATGGAGAAGCACGCCGTCTCGCGCATGATCGGTGCGCCCCCGGGCTACGTCGGCTACGACGAGGGCGGCCAGCTCACCGAGGCCGTGCGCCGCAAGCCGTACTCGGTGGTGCTCTTCGACGAGATCGAGAAGGCCCACCCCGACGTCTTCAACGTGCTGCTCCAGATCCTCGACGACGGTCGCGTGACCGACTCCCACGGTCGCACGGTGAACATGCGCAACACCGTCATCATCATGACCAGCAACATCGGCTCGCCGCTGCTGCTCGAGGGCGTGACCGCCTCGGGCGAGCTCAGTGACGAGGTGCGCGACCAGGTGATGGGCCAGCTCCGCAGCCACTTCCGCCCGGAGTTCCTCAACCGCGTCGACGACACCATCCTGTTCAAGCCGCTCCAGCTGCACGAGATCGAGCGCATCGTCGATCTGCTCGTCGCCGACCTGCGGAGCCGGCTCGAGGACCGCAAGGTGAGCCTGGAGCTCACCGAGGGCGGCCGCAAGCTGATCGCGCGCGAGGGCTTCGACCCGGTGTTCGGTGCGCGACCGCTGCGCCGCTTCATCCAGCGCGAGGTCGAGACCCGCGTGGCCCGCGCGCTGATCGCCGGCGAGGCCGGGGATGGCTCCCGGGTGCGGGTCGACGCGGCGGGCGAGGAGCTGGTCGTGGAGATCGAGAAGGGCGAGTAGGGCGGCCCGGTTCTCCGGCGAGCTAGCCGTAGCTCGCGCCGTGCAGCAGACCCGCCACGGTCAGGAAGACCGGCCAGAAGATCTTGCCGAACAGGAAGAAGATCGCGATGAAGCCGATCCAGGCCAGCGGCGAGCCGCGCAGCATCTCGCGGTAGCGCCGCGCCAGGTCGTCGGGCATCAGCAGCGTGATGGCCGAGGCGCCGTCGAGCGGCGGGACGGGCATCAGGTTCAGCAGCGCCAGAATCAGGTTCATGCTCAGCAGCATGCTGAGCAGCCCGCCGAGGGCGCCGGCCAGGGCGGCGTCGGAGGTCACGAGCCGCGACAGGTTGACGCTGTCGGGCGTCGCTAGGACTCCCGTCGCCAGCCCGATCTTCAGCGCGGCGAAGGCCAGGATCCCCAGCGCCAGGTTCGAGCCCGGACCCGCGGCCGCCATCCAGGCCGCGCGTCGCGGGTGGCGCTCCTCCCAGCGTGGGTCGTAGGGCGCGCTGGCCCAGCCCATCGGGAATCCCCACTGGAGCACGGTGACGATCGGGAAGACCACCATGCCCAGGGGCTCGCGGCGCATGTGCGGGATCGGGTTCAGCGAGACCTGCCCGCCGGCGTGCGCGGTCCGGTCGCCGCCCAGGTACGCCACGGTCGAGTGCGCCGCCTCGTGGATCGTGACCGAGACCACGAAGACCGCGAACCAGATGACGGGGTCGAGATTCAAGCGCTCCTCCGCGCCTCATTGGTGCGCTACGCGGGCGGCCGGCGCAACCCGTGGCCGGCGTAGTAGGCTGGGCGCATGGTGGCGCAGCGGGTCGTCGACGCGGATGGGCACGTGACCGAGCCCCCCGACCTCTGGTCGAGGTACGGTGCGCGGGCGTGGGCGGAGCGGCTTCCGCGCATCGAGTGCATCGGCGGCGAGGAGCGCCTCGTGGTCGATGGCAAGCCCTTCATGCCGTTTCCGATCACCTCGACCGGTGCGGTCGGCCGGCTCGAGGAGGTCCGGGCGTACGCCGACGGCAAGCCGGGGGGCTTCGAGCCCGGGCCGCGCCTGGTCGACATGGACGCCGAGCGCATCGACGTGGCGGTGCTGTACCCCTCGCTGGGGCTGACCTTCGGCGGTCTCGACGACGCGGAGCTCTGCGCGGAGATCTCGCGCGCGTACAACGACTGGATCACCGACTACTGCGCCGCCGCGCCGGGGCGGCTGTACGCCGCGGCGATCGTCCCCCTCCAGGATCCCGAGCTGGCCGCCGCCGAGCTGCGGCGCGTGGGTCGGCGCGACTGCATGCGCGCGGTGATGGTCCGGCCCAATCCGTACCGCGGTCGCACGCTGGACGACCCGGCCTACGAGGCATTCTGGCGCGCGGCGGTCGACTGCGACCTGGCGATCGGCGTGCACGAGGGCACGCAGGGCACCATGGAGACGGTCGGGATCGACCGGCACCCCGATAACCGCTGCTTCATGCACATCATCTCCCACCCCATGGAGATGCAGCTCGCGTCGCTCGCGCTGATCGCGGGTGGCGTGCTCGAGCGGCACCCCGGGCTGCGCGTGGTCTTTCTCGAGGCGGGCGGCGGCTGGATGCCGAGCTGGCTGGAGCGCATGGACGAGCACTGCGAGGGACCGCTGTACGGGATCTGGACCCCGTGGCTGAAGCGCTCGCCGAGCGAGTACTTCGCGCGGCAGTGCTGGATCTCGTTCGAGCCCGGCGAGCGCACGCTGGTCCCGCTGGCGCCGCTGCTGGGCAGCGACCGCATCGTCTGGGGCTCGGACTACCCGCACCCCGACGCCACGTTCCCCGGCGTGCTCGCGAAGCTCGAGCGCACGATCGCGCCGCTGGGGGCCGCGGCGCGCCGCGACCTGCTCGGCGACAGCGCCGCGCGCCTGTACGCGCTCGACGCCTGAGCCCGGGGCTCAGTCCTCGTCGTCACTGCCGACCAGCAGGCTGGTGCGATCCGCCCAGGCCACGCCCTCGCCGCCGCGCGCCGCGCGCTCGTCCTCGTGCTCCTGGATCGCCTTCCCGAGCGCGCCCCGGAGCGCGCCGACCACCTGGCCGCTGTGCTGGCTGCACCACTCCAGGCTGGCGTGGCGGTTGGCGTTGGAGCGGTGGATCTCGGGCATGACGTAGCGTGCGAAGAGCTCGTAGCTGCGGCGCGTTGCCTCGGGGTCGGCGCAGTCGGTCGCGAGCAGCAGCAGCGTGCCGAAGCCGCCCGACTGCTTCCGGAAGCTCTCGATGCGCGCGACGGCATCGTCGGGCGTACCGATCGTGGCCGTACCGAAGATCGTCATGCCGTCCTGCGTCCAGCGCTCGATCGCCTGCTCGGCCGTGGTCTTCGACGGTGCCGCTGCGCCCCCCAGTCGCTCCAGGTAGCGCGTCAGGTCGAGGATGCCCCAGCTCACCTCCTCGATCGCCTTCTCGCGCGTCTCGGCGATGTGCATGGGCGCCACCAGGCGCCAGCCCGAGCGGTCGACCTGCGTGCCGTGCTCGGCGGCGAGCTGCTCGGCCACCGCCCAGTGCTGCGGTAGCACCGAGAAGCCCTCGGCCGCGCTCGCGGCCATCGAGAGCATGGAGATGCCGAAGCGGCCGGCCGTGCGCGGCCCCGACGGCGAGATCGCCGAGGCCACGGCGACCTCGATGTCGGAGTAGGGCAGCAGCTGCGTCCGCGCCTCGTTCAGCTCGAACCAGTCGCTGTGGTGCGTGACCGTCTCGCCGCGCAGCAGCGGCAGGACCACCTCGAGCGCCTCGACCATCATCTCGCGCTGGCGCGAGACGTCGATGCCGAGCATGAACGCGTCGGAGGGGAGCTGCCCCGGTCCCACGCCGAAGATCACGCGCCCCATGGTCTGATGGTCCAGCTGCAGGATGCGGTCGGCGACCATCAGCGGGTGGTGGTAGGGCAGCGAGACCACGCCCGTGCCCAGCCGGATGCGCCGCGTGCGCTCGGCGGCCGCGGCGATGAACAGCTCGGGGGACGGGATCATCTCGAACGACGCCGAGTGATGCTCCCCGATCCACATCTCGTCGTAGCCCAGCCGGTCGAGGTGCTCGGCCAGCTCGAGGTCGCGCCGGATCTGGAGCGTGGGGCTCTCGCGGTCGTTGTGGTAGGGCGCCAGGAAGACGCCGAAGCGCATGCGTGGGGACGGCATACCGACAGACTACGCCTTCCGGGCAGACCCGCGCATCCGGAGCGGCCCCGGGGTACGCGGGGGGCAGCCGGCGCCGCGGGCGCGCGCGGCGCCGGCTCGCGTAGGATGCCGCGCCATGAACGAACCCGTCGCAGCCGCCGTCCCGCGCCGCTGGCCGCTGCGCTTCAACATCGTGGGCCTGTGCTTCTGCTCCACGTTCATCTGCTACCTCGACCGGGTCAACATCTCGGTCGCCATCATCCCGATGGCCCAGGAGCTCGGCTGGAGCCTGTCCACGCAGGGCGTCGTGCTCTCGGCGTTCTTCTACGGCTACCTGGCCACGCAGATCCTCGGCGGCTGGCTCGCGGACCGCTACGGCGGCAAGATCGTGCTGGGTGTGGCCGTTCTCTGGTGGTCGGTATTCACCCTGGCCACGCCCATGGTCGCGGCGCTGCCACTGGCCGTGCTCTTCGCGGTGCGCGTGGGGCTGGGCATGGGCGAGGGCGTGTCCTTTCCGGCCACCTACAGCATGCTGGCGCGCTGGATCCCGCTGCCCGAGCGCACGCGCTCGATCGCCCTGGTCGGCAGCGGAATCTCGCTGGGCACCGTGGTGGCGCTGCTCGTCTGCCCCTGGATCGTGGAGCGCTTCGGCTGGCCCATGGCGTTCTACTCGTTCGGGGCGATCGGCTTCGTCTGGTACCTGTTCTGGCGCGTGGGCGTCACCGACGACCCGGCGACCGATCCGAGGATCGCGACCGGTGAGCGCGAGTGGATCCTGGCCAATCGCCCGCCACTCGACGGCGACACGCGCGCCTCGTGGCGCACGCTGCTGAGCCGTCGCGCGACCTGGGCGATCATCATCGCTCACTTCGCGAACAACTGGGGCATCTACGTGATCCTGAGCTGGCTGCCCACGTACTTCGTCGAGGCCTTCGGCGTCGATGTCTCGCAGCTCGGCTTCTACACCGTCATGCCCTGGCTGACGATGTTCGTGCTCAACAACGCGGTGGGCTGGATCGCCGACGCCATGCTCAACCGCGGCGTGCCGATCACGCGCGTGCGCAAGCTCATGCAGACGATCGGCTTCCTGGGGCCCGCTGCCTTCCTGCTCGCCGTGGGCGGCGTGGAGACGCCGCTGCAGGCGGCGATCTACATCGCCTGCGCGCTCGGCCTGGCCGCGTTCTCGCTCGCGGGCTACGGCGTGAACCACCTCGACATCGGCCCGCGCTACGCGGGCATGCTGCTGGGCTTCTCGAACACCGCGGGCACGATCCCGGGCATCGTCGGCGTGGGCATCACCGGCTGGATCCTCGACACCACGGGCTCGTGGCAGATCGTGTTCGGGCTGGCCGCGGGCGTGTACGTGCTGGGAACGGTGTGCTGGCTGGCGATGGCGACCGGCGAGCGCGTCTTCGACTGAGCGCCGTGCAGCGCGCGTCGTGTCCGGCGCTTAGCCGGGCAGGGCGCCGCGCCGGCGGTGCTCCTCGAGCCACTCGATCAGCATGTCCTCGGTGTCGAGGCAGTCGGCGAAGCCGTGCTGCCGCGCCTTGATCGTGCTCACCAGGATCGAAGGCGTCGCCGCGCTCGCGCCCAGCGACGGGTGCACGCCGGTCGCGAAGATCATGTCGGCGAACTCCCAGCTCGGCACCAGCTCCCGCATGCCGTAGCGCAGGCCGTGCTTCTCGACGATGCGATCCCAGAGCGGCTGCTTGTCGGCCATGACGACCTCGAAGGGGATCGGATGCAGCGGGCCGGCCTCCATTCCGAAGAAGTCCGCGATCCGCGGCCAGAGGTCGGGCCAGGTGAAGACGTCGCCGTTGGTGATGTTGTAGGCCTCGCCCGCGCACGCCGGCGTGGTCCCGGCCCAGACCGCCGCCCGGGCAAGCAGCCGCGCGTCGGTCGCCTCCAGGATGCGCCCCGAGGCGCCCGGGCAGCGCAGCGGCAGGCCGAGCTCCCGGCAGATCTCGGCGTACACCCCGAGCACCGCGACGCCGTTGTTGGGGCTGCCCAGCGCGAAGCCGCACACGAGCTGCGGCCGCAGCGCCGTCCAGCTCCAGTCGCGCGTTCGCGCGCGCTCGCGCAGCAAGTCCTCCTGCGCGTAGTAGAAGTTGGGTGGCAGGTAGCGCGGCTCGCGCTCCTTGCACGGCGTTCGCGCCGGCGGTCCGTGGTGCACACCGTACGCCTTCGTTCCCTGCAGGACCGTGACGTGTCGCAGGGGCGAGGCCTGATCGAGCACCTCGACCACGTTGCGCAGCATCTCCAGGTTGATCTCGGCGTGCGCCGGATCCACCCAGCCCGCACCCAGGCGCGGCGCCTCGTACAGCGCCGTGTACACCAGGTGCGTCACGTCCCGGAGCTCCCCGAGCTGCGCCTCGCAGGCCGCGCGGTCGCGCGCATCGAAGGAGAGGAAGGGCGTGGACGACTCCCCGTCCGGCTTCCGCCGCGACGCACCGACCACGTCCCAGTCCTCGAGCGTCTCCAGGTGCTCCACCGTGGCTCGCCCCACCAGGCCCAGCGCCCCCACGACCAGGGCCTTGTTGCGCGCCATCGACCGCCTCCCGCACGTGCTTCGTTTCGACCGCGGGATGATGCCCCACCCGGGCCCTCCGGGTCCCCCCGATCCCTGGCAGCTCCCTGGCCGATCCGGCACCCTGCGCCCGCACGCGCCCGTAGCTCAATTGGATAGAGCACCTGACTTCGGATCAGGGGGTTCGGGGTTCGAGTCCCTGCGGGCGCGCCAGTTTCCTTCCGGGTAGTTGCGAGCCAGCTCCCGGACATGGGAACTATTCGGCGAAGCACTGCTCTACAAGATGCTGATGCTGTCGGAGAGGGCCGATCAGGTGGCTAATCCGCGTTTCCAGAGCCGTTCCAAGCTCTTGGGTAAGATTCCCGAGGCTCGGGTCAGCATCGGGTCACCTCGGTCGAAGGACGAGCACCGCAATTGCGATCGCGAACAGGGCCCAGGCGCGAGGTTCTGGTACTGCGGCGGCCTGAATGAGGCGAAACTCCGTAGTGAGTCCCGTTGCTTGGCTGTGGATCCCGAGCACCTCCACAATCACGGTCAGAGCGAACAGCTCGGGCACGAGGCGCTCGAATCCGAACGGTGGCGTCTCCATGAGCTCCGGTGGGAAGACGTTGCCTACATCTATTGTCGACCCACGAAGAAACAGGTTCGCCTGCTCCTCGTCGTCGAAACGCATCTGCATGATGGTCCCGACGTCATCGAGAACGCGGATCACCAGCTCGTCGAATCCGTCCGGGCCCACGATCGGATCGTTGAACTCCAGCAACAGATCCGACCTCCCGGATGTCACGGCGGCGTGGAACTCTACCGAGGCCCGAGCTTCGGTCCTCTGGACACCTTCGTTGCCCCCGCCGCCGAAGCCGGCGCCCAGGGTCCCGGATGCGATCGTCAGCGTGGAAGCGCCAGGCTCACTTGGCGCCGGACGAAGGCGAGCTGCCGAGATCGCCGCGGCGCCAGCGGGCAAGTCGGCAAGCGGCCCCCCAGCCACGCCGACCGCGGCCGCCCCCGTCGCTTCGCCATCGTGGAACCAGGCGCTCGCGCTGGCCTCGATCCAACCGGCCTGGCCACCTTGTGTGATGCTGCGCGCTACGGCACTCCCGGTCGCACCCTGCGCGGTCGCGGAAGAGATCGCGTCTCCGCCTTCGCCGACCGCGAAGGCCACGACCGCCGGGGTGTCATCGAGCTCGGGGAACACCAGAGGGTCCCTGTCGCTGCCGATTCCACCGGTCGCGACCGCGCGCGCGTCGACCTGGCCGGTCCCGCTGGCATCCGATCTCGCGCGTGCGGTTCCACCGAGCGGAACCGGGTCCAATGGGGGCCGACTGAAGCCGTAGGAGAACTCGCGACTGAACAGGGTGCTCCCGGCCCAGCCCCCCGCGGCGGTGGCGCTGGCAAGCACCGGGGCTCCGTTTCCCGTGGCCAGCGCGACGGACTCGCCGGAGCCACCATCGTTCCGTTGACCGCTGCCGCCGACGGCGTAGTCGTACACGGACACGGCGCTGTGACCCCCGGCGACGCCCTCGGAGCGGCTTCGTGCGTCACCTGGGGCTTCACCGAAGTTCGAGCTCCCGCCCCATGCTCCGACCCGCGGCCATGCGCCGGGAGTGGGCTCTCCCGGGCCCTCGGCGAGACCCACGGTTACGGGGTGATCGTCTCCCACGGTCCGAGCCGTCGCAAACACCTCGGCGAGGGGCCCGCCCCAGGCAACCCCGACGGCCGTCGCGGCGGCCGTGGAGCTGGACGATTCCACCAGCGCTCTCGTATCGACCTCTCTCGATGCGGTCCTGACCTCGGCGATGGCCGTGATGGCTCCGCCGCCGGGATTGGTGCCGTGGAGGATCGACTCGGCGCGGCCGCGATCCGAGCCGTCGCGCGGTGCCGCGCTGAAGGCGTCGGCGATCTGTCGCAGCGTCAGATGCCCTCCTGTGCGGCCGGTGACGACATCCTCGAGGATCGCCACCGGCGCCGGCCCGGGGCCCGAGTCACCGAAGCCCGGCCGATTGAAGTCGGCCGCTGCCGTGACGCTCACGTCCCCGAGTTCCGACTCGCCCCGGGCCTCCACGGACACGGTACCGGTAGCGCCGCTCGATCCGCCCGATAGCCCGCTTCCGGCACGGGCACTTGCGGACACCTCGACTGTTCCGGTGCCGGTGGTCTGTCCGAGAGCCCGGGAAGATGCATTTCCCCCGGGTCGGCCATCGCTGGTCCCTCCACCTGCGTAGGCGACATCGGTGACCGTAACGTCACCCCCGGCTTCCGAGATGGCCGTGGTCTCGCTCGTCGCATCCATGCCACGGCTCAGGGATGAGTCTCCAGCACCCGAAGAGCCGCCGATCCCGCGACCCGTAGCCGTGACCGGCGCTCCTGGAGCCGTCGAGCGAGCCGTCACGGCACTGCTCGCAGTTCCGAACACGCCTCCCGTTGCTTCGCCCACAGCCACCACGGCGCCGGCATCGTTGAGCGCATCCACGACGGCCTCGGCCGTGGCGCTGCTGCCGGGGCCTCCGAACGAGCCGCCCTGCGCGATGGCCTCGAGGGTGAGAGAGTCGAAGCTCCCCGACTTCGAGAGGTGGCTCGAAGCTCGACCTGCCCGACCCCGGGCGCCCGCTTCGGCGAGTCCACTGCGACTCGCCCGCGCGACCTGCCGCAGGCTCAGCGATCCTGTGGTCTCCCCGTCGATCGCGTTGTCCAGGACGGCGTCCCAGCCGCTGCCGGCTGGGGCATCGCCGGTGGCGTCTCCTCCTTGACCGGGACTCACGAGCAGGTCGATGCTGATGGGAGCGCCGAGCGCCGAAGACGCGAAGACCTCTCCCACCGCGGCCATGCCGCCATCCCCCGCGCTTCCGCTCCGTCCATCGCGGACCTCGCCGCCCGCTCCTCCGCGAATCTCCAGGATCAGGTCGATCGCACTTGCGGGCGAATCCCGGATCACCACGGAGCCGGCCGCATCGCCGCCGCGTCCCGCGCGACCCTCCCCGAACCCGCGGCCGCCGTTGCCTCCCACGGCCCCGACGGTCGCGACGAGGGCTCCGCCCCGATCGTTGTCCGGGATGAGCTCCGAACGAGCCGCTCCGCCGTCTCCTCCGTCGGCGCTCTCGCTCAGGTGGGTCCGGGCAATCCCCCAGCCCCCTTCGCCTCCCTGCGCGCGCTGCACGAGCGTCAGCGAGCCGGTCGTGCGGCCCGACACCGAGTCGATCGCGACCACGTCCGCTCCGTCGCCTCCTCCTCCGTTCGCAGGCACACCGCGTTCTCCGCTACCGCCGCGGGTAACGGCCTCGACCGTGACTGCTCCCGAGGACGACTCGCCGTGTGCGACGGCGCTCGCATTTCCGCCGTGGGCTCCGCCCTCACTCCCGGGGCTGACGAGGAATCCAGGGTTGGGGTGGCCCCCTCCGGTGGCCTCCGCGTGAACGCTGACCGGACTGGAGCCCGCGTTGATTCCGATGGCTGTCGACGATGCATCGCCGCCGGTGACGAGCTCGGCGCCGGAGCTCTCGTCTCGCCTGAACCTGCCACCGAAGGCCAGGTCCCAGACAACGACCTCCGAGTCTCCCTCAGCGATCCCCTGCGACGAGCTCGTGGCGTCTCCCGCGCTTCCCGCCTCACCCGTGGCGGCTCCGCCAAACGCACCATGCAAGGAGGGGTCCTGATCGGGCGGCGCCCCGATCCAGATCGTGTGATCGTCGCCCGTGGTTCGCGCGTGCGATTCTACGAAGGCTGCCCCCGCGCTCTCAGTCCCTTCGCTCCCGAAGCGCTCCCCGCCCGTCGCCTCGGCGAGAACCTGCACACTTCCCGCGTCATTGAACGCACGAGCAGTGGATTCCGCGACGCCTGGTGCACCGCTACCCGTCACCCCGGCGATTGCCTCCGTACGCACCATCAGGTGCTCCACGCTCTTGCTCACGTCGAGGGCGCTAGTGCTGTTCCCCGCGTCTCCCTGAAGGTCACCACCTGTGCGGAGTTCAAATTGGGGGCCAGCATGAGCAATCTGCTCAAGCGACAGCCGTCCAGTCGTGTCGCCGTCAACAGCGTTCACGAGGATCGCATCAGGCCCACCTCCTCCTCCCGCGCCGTGCGCCAGCTCGCCGACCACGGAGACCTCACCGCCGCCGTCTGAAGATCCGTAGACGCGACCCAGACGCGCAGCTCCACCGCTTCCCCACTCTTCATTCGGGGAGTTCACGCCGGTCCCTCCTCGGCCGCCGTGGGCTGAGGCAAGTATCGTGACGTCTCCGCTGCCGCTCGCGACGACCTCGGCCTCGGCAACGCCTCCGGCGCCCCCCGTCGGGGCCGAGCTATTGGGGTCCTTGCGCGCACCATCCCCGCCCGTCGCGATGGCCCGTGCCACGATGTCGCCGCCACCGGCATTAGATGTGTGCAGTCGACTGATACCGGAGCCGGCCGATCCGAAGCGAGCCTGATCGTCCGATTCTCCTCCCCGGCCACCCTCTGCCCTCTGCTCGAGGAAAAGCGTGCCTGCCGTGGATCCGGAGGCCGCGTCCTCCAGCACCGAGTCCGCACCGGAGCCGGCCGTGGCTCCGCCAGCGCCTGCGGCGCCAGCGCCACCGAGCTGTTCGATGTACACGGAGACATCCCCGGTCGTCGAGCTGCCAGTGGCGGTCACCTCGGTCGCCCCACCACTTCCCGCAGTGCCGGTCGGGCCGGTCAGTCGTCCGCCGCGCCCACCGACCGCCACGACGTAGATGTCCACGTCGCCCCCTTCAGAGGAAGCCGCTTCCACATGAGCTGTCGCTGCGCCCGCATCGGGATCGTCCTGGGAGTCGAGGGACCCCGCTGCGTCGCCACCTTCAACCCGCAAGCTGAGGTCGATGTCTCCGGCCTCGGAGGATCCAACGACGCTTGCGGATGCCGCTCCCGCGGCGCCCGCTCGCGCCGCGGTGCTACCCTGTCCTCCCTCGCTTTGCAGAATCAGAACAACCCGGGCGTCTCCGAGGCCAGCGAGAGTCGCTGTCGCGTCGGCAGAGCCCCCGGGGCCGCCATCTGCCCGCGTGCCGTCCGGCGCTGTTGCCCCCGAGGAGCCTCCACCTCCGGTGGAGATGACCCAGGCATCTAGCTCGGTCCCGACCGCCGTGGCGTCGAGATGTGCTCGCCCATCCCCTCCGCTGGCGGGCGTGGAGCTCCCAGAGCTGCGGCCGCCCATCGCGAATACCTCGATGGCGACCGGGTCCGCCGACGTGCTGCTCACTTCGAGATCGGCCTGGGCACTGCCGCCATCACCCGAACTCCCCGGGGGTCCGCGGTCAGAGAACGTCCCACCCCCGAAACCTGCGGCGCCGCCGTCCCCGCCGGTCGCATGAAGTCGAACGCTTTCGAAGTCCGCATCGGTGGCAAGGCAAGTGGCCGCGGCATCACCCCCGTCGCCGCCCGAGCCTCCGGCACCACCACGGACGCCTAGCCCCTGGCTGCTACCGCCTTGACCGCCCGCTCCACCGTCGCCCCCGATGACGCGGAAAAAGACTTCCGGATCCAGGCCGGTCGCCGTCGTCTGGAGATCAGCGTCCTCGCCGTTGGTTCCGTCGGTTCCGTCCTCGCCTGCGGCACCGGGCGATCCCGGTTGCCCGGGCGGAGCGACTTCCTCAACGAGCTCCAGTCCCAGCGCAGCAGGAGCGATCAAGAATCCAGAGAGCCAGAGAGCCAGGCCAAGCCCATAAGATCGCACAGGATCTCCCTCCGACGACCCCCGTCCCACGATATCACGCCAGCTGGTGCCAACGGATCAGCTGCCGTCGACGCACCCCACGTCGAGGGGCTCTCCAGGGGCATCTGAGGTCCGATCAGGGCGCTCCGAACACAATCGTTCTACGGGTCGCGGCCCTAGCCGATCCGGGGGCCGCCGGGTCACCCGAGGGTCGCCGGGGCTTCCTTGTCTCCCCGATGGGCTGATTCCGCCCCAGGCCCGCCAACGCCTGCCAAGGCGAGGTGCGCAACCGTGACAAGCTGGGCATCGATCGAGGCATCGTGCGCGCTGCCCTATCGGGGCCCGAGCGTCGCCTCGCCGACAGTGAGGATGAGCTCGCGGACGTCGTACGGGCGTGCCGATCCGGGCGCCTGCTCGAGGTCGGCGCGTGGCTAGAGGCCGGTCGGGTAACGGACGATCCGCTGGGAGCCGGACTCGACGCCACCAAGCCGAATCCCGACCGGTGACGTGTTCGTCTGTTCGGGTGGCTTCGGCGTTCGCGTCAAGCGGACCGGCGTCAAGACCTTCGTCGTGCAGTATCGCACCGAGGACGGGGCGCGCCCGCAGGGACCCCGGACCCCCGAGCTGTTGCCGGTCCGGTCCAACGCCTGGTTGGACCGCCCGCGACTCACTGCCGAGCCTACCCGCCCTTCGGGTTCGCCCCGTACCCGTTGTCGCCCGGTTGGCTGTCCTGCACGAAGAAGACGATGAGCACGACTGCGCCGATCAGCGGAATCAGGCTGATCAGCTGCCACCAGCCGCTGCGTCCCGTGTCATGGAGCCGCCGGGCGCCGACCGCCAGGGCGGGGACGAGCATCGCGAGCTGGAAAAGCCCGGAGACGACACCGGGCATGCCCAGCGCGCCCTCGATCAGCGCGAGCACCACGAGAATGATCACGTAGACGAGAACGAACATCCAATACTCGGTCCGCCGGGACCGGCCGCTGAACTCCGCGTACTTGCGCAGCGCGGCAAGGTACCAATCCATCTCACCCCCCCTTCGTGGCACGCGAAACGGTGTCGGGTGCCGGACTCAAGATATAGCGCGCGCCGCTGATCGCACCCGGGAAAGGGGCGCGCGCTGGCCCATCAGGGATGGAAAGCCGATCTCCGGCGGCGGCTGGCTCGAGCGCAACAGCCCCGGGGTGCCGGCCGAGATCCTGAGCACGGCGTTCGCGCTGCAGCGGCCCGGGACCGTGGCGGATCCGGTTCCCAGCGGAGGCGGCTTCGCGGTCGTCCGGCTCGTGGCGCGGACCCCCGCCGTACGCGTCTCCTTCGAGAACACGCGCCCCGTGCTCGCCCGCCGCCTGCCCTCTAGCGCTTCGAGCCCGCCGTCAGATAGAACGAGACCGACCAGCGAAACCTTGTGGAGGCCGCCATCTCGTCGTAGAGCTGTTCCCATAGCTTCACCTGGGCGGATGACATCAGGCCGCGCTTGCCGGCAGCAGAGGCCCAGGAGCGCAAGCCCATCACGTGGTCCACGGTTCTCGGATCGCGGACGTCCAGTCGTTCCTTTCGAGATTCAACATCCACAAGACCGGCCTTCCTGAACTCGGCGTCCATGGTGTGGGCGAGGGTCCCGTTTCGGAGCGCGTGGAATGCCCGGAACTGGAACACTTGGCGTGCGAGCTCGCGGTCAGGAAAGTTCATGGACTGCGTGCTGTAGTCGGGATCTGCGACGGCCACCCGAGCGCCTGGCCGTACGACGCGGATCAGCTCCGTCAGGGCCAGGTGTGGATCCGCGAGATGCTGGAATGTTTGATCGGCCCACGTGCCATCAAAGGTGGAGGACTCGAAGGGCAGAGCGGCGGCATCTCCCTGCACCACCATGGAGAGCCCCCGCCTCCGGCTCTCGGCCGTCATCGTGCGGGCGAGATCGATGCCTACCGCGGATGCTCCCCTGTCGCCCAGGGCCCGGGCGTCGTCGCCCGTCCCGCAACCGACATCCAGGTAGCGACCGCCCGGACGAACCCGGAGCATCTCCAGCAAGAGCTGCTTGTAGCGCTGGTGGAACGGCTCCTGGCGAGTCGTGTCGAGGCACTCCAGCCAGGCCGACGGATCCGGCTGGGAGTCAATGTCTGAGAAGGGGTGTTCCACCACGCGTGAGCGAATATAGCGGCGGACCGAGCCCCGGTGGGCCGTGTACTGGGGCGACCGGTGCACTGTCCTCCTCCATGCGAGGCTGGAGCTCATGCTCCGTTGCGGGCGCGCCAGTTTCCTTCCGGTCCCCGTCAGTCGCTCTCTGGCGAATGACACGCGCTGCTGGGTGCGACGTCGAGGGCGGGGTTTCGATCGAAGAAGCCCGCGGGATGGAGCGTGAAGCCGGCGTACTCGACGGGCATCACGGGCCAGTGCTCGGGAACCGGGATGTGGGTGACGCCGAAGCTGTACCAGACGACCACGTCGGTGTTCTCGAGGGGACGGTCCGCAGCAGAGTATTCGGGGAGCCCCGCTCCGCCCGGGTGCTGGTTCGGGAAGTCGCCGGCAGCGGACAGCTGGGATGGATCGTACGCCGTCACCCACAGGTTGTGCGTGGCGAACGCGGCCCGGCGGGCCACCTTCGAGTCGGGATGCGCCAGCAGCGTCGGCGCGTTCCCGGGAACGAGCTTGTAGCCCACGGGCTGGCCCGTGGCGTTGCTCACCTCCGGATTGACGATCTTCCAGTAGCGGCTCGCCGAGGGATCGATGTCGCGCCGTGCCTCGCGTTCCCGGCCCAGCAGCGTGGCGCGCGCGGCGAACGCATTGCCGGCGGGATTCTCCGGGTCGGGCAGACGCACGGCATCGACCTCGTAGACCGAGTTCTTCCGGCCGTCCAGGTCGAAGTCGAGGCGCACGTTGAACAGGTGCTGGTGGACCGGCGCGGCGAGCTGTGGCGCGACCAGGGGAGCGCAGGGGGGCTGCTCGCCCGGCGCGACCGCCGAGGTCTGCAGGATGCCGGTCAGCTTGACCTCCATCTGTAGCGTGCCGTCCTGGTAGAAGTACCAGAAGAAGCCGTAGTCGTAGTTGCCCACCGTGTGGATCGCGCTGACCACGAGACGCCGGGAGCGGCGGACCTGCGTGGATCGGGATGCGAGATCCGTGTGCTTCCAGAGGATCCCGAAGTCCTCCTCGTGGAGACAGATGCCCTTCGAGATCGTGAAGGGATCGCCCTGCGGGCCACAGAGCGACACGTCGAAGTACCGGATCTCCCCGAGACAGTCGCAGCCCAGGACCAGGGAGTTCGTGAACTGTCCGATCCCCATCTCGCCCGCGTCGAAGACGCTCTTCCAGTAGTGCATGGGACCGGGATCGCCGTAGGGGACGACCATCTCGGCCAGCGCGGCACGGTGCAGGATCCTGCGCTCGCGGTCGCCATCGCGATAGCTGACGGTGTGCAGCACCAGCCCGTGCACCGGATGCAGCGAGGTCCGGAAGCGCCACTTCTGCCAGCGGATCTCGTTGCCCAGCACATCGAAGCTCGGGCCCTCGGGCTGGGTGATCTCGAGAGGTCTGAGGTCCTTCCGGAAGCCGTCGACATCCTCGGCAGCGTAGTTCCCGTGCCCCGGGGGGAACGGCGTGACGCCGTGATCCAGGACCTCGACCACCTCGTCGGCGCTGAGATCTACCAGGGCCACGACCCCCTCGATCGGGTGCGCGTACCCGTTGTCCGCTGCGAAGTCGCGGCGATACGAGAGCGCCCGCATCATGCGGGCGCCCCGGCGCTCCTCCGGCTCGAACCCGCCGGTCACCCATGGATCCACCTGGACGCTGTCGAGGTCCTCGATCCCGCGCCTGCGGATGGCGGCCTGCCAGGCGGGGTCCGCCTTCACGAGCTGGATCACCCGGATCATGTCGGCGAAGGAGAGCGCGACGTGTCCGTCCGGGGCGCGCGTGCAGGAGAGCACCTTCCCTCCGGACAGCGAGACGATCGCGTCGAGGCTTCCCTCGCCCTCGCGGTCGAAGACCATGATCCGTGCCTGCCGGTCCACCGCGGCGCCGCGGCTCTCGAAGGCGGCGAGCGCCTCCTTCTCCGGCTCGTGCAGGGCCATCCAGCAGAAGCGGGCGCCGTCGCCGATGCGCTCGCTCTCCCGGAGGATCCGCGACGCGCGGGAGATCTCGTCGGGGCGCAGCGGCTCGAGCGGATGCAGGGGTACCTGTTCAGACATGCAGCCTCCCGGGGCCATGGGCCCCGCTTCTGGTGTCGCGTGCCGCGTCACGCATCGGCGCCGTTCAGGCCCCGGTGCTTCCCGGAACCGGACGCTCGAAGACCTGCTCCCCCTCGACCCAGGTCTCGGCGACGACGGGGGGATGGGCGGGATCGAGCTCGCCCTCGAGCACGACCAGGTCGGCCCGCTTGCCCGGGGAGAGGGAGCCACGCTCGTCCTCCTGCCCGCCGGCCCAGGCGGCGCCCGAGGTGTAGGCCCGCAGCCAGTCCACGTACTCGAGCGACTGCTCCGGATCGAGCACCCCTCCGGATCCGGTGATGCGCGTTGCACCGTGCGCCGACGTGCGCAGCGGCTCGTGGAACGTGCACGGGTCGTCGGACGAGGCGGCCAGCGGAACGCCCGCGCGGGCCATGTCGCCGAAGGGCATCCACGGATCGCCGTCGAAGGCGACCTGCTCGATGGCCTGGCCCATGTGGTGCAGGAAGCCCGGCTGCACGACGCCGACCACGCCGAGCTCGGCCATGGTGCGCATCTGCACCTGCGACGCGAGCGAGGCATGCTCGACCCGGAAGCGCGGATCTACGCTGGCGCGCGTGCGGGCCGCACGGGCGAACGCGTCGAGGGCGGCGGCGAGTCCCCGGTTGCCGATGGCGTGCACCGCGACCCGGAAGCCCCGGGAATGGGCCAGGAGCACGCCGTCCTCGAGGTCCGCGAAGCACGCACCGCTCTGAAAGCGCTGACCGTTGACGGAGGTATCGATCGCCGGCATCACGCCGCCGTCGGCGAACAGCTTGATGGGGCCGACGCGAACCCGCTCGTCCCCCTCTCCGGTCAGGGGCCCCTCGAGACGCGCCGCGGACAGGGGCATCAGCAGGGCCTCCGGGTGAGGCATCGTGAGCACGGAGATCGGCAGCGTGCCCTCGCGCGCCATCCCGAAGTACAGCGCCTCGGCGGAGGGCGGGCACGCGGCGTCGTGCACGCACGTGATCCCATCGGCGAGCAGCACGCGTGCCCGCCGGGCCACGAGCTCGGCCCATCGATCCCCGTCGTGGTACTCCGCCAGCGAACGGGCGTGCGCCTCGCTCCAGGCGCGCTCGATCAGGAGACCCGTGGGGGCCCCACGGGCATCACGGTCGATGACGCCGCCGGGCGGGTCCGGCGCCGTCCTGCCGATCCCGAGCTCGTCGAGACCGAGCGAACTCACGACGCACTGGTGCAGCGAGTAGTGCGCCACGATCACGGGACGGTCGAGTCCGAGCCGGTCGAGCAGGGCGCGGTCGGGCTGCAGTCCGGTGGTCGTCTCGTTCCAGCCGATCCCGCGGACCCAGCGCGCCCCGGGCTCGCGCGCAGCCTGCTCGGCCAGCGCCCCGAGCAGCTCCTCCTCGCTGCTCACCTGTGACAGGTCCGCCCAGACGGGGTGGAGCGCCGCGATGCAGAGGTGATTGTGGGCGTCGATGAAGCCGGGGAGCAGCGTCCGCCCGCGCAGATCGTGAACCCGCGCCGCGGGGAAGGCGGCGAGCATGTCGCGCGGACCCAGGGCCGAGACGCGACCGTCCTCGACGATCGCGATCGCGGGGTCGGGATACCGCGGATCCATGCTGAGGATCCGGCCGCCGGTGAATGCGATCTGGCTCGTGGATGCGGAGCTCATCGCGGCAGCACGGGTCCGGATCCGGCGAGGGCTGCACGGATGCCGGGGCAAGCGCCGGTCATCAGGGTCCTGGCCCCGTCGAGATTCATGGCTGCTCCTCCGGGTTCTGCACCGTCGCGCGGTAGCTTACCGGGCTACTCCGCACGATGCTCTGGAGAATCTGACGGGTCGATGACCCTGCCGCAGCGCCACGGTCCGTCCACGAAGCGGATCACCGCGTGCTACCGGACATCTCCCGAAGCCTCGCGATCGATGCGACGCGTCACCCGGGGCCCGGTGCAGGAGAGCAGTGGCCGCACCGCGGCAACCTGTGCGGGATCGGCGACGACGACGTCAGGAACCTGACTGTCGAACGATCCGCCGCAGCCGGTCCAGGAGCGGGTGGGCCGGGGTGTAGTCCGGGTGCGCGGTGCACAGGCGCTCCAGCTCGGCGAGGGCGCAGCTCCGGTCGCCCAGCTCCAGGTGCACCGACACGAGCAGGAGCCACGCGCCGAGCTCCTGCGGATCGTACGCGATCAGCCGTGCGCAGGCCTCACGCGCTCCCGCCAGATCGCCCGCCTCCAGCAGCTGCTCCGCGAGGCAGCGCTGAAGGTGGCTGTCGAGCGGCGCCGGGCGATCCTCACACTCCTGCTCGCGCCATGCCGCGTCGTGCTCGGGGCGCGGTTCGCGTTCGGGGCGCGCCAGGACCCAGCGGCTGACTGCCGGGCCGTTCACCGGATCGAGCCCGGTACAAGCTGCGAAGCCCGCATCGTCGAGGCGAGCACGGAGCTCCTCGGGCTCGTAGATCCGCAGCGAGATCGTGTCGCCGAGATCCGGGTCGCTGCGGGGTCCCAGGTAGCCCTGGAAGAGCAGCCAGCCGTCGCGGCGGAGCACGCGTCTGCTCTCGGCCAGGTAGCTCGAGAACACCTCGCGGGGCATGTGCTGGAACGCGACGTACGAGTAGACGAGATCGAACGTGCCCGCCCGTGCGGCAGAGAGGTCCACGCCCGTGTTCGCCCAGGTCTCCACGTTCTCGACGCCCGCGAGCCAGGTCCGGCTCTGCTCGATCATTGCGCGCGAGACATCGACGCCGCAGAGGCGCCGGAACCGCGGTGCGAGCGCGCGCAGCACCCGCCCGATGCCACAGCCGATCTCGAGAGCCGTCCACTCGCGGGTGTCGCGTCCGCCGAGCTGCTCGATCAGGTCCCGCGCCGTCGCCTCGCCCGAGGCCGCGAAGCGCGACTCGTCCTGGTAGTCCTCGGTGGCGATGAAGAAGCGGGCATGCTCGCCTGCCCGCCGGTCCCAGTCCCGCTGCATCTTGCGCGCGATGTCCACGACTCCGTATCGGCGGGCTTCCTGGACGACTTGGGCAGGAACCGATCTGGATGCTCTCACGCGCCGCCCAGGGAGCCGGATACCCGGCACAGGAAACGCTTCACGGCCAGGGAATCTCGGCGTTCATGTCCAGGACGTCGCCAACCTTGCATCTCCCGTCGTCGATTGCATGCCCCTGCCCGGGGCCGTGACGACGACCACATTCCCGGCGCTCACCTGGATGACGGTCCTGGCGCGATGGACGCACCTCTGGACCGGAGGGGACAGCCCGGTGCAGAATCCCCATCAGCAACCGCGGAAGGGAGCAGGGATGAGTGCTCGTGCGTGGATGTACAGGAGCGCCCTGGCACTGGCGCTGTGGCCGGTCGTCGCTCTGGCCGGCGATGGCGTGATCGAGATCAACCAGGCTTGCGTCTCAGCCGGATGCTTTCCGGCAGATGCACCAGGCTTCCCCGTCACCATCACCGAGTCAGGCAGCTATCGCCTCACCAGCAATCTTGTCGTGCCCGACGAGAACACGACGGCGATCGAGCTCGGTGCGGATGCCGATCGCAGCTCGATCGACCTGAATGGCTTCGCCATTCTCGGACCCACAAGCTGTAGTGGTATTGGCTTCTTCTGCATCCCGGTGGGAACCGGTCACGGGATCGCCGCGAACATCACCACGACCGATGTCACCGTGAGGAATGGCCGTGTGATCGGGATGGGCGACCACGGCATTTTCCTGCAGAACTTCGACTACGTCGAAGGTGTCGTGGCGAGGAGCAACGGCGGGATCGGGATCGAGGTCGGTCCGTTCAGCAGCGTGATCAACTGCCAGGCCGTGTTGAACGGCGGCTCAGGCATTCGGGTCGATGAGAACATCTCGACCGGTCAGTTCGGGAATGCAGGCGAGACCGTGCTTCACGGGAATCTGGCGGTGCGGAACGGTCGTGTCCCCAGCGCCAACGGCCTTGACATGGAGGGGGGTGGAAGAACGGGTGGGAACAGGTGCTCTGATCGAAGCTGCTCGACTCGCGGTCTACGCCGCTACTTCTTGACGGAAGGTGACCCTGTGGATGGGGGCAATGCGGCGGCGGAGTGCCCGGCGGGTTTCCATGTCGCCTCGGTGTGGGAGCTGATCAATCCGTCAAGCCTGCACTACGACTCGATTCGTGGATACCGTGTCAGCCCAAACATCGGGAGCGGCCCGCAAACCCTTCTCGAAGGCTGGGCCTTCGTTGGCGATGGCGCGACGTGCCTCGGCTACGACGACCCTGGCGTGGGGGCCGCCGGGTCGATCATCGTCCTGTCGGACGATCACGCATCACAGGACCTGGGTCCCTGGGACGTGTCGACGGCAGCCTGCGACAGCACGTTCGCTCGCGTCTGGTGCATCGAGGACTGACCTCAACGACCCTTGAGGCGCACGGGCAGTGCCCTGGGCGAGACCACGATCGGGGAGCCGATGCCCAGATTGCTGTACTCCAGCTCGCCGAGCAGCTCGACGTCGTCGACCCGGCGCAGCATCTCGTCGAACAGGGTCGAGATCTCGCGCCGCGCGAGGTTAGCGCCGAGGCAGAAGTGCGGACCCCCGCCGCCAAAGGCGACCTGCTCGTTCGGGCGTCGCGTGATGTCGAAGCGGAAGGGGTCCTCGAAGACGTCGGCGTCACGGTTCGCAGAGGCGTACCACATCGACACGATGTCGCCTTCCGCGATCGGCATGCCGCGGAGCTCGGTATCGCACGTGGCCGTGCGCATGAAGTAGGCGACGGGGGACGACCAGCGCAGGATCTCCTCGGTCGCGTCCTTCATCAGGCCCGGCTCGCGGCGAAGCCGCTCGAGCTGATCGCGGTGTTCGAGCAGCGCCATCAGCCCGCCGGTGATCGCATTGCGCGTTGTCTCGCTTCCCGCGAGGATCAGAACGACGAAGAACATGTCGAGCTCGAGGCCCTCGAGCCGCTGGATGCTGCCGTCCTCGGCCTCGTACTCGGCCTGGGTCAGCCGGGTCCACACGTCGTCCTGTGGATCCGCCCGCTTGGCCGCGCTCAGCCGCTGCCCGTACTGGAACAGCTCGAGCTGGAGGGCGTCTTGCTGGTCCTTGGGCAGCGCCCTCGCGGGCTCCTGCGACTGCAGGAACGTGCTGGCCGTGGTGAACAGCCAGGCGCGGTCCTCGACGGGAATGCCCATGACGTCGGCAATCAGGTGCATCGGCAGCGGATAGGCGACGTCCTCGACGAAGTCGATGGTCTCGCGCTCGAGCGCGTCGTCGAAGATCTTCGTGGACCACTCGCAGAGATTCTGCTCGAGGCGTCCCACCATCCGCGGCGTGAAGCCGGCGCTGATCAGCCGCCGCTGCCGCGCGTGGGTCGCGCCGCTCAGGTTGGTGAGGAACACGCCCATCTCCTCGCGCAGCTGGAGCCCGGGGCCACCGCGGGGACTGAAGGTCTCGGAGTCGCGGTTGGCCGCCTGCACGTCGGCATGCCGGCTCAGGACCCAGAAGGGGCGGCCTCCGATCGCGTTGCCCGGATCGGTCTCCCGGTGGCGCCAGACCGGGGCTTCCTCGCGCAGCCGGCTGAAGATGGGGTGCGGGAAGCCGCGACTGAACAGGCCGTGGTCGGTGAGGTCGAGCGCATCGAGATCCAGCTCGCGCGAGGCGGCATCGATGGCATCACTCATGGACCCTCCGAGCAGACGTGTACAGGCAGCCAGTATATCCGGGCTCCGTTCTCCACGAGCCCCCGCGCCTCGTAGAAGCGGCCCCGGGGTCCTCGGCTAACCTCGGTTTGCAGCACGAGCCCCGTCTCGGTATGAAGCCGTCTCCCCTGCCACCATGAGGATCCATGCCCAATCTCGCTTCCGTTCTCAAAGATGAAATCCGCCGCCTCGCCAGGAAAGAGGCCAGAGAGCAAGTCGCCAGTCTTCGGTCCGCGAGCGCGCAGTACAGACGTGATATCGCTGCCCTCAAGCGTGCGAACAAGGCCCTGAGTGGAAAGGTCGCTCATCTCGAAGCTGCGCTACGCAAGGGCAAGGCGGCTGCGGCGAATGTCGAGAACGGGCACCAGGTCCGGTTCGCACCCCAGTGGGTGTCGAGCCACCGCCAGAAGCTCGGTCTGTCGCAGGCCGACTACGGAATGCTCGTGGGTGTGTCCCCGATGACGATCTACAACTGGGAGAAGGGCAAGTCCCGGCCGCAGGCCAAGCAGCTGGCCGCATGGGGGACCGTCAAGGCGATGGGCAAGCGGCAGGCCCTGAGGGAACTCGAAGCGATGGCGTAGGCCACCGCAAGCTGACTCTGCAGCGCCTCAAGGCTCCCGCGCGCCGGCCCCTCGCTCGCCGGGCTGGATCGAGGGGGCAGGTGTGGCCTGGCGTTGTGGCCCGCCTGACCCCGCGCTAGAGTGCCAGGCTCTGATGGCCCCCATCATCGGTGCACCGTCGGACGACGCCCCGGAGGTCCTCGCCACCGGGCGTAGCGACATCACGACGATCTTCGTCTCGATGTCGGCCCGCCATCCGGAAGGTCTGGATGCGGACTACCTCCAGTGGCACACCCTGGACCATCGGCCCGAGCAGTACCGGCTCGCCGCCCTGAGGGCCGCGCTCCGCTTCGTGTCGACGCCGGCCTGCCGCGCGGCGCGCGCCGCGAGTGACGCGCGCTACGACGACGTCGACCACGTGATGACCTATCTGTGGGCCGGGCTCGAAGGTCTCCCGGGCTTCGGTGCCCTGGGCGAGGCGCTGCGGAACGCCGGGCGCATTCCCTACCTGCTGCCGTCGGTCGAGATGGCCGTGTACCAGCTCGAGGGAATGGTGGCCGCACCTCGCATCAAGATCGGAGCCGACGTCTTGCCGTGGTGGCCGATGCGGGGCGTCTATCTGCTGGTGGAGCGGGGCGAGGCGCCGGTGGACGATCTCCTGGAGGTTCCCGGCGTGGCGGGCGCATGGTGGGGACCCGCGAGCCCCGTCGGGCCTCCGTTCACGCCGGCCGACATCGAGGGGCTGCGGATCACCTACTGCTGCCTCGACGACGACCCGCCCGCCACGGCAGAGCGCCTGCGTCCAGCGCTGGAGAAGCGCTGGGCCGGCGCCGGCGTCGTCCCGCTCCTGGCGGCTCCGTTCCACGCGCTCGTGCCCCACGACTGGGAGCGCCATCTTCCCTGAGTCGCATCGAGAGGCGCCGGGCAGCCCGGCGCACGCAGATCGCCCCGGGTCGCATGACATGACCTTCCTTCCATCGGACGCGGAGAGAGCGTGACGGAACGGCACCACGCGCTCGTCACCGGCGCTCATGGCATCGTCGGCTTCAATCTCGCCGAGGAGCTGAGGGAGCGTCCGGACTGGAAGCTGACCGCCCTCGGACGCCGCCCCGGGCCTCCGTTCGAGGGGCTGGACTACATCTCGGTGGACCTCCAGGACCCCGGAGCGACGCGGGAGGCGATGTCCGGATGCGGTGACGTCACGCACCTGTTCTTCGCGGCGTTCCAGTTCGCGGCGGATCCCTACGAGGAGATCAGGGTCAACGTGGCGATCCTGGAGAACACGCTCGACGCGCTCTCCGGGGCCGGTGCCGATCTCCGACGCGTCGTCATCTACCAGGGCAGCAAGGCCTACGGTGCACTGCTCGGCGCGATGAGGTCTCCCGCCCGGGAGAGTGACCCGCGCGTCCCCGGCCCGCTGTTCTACTACGACCAGGAGGATCTGCTCTACCGACGCGGCGCGAAGGATGGCTTCGCCACGACGGTCCTGCGTCCGGACTTCATCGCCGGGATCGGTTTCGGGAGCTACGTGAACCTGGTGCACACCGTCGCGGTGTACGGGACGGTCTGCCAGGCACTCGGGCTTCCCCTCTATTTTCCGGCCGGACCTGTCACGTTCGATGCCCTCATCCAGCTGACCGATTCGAGGCTCCTGGCGCGCGGCTCGGTGTGGGCAGCGCTCGAGTCACACTCGGAGAACGTGATCTACAACATCACCAACGGCGACCTCTTTCGCTGGTCCGACGTGTGGCCTCGCATCGCCGGGTACTTCCGCGTGGAGCCGGGTCATCCTGTCCTCCTCGACCTCGAGCTGTTCATGCGCGACAAGCGGCCTCTCTGGGACGAGCTCGAGCGCAAGCACGATCTCGTCGTGAACTTCGATGATCTCGTCGGCTGGCAGCACACCGGGCTGTCCCCCGGAATGCCAGAGATCCACACCAGCACGATCAAGATCCGGCAGGCTGGATTCCACGACTGTCTGGACTCCAGCGACCGCATGCTCGAGCTCTTCGACGAGATGCGGCGGCGGCGCTACATCCCGTGAGCCGGCTCGGCGGACGGGCCTGAACCCTGCCGCCAGCGAAACCTGTACGTGTCTTCAGCGACGCAGCTTCTCGACGACTGACGTGTACAGGCTCCCGGGCGCGGTCCAGTCCATGCGCACCTTGCGGTGCGCGATCAGCCAGCGGTCCCCGACCTTGCGGAACGCGTCGAGATAGTAGCCGCAATGATCCGGGCCGATGTCGGTGTAGGCCACCCAGTAGGTGCGTACCTGCGCCGTGCCCGGACCCGCGAACTCGATCTGGCAGGTGGAGAGGTGATGGCGGATGAAGGTCGACGGGTGCACCGGGTCTGGATCCCTGGAGCCGCCTCCCCAGCGCGTCATCCAGGCCCGGATCTCATCGCGACCGACGTTCCGGAAGGCGTCCTTCTCCGGCACGCCTTCCGACTCCAGGATGCCATCCTCGGTGAACACCGCGACGAGATCGTCCACCCGCAGCCGGTCGCCCGCCATGTTGTAGCTCGCGAGCGTGTGACGGATGCTCTCGCGCGCCAGGAGCTCATCCGTGGTCATCGGCGTTCCCGTGCGGTGGGATGTCCCGTCCGGGCGAGCGACGGCGCACGGGCTCGGCTCCAGGGCTGACGTACTGCTTGATGTCGGGCTCTCCCTCGATCAGCTGCGCGGACCTGGGGAGCCCCTCCCGGACCCACTCGCTCTCCATGTGCGCCGCATGGACCTGCACGTCCTGGTAGACCTCCACCACCACATAAGTGTCGGGCTCATCGACACTCCTGGCGAACTCGTAGTAGAGCACGCCCGGCTCGTGCTCGTGCGTCATGGCGGCGACATGGGTCATCAGTGCCTCGAACGCGGCGGCGTTCTCGGGCTTCACCCGTAGATGGGCGATGAACGTGATCATCCGGTTCTTCTTCCCGCTACCGAGGCACCGGGCTCGCGCCGCGAAGACGGTCGCCGCCTAGTCCCCCGGCTCGCCAATCACATGGTGCGTGGCCACGCGTTCGGCCTGCGCAGCCTCGACCGACCGGCGCACGCCTTCCCGGACCGAGATCTTGTTCGGGCCGAGCAGCTCGACCATCTTGCCGGTATCGGCCCAGATGGGCCAGGCCCTGCTGTTCTCCACGAAGATCGGCTCCTTGCCGAGCATCTCCCCGGCCATCCGGCAGTACTCCTGCGTGGTCACCGGCTCGGTTCCGGCGAGATTGATGATCTCGGCTCCGGGCTTCGCGATTCCAGCCGCCGCGATCGTCTTCTCGACGTAGTCGTCCTCGTACAGGGGCGTGTGAACGTTGCGGACGCCGGGGTAGACACTCACGGCCTCCCCCCGGGCGACCTGATCGATCCGCTGGGTGACGCCTCCGCCCCGGGGGCCGTAGAACGAGAAGATCCGGACGATCGTCGCCGGCATCTGGTAGTCCTCGCTCAGGTGCTTGATGAGGAATTCCGCCGCGATCTTGCTGGCGGCGTAGGGCTCGGCCGAGCTGTGCAGGCCATAGGGATCGTCCTCGCGCAATGGGCGCTCCCCCTGGTACTGGTACAGCGAGCCCGTGCTGCCGTGGACGAAGGCCTCGCAGTCGCGGTAGCGCCGGGCCAGACGCCCTGCGGCGCCCGCATTGACCTCGTAGGCATCCTTGTGGCCCGGCGGCAGGACCGCGTAGTTGATCACGACATCAACCGACTCTGGCAGCGGTGACAGGTCCGGATTCGCAAGGTCGAAGGGGATGGCGTGCGCGCCGGCGGCCTCGATCAGGCGCTTCTGCCCGGGGTCCGAGAAGCGCGCCACTGCATGGACCTCGTTGGACCGGGCAAGTGCCACGGCGACGGGCAATGCCACGAGTCCGCTCGCACCGGTGATGAGGACGCGACGCCCGGAGAGCTGAGTCATGCCATCCTCCAGTGCAGTCGCCTGGCAGAGCCGAGCGGCTCAGCCCAGGCGCGGGTATTCACGGATCAGTGTAGTCCGGGTACAGCGTGTCATCGGTCTGGCACCACATGGCTACCCGACCGCCTGTGCAGGTGCCCCAGGTCCCGGGAAACAGGCCAGTGCGAGTCCCTGCGGGCTCGCGCTTCACGCCGCACTGCTACGGCGCCGGGTACCTCGCGCAGTGCGCCGGCGTACCGAAGATCCTGGCGTTCACCCCGAGGACATCGGCAATGTTGCAAAGACCATCGTCATTCGTGTCGCACAGGGGTCCCGCTGGCTGGAGCTCGAAGATTGCCGCGTTGATGTCCAGGATGTCGGCCACGTTGACGAATCCGTCACCGTTCTGATCCCCGCACTCGCACACATTGCCGATCCCGTTCATGTCGGAGTCCGTCTGGTTCGGCGAGCTGAAGAAGGGGCACAGGTCCAGCACGTTCGCGATGCCATCGCAGTCCAGATCGGAGGGGTCGCTACAGCCGACGGGACCGCAGTTCTCGAGATAGGTGGCTCCGGTTCCCGGAACGTAGGAGAGGCCGTCGAAGCGTGCGAAGTTCGGGCGCCCGTTCTGCGCGAAGATGAACGCTGGCACACAGGCTCCTGGCTGCCAGACGAACGTTCGCGTTGCCTCGACGCTTCCGTCATCGCCGATGTCGATCTGCTCGAGGGCCTTGAGGTTGGCGGCGTCGTAGGTGTAGGTCTTCCGGTAGCTCACGCCCTGGAACTCTGCGAAGGGGGATCCGACCGTGCCCGTCATCGCCCACGCCTCGCTCTGGATGACGCCGTCGGCGTCGTACGCGTAATCGGCACCGCCTGCCCCGATCTGCGCCGCGCCGAACGTGACGGTTGTCGAGAGATCATCGAGCTGGCCGTCGCCTCGAAACGCGAGTGTGGTGACGGCGTCGATGCCCGAGGATTCGAAGGTCACGAGGTTCGGGAGATCGTCCGGCCCGTAGGCGTAGAACTGCTCGGATACGAGCGCTCCGTTCGACGTCATGCGGTCCTCGATCCTGTCGATCCTGCCGTCCAGGTAGCTCACCGTCGTGAAGCCCGCGTTCGGGACTCCGCCCAGCATGAACGCCGAGTCCACGCGGGTGAGCGCGCCATTCACGAAAGTGAACGTCGAATCGAACTCCTCGGTGCCCCCTCCCATCAGCTGTCGAACCAGGGCAAATGAGGTCAATAGATCGTCCGCATCGTAGCCCACGACGCCCGCCTCGGAAGCGGCGTCGTCATCCTCGGTGACGAACAGATCGGGCGTGCCATCCCCCGCATACGCGTAGCTCGTGGAGGTGGCGCGCCCGCTGGTGTCGTACTCGAACAGGGTCGTCGCGTCGGTCGTGCCGTTGTTGTCGTAGTCGTAGACGATCGAGGTCAGGCGATGCGTGAAGCTCTGCTGTGCGGATCCTGCCGCCGGCCACAGGAGCACGGCGCTGAGGAGAGTCGCAACGGTCAGGTAGCGGAGATCGCGGTGGGTCAGGTTCATACGAGTTCAGCTCCAAGTCTGGGTCAGGGTCATCAGGAAGAGGGGCAGGCAAGCGTGCGGCAGGCTATCGATGTGGTCACCTCCGAGCAACCTGTGCCCTGTCGACCTCGACGACACGTGCCGCTGCCGCTGCAGGGTGGACGCGGCCGGTCACGGCGAGATGCTGCGTTCCGGAGCGCCGAAGGAGGATGCGGCGCATTGCGAGAGCGCGCGAGGCGCGGGCGCCAACGCAGCATGCGGTTCGCGACCTCGCGGCCCGGCCCCAGCAGGCTTGCGTCCGGGTCTTTGCCAGCGGCACGTGCCCCCGGCTAGCCCTGATCCGACAATAAATCGGGCCGTTGGGAGGTAGCGGGCTGAGTCTCAGGCAGCTTCGAGATGTTGCAGGGCGCGTTCGACACGCCGCCGGGCAGGCGGTGGGATCGCAAATCGGAGCTGGGCACGTCCTGCGGGTGTGACCAGCCGTGCGGGCAGTCGGATGAGCTCGAAGCCGAGCGTGCGCAGGCTCTGGAACTCGTAGAGGTAGGTGTACTTGGCCGTGTGCTTGCGGCGGGGTGCACCGAGCTGGATCTGGAAGCTGCGCACCAGGTTCAACGTCAGCACACTGAGCATCTGCCAGGCGCGATTGGCGTGGCGATCCTGGCTGGGGATCACGTCGAACGCGAAGTGCGTCTTGAGATCGCCGAGGGTCTTTTCATGGGCGCCTCGTCCCGCCATGAACTTCCACAGGTTCCGGATGCCGAGCCCGAGGTTGGACGCGACGGCCGAGTACTCGTAGTGCCCGTCATCGGGCGTGAACAGGTCGAGCTGGAAGTTCTTGCGAGTCCGATGAGAGACGTGCTTGCGGTAGACCACGATGGGCACGGCTTGCGGCCAGCGAGGGCGATCGAAGATCACGGCCGTCACGAAGCCCTCGATGCCCGGTGCGACCTGTACCCAGGTGTGGCGCCGGGAGATCTCCTCTCGAATCCCCAGCCACTGCCACAGCGGCACCTTCATCGCCCAGCCCAGATCGTCTCGATCGTCGAGAAACTGCAGGATCTGGGGCGTGAAGAAGGCGCCATCCATGCGCAGCCGCACGGGCATCCGGCCGCCGAAGTGCGAGCGCAGTTCCTCGACGATGACCCGGAGGAAGCCGACAGCTCCATGTGCGTCGTTGACGTTTCCGGGTCGGTTGCGCACGCGCAGGATCTGGCCGAGCTCGGCGATGTGGGCCGTCAGGGGGTAGTACGACTTGTCCTTGGGGTGGTGGGGGTTGTAGCCACGCGCCGTGCCCTCCACCCGTACCCCCGTGCGCAGGACGGTCCCATCGATATCGAGGGTCAATCGGTTCAGGTTGGAGCGCTCGACCTGCTCGTAGACCAGGTCGCGGATCAAGATCTCCAGGGAAAGCAGCGCGGGACTCGAAAACCGCTCCAGCCAGCGGCCGAGTGTTCGATCACTGGGCAGCCGCTTGAGCCCGACGAATCGCAGCACCACCGGGTCCTGGCCCAGGAAGGCAATGTGGCTGATGCGCAGCCCCCCGACCACGATCAGCGCCACGATCGCAAGAGCGAGCCGCGCCGCTCCGTAGTCGCCGTCGAGTCCGTGGGGCGCGAGCGCTTCGCGCAGCCGCCGCGGCATGTCGATGGCGAACAGGAAGCGCCGGAAGAACTCCAGGCCCCCGTAGGCGGAAATCTGCTCCCTGGAGAAACGGATCGGCCAGGAACCCTTGACCCGGACGCGAAGATCGCGTTTTCTTAGACGCACGACAGTGGCCCTTCGGAGGAGGCGTGTTGCGTTGCAACTTCACTTCTACCTCCGTCGAGGCCACTTTCAATTTGGGCGTTTCACCCCAAGATCGAATGTCGGATCAGGGCTAGTATGCCTGCGATGCAGCCCACTGGCTGAGGACCGAGGAGAAAGAGCGCATGCAGACGATCGCGGAAGACCTGTTCATCGTTGACGCCGATTCCCACTGGTCCGAGCCTCCCGACCTGTTCACCAGGATCGCTCCCGCAAAGTACAGGGACCGGGTCCCTCGCGTGGAGGAGGTCGATGGCGAGCCCACGTGGGTCTTCGACGGCCAGCCCGTCGGCCGTGTCAGTGCCGCTGCCGTCATCGCTCGGGACGGCAGCAAGGTGCCTGCCGAGCTCGGGCTGTTCGAGTGGACGCTCGACGACGTCCACGTGGGCGCCTACGACCCGGTGGTTCGCCTGCAGGTGCTCGACGAGTGCGGCATCGACGCGCAGATCATCTTCCCCAGCACGATCGGTCTCGGCGGGGAGCACCTGAGCAAGATCGGCGACCACGAGCTGTCGCTCGTGACGATCCAGCTCTACAACGATGCGCAGGCCGAGATCCAGGCCAGCTCGAACAACCGGCTCCTGCCGCTGCCGGTGCTGCCCGCGTGGGACGTCGGCGTGGCGGTCGAAGAGGCCAGGCGGGTGGGACGCAACGGCGCCCGCGGGATCAACATGACCTCGGACCCGCAGGATCTCGGCGCACCGGACCTCGCGCATCCGGCGTGGGATCCGTTCTGGGAGGTGTGCGCGGAGCTGCAGATGCCCGTGCACTTCCACATCGGTGCGAGCATGACCGCGGAGGCGTTCCGGGGGAACTACCACTGGCCGTCGCAGGCTTCCAACACGCAGCTCGCGCTCAGCGGAACGCTGCTGTTCTTCGGAAATGCGCGCGTCGTGGCCAATGCCATCGTGTCCGGGATGTTCGACCGGCATCCCGGTCTGAAGATGGTCTCCGTGGAGAGCGCCCTCGGATGGGTTCCCTTCATCCTCGAGGCGCTGGACTACGAGATGAACGAGAATGCGCCCGACGAGCTCAGGAAGCTGAAGAAGCTGCCCTCGGAGTACTTCCGCAGCAATCTCTACGCGACCTACTGGTTCGAGACCCATCGCAACAAGCTGCCTGACCTGATCGAGGCGATCGGCGAGGACAGCATCCTGTTCGAGACGGACTTCCCGCATCCGACCTGCCTGTACCCGAACCCCCTGAAGTCCGTCGAGCCGAGGCTCGCCACGCTCACGCCCGGGGCGCGGCGCAAGATCCTCGGCGAGAACGCCCGGAAGCTGTACCGGCTCTGAGTCCGGGGACGCGTCGGAGGCCCAGGATGCGAGTACACGGCATGGGCATCGGGTTCGTGGATGTGAAGCCCGAGCACGCGCTGGAGTACAACCGCTGGTGGGACCTGACCATGGGTCCCGAGAACGCCGCTCTGTCCGAGCTTGCCGGGGCGCGCCGCTACGTGGCAACGCCCGAGTACCAGGCGCTGCGCGGACCGGTGGAGGAGCCGACCTTCGAGCCGGGGCGCGCGGCCTACTGCCACGTGTACAGCTACGCGACGGAGAACGTGGCTGCGGGCATGGGCGCGATGGCCGCCCTGGCGGCCCGACTCGGCACCGAGGGCCGCGGCTTCGGCAAGGGTCGCTCGAGCTACGAGGGTCCGCAGCGCCTGGTCAACGCCTGGAGCCGCAGCGACCTCGGGATCGAGCCCGTGGCGATCCCGTACATCGGCCACGTGGCGATCCAGGTCTCGATCGGGAGGATCACCGAGAAGGCGCGGACCGCGGAGATCGAGGCGTGGTACGACCAGGTCCACATCCCCGACATCCTCGAGACGCCGGGCTTCCTGGCGGCGGTGCACCTGGTGCCGGTGGATCCGGATCCGGAGCGCGACGGTCGCTTCATGAACCTGTTCTACCTGGACGCGCATCCCGCCAGGGCCCTGGCCGCGCTGCGCGAGCGCATGCCGGGACTGCGCGATCGGGGGCGCCTCGAGGCGCCGGGAAAGGCCGTCCGGCTGCTCTTCGGCGGGCCGTTCCGGCCGCTGATCCCCCTCGAGTACGACTTCCTGTAGCGCGAGCAGCCGATGGCGGGCATACCAGGTCAGGAACGCGCTGCGGCCGGTCTACTTCAGCAGCGGGTCCCGGGGCAGGCGCAGGATGCGCTCGGCGATCTGGTTGCGCACGATCTCCGAGGTGCCGCCCGCGATCGCTCCGGCGCGCGAGGCGAGCAGGCCCATCGCCACGGCTCCGCCGACGCCCTCCGCGAGCGCGCCGTCCTCACCGACGAGGCGTGCGGCCAGTGCCGCCCGGCGCAGGATCTGCTCTGAGCCCAGGAGCTTGGTGACGTTGCCTTCGGGACCGGGCTCGGCGCCGGCGACGGCGCGCGCCGCCTGCCTCAGGTTCATCAGGCTCAGCACCCCGTCGGCCGCAACCAGCGCGCCGACCTCGCGAGCCATGCCGCGGTCGTCGGGGGCGCGCTCGTGGAGCAGCTGCAGCGGTGAGCTGCGCCGGTCCGGTGCGCCTCCCACGCCGCCGCCGATCGAGACGCGCTCGTTGCCGAGCGTGGCGCGCGCCACGGTCCAGCCCTGGTGCACCGGGCCGACAACGTCGGTGTCGGCAACGAAGACCTCGTCGAGGAAGACCTCGTTGAAGTCGGCGTGTCCGGTCACCTGACGCAGCGGTCGGATCTCGACGCCCCTGGCGTGCATGTCGATCACCATCATCGAGATGCCCCCGTGCTTGGGGGCATCGGGATCGGTGCGCACGGTGGCGAAGCCGCGATTGCAGCGATGCGCGCCGCTCGTCCAGACCTTCTGGCCGGACACGAGCCAGCCGCCGTCGACCTTGATGCCGCGGGTCTGCACGCCCGCGGCGTCGGAGCCCGCGCTGGGCTCGCTGAAGAGCTGGCAGAACTCGAGCTCGCCCTCGAGCGCGGGCCGCACCCAGCGGGCGATCTGCTCCTCGGTACCGTGCTGCGCGATCGTCAGGGTGTTCCAGCCGCTGATCCCGAGCTCGGGGCGCCGCAGGCCCGCGGCCGCGAACTCCTGGTCGATGACGAGCTGCTCCACCGCGCCCGCCTCGCGGCCCCAGGGCTTGGGCCAGTGCGGCACCAGGTAGCCCGAGTCGGAGAGCGCCTTGCGCTGCTGATCTCCGGGCAGGGACCGGCAGCGCTCGATGAACTCGCGTGCCTCGGCGCGGAACGCCTCGGCCTCGGGGGGCAGCTGGAGCGCGTAGCTCCGGGCCACGCCTTCCCGTGAGAGTCGCGTCACGTCCTCGAGGGCGAGGTCGGGACCGAAGATCGCCGAGAGCGCTCCGGAGCGGCGCACGTACAGGTGGGCGTCGTGCTCCCAGGTGAAGCCGATGCCGCCGTGCACCTGCACGTTGAGCTGGCAGCAGAATGCGAGGGCCGGCAGTGCGATGCCGGCCGCGACGGCACTGGCGAGCTCGGCCTGCTGCCCGTCGACCTCGGCGCGTGCCGCGTCCCAGGCCGCGGCCGTGGCCTGCTCGGCCTCGACCCGCATGTTCGCGCAGTGGTGCTTGACCGCCTGGAAGGTGCCGATCACGCGCCCGAACTGCTCGCGGACCTTCGCGTACTCCGTGGCCATCTCCGTGCAGGCGTGGGCGGCGCCCGAGGCCTCGGCAGCCGCCAGCGCGCGACCCAGGCGCAGCGCGGTGCCGCGCGCGCCGCCGAGCACGCGCGAGGCAGCGACCGGCACGGCATCGAGCGTGACCTCGGCGACGCGACGGCCCGGATCGATGCTCGGGCGCGGCAGGACGCTCACGCCGGGCTGGTCGCGCTCGACGATCACCAGGTCGTCCCCGGCCGCGAGCACGAGCAGCCCCGCGAGCCCGGCGCCCAGGACGAGCCCCGCCGTCCCGTGGACCGACCCGTCGGAGCCCCGCGACAGTGCGCCGCCGAGACCGACCGCGCCGACGGTCTCACCGCGCGCCAGGCCCGGCAGCAGCTCGCTCCTGTGCACCTCGCTGCCGGCCGCGTCGATCACGGCCGAGGCCCAGACGGTCGGCAGGAAGGGTCCGGGCGCGACCGCATGGCCGAGCTCCTCGAGCACCACCGCGAGCTCGGGCAGTCCGAAGCCCTGGCCCCCGTGCGCCTCGGGCAGGTGCAGCCCCGTCCAGCCGAGCTCGCACAGCGCCTTCCAGAAGGCAGGCAGCGGCTCCTCTGGAGCCTCGAGCAGCGCGCGCGAGGCCGCGCGGGCGCCGCTGTCGGTGAGAAAGGCGCGCGCGACGCGGGCCAGCTCCTGGTGCTCGTCGCTGATGCCGATGGGCATGGGGTCCTCCGGGGCCGGCGCCACGAGGCGGGCGCCGGCTCATTGTAGGCCGGCGCCGACGTGCAGCGTGGCCCGGGCCTGACCGCCGGATGCCGGCCGGCGCTATTCCTCGTCGTCCTCGACCCAGGTGTCGGGGGAGGTCTCGATCCCGTACCGGTCGAAGACCGCGTCGATCGCCGCCAGGTCGTCCTCGCCCAGGGTGAGGTCGAGGGCGGCGACGTTCTCCTCGACCTCCTTCGAGTTCCGGCATCCGGCCAGAGCCACGCTCATGGCCGGGTGCGTCGTGGCCCAGCGCAGCGCGAGCTGGGCGACGGTCTTGCCGTGGCCCGCTGCGATCCCCTTGAGCTCCTCTACGGCGCGCACGTTGCGAACGAAGTAGCGCGGGCCGAACAGCGTGCGGGTCAGGTTAATCACGCCCATGTTCCCGCGGCCGGCCCGCCAGTCGTCCTGCGAGAACTCCATCTCCTCGCTGAAGGTGCCCGTGAGCATCCCGTACGCGAGCGGTCCGTAGCCCATCACCCCGATCCCGTTCCCGGCGCAGTAGGGGAGGATCTCCCGGCCCATGCGGCGGTCGAAGAGGTTCCAGCCGCACTGCACGACCTCGACCGGGCGCGTCGCCGCGGCCTCCTCGATCTGCTCGCGACGGAAGTTCGAGACGCCGACGTGGCGCACCTTGCCCTGGGTGACGAGATCCTCGAGCGCGCGCATGGTGACGTCGAAGGGCGTGTTCAGGTCGGGCCAGTGGATCAGGTAGACGTCGATGTAGTCCGTGCCCAGGGCCTCGAGGCTGCCCTCCACCGACTGCGCGATCCTGGCGGGGCTGCTGTCGCGCATGCGCGGCATGTCGGGATAGCCGATCCCGAACTTGGTCACGACCACCGCTTCCTGACGCCGACTTCCGAGTGCACGCGCGAGCTCGCGCTCCGACGCGCCGAAGCCGTAGGCCTCCGCGGTGTCGAAGCAGTTCACGCCCAGGTCGAGCGCGCGCTGCACCGCCCGGGCGAACGCATCGGCCTCGACCGCGCCGTAGCCGCCGCCGATCTCCCAGCAGCCGAAGCCCATGGCCGAGACCCGGATGCCGGTCCTGCCGAACTCGCGGTACTCCATGGCTCTTCCTCCTCGCACCGAGTGTACGGGATGCGGACTTCGACTCGCGCCCATGCCGCGGGCCGAGCTCGATCCGCCGGGCCCGGAAGGCTCGCGGCTACCGGGCGCCGCCGGGCGAGAGGCCGTAGAGCCGCGCCGCGTTGCCCGAGAGCACGCGCTCGCGCTGCGTCGCGCTCAGCCCCTCCGTCAGCTCCACCGTCCACTTCGCGCTGTCGGGCCAGAGCGTGACGCTGTGGGGGTAGTCGGTCGAGTACATCGACGCTGCACAGAGACGCTCGTCGTCGCGCATCAGCTTGAAGCCCACGTGATCGTCGAGGATCGTGACGAAGACGTTCTCCCCCAGGTACTCGCTCGGCGCGCGCTGGATCGGTAGCCCGGCCCAGGTGTCCTGGAGCCCGTACTGCTGGTCCATGGTCTGGGCGAGGAACGGAAGCCAGCCGCAGTTCACCTCGGCCGCGACGATGCGCAGCCGCGGATGGCGCTCGAACACGCCCGAGAAGATCATGTAGGTCAGCGGGGAGACCGCGCTGAAGAAGCGCGTCGTGATGCCCGCGACGCTGATCTCCTGCCGGGCCGCCAGCTCGTCGTAGAAGGTGTCCTTCGAGCGCCCGCCGTGGTTGCGATGGAACGTCAGCACCACGCCGGCGTCCGCCGCCGCCGCCCAGATCGGGTCGTACTCCGGGTCGTTGTAGGGGCGCTCGGGGCTCCCGGGAATCAGCATCGCCCGCGCGCCCTTGGCCGAGCAGCGGTCAAGCTCGCCCAGGGCCGTGTCGAGGTCGTCGTCGATGGGCAGCAGAGGCAGGCCGACGATGCGGGCCGGATCGTGAGCCTGGAAGTCGTCGAGCATCCAGTCGTTGTAGGCGCGCAGGAGCGCCACCCCCAGCTCGCGGTCCGGCTCCACCCAGGCCGCCATCGCGACGGCCGGGTACACCACGACTGCGTCGATGCCGTCCCGGTCCATGTCGACCAGGTGCTCTGCGGGATCGTAGTTGCCGGGCATGATCTCCTCCCAGCGCAGCCCCCCGCGGTCGGTGATGTCGCTGAGCTTGCGTCCCGCGACCGCCTCCAGGCCGAATGGCCGCCGCGGCACCTCCCCGTGGAAGCTCCAGCCGTCGCCGCCGTCGGGGTGGCTCGCGACCCTGGGCGCGCGCTCGCGCAGGCTCGCGGGCAGGCGGCTCGTCCACAGGTCGCGTGGCTCCAGGATGTGGTTGTCGGCCGAGATCACGCGCTGGACCATGATTCCTCCTCGCGCTGCGGCACCGCAGTGGCGGCGCGTTGCGCGCTGGAGCCCATTATCCGGCCCGCCCGTCGTTTCACAAGGGCGGCAGCCGCGACGCCGGTGCCGGGACGCGTGGGGTCCGCCGCTCAGCGAAACGCGAAGCCCTCGTAGTCCCGGGCGGTCATGGCGCGCACCTCGGGCACGTAGGTGGCCAGGCCGGCCCCCCAGGGCTGGAAGACCCGCGATCCGTCGTCGGCATTGACGTGAACCATGTAGTTGTCGACCTGCCGGCGGAGCATGCGCTCCGCGACCGCGGCGGACTTGCGACCCCAGACGTCCGCTCCCTCCTCCGTGGCCTCGACGATCGAGCAGCCCGAGCGCCGCATGTGCGCGATGCAGTCGGCAATCCAGTCGGAGTGGAACTCGTTCTGCAGGAAGAGGGGACCGAGCACGGACGGGCTGCCGGCGTTGGTCGGGTGAAAGAAGTTGGGGAACCCCGGGGTCATGAGCCCGAACACGGTCCGCGGGCCACGGGCCCAGACGTCACGCGGCGACTGGTCCTTGGCGTTGCGGACCCCGGCACGATCGATGGCGCCGAGGAAGGGCCGGAACCCGAGCGCGAAGATCAGCAGGTCCACCTCGTGGTGCTCGTCGGCCGTTCGGACGCCCGTCTCGGTGATCTCCACGATGGGCGCTTCTCGCGTGTCGACCAGCGTGACGTTGCCGCGGTTGAAGGCCTCGTAGTAGCCGATCTCCAGGATCAGCCGCCGCGTGCCGATCGGATAGTCGGGGCAGAGCTTTGCGGCCAGGACGGGGTCGTTCACCCGCGCGCGGATCTTCTCCCGGACGAACTCGGCCACGACCTCGTTGGCGGCCCGGTCGGTGCCGATGTCCGAGAAGAGGTACGACATGCCGTGCCCGCCGCACTCCCACTGTCGCTCGAGCAGCTCGCGCTGCTTCGCGGGCGAGTGGCTCGCCGCCGGCCGGGGATTCTCGAGGTTCCGGGGCAAGGTGAACCGGGCCAGGGAATCCTCGCGCACGGTCTCGAGATCCCGGGCGATCGCGTCCTGCAGCCCCGGCTCGGCGGGGCCGTTCTGCGCCGGGACCGCGTAGTGCGGGGTGCGCTGGAAGACGACGAGGTGCTCGGCGGCATCGGCCAGCACGGGAATGGCCTGGGCGCCCGACGAGCCGGTCCCGACGATCCCGATGCGGCGACCGTCCAGGGGAACCTCCCGGTGGGGCCAGCGATTGGTCTGCAGGCACTCGCCCCGGAAGCGCTCGAGCCCGGCGAAGCTCACCGGCTTGGGCTCGGACAGGTTCCCGGTGCACATGACCAGGAACCGGCAGGCGATGCGCTCCCCGCGGTCGGTCACCAGATGCCAGCGATCGTCGTCGCTCGACCACCGCGCCTCGCGCAGCCAGGTGTCGAAGCGGAACAGGCCCCGGACGTCGAGCAGGTCGGCCGCCCAGTTCAGGTACGCCATCAGGTCCGGCTGCGAGGCGTAGCGCTCCGGCCAGCGCCATTTCTCGAAGATCTCCCTCGAGAACAGGTAGCAGTAGTCGAGGCTGTCGACGTCGACCCGCGATCCCGGGTAGCCGTTGTGATACCAGACGCCTCCGAAGCCGGAGGCGCCCTCGATCCCGACCACCGAGAGCCCCTCGTCGCGGAAGCGGTGGGAGGCGTAGATGCCACCGAGGCCCCCTCCGACGACGGCCACGTCGAACGCTTCCCCGGTCAACTGGCCTCCTGCGTGCCGCTGACCCGCTTCCAGTAGCCGCTCTGCAGATCGAGCGGCGGACCCTGCATGCCCCAGACGCCGCACGGGATCTGGCGGTCTCCGAGATCCCGCTCGAAGGCCTCCGCCACCGTCTCGGCGGTCCACTCGGAGCGCACGATGGGCGGGACGAGCAATGCGGGATGCGTGTACAGCTGCAGCTCGCCCCGGTCGATCCGGACCAGCTGGCCGTTCACGCCGACCGAGAGATCCGACAGGAGATACTCCACGACCGGTGAGTTGCTCTCGGGCGGCGGCATCTCGGCGACCCGCTTCGCGACCTCGGGGTCCTGCAGCTCCTGCTCCGAGAACGCGCCCATCCGCGTCAGCCCGAAGGGGGACAGGCCGTTGACGCGCACGCCGGAGCCGTCCAGCTCCATCGCCCAGGTGTAGACCATCGACGCGGCGGCACCCTTGGTCGCGCCGTAGATGCCCATGGTCGGCATGCCCATGTGTGCGCCCGAGACGACGTTGACGATCGAGCCGGATCCCTGCGCGAGCATGGGCCTGACGGCGTGCGCGGCGCAGTGAAGCGGGCCGAGCACGTTGACCTCGACCAGCGACCGCGCGGCCTGCGGGTCGAGTGCGTCGAGGCGTCCCCGGTGGAAGAGGGCGGCGTTGTTCACCAGCCCGTCGATCTTCCCGAAGCTCGAGATGCAGGTCTCGACCAGCTGGCCGGCCTCCTCCCATCTCGTGACGTCGGCCACGCAGGCGACGGCCCGGCCACCCTCGGCGACGATCGCCGCCGCCGTCTCCTCGGCCTCGCGACGATCGACGTCGTTGACGACGACCGCGGCGCCCTGACGGGCCGCGCCCCTTGCGCAGGCGGCCCCGATGCCACGGCCAGAGCCCGTGATGGCAACCGCCTTGCCATCGAGTACTCCCAAGTCGCTCTCCCGCTCCGGTGGCGGGAGTATACGCCGCGCGGCGGGCCCGGGTGGATCGCTGATGCAGCCGCCGAGGCCGCTGCGAGCCCGGCTACCTCGCGTCGGCCGACGCCCGGTCGGCCGGCAGGATGCGGTCGACGGGGTGGGCGTCGCTCAGGTCGTCGGGCAGCGCGTCTCCCACGGGGGGGCGGCCGGCCGCCACGTTGTCCAGCGCTCGCAGCAGCGCGCGCCGCGCGTGGATGACCGCGACGTCGCTGCTCGACAGGTGCTCGCGGGTGCGATCGACGATCGGCCCCATGCTGATCTGCGTGACCGTGTCTTCCTGGAGCAGGTTGCCGGTGAAGCCGCTGAAGTGCCCGTTCTTCATGGCCTCCCGGTCCTGGCCCCAGCTGTCGTCTCGACCGCCCGTGAAGCCGCCGAAGTTCTCGATGTCGAACGGCCGGTCCCCGACGATCGACGCGTGGGTCTCGGGCATGCGTTCGTACTTGCCGTCGTGCATCGGGCTCTCGAGGCTCCAGTGGCCGAAGAAGAGCACGTGGTTGTGGTCGTCCACGGGCGAGACGATGAAGATGACGCCGTCACTCTGCCCCGGATTCCCGGGAACCAGGCTGACGAACGGCAGGACCCAGCGGGTCGTGCGGACGTACGTGCTCCCGTCGGGAAGCGGACGCAGGCCGCTGGCGTCGATTCCGTAGGGCGTGTCCTCGACCTCGTAGCCCGGTGCCAGCGCGCCGAGCGTCTGGCCGATGGTGTTCGCGTCGTTGTTCGCCGCCAGCGAGGTGATGTACGAGCGGTGCAGCGTCCCGATGTGTGCCGTATCCAGGGTGGCCTCGACCCCCTGGAGCCAGTTGCAGGCGCACTCGGTCGCGGTCACCCAGACGTGGCGCTCGGGAAGCACGGTGAAGGGCAGGTGCGGGAAGCGGGGCGCCGCTCCCTCGCCGAGATACACCCAGATGAGGCCGCCCGCATCCACCACGGGATAGCTGCGGGTGCGGATCCTGGAGGCGAAGGCCTCCGCGTTCGGGGCGTGCGTGGGCGCCTCGATCACCTGTCCGGTGACGTCGATGCGCCAGCCGTGGAAGATGCAGGTGAGGGCGCAGTCCTCGTTGCGGGCGAGGACCAGCGAGACGTTGCGATGCGGGCAGGCCTCGTCGAGAAACCCGACCCGGCCGCGTGTGTCGCGGAAGGCGACGTAGTCGGTGCCGAGCAGGCGCACCCGCCGCGGTGCCCCGTCGGCCTGAAGCTGGAAGGAGAGGCAGGCCGGGATCCAGCTCTGCTCTCGCATCAGCTGGCCCATGGGCGCATCGCCCTCGATCCGCGTCAGTCGCTCGTTCTCCTCGTGCGTGAGCATCGATCCCTCCGCTGATCCCGTGAGTCCGGGCTCCCCACCGGTCCGGAGCCCGGGCTTCCAGTCTACCCGGTGCGGACCCGGTCCGGGAGCGTCCTTCGGCCCCGTTGCTTCAGGAGCAGGCGGGGCGCCGGCCCGCGGCGCGGGCACTCTCGTAGACCGGCAGCACGCGGGGAATCCGCTGCGAGAGCTCCTGGATGCGGCGCCCGGCCGACGGATGGGTCGACAGGAACTCGGGCGGGGCGCCGCCGCCGGCCTTTTCCATGTTCCGCCAGAGCGGGACGCTCTGTCGCGGGTCGAATCCGGCGCGCGCCATGAGGTCGAGCCCCAGGAGGTCGGCCTCGCTCTCCTGCGCGCGGTCGAAGGGCAGCAGCACGCCCACCTGTGCCCCGACGCCCAGCAGGCCCATGAGCTGCGGGGAGCCCCCGGCGATGCTGCCGGCGAGCTGCAGCCCGGTCTGGGCGGCGAACTGGTTCGACACGCGCTCGTTCGAGTGCCGTGCCACCACGTGGGCCACCTCGTGCCCGATCACGGTTGCCAGCTGGTGCTGGTCCCGCGCCACCTGGAGCAGCCCCGTGTGCACGCCGATCTTGCCGCCGGGCAGGGCGAAGGCGTTCGCGGAGGCGTCCTCGAAGACCGTCACCTCCCAGCTCCGCGCGCCCTCGCCGGGGCGCAGCTGCGCGGTGATGGCGTCGGCCACGCAGCGCACGTAGCGCTGGCGGGCCGCGTCGCGTGAGGTGGGCAGGTCGGTCTTGAGCTTGTCGAACGCGGCCGCGCCCATGGTGGCCATCTCGGACTCCGGGAAGAGCACCAGCTGCTGGCGGCCCATGGGCGAGGTGATGCAGGCGGTGGCGGCGAGCGCGGCGACGAGTCCGACGGCGACGAGGCAGCGGGAGAGGGCGGGCACCGGCACCACTTCTGGCTAGCTCTTCTCGCGCGTGGGCGCGGCGTTGTGGCGTACCTCGTTGAAGGGCACGCCCCGGTCGGCGGCGGGCTCGCGCGGCATCATGAGCAGGCGCTCGCTGATGAGGTTGCGCTGCATCTCGGTGGTGCCGCCGCCGATCTCGATGGACTGGCGACCCACGAAGCGCACGCCGACCGGCGCCGCCGGGTCGCCGTCGTGCCAGGCGACAGCGGCGCTGCCCGCGATCTCCAGGGCCATGTCCGCGCGCCGCACGCCGGAGCGGGCGCCCATCAGGCGCAGCATCGCTCCCGCCGTGGGCGGGAAGTGCCCGGTCGCCATCCCGGCCCCGACGCGCCGTGCCGCCTCGTCCTGCGCGAAGCGCAGCGCGTAGTCCTCGCCGACCAGCTGCCGGACCTCCGGGTCGTCGGCCTTCCCGCTGGCGAGGGCGAGCTCCATGATGTCGGAGCGGGCGCGCTCGGTCGGCGCATTGTGCAGCCCGCTCACGTAGATCGACGCGTCGCCCATCGAGTTGCGCTCGTGGGCCAGCAGCCCCCTCACGACGGTCCAGCCGGCGTCCACCTTCCCGATCACGTGGTCGAGGGGGACACGCACGTCGTCGAAGAACTCCTGGCAGAACTCGGTTCCGCCGCCCGTGTCCACGATCTGCTCCACCGTGACCCCGGGCTGGTCGATCTTCATGATCAGGACCGTGATCCCGTCATGCTTGGGAACGTCCCAGTTCGAGCGAGCCACGAGGACCCCGTAGTCGGCCGCGTGCGCACCCGAGCTCCAGATCTTGGAGCCGTTGATCACGAAGGCGTCGCCGTCGAGCGTCGCCCGCGTGGTGAGCGACGCCAGGTCGGAGCCGCTCGTGGGCTCGGAGAGGAACTGGACCCAGACGTGCTCGCCGCGCAGCATCGGTGGCAGGAAGCGCAGCTTCTGCTCGTGGGTACAGAACTCGAGCAGTGTGGCGCCGATGATCCCGAAGGTGGGGACGTTGAGCGCTAGCGGCATCTCGTAGCTCAGGGTCTCGAGGTCGAGCGCGCGCTGGTGCTCGGGGGTCAGCCCGAGCCCGCCGTACTCGCGCGGGAAGCACACACCCGCGAAGCCGCCCTCGTGCAGCATGGCCTGCAGCTCGCGGCAGCGCTCGAAGTTGCGCTCGTAGCTCCGGCCCTCGGGCCGGGGCGGCATGTTGTCCGCGAGCCAGGCGCGGGCGCGGAGGCGGAACTCCTCGGGGCTCTCTATCTGCGTCTCGGTGTCGGTCATCGCGATCCCCCGTCCATGCCGATGAGCCGGGCGATCCGTTCACGGTGGTCGCGCGGGGTGCCGTAGCGCAGCTGGTTGGTCGTGGCCCGGCGCAGGTACAGGTGGAGGTCGTACTCCCAGGTCACGCCGAGCCCTCCGTGCATCTGCACGCACTCCTGCAGCACGAACGTGGCGTGGTCGCCGACGTAGGACTTGGCGGCGCTGACCCGGGCCGCGGCCTCCGGGTCGCGCTGCTGGACGGCGCGCGCGACGGCCGTCGCCGTCGCCATGCCGGCCTCCAGGTACAGCTTCATGTCCGCGAAGCGGTGCTTGAGCGCCTGGTACGACGCGAGCGGGCGGCCGAAGGAGTGGCGGTCGAACATCCACTCGAGCGTGAACTCGAAGACGCGGTCGACCGCGCCCATGGTCTCGGCAAGCTGCAGGGCGATGGCGATCTGGAGCTGGCGCTCGACGTCCTCGTGGGCCTCGCCGACCCGGCCGAGGGCGGCTGACTCCGGCACGAAGACGTCGTCGAAGCGGACCTCCGCGTAGCGGCGCACCAGGTCCAGACCCTGCATGGGCTTCAGGCTGATTCCCGCGGCGTCGGCCGGCACCAGCAGCTGGGTGAGCCCGGTCCGGGTGCGCGCCGTGACCAGCAGCTGATCGACCTGGCCCGCCGCCTCGACCGGTGCCTTGACGCCGCGCAGCAGGAAGCCTCCGTCGTGCGCGCGGGCCTCGACGTCGAGCTCGGCGGCCTGCCAGCGCCCTCCGGGCTCGTCGAGCGCCCAGCTCGCCAGCGTCTCGCCCGAGACGATGCCCGGGAGCAGCGCCTTCTGCTGCTCCGGCGTCCCGCGCTCCGAGATCGCTGCGGCCACGACGTTGGTGACCAGCAGCGGGCCCGGCGTCAGGAGCCGGCCCATCTCCTCGGCGACGATCACCAGGTCGAGCAGGCCTTCCCCGGCGAGGCTGCCGCCGCCGTGCTCCTCGGGGACGAGCATCGACGTCCAGCCCATCTCGGCGCCGCTCTGCCACCAGTCGCGCTCGAAGCCGTCCGGGTGCTTCGCGAGCTTGCGTACGGTTTCGACGGGAATCCGGGACTCGAGGAACTTCCGGGTCGTGTCCCGGAAGAACTCCTGATCCTCGCTCAGATCGAGATCCATGCGTTCTACCTGTCCTGCAGTGAGGGGGCCGGGCCTGCCGGCTCCCTGTTTCTAGCAAGTATGGGGCGCACTGCGCCCGCGGGACCGGATGGGGCAGGGCGCCGTCCGTCCGGCCGCGGCGGTGCCCGACCGTGGCCTCAGCGGCGGGGCCACTCGCGTGCGATCCGTACCGCGCGCCGGGCATCGAGACGCCCGAAGCCGTACCAGGGACTCCGACCGGCACGGTAGCGCCCGCCCCGGCGGTCGATCTTGCGGCAGCTCCGGGCGAGTACCTCGCGCACCTCCTCCCAGCTCAGGGAGGGCCGTACCGAGAGCACCAGCGCCGCCACGCCCGCCGCGCCCGGACAGGCGCTCGACGTGCCGCCGAAGTCGTCGGTGTAGTCGCCCGCCCGGTCGCCCCCGCCCTGGTGCGGGTTGTACCCCGCCGGTCCGCTGCGGTCCGTCGTCCAGATTCCGCGCGTGCGGGGCGCGGGCGGGCCCAGGTCGCTGCTCGGGAACGCGCACCAGATGGCCGCGCCGAAGTCGCTGTAGACGCTCCGGCGTCCGCGGTCGTTGCAGGCGGCCACCGCCATCACCGGCGGGTAGCTCGCGTAGCCGTCGTTCTCGACGCTCTCGTCGCCGTTTCCGGCTGCCCATGTGATCACGCAGCCCTTGCCGTCGCGCCCGCGCCGCGTGGCGTAGTCGATCGCGAGCCGGGTGCTGTCCGGCAGCGGCGAGTAGCGGCGATGGCGCGGGTCGTCGTCGTCCCACCAGTCGCCGTCCTCGGGGCCCCAGCTGCATGAGATCACGTCGGCTCCGTGGTCGGCAGCCCAGACGAGCGCGTCGGACTCGGCCTGCGACCCGAGGCCGGACCGCAGCCGGACCGGCATCAGCCGCGCGTCGGGGGCCACACCCGAGGCGCCGAACTCCCCGTCCGCACATGCCACCCCCGCGCAGGCCGTTCCATGGTCATCGTCCGAGAAGTACGGCCGGGGATCGCTGACGCGCCGTGTCGCGTCGCGGGGCGCGACGATCTTGCGGCGCGAGGAGAACTCCTCGTGGTCGATGTCGAAGCCGTCGTCGATCACCGCGATGACCGTTCGCTTGCCGGTCGACAGACGCCACGCCGCGCGCACGTTCGCATGCGCACGGATCGTCCGACCGCCGATGCGGGTCTGCTTGAGGTGCCACTGGCGCCGGTCGGCGCGCTTCGTGCCCCTGGGACGCACGAGCTCGGGGTGGCAGAGCTCGACCGACCTGTCGCGCAGCAGCCGATTCGCCATGGCGAAGACCCGCAGGCCCGTACCCGGCGTGGCACCCACGAACCAGGCCCGCGGGGCGACCCGCAGCCGCCGCTTGATCTTCAGGTCGTGTCGCGCGAGCAGCTGGCGGGCGTCGGCCAGCCTCACATCGTCGCGAAACTTGACGAAGAGGTTCTCCGTGTAGACCACCGGCAGGATCGAGGGTCCGTCCCGCAGCACGCGGCCCGCGAACTCGATGCCGGGCTCAGCCTTGAGGGCGCGGCGGATCCGGTCGCGCTCACGCAGCCGGTTCCTGCGGGCCCGGATCCGCAGGACCTCGACCCCGGCATCCGGGAAGTGCGCGATCCGGTCCGTCGTGCCGACGATCCGGGCGACCGTCCGGCTGCGCACGGCCCGTGCCAGCGAGGGTGCGCGGCGCGAGCGCACCACGACCAGGTCATCGGCGATGTCGAGGTCGTGGTGCGCCCCGTCCCTGCCGCCGTAGCGGACCGTGTATCTCATCCGCGAGACTCCTCGTCCGATCGTCCGTGGCCCTCAGGGACGTGCTTCCGGGCCCGCGACCCGGACGGTCCCGGATCCGCAGGCCGGCCGGCGGGACCGGCCGCCACGCGCGCGGTACGGGGCCGCGTGAGGCGCATCCGGACAGGGTAGCGCCGGGCGGCGCGGGACTCCCCGTCGCGGGGCGAAGCGGGACCGGCATCGCGCCGCGGTCGGCGCTCAGCGGGTCGCGGACCCGGCCCTGGTCGAGCCCCGCTGCGCGGACGCCAGCACCGCGACCAGCGCCAGCAGCGCGGCCACCCCGAACACGTCGCTCACGCCGTCGACCAGGCGCGCGGGCCGCACCAGCACCACGCTGTAGATGCCCAGGCCCAGCGCGCTTCCGATGTTGCGCGACGTGGCGATGCTCGCCCCGGCGGTGCCGTGCGCCTCGCGCGGCACGCCCGCGAAGATCGTGCTCGAGTTGGCCGGCCCGAACACCGACATGCCCAGGCCGACGAGTGCCAGCGGGAGCAGCACGCCGCTCAGCGGCGTGGCCTCGTCGAGCCAGGCCAGCGAGAGCACGCCCAGGCCGACGCACACCAGTCCGAGCGTGGCCTGGGCGCGCGAGCCGTGGCGATCGAAGAGCAGGCCGCTGAGCGGAGCGAACAGCAGCAGCATGAGCGGGACGGCGGTCACGATCAGCCCGCTGGATGCCGCCGGGAAGCCACGGACGTCCATCAGGTAGAAGGGCAGGGCGAACAGCACCGAGACGTGCGCCATGTAGGTGAAGATCAGGCTACCCACCGAGACCGCGAAGTTGCGCGTCCGGAACAGGTGGAGCGAGAGGATGGGGCTCCCCGAGCGGGACTCGAGGCGCGCGAAGAGCGCCAGCGTTGCCAGCCCCGCGGCCGCGAGGCCCAGCGTCCGCGGCGACGCCCAGCCCCAGGATCCACCGCGGTTGATCGCGACCAGGAGCGACGCCAGCGCGACGAAGAGCGCGATCGCCCCGGGCACATCCAGGCGGGAGCCGTCGCGCACGCCCCCGCTCTCGCGCACGTACCGCCAGCCCACGGCGATCGCGATCGCGACGATGGGGATGCGCAGCCAGAAGATCGCCGGCCACTCGAAGCCGGTCAGGATGAAGCCACCGACGGCGGGGCCCGACATCAGCCCCGCTCCCACGATGGCCGTCACGATGCCCAGCGCGCGGCCGCGCTCGCGGTCGGGGAAGGCGTCGAGCACGATCGCGTTGGAGTTGGCGATGGCCATCGACATCCCGCAGGCCTGCAGGAGCCGCGCGGCCACCAGCGTCTCGATCGTGCGCGTCAGCGAGGCCGCGACCAGCCCGACGCCGAAGACGCACCAGCCCGTCAGGTACACGCGCCGGCGCCCGAACAGGTCGCCGGCACGACCTGCGGTCAGCGTCGCGCCGGTCATCACCAGGCTGTGCGAGAGCGCCGCCCAGACCACCACGTCGGGGGGCTGCGCGAGATCGGCGGCCAGGCGAGGCAGCGCCAGGTTGACGATGCCGAAGTCCATCGTCGCCATGAACAGGCCGAACCCGACCGCCCCCAGCGCCCTCCACCGGTACTCCATGAGCCGGGCGCATCATACGTGTGCGTGGCTCTCCCGGCCGGTGCCTCCAGCACGGGCCCGCGCGGCGCCCCGCGAGACCTGCGCGGCCGCGCTGTGGCAGGGTGGGGTGCGAAGGTGGGGCCAATGGAGCTGAGCGACAGCGTCGCACTGGTGACGGGGGCGAGCCGCGGCGTCGGGCAGGCGATCGCCGTGGAGCTGGCGCGCCGCGGCGCGCACCTGATCCTGGCGGCGCGCAGCGTCGACGAGAGCACGGCGACCATGCCCGGCACGCTGGCGGAGACTGCCGCGCTGGTGCGCGGGCTGGGCCGCGAGGCGCACGTCGTGCGCGCCGACCTGACCGACACGGCGTCGGTCGAGGCGCTGGCCTCCGCGGCGCTCGCCTGGCGCGGCGGCCCGAACGTGCTGGTGAACAACGCCGCCTTCCTGGGCCGTGCGGCCTACCACTCGCTCGACGAGACCAGCCTGAAGAGCTGGACCCGCCAGCTCACCGCGAACCTCACCGCGCCGTTCCTGCTCGCGAAGCGGCTCGCACCGGCGCTGCGCGCGGGCGACGGCGGCGCGATCGTCAACATCACCTCGGGCGCGGGCCTGATCGGCCAGTACGAGGTTCCCGGCATCACGTACGGCACCACCAAGGCCGCCCTGAACCGGCTCACCACGCTGCTCGCGCGCGAGCTGCGCGCCGACGGCGTCAGCGTCTTCGCGGTCGACCCGGGCTACACGCGCACGGTGCTGGTCGATCAGACGGCGGCCGCGGCGGGTCTCGATGCGTCCGCGGCGCATGACCCCGCGGTACCCGCCGGTGTCGTGGCCGACCTGCTGCAGGCCGGCATCGAGGTCAGCACCGGGCGCGTGTTCCGCGCCGTCGAGGGCAAGGGCCCGCTGCTGGTCGCGGACAGCGGCGAGCCCATGCCCGGCGGCGTGGAGATGGAGCTGCGGCCATGACGGAGATGTTCGCGGGCAACCGGGTCGTCGCGCACACGGGCGCTCGCTACCCGATCATCCAGGCTCCGATGACCTGGGTCGCCCGCGCCCAGCTCACCGCGGCGGTCTCTGCCGCCGGCGGCATCGGCGTGATGGAGACCTCGAGCGTGGATCTCGACGTCACCCGGCGCGAGTTCGAGGCGATCCGGGCGGTCACCGACCGCCCGTTCGGCGTGAACCTCGCCATCCTGTTCCTGCGCCAGAACGAGGCCATGGAGCGCGCCATCCTGGCGTGGATCATCGAGCACGGTGTGCGCTTCGTGACGACGTCGGCCGGCAGCCCGCGCCGCCACGTGCAGCAGCTGCATGACGCGGGCGTGGTCGTCTACCACGCGGTGCCCACGCTCGAGGCCGCGCTCAAGGCCGCCGACGCGGGCGTGGACGGGCTGATCGTCGAGGGTGCGGAGAGCGCCGGGATCCGCAACCAGGAAGAGGTGAGCAGCTTCGTGCTGCTGCAGGCCGTGCGCGAGCGCGTGGACCTGCCCATCGTCGCCGCCGGGGGCATCGTGGACGGCCGCGGCATGGCGGCCGCCATGGCGCTGGGCGCCGAGGGCGTCGCCATGGGCACGCGCTTCGTGGCCTCCGCAGAGAGCCCCGTGCACCCGAACTACAAGCAGGCGATCGTGGCCGCCGGCACCGACGCGACCTTCCTGCTGCCCCGGCCCCCGCGCGCCAAGCTGCGCACGCTGCGCACGCCCGCGGCGCTTGCGCTGCTCGAGGGCACGGCGGCCCCCGGCCGCATGGACAGCGTGATCGAGGGACTGTACGTCGGGGGCGACGTCGAGGGCACCGCGGGCACCGCCGGCCAGAGCGCGGCGCTCGTGCACGAGGTTCGCCCGGTCAAGGACATCATCGAGGACACCGTGGCCGGCTTCTGGCGCGAGATCGACCGGCTGGCCGCGCTGCGGCCCGGCTCGACGCCGCGCTGAGTCCGCGCCCCGCCCGCGCCCGGTCGTGGGCCGGGCGGTTCCCGCAGCACGCTGCGCGCCGTGTAGCCTGGCGTCCGGGCGTGGTGCCCGCGGGAGGGACCCATGGAGCTCGAGGGCAAGGTCGCGGTGGTCGTGGGAGCGACGCGCGGGATCGGGCGCTACTTCGCGCTCGCGCTCGGACAGGCCGGGGCGGCGGTGGTCGTCGTCGGCCGCAGCCGCGAGGCCGGGCCGCTGCCCGGCACGATCGACAGCGTGGCCGGCGAGATCCGCGACGCCGGGGGCAGGGCCACCGCGGTGCGGGCGGACGCCGCCGATCCCGCGAGCATGCAGCGCATGATCGGCAGGGCCGTGCTGGAGCACGGGCGCGTCGACGTGCTGGTGAACAACGCCGCGCTCATGGACGCCTTTCCGTTCCTCAACCTCGACCCGGGCCAGATCGATCGCGCCTTCGCGGTCAACGTGCGCGGCCCGCTGCTCGCGAGCCAGGCGGCGCTGCCGCACATGATCGCCCAGGGCGGCGGCAGCATCGTCAACATCACGTCGCTCGCGTCCCTGCGCTACACGACCGATCACTCCTGCATGTACTCGGTCACCAAGGCGGCGCTCAACCGCCTGACCACGTGGCTGGCCGAGGAGTACCGGCCGCAGAACATCGCGGTCAATGCCCTCAGTCCGGGCTCCGTCATCACCGAGGCCGTCGAGGCCCGGCTAGCCGCGCCCGATTCGAAGCTGGCGCAGTACGACATCGACTGGCAGCACCCCTCGGTGGAGTACCTCGGCCCGCCACTGATCCACCTGGCGCGGCAGCGCGGCGACGGGATCAGCGGCCAGATCCTCTGGGTGCCGGAGTTCGGGAAGTCCTGGCCGTAGCGCCGGTCCCCGGGGCGCGCGGCCGCGCGCCCGGAGGGGCCGAGCGGGCCGGGGCTCCGGCCCGGATACGTCGCTTCTTCGCTCCTCTGGCTACGCGTTTGCGTGGTTCTTACCACCGGGTCTGTGGTATTCGTAGGCTGGATGGCCGGGGGGCACGCAGGGCTCCTGGCGAGGAGGAGATCCGTGCCGGAGTTCGACCTCGCGATCCGCGGGGGACTCGTCGTCGACGGGACGGGGGCGCCCCGGGTCCAGGCGGACCTGGGGATCTCGCGGGGCCGCATCGCCAGCATCGGCCGGATCGAGCGCTCCGCCGCGCGACGCGAGATCGACGCGTCCGGGTGCGTGGTCGCGCCCGGCTTCGTGGACCTGCACACGCACTACGATGCCCAGGTCTTCTGGGATCCGTACTGCTCCATGTCCGGCTGGCACGGCGTCACGTCGGTCGTGATCGGCAACTGCGGCTTCGGCTTCGCACCCCTGCCCGCCGAGCGACGCGAGGCGGCGATGCGCTCGATGACGCGTGTCGAGGCCATCCCGTTCGACACCATGAAGGTCGGCATGCCCTGGGACTGGGAGACCTTCCCGGAGTTTCTCGACAGCGTCGAGCGGACTCCCAAGGCGGTCAACGTCCGGGCGCTGCAGCCGCTCGCGCCGCTCGTCTCGCAGGTGCTGGGGGCAGACCGGGCGAAGGCAGGTGCCCTGCCGAGCGAGGAGGAGCACCTGCGGATGGAGGCCCTGCTCCAGCAGGCGGTAGAGGCGGGAGCGGGCGGCTGGTCCGCGCAGCATCTTCCGCCCGGCAGCGGCGTCCAGGTGCAGCGCGACTGGGACGGCTCGCCGATGGTCACCGACGTGATGCACGAGGAGACCCTGCTGCGGCTCGCGGGCACGCTGGGGCGCCTGAACCAGGGCATCATCCAGCTGACGCTGTACAAGGGATCGCCGGCGGCGACGTTCCAGCTCATGGAGCGCATCGCTGCCGCCAGCAGCCGGCCGGTGCTGCACAACGTCGTCCTGGTCTACGGCAAGCAGCCCGAGCGCCACCGCGGCGTCATGGACTGGATCACGTCGTGCCGGGAGCGCGGGCTTCCCATCTACGCGCAGCTGGTCTCGAACTGCTCGGGCTTCTGGTACCAGTTCATCGACATGAACATGTTCGACGAGGTTCCCGAGTGGGCGGAAGCGACCAACGGCAGCCTCGAGGAGAAGCTGCACAAGCTCTCGGATCCCGCGCGTCGCCCGGGCCTCCGCGAGAACCTGCCGCACGTGGTCACCCTGCCCATTCCCCAGCACGTGATCACGGAGGTGACGCGCCCGGAGAACGCGCGCTTCCAGGGCAAGACGGTGGAGGAGGCCGCGGGAATCCTGGGCGTGCACCCGGTGGACGCCATGCTCGACATCGCGGTGTCGGAGCGGCTGGAGACCGAGTTCTACGGCGCGCTCCCGAACGACGGCTACCAGTACCTCGATGAGCTGCTCGCCAACCCGTCGGCGATCCCCGGGGTGTCGGACGGCGGGGCACACATGAAGTTCACGACGCCGGGCCGCTTCACCACCGAGCTGCTGATCTCGAGCGTGCGGGAACGCGACTGGCTGACGCTGGAGCAGGCACACTGGCGCCTGTCGGGCCTTCCCGCGCACTGCGCCGGTCTCGGGGATCGGGGCACGTTGCGCATCGGCGCAGCGGCCGACGTGGTCGTGTACGACCTGGACCGGCTCGAGATCCTGCCCATGGAGAAGCTCTCGGACCTGCCCGCCGGGGAGTGGCGCCGTGTCCAGCGGGCACGCGGCTACCGCCACGTGCTGGTCAACGGCGAGCCGACCATCCAGGACGACCGGCCGCTGGGCAGCGCGCCGGGCCAGCTGCTCCGCCAGGGTGCGGGCTGACCGCGCGCGATTCGATTCGATCACAGCGCAAGCGCGTGACCACGGCTTGCTCGAGGAGGGAAAGATGAGACAGAACGCAAGAAGCTGGAGCATCGTCGGGGCGCTCGCCATCGCGGGGTGGATGTACGCGCCGGGCGCCGACGCACAGATCGCCATCGACTGCTCGGGCGGCTGCACGGTGACGAAGTACGGGCTGAGCGCCCCGAACTCCTATGGCCGCGAGCCGGCTCCCGCCGACCCGTTCGCCTGGGATCACGAGGACTTCGATGGCAGCTACCTGTACATCCGGAGCACCGGTCTCGGCGGTCCCGACTGCGGCTCCGAGCGCGCCTTCGCGCCGCTCTTCGGGGCCTTCTTCATCCGCGAGCAGGACGACTGCGTGCCCACGCTCACGGAGGGCTGCCCGGTCGAGATGGCGGTGGACGTGGGCACCCAGGGCATCGACCACGTCTACGCCAACGGCTTCCAGTCGGTGACGCCGACCCAGGCCGGGCCGATCTGGATCTCGGCCGCGGTCAACGGCGACCTGGCGGGCACGGGCCTTCGCTTCGCGCGCAGCGACCCGCCCGGCAGCACCGAGATCCGCTGGACGCTGATCAACAACGGCACCGGGGACGCCAACCGCAGCCTGATCTGCTGCAACGATCTGATCGACGGAGCCCTCTGCGCCGCCGGGAGCCTGAGCAAGTACCCGGTGATCACCGACGCGCCCTCGCTCGCCTTCGACCAGGCGAACATGGCGCCCTGGATCTTCGAGGGCGGCCCGGGCACCCCGTTCGCCATGGACGAGGACTTCGAGGTCCCGGGCCAGCTGCACGGCGTGTGCCTGGACGACCGCACCGTGCCCTGCACCTCGACCGGCAGCCAGTGCGATGCACTGGGGGGCTGCGACCTGCGCGAGCGCGGCTGGCGCTTCCAGCCCAATGACGTGCTGGCGGACGGATCCCCGAACACGACGATCTGCAACACGGCGCCGTTCGTCTTCCGCGGCTTCCCGGAGGAGAACTGCAGCATCATCCAGGTCTACCCCGTGAACGGGGATCCGGGGCCCGACTGCGCGGTCCGCAACTACGGCCCCCACTTCCGTCCGGATCTCGACTGTGACGGCGTGGCGGACGGCGTGGATCTCTGTCCCTCTTACTCGGAGATCGACCAGCTCTCCGACACGAACGGGAACGGACGCGGCAACGAGTGCGAGTGCGGGGACGCCACGCGCGACGGGCTGGTCAACATCGGCGACATCCTGCTGATCAACTCGTTCGTCTTCGTCGACCCGGGGGCGGGCACGACCGCCGAGGGCAACATCCGCCTCTCCGCGCCGCTGGCCGACGCGAACTTCGACGACGTGGCCGACATCCTCGACCTGCTCGCCGTGAACGCGGACATCTTCAGCGCCGGCGGCCTCACCACGACCTGCGGCCGCTCCCCGGTGGCCGGCCAGTAAGCAGTGAGGCGAGGGGATCCCGTTCTCCGGAGCGGGGGGAGGCGCGCGGGCGCCGCCCCCCGCTCGTCGCCGCCGGGCGCCGCCCTGCGGCGACTCCTGGCCGCCTTCGCGCTGGCGCTACGGCTGCCCGCAGCCGGACCGGCCCTCGCGCAGGAGGATCCTCCCGCGGCGCCCGCTGCGGCGGAGGCTGCAGCGGGCGAGGAGGCGGTCCCCACGCCCGTCGGCATCGAGGCGATCTCGGTCACCGGAGAGCGCATCGACGTGACCGACGTCCAGGACGAGGCGCAGGCGATCACCGCATTCGCCGCCGGTGACCTCGACCGGATGAGCATCGGGAACGTGGACGGGCTCTCGCTCAACGTGCCGGGCCTCCACGTGGGCCAGCAGGGCCAGCAGGCCATCGTCACGCTGCGCGCGGTGGGAACGGAGAATGCCAGCCTGACCGGCGAGCCCGGGGTGGCGTTTCACGTGGACGGCATCAACTACGGGCGCCCCGCGGCGGCCCGCGTCGCCTTCTTCGACGTCCAGGCGATCGAGGTCCGGCGCGGACCGCAGGGGCTGACGGGCGGGAAGAACTCGACCTCGGGCGCGATCCACGTCATCACCAACGATCCCTCGATGGAGTACGAGGCCGAGGCCGACGTGCTCTTCGGAAACTACGATCGCGTGCGGATCCGCGGCATGGTGAACCTGCCGCTCGGCGAGCGCATGGCGGCGCGCCTCGCAGTCTTCCACGAGGATCGCGACGGTTTTCTCGACAACGTGAGCGTCAGCGACAGCCGCGATCCGTTCGACGCCGACAACTTCGGTCTGCGGGCCAAGATCCGCCTGCAGCCCACCGACGCCCTCGACGTGGTGCTGGGCTACAACTACTACAAGGAGACGGGCAACGGACCGCAGGCGGACGTGGTTCCGGTGTTCAACTCCGACCCCTGCGATCTGGCCAGCGCGCCCCCGGGCGGGCTGATCTCCCCGGACTTCACCTCGTTCATGCCGATCGCTGCCGCCTGCCGGGTCGAGGGCGGCTTCGACTTCACGACCGGCACGTTCGAGCCGTTCCGCCACGCGCCCGCCACGGAGGACCTGGACCCGCGCCGCACCCACGCAGACATGCTCGCGGCCCAGGACGACCGCTACTGGGGCCTGACGGGTCGTGCGGACTGGGAGCTTCCGGACCTGCCGCTGCTCGGCACCAGCAGCCTGAAGCTCCTGGGCGGCTACCAGCGCACGGAGAATCGCTTCGACTGGGATTTCGACAGCGTCGACAGCGAGTTCTTCAACCTGTTCTCGGACTCCCGCTTCGACGAGTACTCCGGCGAGGTGCAGTGGAGCGGCGTGACGGGCGAGCGCCTCACCTGGCAGTCCAGCCTGTTCTTCATGCGGCAGCGGGGCGAGGGCCTGATCACCTCCCCGCAGATCCGCAACGCGAACGTCGACCGGCTCGTGATCCTGCAGGAGGTCGAGAACAAGAGCTACGGCGCGGCGCTCCACGCGGAGTACCAGCTCGCCGAGAGGGTGACGTTCGGCCTGGGCGGGCGCTGGATCAAGGACCGCAAGCGCAGCTTCCTGTCCGCGCGCAACGAGTCCACCTACGAGGCGTGCGAGTCCCGGAACGACGGACTCGAGTTCCGGCAGGTCGTGTCCGGGGTCGATCCGCCGCTGCCCGACTGCTCGCTGACGCAGCGCGGCACCATGTGGGGTGCGCGCCTGGAGTGGCGCCCGACCGACGATCAGCTGCTCTACGCGGGCATCGACCGGGGCTACAAGTCCGGGGGATTCGGGACGGGGGGCGTGGGAACGTACGAGCCGGAGAAGATCTGGGCGTACACGCTGGGCTCGAAGAGCGAGTTCCTCGGCAGCAGCCTGCAGCTGAACCTGGAGGGGTTCTTCTACGCCTATGACTCGATGCAGCTCGCCCTGATCGACGGCACGCGCATCCGCACCGAGAACACCGATGCGCGAATGTACGGCTGGGATCTCGAGGTGCGCGCGTTCCCGCTCCCGGGGCTACGGGTCCAGGGGCTGATCTCGTTCATCGACACGGAGACGCGCGACTACTTCTCCCTGGATCCGGCGTCGCTGGGCGACGACTTCGAGGCGGAGCGGCTCCTGCAGCGCACGATCGCAGAGCGGCGCGGACTGTCCTTCCAGGAGGATCGCAACTGTCCCGCGGGCCCCGACGACTTCGCGAACCAGGTGCCCTGCGGAGCCCTGGGCGATCGCGACGGTCTCGACGACTTCGGCGGACGGGAGCTGTCGAGGGCGCCGCGCTGGAAGCTCAACGTGAGCGTCGAGTACGACATCCCGCTGGGCGCCTGGGGAACGCTCACGCCGCGGGTCCAGTACGCCTGGCAGGACGAGACCTACTTCCGGATCTTCAACCGGAGCTTCGACCTGCAGGACGACTTCCACACCACGAATCTCAAGCTGCTCTACACGAGCCCCGAGGAGCGCTGGGAGGCGGAGGTCTTCGTGAACAACGTCGAGGACGACGCGATCAAGCAGAACATCCTGATCGGCCCCAGGACGTTCGGCTCGCCGCCGCTCGCGTGGTACTCGGAGCCCCGCTTCTACGGCGTTCGCCTGCGCTATCGCTACTGAGGCCGGTCCGCCGCCTAGAACTCGAGCCGGTACAGCTTCTGCGCGTTCTCGCCCAGCAGGCGGCGGCGCGTCTCGGGACGCAGCTTCGAGACGTGATCCCTGATCTCGTCGAGCGGCTTCGGATACAGGCACGTCGGGTGCGGGAAGTCGGTCTCGAAGAGCACGCACTCGTCGCCCACCGCGTCGATCAGCGCCTGCAGGTTGCCCTGGCTCTTCTCGAACCAGTAGGTCGCGTACCAGTGGTCCTTGAAGTACTCCGAGGGCATGCGGTTCAGGTCCTTGAGCTGCTCGGGCGCGTTCTCGGCCACCTCGTAGTCGGTGGTCTCGAGGATGAAGGGCACCCAGCCCACGCCGCTCTCGACCGAGACCATCTTCAGCTTCGGGTGCCGGTCGAACATTCCGCTCAGGATCGTGTTGATGACCACGCGCGCGTTGTTCAGGAAGAGCATGGAGCCGCCGATCGCCGGCTTGACGTACTCGTGCTGGGACTCCCAGAAGTACTCGCCGTAGAAGTTCATGGTGGTGATGCTGGCGCCGATGTGGAAGTGCACCGGCAGGTGCAGATCCTCGCAGACGTCCCAGAGCGGGTCCCAGGCGCGGTTCGCGAGATCCGGCGCGCCCAGGTCCTGGGGGTCGCAGGTCATGTTGATGCCGCGCAGGCCGAGGCCCGCGACGCGCTCGGCCTCGCGCACGCAGGCGTCGATGTCCCAGGCCGGCATCACGGGCATCGGAAGGAAGCGGATACCCGAGGCGTCCTGCAGCTCGGCCGCCGCGTCGTTGTAGATCTCGATGCACAGGTCGCGCAGCTTGGGATCCTCGACACCGATCAGGTCCTGACCACCCAGGCCGAACGAGTTCGGGAAGAGCACCTGCGCCCAGATGCCGGAGTCGTCCAGCACCTCGAGCCGGGCCCTCCAGTCGTGGGCCGCCACGTGCGAGCGATCGATGTCCCACTCGGTCATCGACTCGGCGAACGGGAACTTCTTGCCGTCGCGGTCGATGACGCTGCCGCCGCCGGCGAAGCCCAGCTCGGTCTTCTCCTCGACGATCCAGGTCGGCCGTCCGTCGATCTTCTCCACCCGTGGGACCTTGTCCTTGTAGGCGGCGGGCGCGCGGCTCGTCCAGAGATCGGGTGACTCTGTGAAGTGGCTGTCGCAGTCGATGACACGTACGCCCGGCGCTAGATCCGACATTCCCGGCTCCCTCGAGAGGCCCGGCGGCGCGGCGCGCCGCCCAGAAAGGCCCGATGGCTTATAGTACCGCCACCGGATGTCGCGTGCTCCCGGGGCCAGGGCGGCCGCCGGGACGCTCGCTGGCCACGATGGAACAGGGGAACCAGCATGCCAGTTGCCGATGTGGACGGTCTCTCGCTCGCCTACGAGGTCATCGGCGAGGGGCAGCCCTGGGTGATCACGCCCGGAGGGCGCTTCAGCAAGGACTACGGCGGCATCCGCGAGATGGCCAGCGCGCTCGCGGCGCACGGCAAGAAGGTGCTGATCTACGACCGCCCGAACTGCGGGGCCTCGGACGTGTGCTTCACCGGGCCGTCCGAATCGGCCATGCAGGCCGACGCGCTCGCGGGCCTGCTGCGCCAGCTCGGCATGGCGCCGGCGGTCATCGTGGGCGGGTCGGGCGGCTCGCGCTGCTCCCTGCTGACGACGGTGCGCCACCCCGACGTGGCGGCGGGCGTGGCCATGTGGTGGATGAGCGGCGGACCCTTCGGTCTGATGAGCCTGGGCGTGCACTACTGCGGCGGCTCGATCCAGGCGGCCTGGCAGGACGGGATGGAGGCGGTGGCGGACCTGCCGGAGTGGCAGGAGGTCATCGAGCGCAACCCGGGCAACCGCGACCGGATCCTCAAGCAGGATCGCCGCGAGTTCATCGCGAAGCTCGAGAAGTGGATGCTGGCCTACGTGCCGCCGGAGGACGAGCTGATCCCCGGCCTGCCCGACGCCCAGGCACGCGGGCTGGCCGTCCCCGCGCTGGTCTTCCGCAGCGGTGCGAGCGACGTGCACCACACGCGCGAGACCACCGAGCGCCTCGCCGAGCTGCTGCCGACCGCGAAGCTGGTCGAGCCGCCCTGGGGCGACCGCGAGTGGATCGAGCGCGGGATCTCGGCGGCGCAGGGCGGGAGCCTGTTCGAGCGCTGGCCCCTGCTGGTGCCGCAGCTGATCGAGTGGGCCGACGCCGAGGTCAAGCTCTGAGGCGGATCAGCGGCTGGTCGGGAAGCCCAGGTCGATCGCGCTGGTCGACGGGTCCGGCCAGCGCGTCGTGACCACCTTCGGTCGCGTGTAGAAGCGCACGCCCTCGGGCCCGTACATGGCGCTGTCGCCGAAGATCGAGTCCTTCCAGCCCCCGAAGGAGTGGTAGCCGACGGGTACCGGGATCGGCACGTTGATGCCGACCATGCCCACCTCGACCTCCAGCTCGAAGCGCCGGGCCACGCCGCCGTCGCGCGTGAACAGCGCCACGCCGTTGCCGTAGGGACTGGAGTTCACGAGCGCGAGCGCGTCGTCGAAGCTGCCCACGCGGGTCACGCCGAGCACGGGGCCGAAGATCTCGTCGTCGTAGACCTTCATGCCGGGTCGCACCTCGTCGAGCAGCGTGCAGCCCAGGAAGAAGCCCGTGCCGGGTCCCTGGTCGCGGCCGTCCACCACCAGGCGTGCGCCCTCTGCCTCGGCCCCGTCCACGTAGGAGCGCACGCGATCGCGATGCTGCGCGGTGATCAGCGGGCCCATGGCCGAATCCGGGTCCGCGCCGGGGCCGATCTCGATCGAGGGGATCCGCTCCGCGATGGCCGCGACGAGCGGGTCGGCGACGGCGCCGACGGCCACCACCACGGAGATCGCCATGCAGCGCTCGCCCGCGGAGCCGTAGGCCGCCGAGATCGCGGCGTCGGCCGCGGCGTTCACGTCGGCGTCGGGCAGCACCACCATGTGGTTCTTGGCGCCGCCCAGCGCCTGCACGCGCTTGCCGTGGCGCGTGCCGGTCTCGTACACGTGGCGCGCCACCGGGGTGCTGCCCACGAACGAGATCGCGGCGACCCCGGGGTGCTCGAGCAGGGCATCGACGGCCTCGGCGTCTCCCTGCACCACCTGGAGCAGCCCGTCCGGGAAGCCGGCCTCCTGCACCAGCTCCGCCAGGATCAGTGATGCCGAGGGATCCTTCTCGGACGGCTTGAGCACGAACGCGTTGCCGCAGGCCAGGGCGCCGGACAGCATCCACAGCGGAACCATCACCGGGAAGTTGAAGGGCGTGATGCCCGCGACCACGCCCAGCGGCGTGCGCACGGTGTGCACGTCGATCCCGTTCGAGACCTGGGTGGAGTGCGCGCCGCGGAGCAGGTTGGGGATCCCGCAGGCGAACTCGATGTTCTCGAGGCCGCGGTCGACCTCGCCCGCGGCGTCCGAGAGGACCTTGCCGTGCTCCGCGGTGACCGCGGCGGCCAGCCGCTCGCGACTCGCGTCCACCAGCTCGCGCAGCCGGAACATCGCCGCCGCGCGCGCCCCCAGGGGTGTGGCGGCCCACGCGCGGGCCGCCTCCGCCGCGCCGCGTACCGCGGTGTCGACCTCGGCGCTCGAGGCCAGCGCGACGCGCGCCGCCTCGACGCCGCGCGCGGGATCGTAAACGCCGCCGGTGCGCCCGGAGGCGCCCGGGACGGCCTTGCCATCCATCCAGTGACCGATCGTCTTCATGGGCGGGGGGACCTTAGACCCTCCGCGGCGCTTGCGGTAGTCGGGGCCCGGCACGACCCGTGGCCGGCATGGCCCGGCCGGGCGCGGGGCCGGGGGCGCGCCCGGGCCCGGATCGATCCGTCAGAGCGCGATGGGCCGCGCCGGGGCTCAGGGCACGTGGACCTGGAAGGCCTTGCGGGTGATCAGGCGCTCCCCGTCGAGCACGCTGAGCGTCCAGCGGCCGCCCACGAGGTCGTGGCGCGTCTCGAAGTCGGCGGAGACCCAGTGCGTGCCGCGCGGCTCGACGGCCGAGTGCACGACGAGCTCCCGCTGGACCCGGCCGGCGCGCGGATCGCGGATCGGCGGGATGTCCCAGCGGAAGGTGAGCACGCGGGTCGCGTCGTCGGGATCGTGATACGCGAACCAGACGCCGAAGCTGCGACCCACGGCCGCGGGGATGCGCGTGGTGGACTCGACGATCCCCCGCGAGCCGTCACGGCGCTGCGGCCCGAAGACGCCTGCGTCGAGGATCTCGATGCTCGGGGCGCCCACGTCCGCGCTGCGAGGGGCGCCGGTATCGGGACTGCGGACCAGCTCGGTCCCGTCCACGACCATGCGCCAGCGTCCCTTCTCGAACCAGGGACGACGCTCGACCCGGAACGTGGTCTGGATCAGGGGCAGGCCCACGCTGAAGTCGTCGCCCTGGAACCCCCGGATCGGGCCGTCGACGTGGACCCGGCCCGCCGCGGCCTGGCGCTCGTAGCTGACGAAGCCGTCGAGCGTGATCCTCAGGCTCGTGCGCTCGCCGTCCCACTGGCCGGCGTAGCCGTGGCGTTCCTCGGGAAGGGGCGCGCCGCATCCGAGCAGCACGAGGGCCGCCAGCAGGGCCGGAATCCGGGGGGAGGGCAGGTTCGAGCTGAGGGGGCGACGCGCCAAGGAGCCTCCCGGCTGGCCGATGCATCGGCCGGCCGGGAGGCGGTCTTGATCGCGCCGGATGCGCTGCGGCAGGGCCCGCTTCCGCGGGCTCCGCCGCAGTGCGCCGGGATCAGTCCGCCGGGGCGGGCAGGCGGGCCACCAGAGCGCCCGAGTCGGTCACGACGCGGATGCCGTCCGGGCCGCGCTCGGCCACGAAGCGGTGTGCGACGCCGTCCGGATCGATCACACCGATGTGCCGGGTGGTCGCGTCGATCGCCTCGACCTCGACCCGGGCGCCGAACCAGCGCTCGGAGTCCTTGATCGGGTTCACGCCGGTCCAGAACTCGACCGGGTTGGCCAGCAGCACGTCCATGAGCACGCCGACCGTGTAGACCGGTGCGATGTTCATGGCGATGAACACGCCGGTCCTGGGCCAGCGCTCGCTGGTCACGTAGCCATTGAACGCGTACAGGTTGCGGGTGACGTTGAAGCTGCCGAAGCACCCGCTCAGGAGCGCGGAGGCGGCGGCGAGCGCCAGGGTCTGGCGTATACGGGGCATGGGTGGACCTCCGGCTAGCAGAGCAGGATGAGCAGGATGAGGCCGGGAATGATCCCCAGGATCAACCCGAGGACGATGGCGATGACCTCCCCGCCGCTGAAGCTGCAGCCGGCATCGATGTTCAGGTCGACGTCGTCATCGAGGTCGATGTCGCCGAGCACGCGGGCTCCCGACCGGGGCAGCTTGACGAGGCTGGCGAACTCCGCGGCGACGGCTGGCGAGCTGTCGGCGGCGGCGACGCGAACGCCGTAGCGCTCGAGGCGCTCCCGCGCGGTCACGAGATCGTCGCTGAACGGAGCGAACCAGCGCGCGCGGCTCAGTGCGCGGGTCGCGGACTCCACGTCGGCGAGGGCCAGGGATCGGGCCTCGTCCACGCTGGCCGCAGCGGTGATGCTCTCCCAGCGCTCCAGCAGCTGGGCGCGGTCGGCGTCGCAGGCGCAGCCCGGGATCGCCCCCGCGATCGAGCTGGGAGGGGGAGCCGCGCTGACGGCCGGCGAGATCGCCAGCGCCAGAGCGCCCAGCACCATGACTGCGTGTCGTAGATTCCTGGAACGACTCATGGTGTCCTCCCTCACACGGGCGGCGCCGCGCGCGTGCGGCCACCGATGATCAGGCTCACCACGAACAGCACCACGAACACGAAGAACAGGATCTTCGCGATCCCCGCGGCTCCCGCCGCGATGCCGCCGAACCCGAACAGGGCGGCGAGCAGTGCCACGACGAAGAAGACGATCGACCAGTAAAGCAATGGACCCTCCTGTCTCTCGCCGGGATGGCGAGCTGAAGGGGTTCCTTGCAGCTGCTGTGCCAGCCTGCACGGCCGGCCCGGATGCGATCCAGGTGCCCGTCCCGAAAGCACTTTCGGGACGGTGCGGGACCGGCCCCGCGGCGCGGGGCTTCCCGGACTTGCAAGGCGGTGTAAGAACGACCGGGTGCAGGTCGCGCCGGGGTCGCCTCAGGGGGCGGGATGGCGGGCGCAGAAGGCCGGGGCGCCGAAGATCTTCGCATTCGCGCCCAGGATGTCGGCGATGTTGCAGAGGCCGTCGTCGTTCGCGTCGCACAGCGGGCCGGCCGGTGCCTGCCCCAGGATCACCGCGTTGATCGCCAGGATGTCCGCGACGTCGACCCGGCCATCGCCGGTCTGATCGCCGCACTCGCACTCGTCGCCGATGCCGTTGGCGTCGGTGTCCTGGTTGGACGAGGCGAAGTCCGGGCAGAGGTCGCAGGCGTCTCCGAGCAGGTCCGCGTCGCGGTCGGTCTGCGAGGCGTTGGGGTCCGCCGGGCAGTTGTCGACCGCGTCGGCGACACCGTCCCCGTCGCCGTCGGGCCCGGTGCCGACGCCCGTCAGCGGCTCGCTGCTCACGACCTCCCAGGCGATCTGCTGCATGCGCAGCGCGAGCTCGGGGCTCGGGGCCTCGAACGGATCGCCGTCGCGGTCGGTTGTCTGGAACGTGAGGCCCACCGGGCTCTCGCGATAGAGGGTCGCGAAATGGACCAGCGCGATGAAGTAGCGACCCAGCTCGCTGAGGTGGATGCGATCCACCTCACCCTGGGGCGTCAGGCGGAACAGATCGAGCAGCGAGTCGATCTGAGGGAAGTCCGGCTCCGAGTCGATCGCATCGAGCAGGGCGACCAGTGCGGCGCCACCGGGCACGAGGTGCATGTCGGGTCCCGCGCGCTCGGCGTTCACCTGCTCGATCACCTGCTGCCACTGCGCTCGCCAGGCCAGGGTATTCTCGCGGAACGCCGCGAGATCGGGCTGCTGGTTCCGGTACCAGGTCTCGTACAGGTAGACCTGGGCGGTCGGGTTGCTCGAGAGCGCCATGTCGTAGTAGTTGCCCGCGTACAGCGCGGTCTCGTCGCCGACCACGTCGAGCGGCAGGCCCTCGGTGAGCACGAGTACGTCGTAGTTCCCGGTCGGGAGCTCGACGAACGACAGCGAGTCGCCGTCGCCCTCGATGGTCGGGTTGTTCCACTTGAAGCGCAGTGTCGGCGAGAAAGGTGAGCTGACGCGGTGCTTGTCGTAGCTGTGTCCGAAGCCCGCATCGACCGCCAGGTCCCTCAGCATCTCGGGCATCATGTCGTTCACCAGGCTGTGCCCGATGTGGTAGACGTTGAGGCCGCTCGTCGCGCACACGCTCGGCGCGCCCCCGCAGGTGTACCCGGACTGCGTCTCGCAGCTGGCCGTGCAGCCGTCTGTGTCTCGCGTGTTGCCGTCGTCGCACTGTTCGCCGGCCTGGACCAGGCCGTCTCCGCACGCGGCGTGTGCCTGCGGGGCCACCAGTGCGAGTGCGAGACCCGCGAGCAGGGCGAGGGGCACCCCGGTGAGATTCGAGCGCTGCCTGTCCATCGGGCCTCCGGCCTCGTGCACCGGACGGTCGCCGCCGGGCAACGGGCCCCTATTCGATCGGATCGTGGGCCTGCGCCGCTGTGAGAGCGATCACGCTTGCGAGGCGGCGCCCCTACAGGGCCGGGCGCCGCGAGCAGAATGCCTCTGCCCCGAAGATCCGGGCGTTGGCGCCCAGGATGTCGCCCACGTCGCAGACCCCATCGTCGTTGGTGTCGCAGAGCGGCGTGACCAGCGTCGGGTCGAAGATCGCGGCGTTGATGGCGAGCAGGTCCGCCACGTTGACGAGGCCATCGCCGCTCTGATCGCCGCACTCGCACTCGTCGCCGATCCCGTTGCCGTCCGCGTCCGCGTTGCTCGAGGGATACAGCGGGCAGAGATCCGCGGCATCGGCGAGGCCGTCGGAGTCGGCGTCGAGCAGGCCAGCGCCGCCGTCGGCGCGGAACCACGGGCGGGCGAGCGGCGATTCCAGCATGAAGTCGAGCAGCAGCCCGGCGACCTTCTCCTCGCCGCTGGTCGAGGGGTGGGTGCCGTCGCTCTCCAGGTCCGTACAGATCCAGACCAGCCCGTCCGAGCGCGGGACCAGCCCGTCGGCCCACAGGTAGGGGCCCCAGGCGAGCAGCGGCGCGGCCGTGGCGGGGTCGAGATCTCCGGAGACCCCGTCGATGCCCAGCCCCGCCTGCTGGCCGATCTGCGCCGAGATCAGCCAGCGAGCCGAGAAGCCGGTCTCGTACGCGAATGGCTCGGGGTTCAGGGGGCTGTCGGCGTAGCCGGCATAGATGCGGCTGGACAGGAAGGCGAGGCGGATGTTCGGGTAACGGGTGCGGACGGCCCGGACCACGTCGCCCAGGATCGCCTGCAGCGTCACGGCGTCCGAGCTCGGCGGGTCGTCGGCGAGCGAGATCGTCGGCGCCGGCAGCGCCTGCTTGATCCACACGGCCTGTACCTGGGCCTCGGTCACGCCCAGGTCGGCCAGCACCGTGTCGCGCACGCGGTCGTAGTTCGGCTCGTCGGGAGCGTCCCAGAGCTGGGCGCTCTGACCTCCGCGGGCGCCGTTCGCGATCACGAGCCCGTCGTGATCCACGTCGGGGTGCACCGCGGCCAGCTCCACGAACGGTCGGAACTCCTGCACGGTGTTCGACATGCCGATCGAGAGCAGCACGTAGCGCCCGCCCGGGTCGGGCGCGCCGCTGGCGTCGAGCCGCTCGACGGCGCCGGCCGCGGCCAGCGCGGCCGCGAGGTGCGCGGCGGGCGGCACGCTGCTCCCGCCGGGGTACAGCCCGCCCTCGAAGCCCAGGTAGGTTCCGGTTCCCAGGTCCAGCAGCGGCGTGAAGCCCACCGAGGTCGCGGCACAGTCGCTGGCGCTCGCGCCCGGCGCGGGCGCGCTGGCCGCCGCCAGGAGCGCGAGCAGGACGGTCAGGAGGCGGCGCATGGCGCGAGTCTAGCAGTCCGCTCGAGAAGCCCGGACCGCGGGTCGTTCAGCAGCCCGCTGGCCGTCCGTCGCGGAGCGCCGATCGAGCGTTCCGCCGCCGAGGCGCCGTCAGCGATGTCGTCGTCGTCGCGCCGCCGCCAGCATCGCGACGGCGGCGGCCAGCACGGCCGCGGAAGGCGGCTCGGGTGCCTCGACGAGCGTCAAGCTGGCGGGATCGAAGCCGAGGCTCACGTCGTACTCGTCGCCGATACTTGCATTCACCTCCACGTCGGTGAAGGGATTGATGCCGCCGGTGTTCGCCGCATTGCGGATCGAGCCGCTGCCGTCGCCCCGCAGCTGGAGGATCGGCGGGTGATAGCGGCCCGTGCCCAGCTCGCGGCCGTCGAACTCGAACACGATCCCGCTGCCGGCCAGCTCCGATACCTGGAGCCCGTCGGCGAGCTCGGCGTCGCTCGCGATCTCGAAGCGCAGCGCGTTGCCCTGCGCGTAGAAGGCCTGTCCCGAGAGCTCCTCCCGGTCCTCCACGGCGAAGCCCGTGAATGCGGAGTTCGCGCTGCGGGCGGGCGTGCTCGGGTCCAGGCTGCCGACCACCCGGAACTCGATGTCGCCCAGCGGCGGGTTCTCGTACGCACCGGGCTGCAGCGGGGCGACCACCTCGATCTCCAGCGTGAAGCTGGTGACGCTGCTGAACAGGTTGTCGAGCGCGAACTCGCTGCTGGAGAGCTCGATCCAGAACGCCGCCGCCTGGCGTGGTGCCAGCAGCGCGGCGCAGAGGACGGCGACGATGCGCAGGACTCGGGGCGGACTCCGCATGCTCCGCAGTGTCTCAGAACGGGCGGGGGCTGAACAGCCCCGTCGCTCCGAGCGCCGAGTCTGCTGCCTGCTCCGCGCTGCGGGAGTCTGACCAGGGACCCGGCACGGCGTGCTGCTGCGGGCCTGCGCCGGCCCTTCCGTGCCTGGGGTCACGCGCCGATCCCGGGGCCGCGCCGATGCATTTCCCCACGTTCCGCCCGATCCCGGGCGCGTGACCGGGGTGAAGCCATGGAATCGATCTACCTCTGGCCCGAGCGGCCGGTTCTCTCGCTCGGCCTGCTCTGGCTGGTGAGCGTGGCGCTGCTCTGGGCGGCTCGCGCCCCGATGCTCGACGTGCTGCGCCGCCTCGGCTCGGGAGTCGACCAGGGTCTCGGTGCCGCCGCCGGCTGGTGCGCGGCCGGCGCGGCCGCCCTGCGTGAGCGCAGCCGGGCGGTGCTGCTGGCGGCGGGCACGCTGGACCTGCAGCGCAAGCTCGACCGGGAGTTTCACGGCATCGATCAGAAGTTCGCCACGAAGCTCGGGCAGTACTCGAAGCTGCACCGGCGCCTGGACGACCTGCTCCAGAAGCTCGAGGAGGACTACGAGCACTGCGGCGACGCGCCGCCCGAGGTGCCGGGCTGGAGCGCCGCCGCGCAGGCGATCGCGACCATCCCCACCTCGAGCGATCCCAACGTGCACAAGGTGCTCGAGGGGATCCGCCGCTCCTCGGGCGAGGGCGAGAAGAAGGCCCTGGCGGCCTACCGCGAGGCCACGGCGAAGCGCCACACGCTCCTGGGCCGCATGACCGGGGCGTGGAAGGAGGTGCGCGGCTGGATGTCGCGCATGCACGAGGCGGTGGCCGAGGCGCTCGAGATCACGGTGCGCATCGACGGCTACGCCGAGGACTACCAGGCGATCCGCGACGACGAGGAGCGTGCGGCGCAGGCCCTGGGCTACTCCGCGATGAAGCTCTTCGTGGTCTCGGTGATCGTGCTCGCCATCGCCCTGGGTGGGGCCTTCATCAACTTCCAGCTGATCGCGCTTCCCATGTCCGAGCTGGTGCCGGCAGGCGCGCGCATCGGCGGGGTTCCGGTATCGACGTTCGCGGCGCTGGTGATCGTGATGATGGAGGCGGCCGTCGGCATCTTCGTGATGGACGTCCTGGGCATCACCGAGCTCTTCCCGAAGCTCGCCGGCATCGCCTCGTCGCGCCGGCGCCTGATCCTCGGGGTCGGGCTGGCGGCGCTCTTCGTGCTCGCCTCGGTGGAGGCGTCGCTCGCGATCCTGCGCGAGCAGATCGTGGAGGCCGACGCCGCGCTCAAGCTCGCCCTGGCCGGCGAGACCGGTCGCGTGGTGGCCGAGGCCAGCAGCTCGCGCATCCCGGTGATCGGACAGGCCGTGCTCGGCTTCGTGCTGCCCTGGGTGCTGGCCATGGTGGCCATCCCGCTCGAGATGTTGCTCGACAGCGGCCGCCACGTGATGGCGTCCGCGGGGGTTCTCGTGCTTCAGGTGACGGGCCACGCCGCGCGGATCGTCGGACGCGTCGCGGCGCACGTCTCCGATCTGACCTGCTCGCTCTACGACGTGTACATCGCTGTACCACTGCGCCTCGAGGCGTGGATCCGCAGCCGCAACGACTGGGACGAGCCGCCGCTGCGCGGCGCGCGCCGCGAGGCGGGGGCGGTCACCGGGGAGAGCCGGCTGTGAGGGCCGCCACCCTTCTCGCCGTCGCCGGGCTGCTGCTCGGCTGCACCGACGGCCGCCGCTACGACCAGGCAATCTGCGTGCTGGTGGACGTGTCGGGCACCTACGCCGACCAGAAGGGCGAGGTCGCGGCCATCCTCAAGCGCGACGTGCTGCCCGCGATGGTGCCCGGCGACACGCTGCTGCTGATCCGCATCGACAGCGAGAGCTACGAGAAGGACAACATCGAGGCCCTGGTCACGCTCGACGCGCGGCCGTCGCGGGCCAACGCGCAGAAGCTCGCGCTGGCGCGCCGGCTCGACACGTTCGCCGCGCGCGAGGGGAACTCGGAGCACACCGACATCCACGGCGCGATGATGCTCGGCACCGACTACCTGCGCGAGCTCGACTCGGGCAGCCGGGTGATCCTGGTCTTCAGCGACCTCGAGCAGGACCTGCCCGCGGGCACGCGCCGGGACATCGAGCAGGGTGAGTTCGAGGGCATCGACGTGGTGGCCATGAACGTCAAGCGCCTGCAGCACGACAACGCCGATCCCGGCGTGTTCCGCGCGCGCCTCTCGCGCTGGGAGCGCGAGGTGACCGGCGGGGGCGCGCGCGGCTGGCGCGCGATCATGGACGCGAGCCAGCTCCCCGTGCACCTGGCCGGCCTGCGCTGAGCGCGTCTCCGGGCCTGGCCTGGACAGGGGCGCCGACCTCTGTAGGGTCGGCCCATGCCCGAGGGTCCCGAGATCCGCCGCGCGGCCGACCGCGTCGCGCGCGCCATCGCCGGGCGCCCGGCGACGCGCGTGCGCTTCGCGTTCCCCGAGCTGAAGCGCTTCGAGCGGCGTCTGTCGGGCAAGCGCGTCGACGCGGTCGACACGCGAGGCAAGGCGATGCTGATCCGCTTCGAGGGCGGGCTGTCGATCTACAGCCACAGCCAGCTCTACGGGCGCTGGTACGTGCGCCCGGCCGGGCAGCTGCCGCGCACGGGCCGCACCCTGCGCCTGGCGATCCACAATCCCGACAGGTCGGCCCTGCTGTACAGCGCCTCGGAGATCGACGTGCTGCGCCCGGCGGAGATCGAGACGCACCCCTTCCTGTCGCGGCTCGGCCCCGATGCGCTCGACCGCGAGCTGACCGACAGCGCGCTCGAGGCGCGCCTCGCCGACGCGCGCTTCGCGCGGCGCCAGCTCGCCGCGCTGCTGCTCGACCAGGGCTTTGTGGCGGGCATCGGCAACTACCTGCGCTCGGAGATCCTCTTCGTGGCCGGCATCCACCCCGCGAGGCGGCCGCGCGACCTGTCCGACGACGAGCGGCACGCCCTGGCGCGCGCCATCCGGCGCGTGTCGCGACGGTCCTACCGCAGCGCGGGCATCACCAACGACCTCGAGCGGGCGCGCGAGCTGAGGGCACGCGGCCTCTCGCGCTCGGCGTACCGCCACCACGTATTCGGGCGCGCCGGGGAGCGCTGCTGGAGCTGCGGGGGCGTCATCGAGTCGAGCACGCGGGGCGGCCGGCGGCTGTTCGTGTGTCCGAGCTGCCAGCCGGCGGCGCAGGCCTGACCGCGGCGGCTCAGGCGGGCCGGCTGACGGGCGCGCGCGCGGCGACCGGCGCGGGCAGCCGCAGCAGCGCCGTGAGCACCCCGGCACCCGCGAAGACCAGCAGGAAGCTCGCGAACGCGCTCGCCCAGCTGCCGCCGTACCACTCGAAGAGCGCGCCGGCGAGCCAGGCCGAGGCCACGGTGAACGGCAGCTTGCAGCCGTTGAGCCAGCCCATGGCGTGGGAGAACGCGTCGGGTCCGAAGGTCGAGGCCACGATCGACGCCTGCACCGCGGTGAGGCTCGCGCCGAAGAAGCCCAGCCCCAGGCTCGCGGCGACGAAGACGGGGATGCTGGCGGTGAACGAGAATGCGGCCCAGAGTCCGACCTCGGCCGCGATGGCCACGCCGAGCACGGCGCGCTTGTCGAAGCGATCGCAGGCGCTGCCCAGCACCACCTTGCCCGCCATCCCCAGCAGGGCGCGGCCCGAGATCAGCAGCGCACCCCCCTGCAGGCTCATGCCCCGCTCCATGGCGAACTCCACGCCGTAGAAGAGCGTGACGATGCCGGGCATGAAGAGCAGCCCGAAGATGCCGACGATGATCCAGAAACGCCGCTGGCGCAGGAGCTCGGCGGCACGCGGCGCGGCCGGCGCGGGGGCGGCCGGGGCCGGCCGGGTCGCCGTCGGGCATCTGGCCCAGCTCTGCGGGGCGGCGCACCGCCCACATCCAGACCGTCGCGAAGGCGAGCGCGCTGGCGCTCAGGCCGACGATCGCCAGCGCGTCGCGCCAGCCGACCTGCTCGATCAGCCAGGCCGAGACCGGCGGCAGCACCGCCGTTCCGGCAGTCGTGCCCGCCAGCGAAACGCCCAGGAAGCGGCCTCGCCGGCGCGCGTACCAGGCCGAGACTAGTGTCGAGGCGGGCAGCACGCCCATGCCCAGCGCGCCCACACTGACCAGGGCCGGGTAGGCCAGCACGATCTGCCAGGGGAGCTGGGCGCGTGAGACCACGGCCAGGCCCAGCGCCAGGAGGACGCAGCCTCCGAGCATCACCGCGCGGATCGAGCGGCGCGCCAGCACTGCACCGAGCACGGGCGAGCCGAGCGCCAGCACGAGCTGGAGCGACATCGCGACCCAGCGCGCGCGTGCGGCCGTCGACCCGAGCTCCTCGGCGGCGACCCCGACGAAGACGCCGAAGATCCCGATCGTGCAGCCGACCGAGACGGCGTTGGCGATGAACGCCGTCGCGACGATGCGCGAGCCGTGGAACGGGCGGGTCGCGGCGATCACGGGCGGCGCGCCCGCCGCGTCGCCCGACGGCGCTCCGGGCCGCGAGGTGGCTGCCGTCGGCAAGCGGTCTCTGCTGATGGCGTGCGCGCGATCATGCGGCTGGGTGCGCGCGGCGCTGGATGGGCCCGTCCGCGCCGGCCTCAGGTGCGGCCCATGCGGCGGAGGCTGGCGACCAGGGCGCCCACGACGATCCCCGCGACGAAGACGGCCGGGATCAGCACCGCGCGGGACATCTCGAGCTTCCAGATCAGGAAGCGTACCTCGACGACCTGGAAGTTCTGCGCGGTGAACAGGAGCAGCAGCAGCGCGACCAGGAGTGCGGCGAGCAGCTTGGGGTTCATCGGGGTGTCCTCCGGCGCTCAGCGGCGCTCAGCCCGCCGGCCCTCGCGGTGCACGTGGGCCCTGCGCGGCCGCGTGGCCACGCGCCGGCGTCCCGGGTCGACCAGGAAGGCCCCCGCCAGCGCCGTGCGCCCGAGGATCATGCGGAAGTTCATCTCGCTGCGATCCACGAGGCTGACCTCGATCGGACGCTGTACGCCCGCGAGCCGCAGCGTGGTGCGCACGAACAGGCGCCGGGTGTACTCGCCGTTGCTGGAGCGGACCCGCGAGGTGCGCGTGATGCGGGCGGTCACGCGCACGTGGCGGTCGCGGTGCTCGCGGTGCACGACCACCCGGAAGCGGACGCGCCGCGACCCGAGGTGCTCGACGTCCTCGACGTGCAGGGCGCTGGAGCGCGCTCCCGTGTCGAGCTTGACGGGGAGCCGCTTGACGCCCCAGTCCGGCAGGTCGGCCAGCTCCGACCAGCCCACGTGCGTCAGGTCGTCAGCCGGAGGCACGGTCGCCCGAATCCTCGCCGTCGCGGAGCGGCTCGTCCGCGAGGCCGTCGGGGTGAAGCGCGGCGCGGAAGGCCTCGACCTCGCCGGCGACCAGCTCCGCGTCGTCCACGACGGCGATGTGGAAGAGGGCGTCGCCCTCGTAGACCAGTGGCAGCGTGGCGCGTCCGATCACGATCCCGCCGGCGGGCGTCGTCACGCTGGTGAGGTCGCCCTGCACGGGGCTGGCGATGCGTCCGAGCTCCTCGCCGCGCTTGACGCGATGCCCGAGCCGCAGGCTCGAGAGCAGCATGCCGCCGCTGGGAGAGCGGACCCAGAAGCTGCGCCGCGCCACCACGCTCGTGGCGTCGTGGCGCCGGGCGGCCCGGCGTGGAAGCATTTCGAGCGCGCGCATGACGGCGAGCACGCCGCGCATGCCGGCCCGCACCGCGATCTCGTCGAGGCGCAGCGCCTCCCCGGCCTCGTACAGCAGCACGGGCAGGTCGCGCTCGCGCACCGCCTCACGCAGGGAGCCGTCGCGCAGGCTGGAGTCCAGGATCACGGGCACGCCGAAGGCGTGGGCCAGCCGTCGCGTCTCGTCGTCGTCGAGGCAGGCCCGGATCTGCGGCAGGTTGGTGCGGTGCAGGCCGCCGGTGTGCAGGTCGATCCCGTGGGTGGCATGGGCCACCACCTCGGTCATGAAGCTGTTCGCCACGCGCGAGGCCAGGGATCCTGTGGGTGAGCCCGGGAACGAGCGGTTCAGGTCGCGGCGATCGGGCAGGTAGCGGGACTGGTTCGTGAATCCGAACACGTTCACGATCGGGACCGCCAGCAGCGTGCCGCGCAGGCGGCGCAGCGCCTTCTGCTCCAGCAGGCGGCGCACGATCTCGACCCCGTTGAGCTCGTCACCGTGGACGGCGGCGCTCACGAAGAGCACCGGTCCGGGCCGGCGGCCGCGGACCACGACCACGTTCAGGGTCGCCGTACCCTGTCCGTACGAGTCCGCGATCGGGATCCCGACGCGCCGGCGCTCGCCCGGCTCGATCCGCGTTCCGGCGATCTCGAGAACGTCAGCCACCGGAGCTCAGCCCTTGCCCCTCGTGCGGGTCTTTCCGGGGCGCGCCTCGCGCTCGATGAACTCGTAGATCTGTGCGGCGACGTCCTTGCCCGTGCTCCTCTCGATGCCCTCGAGGCCGGGCGAGGAGTTCACCTCCATGACCACGGGACCGTGGCGCGAGCGGAGGATGTCCACGCCCGCCACGTTCAGGCCCATGATGCGGGCGGACCGCACCGCCGTGGAGCGCTCCTCGGGGGTGATCTTGATCCTCTCGGCCGCACCGCCGCGGTGGAGGTTGGAGCGAAACTCCCCGCTGGGTGCGGTGCGCTTCATCGCGGCAATCACCTTCTCGCCGATCACCAGGCAGCGCACGTCGCTGCCGCCGGCCTCCTTGATGAACTCCTGCACCAGGAACTGGGCGTTCATGCCGCGGAAGGCCTCGATCACGCTCTCGGCGGCCTTGTCGGTCTCGCAGAGCACGACCCCGATGCCCTGCGTGCCCTCGAGCAGCTTGACGACCAGGGGCGCCCCGCCCACGAGCTTGATCAGGTCGCGCGTGTAGTGCGTGGAGTGGGCGAAGCCGGTCACCGGCAGGCCGATGCCGCGCCGCGACAGCAGCTGGAGCGAGCGGAGCTTGTCGCGCGAGCGGCTGATCGCGACCGACTCGTTCAGGCTGAAGACGCCCATCATCTCGAACTGGCGCACGATCGCCGTGCCGTAGAAGGTGATCGACGCCCCGATCCGTGGGATCACGGCGTCGAAGCCCTGCAGCGGCTCGCCGCGGTAGTGGATGGCCGGGTCGTGGGACGCGATGTCCACGTAGCAGCGCAGGGGATCGATCACCTGCACCTCGTGGCCGGCCTTCTCGCCGGCGTCCACGAGGCGCGCGGTCGAGTAGAGCTCGGCGTTGCGCGACAGGATGCCGATCTTCATGGCGGGATGATACGCGAGCGCCTCAGTCGCCGCCCGCGGCGGCCTCGACTGCGCCCTGGTCCCGGTCGGAGCGCTGAACGCGCAGGCGCTCGATGCGCCGGGCGCCGGCCTCGACCACCTCGACCCGGAACGGGCCCAGCTCGATCGCGTCGCCCGCCTTCGCCAGGCGGCCGAGACGCGCGGTGACGTGGCCGCCCAGGGTGTCCTCGTCCTCGCGCTCGTCGTTGTCCAGCGACATTCCGAGGCGGTCGAGGACCTCGGGCAGTGGAGCGTTCCCGGGAAACTCCCAGGAGCCGTCAAGCAGCTCGCGGAAGTCCCGCGCCGGGTCGTCGAACTCGTCGCCGAGCGGGCCCACGACCTCCTCGAGTGCGTCCTCGCGGAAGGCGAAGCCGATCACGGTGCCGCGCTCGTCGACCACCGCCGCGCACTGCGCCTGGTGCTGCTGGAGCTCGCTGAGGAACTCGGTGAGTCCCATGGTGTCGGGCACGAAGATGGCCTCCCGCGCGAGCTCGCGCAGGTCGATGTCCCCGGGGGCCAGAGAGAGACCGACCAGATCCTTGGTGTGGATGAAGCCGATGATCGTGTCGAGACCGACGTCGCAGAGCGGCAGCCGGCTGTGAGCGGTCTGGCGCAGGCGCTCCAGGTTGGCATCCGGGGGCTGCGCCAGGCTGAGCAGCTCGATGTCGGCGCGCGGTACCAGGATGTGCCGCACCTCGAGCTGGGTCATGCGGAAGATGTTCTCCGCGAGCTCGTACTCGCGCTCCGAGATCCGGCCCGCCCCCGCGGACAGCGAGAGGATGCTGCGGATCTCCTCGAGATCGTGGGTCTCCTCGTGGTGCCCGCTCTCGCGGGGCAGGCCGATCAGCCGCAGCAGCCAGTTCGAGATGCTGTTGATCGCGACGATGAACGGCGTGAATACCCACGCGAACGCGCGCAGGGTCGGCGCGGTGGCCAGCGCCATGCCCTCGGCGCGCCGGATCGCCCACATCTTCGGCGCCTGCTCCCCGATGGTCATGTGCAGGATGGTGATCACCGCGAAGGCCAGCCCGATCGAGACGATCGGGACCCAGGTCGCACTGGCGGCGACGCCGATGCCCGCCGCGGCGAGCGCCGCGATGAGCAGGACCGAGACGGCCGGCTCGCCCAGCGCACCCAGGATCAGGCTGGCCAGGGTGATGCCGAGCTGGCAGGCGGACAGGTAGCGATCGAGGTGGCTGTGCACGTGCTGGACCGTCCGGGCCCCGCGTCGTCCATCGCTGACCAGCGCGTCGATCCGGGCGCCCCGGACCTTGACCAGCGCGAACTCCGCGGCCACGAAGAAGCCGTTCAGGAAGACGAAGAAGACCGTCAGGCCCAGCCGCCAGGCGATGCCAAAGGCGCTCAGGGCCTCGTGACCGTCAGTCATGGGTACCTCTCGGGCGCAGATTCTAGCCGCTGCCGGCGCGTCTGCGTGTCCGGCTCAGCCCTCTTGCAGCGCGAAGAGCTGCCAGGACCCGGGGACTCCCCTGAGAGCGTGCGTTCCCCGATCGTCGAATGCCAGCCCGGAACCGGCGACCAGGTCCTTGACCGTGCGCGATACCAGGATCTCGCCGGGGTCCGCGGCGCCCATGACCCGCGATGCGGTGTGCACGGCGATGCCCCCGATCTTCTCTCCCACGAGCTCGCACTCGCCCACGTGAATGCCCACGCGGATCTCCATGCCGTGGCGGCGCACCCCGTCGCGGATCGCCTGCGCGCAGCGGATTGCCCGGGCGGGCCCGTCGAACGTGGCCAGCAGACCGTCGCCCGCCGTGTCGACCTCGTGGCCGCGGAAGCGGGCCAGCTCCTGGCGGACCAGCCGCCGGTGTCGCAGGAGCTCGTCGCGCCAGCCGCGGTCGCCGATCTCGGCCAGGCGCCGGGTCGAGTCCACGATGTCCACGAACAGCACGGTTGCCAGGATGCGATCGATCTCGGCGGCCTCGCGCACCCCGGTGAGGAACTCCCGGACCTCGGCGAGCAGCGGACTGGGATTGGTCATGTAGTAGAGCTCGTCGCCACCGGGCAGCTCGCGGAGCTCCGCGTCCTGGATGCCCTGTGCCAGGTAGCGCCCGCGCTCGACCGGGTAGGCGCGACTCTCGCGGCGGTTGAGCACCAGGGTCGGCGCGGCGACCGAAGACAGGGCAGGCCCCACGTTGATCTCGGAGATCGACGACCAGAACCCGCGCATCCACTTCGGGCACATCGACAGGCGTTCGCAGCGTCCGTACCAGCGGCGGAAGTCGGGATCGGCGTGTGCCGCGGGATCGACCAGGCGCAGCAGCTCGCCGGTGCCGTGTCCGGCGACGATCCAGTCCACGAAGCGCCCCGCTCGGGCCTCCGAGAGGCCCGCCGGATAGTCCTCGCCGGCGACCAGGCGCGGGTAGCCGTCCACCAGCACGAGGCGCTCGACGCGAGCGGGCACGGTGGCCGCGTACAGGATCGCCGGCCAGCAGCCGCAGCCGATGCCGATCACGGTGGCCCGCTCCGCACCGGCCGCGTCGAGCACCGCACCCGCGTCCTCGGCGGCGAGCTCGACGGTCGGCCCGGCGGACATCCCGGCCGGCGGGATCGGATCGGAGACGCCGCTGCCCCGCTTGTCGAACATCAGCAGGCGCCCCAGGCCGGCGAGATCGGTCAGGAAGCGCTCCGCCCTCGGCTCCTCCCAGAGCATCTCGATCGGGTTGAGCCAGTCCGGGATCAGCAGGATCGTCCGCGACCCGCTGCCGATCTCCTGCCAGGCGACCATGCCGTCGCTGGTCGGGGCGTACCGGGTCTCCGGTGGGGTCTGGAGCTGCATCGAGACGGGGGCTCCCCGGGCAAGGGTCGATTCTACCGGCGTCGAGGCGCCCGGAGGGGCGCGGGAAGCCCCGGTCATGCAGACGGGCTGCCGGGAACACGCATCTTCGGGGTACGCGGGAAGACGGGCCCGGCGCAGGCTGCGCGCGATCCGGGACGGGGAGGCGGCCGAGGACCAGGCGCGCCCGGCATCCGTGCAGGCCTACCGGGTCGCCGGCGTATCGATCCGGTACAGGCGCGCGGCGTTCGCGCCGAGGATCCGGCGCCGGCTGGTCTCCGGCAGGTCCTCGCGGCGCTCGAGCGTGCGCGCCGACTCCGGGAAGATGCAGTCGTAGTGCGCGTAGTCCGACGCGTACACGATGAAGTCGTCGCCGAGCGTGGACACGACGTGGGGCAGGGCCTTCTCCGCGGGCTCGCACGAGACGAACAGCTGCCCGGTTCGCAGGTAGTCGCTGGGCGGCCGGGCGATCGCCGGTGCCTGTTCCGGGAGGTCGCGGAAGTGATCGTCGAGGCGCTCCAGCCAGAACGGTAGCCAGCCGCAGCCCCCCTCGAGCAACGCGAGTCGCAGCGTCGGGAAGCGCTCCAGCACGCCCCCGCAGATCACGTCCATGCTCCCCGCGAGCAGCCCGGCCACGAAGCCGTAGGCGTGACGGCGGAAGTGGGTGTCCCAGCGCAGCTCGTAATCGGCGCCGTAGAAGCCCGGCGCGTGGATCGACAGGGCCACGTCGAGGCTCTGCGCCAGCTCGTACAGCGGGTCGAAGTACTCCGAGTCCAGGCCGCTGTCCCCGACGCGCACCGGCAGCACCGCGCTGACGAAGCCGAGCTCGCGCACGGCGCGCTCGAGCTCGCGGCAGGCGCGGTCCATGTCGCGCAGGGGCAGGCAGGCCACGCCCCTGAGCCGCTCCGGATGCGCGCCGCAGTACTCGGCCAGCCAGTCGTTGTAGCCGCGCGAGGTCGCGACCGCGCAGTCCGCGGTCCCGGGCACGTCCACCGGATCGATCCCCACCAGCCCGCCGAAGAGCACAGCCGCGTCGATGCCCTCGCGATCCATGTCGTCGATGCGCGCGTCGGAATCCCACATCCCCGGTCGGCGCGCGGTGATCTCCCCGTAGCGCGCGTACATGTCCTCGGCGTGCCGGCGCATGGCGTCGCCCCAGGGCTGCGGCACGTAGTGGTCCCAGTCGACCGCGATGGCCGGCTCCACGTGACCGTCGGCATCCAGGACCGGGAACGAAGCCATGCCTCGATTGTCCGTCAACCGCACGGGGCGCGTCCAGTGGCCCTGTTGCGCGGCGGCTGCGGCCACCCGCCCGATCGGGCAGACTGGCGGCGCCGGGTCCGCGGCTGCGGGTGCCGGCACGGAGGGTGGATGAGCGAGCGCAGCTTCGTCGTCGGCGTGGGCATGACGGACTTCGTCAAGCCCTCGGCGCGACCCGACTGGGACTATCCGGACATGGCCGCCGAGGCGATCGGCGACGCCCTCGAGGATGCCGGAGCGAGCTTCGGTGACGTGCAGCAGGTCCTGGCCGGCTACTGCTTCGGCGACACCTGTGCGGGCCAGCGCGCCGTGTACGGCACGGGGATGACGGGCGTTCCGGTGATCAACGTGAACAACGCCTGCGCGACCGGCTCCAGCGCCCTGCTGCTGGCGCGCGGGCTGGTGGCGGGCGGGGCGATCGACTGTGCACTGGCCCTGGGCTTCGAGCGCATGGGCAAGGTGCTCCAGTACGACGACCGCGCCTACCCGCTCGACCGCCACATCGGCGGCATGATCGAGCGCCGCGGCGCGAGCGACGCGCTGATCACCGCCCAGATGTTCGGCAACGCCGGCCGCGAGCACATGGAGCGCCACGGCACCCGCGCCGAGTCGTTCGCCCGCATCGCGGTCAAGAATCACCGCCACTCGGTGAACAACCCGCGCGCGCAGCTTCGCGACGCGTACGACCTGGACGCCGTGATGAGCTCGCCGCTGATGTACGAGCCGCTGACGCGGCTGCAGTGCTGCCCGACGTCCAGCGGGGCCGCGGCGGCGCTGGTCGTCAGCGAGCGCTGGGTGCGCGAGCGCGATCTCGCCGATCGCGCCGTCGAGATCGTTGGCCAGGGCATGGCCACCGACTTCCCGACCACGTTCGAGAGCGACATCGCCATGGTCGGGGCCGACGTCTCGGCCGCGGCCGCGCGCGCGGCCTGGGAGCAGAGCGGCCTGGGTCCCGAGGACGTCGACGTGATCGAGCTGCACGACTGCTTCTCGACCAACGAGCTGATCACGTACGAGGCCCTCGGCCTGTGCGAGACCGGCAAGGGCGGCGAGCTGATCGACTCCGGCGCGACCACGTACGGCGGTCGCTGGGTCGTCAATCCCTCGGGCGGGCTGATCTCGAAGGGCCACCCCATCGGCGCGACCGGCCTGGCCCAGTGCGCCGAGCTGGTCTGGCAGCTGCGGGGCGAGGCCGGCCCGCGGCAGGTAGACGGAGCTCGCGTCGGCCTCCAGCACAACCTGGGGCTCGGGGGCGCGGCCGTGGTCACGCTGTACCGTCGCGACGCCGCAGCCGCGGCCTGAGCCGCGCGCGGTGGCCGCCTCGGATCCGCTGGCGGGCCGTCGCCCGATCCACACGCGCACGCTCGACGTCGAGCTCCGGGCCGCGGCCGGAACGGGGCGGATCCTGGCCTGCGGCGAGCTGCTCGACGTGCGCAAGGGTGGCTTCGTTCCGATCGCCGCCGATGTGCAGACGGCGGGCCTGCTGCACCGCATGCGCGTCCACGCGCTCGTGGACACCCGCACCTGGACGCTGCGCGAGATCTCGGCGGAGCAGCCCGTCGTGGCCTTCGAGGCCTCGCGCCTGAGCGAGGGCGAGAGCTGCCGTGATCCGGTGGCGCGCCTGCAGGCGCTGGTCGGGACGGAGCTCGGTGCGGCGCACGACGGCTCGGTGCTCGACGCCATCGGCGGACCGCGCGGCTGCTCGCACGTGCTGGCGACCGCGCGCCTGCTGCTGTCGAGCCTGGCGTGGCTCGCGGGCGGGCCCGCGCTGTCGGCGCAGACGGGGTGGAGGGAGGGCGAGCGCATCTTCCACCGCTCGCTCAGCTACGACGGTGCGGAGGACGGCGACGACGGGCTGGCGGTGACCCTCCAGCTCACGGACCTGCACCTGGCGCCCCGGGCGGAGGTCGTGCGTCCGATGGAGCGGCTGGCGCACCAGTCCGAGGTGCGCGGCCGCGTGCGGATCGGACGGCGAGATCTCGCGCTGCGCCAGCTCGAGCTCGCGCAGCGCGAGCGCGGGCCCGAGGAGCTGGAGAGCGCCGGCTGGCGGGACGCCGCCGCCGGGCTGGCGGGTCTCGCCGGTGCGAGCGTGGCGCGCGGCATGCGCCGCCGCATCCTCGAGGCTCTCCCGGACCCGGCACCGGGCGCGCCGCTCGCAGCGGCACTGCTCGACCTGACGCCCGCGGTCCTGCAGTGCATGGCCTCGGACTGCGACCACTGGCCCGTCGTGGCCGCGGCGGATCCCTCGCTGGTCATCTCCGGGGGGCCGCCCGACTCCTGCTGGATGTGGCGTCGGGAAGGCGCCCTGGGCCGGGCCCGCGCGCGCGAGCAGGGCGGCGACTGAGCGCCGCGACCCGGTCGCGGTCCCCCCGGCCGCGGCGATGCCGGCTAGACTGACCCGACGCCGCGCAGGCCGATCGACGCTGGCGTTCCGTACCGACCGCATCGTGCGAGGGAGCTGCCGTGAGTCAAGCCGTCGAGGTCCTGCCCGAGCCGATCCGCCGGGCGCGTGCGACCGCCGACCCTTTCGAGGCCTTCGACCACGGCATGGGCATGTACAGCGTGCGCGATCCCTTCCCGCGCTGGGAGGCGCTGCGCACCGCCGGGGGCGTGCAGCGCACGGACCTGTCCACCTGGTATCCGCCGCTCCTGCCCCCGGGCGAGGACCCGCGGGGCTGGGTCGCCCTGAGCTACGCCAGCGTCTCGCGAATGACGCGGGACGCCGCGCGCTTCTCGTCGTCGCGGTACCAGGTGACCGCCGACGCGGTCATGGGTCCGAACATGCTGTCCATGGATCCGCCCGAGCACACGCGCCACCGCAACCTGGTCAACCAGGCCTTCGCGCCCAGCGCACTGGTGGCGTGGGAGCGCGACGTCGTGCGGCCGGTGATCCGCGAGACCCTCGAGGGGCTGGTCGAGCGCGGCTCTGCCGACCTCACGCGCGACTTCGCCTTCCGCTTTCCCGTGCGGATCATCTGCCGGCTCTTCGGGATTCCCGACGAGCACGTCGACGCCGTGCAGGAGCTCGGGGTGGAGCTGCAGTGCGTGCTGTTCGACTACGAGCGCGGGCTCGCGGCTTCCCGTCGCCTGACCGGGCTGTTCCGCGAGGTGATCGAGGACCACCGGCGGCGGCCGCGCCCCGACCTGCTCGGGGGGCTGCTCGAGGCGGAGCTCGACGGCGAGCGGCTCGACGACGAGGAGATCCTGGGCTTCATGCGTCTGCTGCTGCCCGCGGGTCTCGAGACCACCTATCGCGGTGCGGGCAACGTGCTGTTCTGCATGCTCACGCACCGCGAGCAGCTCGAGGCGGTGCGCGCTGACGCGAGCCTGCTCGGCCCCGCGGTCGAGGAGGCGCTGCGCTGGCAGCCGGTGCTGGCGGGCGGCCTGCGCTTCGCCACCGAGGACGTCGAGATCGAGGGTGCGCAGATCCGCGAGGGCGACAACGTGTTCGTGTGCTGGGCGGCCGCCAACCGCGACCCCGCGCGCTGGGAGCACCCCGAGCGCTTCGACCTCTTTCGCGAGCACCGTCCGCACCTGACCTTCGGTCTCGGTCCGCACCGCTGCCTCGGGATCCACCTGGCGCGCACGGAGATGCGCGTCGCCCTGGAGTACGCGCTCGAGCTGCTGCCCGGCCTGCGGATCGATCCCGACGCCGACGACGTGCACATCTCGGGCGAGGGCTTCCGCTCTCCGGTCGCGCTGCCGGTCGTCTGGGACGCGTGAGACGCCTGCGGCCGCGTCCTCCCGGAGGCGGGCTGCGGCGACCATGCTCGACGGGGCCCGCGGCGCACGCTCGGCCGGGCCGTGCGCGACGCCCTGCGCTGACGCGTCGCCCGGCCTACGTCGCGCAGGGCAGTGCGCCGTCCGCGGCGCGCGCCCGGTCCGCCGCCGCGAGCGTACCGCCGAGGCGCTGTGCGACGATGCGGTAGACGTCGGGGCTCAGGATCAGCCCCAGGTGGGTGGCGGCGACCTCGATGTGCTCGGTGCTCCCGGTGTCGTCGATGCACGCGGACCAGGGCACGATGCCGTCGTCACGGCTGTAGATCGCGGTGATCGGAACGACCCGGGCGGCTTCCGGTCGGGGGCCGTCGGCCCCTGCCACGTCGAGCGGGCGGCCCCGTCGCGCCCCCGCCAGCACGGGCGCGCCGAGCGTGATCACGCGGGAGACCAGGTCGGGACGCGCGTACGCGACCTCGCGCGCCAGGTGACCCCCGAGGCTCCAGCCGACGATCGAGACGGGCTGGTCCGCGCGTCGGGCCATGCCGGCTGCGAGATCCACGACGCGCTGGACCAGTCCGGCCGCGCCGCCCCGGTTGATGCCCAGGCGCCAGCCGCGTGCGCGGTAGCCGAGCCAGCGCAGATACGAGCGCAGCGGCAGCATGGACACGTCGCCCGCCCCGAAGCCCGGCAGCAGGAGCACGGGCTCGCCCGCGCCGCGGGGCTGATCGGCCAGTGTGCGCACGTGCCACGGGAAGCGTGCCAGCTCCAGGAGCCCGGTCGTTTCTCTGAGCAGTCCGGCGAGGCCCGGTGCACGGTTCATCTCTCAAACCCCTCTCGCGAGCGCCGGATCGACAGACGCGGCGGATCGCCCGCAGTCCACAGCGATCGCGGTGCACCATAGACAAACTCCCGGACATGTCTAAGGTCCCCGGATCCCCACGGAGGAGACCCCGAGATGAAGCTTCCCGTCGCCCCGGTTGCCTGCATGGTCCTGCTGCTCACGGCCTGTGGGGAGCCAGCGACCGGCCCGGCTCCTGCCGCGCCGGCCACGGCGCCGCAGCCGGACGCCCGGCCCGCGCCGGCCGCTGCGCCCGCAGCGCCGGTCGAGACCGCCCGGCCCGATGCCAGCGGGCGCCTGCGCATCGAGGTCGGCGATCAGATCCGGTACAGCGTGACGCGCTTCGAGGTCGCCTCCGGAGAGAAGGTGCGCATCGAGCTCGTCCACACGGGCAAGCTCACCCGGCAGGCGATGGGCCACAACATCGTCATCCTCCAGCCCGGCACCGACCTGGATGCCTTCGCGCTGCGCGCGGTGATGGCTCGCGACTCGGATCACATTCCGCCGGACGCCGATGCCGAGATCCTCGCGCACAGCAAGCTGATCGGCGGCGGCGAGACCACGACGCTCGAGTTCGTGGCTCCCGCGGCAGGTACGTATCGCTACCTGTGCAGCTTCCCCGGTCACGCCGTCCTCATGCGGGGCGAGATGATCGTGCGCCCGGCGGCGGGGTGAACGGGGCCGATCGGACCCCGACACGACAGCTACAGCGTGAGCACGCTCCGGGTCGGGATCGCTCGCGGGCGCGACCGGAACGCATGGGGCTTCAAGGGGCGCTGTCCAGCGCCGGGAAGCCCAGTGCCTCCGTATCGACCCCGTTGTGCAGCGGCTCACCGCGCGCGTAGCGCTCCAGGTTGGCGATGAACAGGTCGAAGACGTCGTCCATGTAGCGGTCGACCGAGACCGAGGCGTGCGCCGAGATGTACACGTTCGGCAGGGTCCACAGGGGACTGTCGCCGGGCAGCGGCTCGGTCTCGAACACGTCGAGCACCGCGGCCTGCAGGTGGCCGCCGCGCATGGCCGTCACGAGAGCGGCCTCGTCGACGAGCTCGCCGCGCGCCACGTTGACCAGGACGGCGTCGGGGCGCATGGCGGCGATCGCGTCGGCGTCGATCAGGTGGAAGGTCTCGGGCGTCGAGGGCGCCGCCACGACGACCGCGTCGCAGAGGCCGAGCATCTCGTGGAGCTGTGCGGGTGCGTAGAGCGCGTCGGCGAGCTGCGAGCGGTCGCCGGGCTTCGCGGTGCGCTTGAGGCCGAGCACGCGCACGCCCAGCGGCCGCAGGCGCTCGGCCAGGGCAACGCCGATGTGCCCCATGCCGACGATGCCCACCGTCGAGCCGAGGAAGGTGCGTCCGTAGGCCCGGACGTACTCGCCGCGCGCCTGCGCCGCCTCCATCTCCCGGAAGCGCTTCCAGATCGACAGCAGGCGCCCGATGATGAACTCCGACATCGAGCCCGCACTCACGCCCGAGGCGTTGGTCACGGTGACGCGATCCCGCGCCACGCCCGCTCGCGCGAACTGCTCCATGCCCGCGCCGATGCCCTGCAGCCAGCGCAGGCGCGGCGCCATGCCCATGATGCCGATCGGTGCGTGCAGGGCCACCAGCACCTCCATGCGAGCCAGCACCTCGCGGCGTTCCTCCGCCACCTTCATCCCCCAGGGCGGCGGCTCGGGATGCGGCTCGCCCGCGGGCACGCCCGTGGGCTCGCTGCCGGGGTCGATGGGCAGCGTGATCGCCTCGATGCGCGGGTCGACGGCGCGGGCGCGCTCCAGGTAGGTCGGGCCGTAGTGGGCGGGAACGGACAGGCAGACGACGATCGGGTCTCGGGGCATGCCGCAGCTTATCGCGACGGGCCGCGCCGTGTACGATGTGGGCATGGCCCAGCCGCCGAGCCCCTCCCTCGACACGCCGCTCTGCGATCTGCCGGGAGCCGCGGCCAGCACGCCGGCCCGGGCCCCCTTCGAGGCGGGCAAGTGGCTCGACGACGACTCGCCCGCGGCCGTGATGGACTGGCTCGAGGCGCGGGGGCAGGGGGACGGCCTGCCCGCGGTCGCGCCGACGCCGGAGCGCGTCGAGGCCATGCTGCGAGACGGTGCACCGGGCCTCGACCCCGACGAGGTGATCGCGAGCCTGCCGCCGCGGGGCGGACTGGCCACGCGCCGCTCGCTCGCGGTCAACGCCGTGCTCGCGGGCTGCGCGCCGGGACTGCTGCCGGTGCTGACCACGGCGGTACGGGCCCTGGCACGGCCCGAGGTGAACCTGCGCGGCGTCAACGCCACGACGCACTCGGTCGCGCCGCTGCTGATCGTGCACGGCGCGGCGGTGGCCGAGCTGGGCTTCAACGCGGGCCGGGGCACGTTCGGCCCGGGCTGGCGCGCCAACGCCACCGCCGGGCGCGCCGTGCGCCTGGTGCTCCTGCACGTGGCCGGCGCGCGACCGGGCGACGGCGACGCCTCCACCCAGGGGCAGCCGGCCAAGTACAGCTACTGCATCGCGGAGAACGCCGGGGCCAGCCCCTGGCCGACCTACCCCCGCAGCGTGGGAGTCGAGGCGCCGAGCGCCGTGACCGTCACCTGCGGGGAGGGGCCGCACAACTTCCACGACATGGAGTCCGCCACGCCCGCGCGGATCCTCGACAAGGCCGCCAGCGCCATGACCAGCCTGGGCTCCAACAACGCGCCGATCTCGACGGCCGAGATCTTCGTGGTGCTGGGGCCGGAGCACGCGGCGACCATCGCCGCGGCCGGCTGGGACCGCTCCGACGTGCAGGCCTACCTGTTCGAGAAGGCGCGACTGCCGGCCCGGGACTTCCGCCGCGCCTTCGACGGCATGCTCGGCCGGCCCTGGGAGCGCGCCCTGGACGACGACGACCTCAAGCCGATCACCTCGAGCCCGCAGAACATCCGCGTGCTCGTGGCCGGTGGGCCGGGCAAGCACTCCTGCGTGATCCCGAGCTGGGGAGTCACGCGCAGCGTGACCCTGCCCCTCGAGCCCTGAAGCGCAGCCAGCCGTCTGCGGCGAGGAGAGACGCCATGAAGACCCGGATCTACGCCCCCGAGGGGCCCGTCGGTGAGATCGGCACGCCGCTGGCGCCGCCGCCCGCCTCGCTCGAGGGGCAGCGCATCGCGGTGCTCGACAACGGCAAGCCGCACGCCGCGCTGCTCATGGGGCGCATGGCCGCGTGCCTGGCGGCGCGCACGGGAGCCCGCTACCTGGGCGTGCACCGCAAGGGCAGCGCGGCCACGCCCTGCGAGAGCGAGCTGCTCGAGGAGCTCGGGGCCTCGGTCGATCTGGTGCTGACCGGGACCGCGGATTGAGGCTCGTGCACGTCGTGGAGTCTCCACGACACGCAGCGCCTCGAGGCAGCCGGTCGCGCGACCGTGGTGGTGACCACCGAGGCCTTCCTCGAGCTCACGCGCGAGTCCGCGCGCACGGTGGGCCTTCCCGACGCGCGCATCGCGGTGGTGCCGCACCCGATCGGGGCGACCGCCGAGCCCGTCCTGCTCGAGCGCGCCGAGGCGGCGGTCGACGCACTCATCGAGCTGTATCGAGCCTGAGCGTCACGCGGGTCCGGTGATCTTCGACACGCACACGCACGCGATCGCCCCCGACCAGCGGGCGTACCCGCTGCGGCCGGGCGACTTCGGCAGCGACTGGTACCGCACGGCGCCGCACTCGGCCGAGCAGCTGGTCGAGCGCATGGACCACGCCGGGGTCGAGCGTGCGGTGCTGGTCCAGGCGGTGGGCGCCTACGGGCACGACAGCCGCTACGTCGCCGACAGCGTCGCGCACCATCCCGACCGCCTGGTCGGTGTCTGCTCGGTGGACCCCACGCTCCCCGGCGCGCCCGACGAGCTCTCGTACTGGATCGAGGAGCGCGGCCTCCACGGCGTGCGCATTTTCGCGCTGTCGACGGGCGAGGACAGCTGGCTCGACGATCCGCGGACCTTCCCGGTCTGGGAGCGCGCGGCGAAGCTGGGCGCGCACGTGATCGTGACCGTCCTTTTCCACCAGCTCCCGCGTCTGCACCCGGTGCTCGAGCGCTTCGCCGGGCTGCCCGTGTCCCTGGATCACTGCGGCTTTCCGCCGCTGCGCGGGCCGCCGTGGTCCGCGGCCGCGCCGCTGCTGGCGCTTTCGGCATGCCCGGGCCTCAGCCTCAAGATCTCCACCAACGCCATCGATCTGGCCGCGGCCCACGGAGGTGATCCACGCGACTTCGTGGCCCTGCTGGTCGCGCACTTCGGCGCCAGCCGGCTGATGTGGGGCTCCGACTTCTGCCAGACCCACGACCGCGACTACGCCGGGCTGGTCGAGCTGGGGCGGCACGCCTTCTCGGGCCTCGATCCCGCGGACCGCGCCCTGTGCCTGGGGGGCACGGCGAGCCGGCTCTGGCCCGGGGCGCGAGGCTGAGAGCCGGCCTCAGCCCTTCTTCTGCGTGGCCTTGACCTTCGCGCTCAGCTCGTCGGCCGACAGGCCCTGGGTGTGCGGTCCCGCCTGCAGGTCGGCGCCCGTCCGGATCACGTTTCGTCCGCCGCGCGCCTCGATTGCCGTGTACACGTAGCGCTTGTTCACCGCGACCACCGCCGGCGGCGTCGCGGCGATGGTCTCGGCGATTCCGAGCACGCGGGCCTCGAGCTCGTCGGGCGGGAAGGCCTGGTTGACCAGGCCCACCTGCACGGCCTCCTCGCCGCTGTACTCGCGCCCCGCCAGGTGCAGCTCCATGGCGTGGCGTGGCGCCATGTGGACCGGGAACCATGCGAAGTCGGGCAGGCCCGCGAAGCGCAGCACCGGGTGCGAGAGCCGCGCGTCGCTGGCCGCGTACGCCAGGTCGCAGGCGCCCGCCAGCTCGAGGCCGCCGGCCATGGCGTAGCCGTGGATCTGCGCGATCACGGGCTTGGACAGGTCCCAGAGCGACATCCAGCCCTCGCTGACGTGATGGGCCCACTGCAGCGGCGTCTGCGAGGTGAAGTAGGGCTGGTCGGCACCGAGGTCCGAGCGCAGGTCGTAGCCCGACGAGAAGCACGGGCCGGCGCCGCGCACGATCGACACGTGGACCTCCCCATCGCCGTCGGCGCGGCGCAGCGCGTCGATCAGCTCGCCGCGCAGCGCGTTCGAGAGGGCGTTGCGCTTGTCGGGGCGGTTCAGGGTCACGCGCTGCACCAGCGGTGCGGGCGTGTCGATCTCGATGAACTCGTAGTCGCTCACGGCGTCTCCCTGGTCCCGGCCGAGCGGTCCGGAGCGGCAGGGTAGACGCGCGTGTCACGCGGCGTCCAGCGGGGTCGCGAGCGTGCGCGGGCGGGACGTGCGCGATCCGGCCGGGCGCGGCACCCTGCACGCATGGCGGGGCGCTGGTCGTTCTGGATCGATCGCGGGGGAACGTTCACCGACTGTCTCGGGCTCGACCCGCGCAGCGGCGAGCTGCGCGTGGCCAAGCTGCTCTCGTCGGACCGGGCCCCGCTCGAGGGCATCCGCGCCATCCTGGGCCTGGAGCCGGGCGCCCCGATCCCGCCCTGCGACGTGCGCATGGGCACGACCATCGCGACCAACGCGCTGCTGGAGCGGCGCGGCACGCGCTGCGCCCTGGCGATCACGGCCGGCTTCGCGGACCTGCTCGAGATCGGCACCCAGGCGCGGCCGCGAATCTTCGACCTGCAGATCCGCAAGCCGGGCGTCCTGCACGCGCGGGTGGTCGAGGTCGACGCGCGCCTCGATGCGCGGGGGGAGGTCCTGCGGCGGCCCGATCCGGCGCGGCTGCGCCCGGAGCTCGCGGAGCTGCGCGCGGCCGGGATCGACAGCCTGGCGGTGCTGGTGCTCCACGCCCACCGCAACCCGGAGCTCGAGCTCGAGATCGGCGCCGTCGCGCGCGAGCTCGGATTCGCGCACGTGGCGCTCTCGCACGAGGTCGACGCCGAGATCGGCGCGGTCGGTCGCGGCGACACGACCTGCGTGGACGCGTACCTCACGCCGCTGATCCGCGACTACGTGCACACGCTCCTCGAGGAGCTTCCCGGCAGCAGCCTGCGCATCATGCAGTCGAGCGGCGGGCTGACCGACGCGCTGCGCTTCCGCGGCCCGCATGCGGTGCTCTCGGGGCCGGCGGGCGGCGTGGTGGCCTACGCGCGCGTCGCGGCACCGATGGGCATCGAGCGCGCGATCGGCTTCGACATGGGCGGCACCTCGACCGATGTCTCGCGCTGGGGCGGCGAGCTCGAGCGCGTGTACGAGACGGAGACCGCCGGCGTGCGCATCCGCGCGCCGATGATGGCGATCCACACGGTCGCCGCGGGCGGAGGCTCGCTGTGTCGCTTCGACGGCTACCGGATGTCGGTGGGGCCCGAGAGTGCGGGCGCGGAGCCCGGTCCCCTGTGCTACGGCCGGCCCGGGGCGCGCGAGCTGACGGTCACCGACGTGAACCTGGCGCTGGGGCGCGTGCAGCCCGACCGCTTCCCGTTCCCGCTCGACGCCGGGCGCGTCGAGCTCGCGCTCGACGAGCTCGCCGCGCGCCTGCGCAAGGCGGGCTACGACCGGGATCCCGACGCGATCGCCGCGGGCTTCGCCGAGATCGCCGACGCGAGCATGGCCGAGGCGATCCGGCAGGTGTCGGTCGCGCGCGGCTACGACGTACGCGATCACGCGCTGCTGGTCTTCGGCGGCGCGGGCGGCCAGCACGCGTGCCCGCTCGCGCGGCGGCTCGGCATCCGGCACATCGTCTTCCACCCGCACGCGGGGGTGCTCTCGGCACTGGGCATGGGCCTCGCCGACGTGACCTGGGATGGGGAGCAGGACGTCGGTGCGCCGCCGCTCGACGCGGACCTCGACCCGCTGCTCGCTCCGGTCCTCGACGCCCTGGAGGCGCGCGGCCGCGCGGCCCTGAGCGACGACGACCTGGCCGGGGAGGACCTCGCGGTCGTGCGGCGGCTGGACCTGCGCTACGCCGGGACCGAGACGCCGATCACGGTCGAGCTCGATGCGGCGGGCGACCTGCGCACGCGATTCGAGTCGGTGCACGTGCAGCGCTTCGGCTACGCGCGGCCCGGAGCCCGCATCGAGGCGACGGTGGCCCGGGTCGAGGTGCGCGCACACAGCCAGCCTCCCCCCGAGCCGCCCGTGGCCGCCCCGGCCGGACCGCCCGCGGTGCTGCGCCGCGTGCGAATGCACGCGGGCGACGGCTTCCACGACGACGTTCCGGTGCACGCGCGCGAGGCACTCTCGCCCGCGTACCCGGTGGACGGCCCGGCGCTCATCCTGGAGCAGACCGGCACCATCGCGGTGGATCCCGGGTTCCGCCTCGAGGTGGATGCACTGGGCCGCATCTCGATCCGCGACCGCGGGGACGCCGACGCCGCGCCGCGTCCCGGAACCGAGCTCGATCCGGTCCAGCTGGAGGTCTTCAACAACCTGTACATGTCGATCGCCGAGCAGATGGGCACGGTGCTGCAGCGCACGTCGCTGTCCACCAACATCCGCGAGCGACTGGACTTCTCCTGCGCCGTCTTCAGGGCCGACGGCTCGCTCGTGGCCAACGCGCCGCACATCCCCGTGCACCTGGGAGCCATGGGCGAGTCCGTCCGGGCGGTGATCGAGGCGCACCCGCGAATGGAGGTGGGGGACGTCTTCGTGACCAACGATCCCGCCGCGGGTGGCTCGCACCTGCCCGACATCACGGTCGTCACGCCCGTGCACGACGACGACGGCGCACGCCGCTTCTTCACGGCCAGCCGCGGCCACCACGCCGACGTGGGCGGGATCACGCCCGGGTCGATGCCGCCGTTCTCGCGCAGCCTCGAGGAGGAGGGCGTGGTGCTGCGCGCGCTGCGCATCGTGTCCGGCGGCCGGCTCGACGAGGACACCGTGCTGGGCGCGCTCCGCTCCGCGGTGTACCCGGCCCGCAGCCCGCGCGAGAATCTCGCCGATCTCGAGGCGCAGATCGCGGCGAACGCCGCCGGTGCGCGGCTGCTGCGCGAGATGGTCGGGCGCTACGGCCTCGACGTGGTCGAGGCCTACATGCAGCACGCGCAGGACAGCGCGGCCGCCAAGGTGGCCGATCAGATCGCGCGGCTGCCCGATGGTGTGCACGGGTTCGCCGATGCGCTCGACGACGGCACGCCGATCCGCGTGGAGCTGCGGGTGGACGGTGACCGCATGCACGTGGACTTCTCCGGAACGGGTGCCCAGGTCGAGGGCAACCTGAATGCGCCCCGTGCGGTGACGCTGGCCGCCGTGATCTACGTGCTGCGCGCGCTGGTCGGCGAGGACATCCCGCTGAACGCCGGCTGCCTGGTGCCGGTCACCGTGCACATCCCCGAGGGCTCGGTGCTCGCGCCCTCGCCCGATGCCGCGGTCTGCGGGGGGAACGTCGAGACCTCGCAGCGCGTGGTCGACGTGCTGCTCGGCGCACTGGGCCGGCTGGCCGGCTGTCAGGGCACGATGAACAACCTGACCTTCGGCAACGAGCGCTTCGGCTACTACGAGACGATCGGGGGAGGCGCGGGCGCGGGCCCCGGGTTCGACGGCGCCTCGGGCGTCCACACGCACATGACCAACACCCGCATCACGGATCCGGAGGTGCTCGAGGCGCGCTTCCCGGTGCGGCTGCGCCGCTTCTCGCTGCGTGCGGGCTCGGGGGGGGCGGGGCGCTGGCGCGGCGGCGACGGACTCGTGCGCGAGCTCGAGCTGCTGGAGGACATGCGCGTGTCGATCCTGTCGGAGCGTCGCGAGCGCGCGCCGTTCGGGCTGGGGGGCGGCGCGCCCGGCGCGCGCGGACGCAACCTGCACCAGGGCCGCGACGTGGGCGGGCGCGCCTCGATCGACGCGCGCGCGGGCGAGGTCATCCGCATCGAGACACCCGGCGGCGGCGGCTTCGGGTCGCCGCCGGACGGAGCGTGAGGGGCGGCTCTACTGTGCGGCCAGCAGGCGCATGTCCCAGACCGAGATCCCCGCGGCCGTCTCGATCTTCACCGTGAGGTTCTGCTCGCCCCCGGCGAGGGCCGCCACGATCTGTCCGCTGGGACGGCCCGCCCAGTCCGCGTAGGCCACCTTCTGGTCGGGTGAGCGCGGACGATCCTCGTCGCGCTCCTCCTCCTCGTCGTCCTCGACGCGGCCCAGGCGGATCCAGCCCTCGTGCAGCCCCTGGGGATCGGCCACGTCCACGCGCAGCTGGTCGCCGCCGAAGCGCCGGGCCCGCGCGATGCGCACGTCGGGCAGCGAGACGTGCACGGTCTGGTCGGGGATGGGGATCTCCACGCGGCGCCGCACCCAGGGCCCGCTCAGCGTGACGTTCACGCTCGCGGGGTTGGCGCTGAGCGCCAGCTCCACGCGCTCCTCCGCCCCGGGTGCGAGCTGCTCGATCGATCGGTTCGCGCCCGGAACGGCGACCAGCAGCGCGCCGGTCGGGTGCGTTCCGGTGTTGCGGATGACGACCTCGAGCATGTCGCCGTCCTCGCCCGCGGCGCGGGTCACGTCGATGGCCACCACGGGCGCCTGCCCCACGACGCTGAGCACGCGCTCCGCAGCCTGCAGCGTGCGGTTGCCGCTGGCGACGTGCACCGTGAGCGGGTGCTGGTCGGCAGAGACCCCGGCCGGCGGCTCGACCTCGAGCGAGGCGCGCGCCTCGCCGCCCGCGGGGATGTCGCCCAGGACGGCGATCCGGTTGGACAGGTACTCGGCTGCCGAGGCCTCGAGCACGGCCCAGGCGGCGGGCACGACGAACGGATTGGGATTGTGGACGACCAGGTCCAGCCGGGCCTTCTCCCCGGCCGCCAGCGGACCGTGCTCCAGACGCACGCCGAGCTGGCGCGGCAGCTCGGCCGGGAGACCAACAGGGGCCTCCCAGGCGACCCCGTGCTCCGCGAGCGCCTCGCGGAGGCCCTGGTTCGCCAGCTCGCCGATCTGCTGCAGCGCCGCGGCGCGCGGCTGCGTGAGCAGCAGTCGCGCCACCTCGATCGGGAACTCGTCGTTCTCGCCGGCCTCCCGCACGTAGGCGATCGCGCCGTTCTCGATGCTGCCGAGCCTGCCCAGGCGCTTGTCGGGCACGGGCGCCAGCTCGATGTCGGGCACGATGCCGCGGCCGTGCACCGCGCGGTCCTCCGAGAGCAGGTACTCGGCCACCGTGAGCTTGAGCAGGTTCTCCTCGGGCAGGGGCAGGACCTGCTGGATCACGCCCTTGCCGAAGGTCTTCTGGCCGACGATCGTGACCGACCCGAGCGGCGCCAGGGCTCCCGACAGGATCTCGGCAGCCGATGCGGTCGCGCCGCTGACCAGGATCACCACCGGCAGGTCGAAGACCACACGGCGGTTCGCGATCGCGCGGTTCTGCGGGCCCGTGGGCCGGCCCTGCCGGCCCACCACGCGAACGATCAGCTGCTGCGACAGGAACATGTCGGCGAGCTGCTGCGCGGCGAGCATGCTGCCGCCGGAGTTGCTGCGCAGGTCCAGCACGAGCCCCTGGATCTCGCCCAGGTCGATGACCTTCTGGCGGAACTCCGAGGCCGTGGTGCGGCTGACCGACGCGATCTCCGCGTAGCCCACGTTGCCGTCGAGCAGGCGGGCCTCGACGTTGGGCACGTCGACCTCGCCGCGCACGATCTCGACGTCGAGGCGCTCGTCCTCCTTGGTCTCCTTGTCGCGGCGCTGCACGCCCAGCACGATGCGCGTTCCCGCCTTGCCCCGGATGCGGTCCACGGCCTCGCTCAGGCTCAGCGGCTGGGTCGGATCGCCGTCGATCTTCAGGATCCAGTCGCCGTCCTGCAGTCCGCCCCTCGCCGCCGGGCTCTTCGGGAAGACCTTCATCGCGGTCAGGTGGCCGTCGCGGCGCCCGATGCGCGAGCCGATCCCGCTGAGCTTGCCCGAGAAGCGGATCTGGAAGTCCTCGGTCGTGCGGCCCGAGAAGATCGTGGAGTACGGGTCCAGCGAGCGCAGCGCGCCGCGCAGCGCCAGCATCTCGAGCGTGGGCTCCTCGTCCTCGCCGTCGAAGCGGGCGTCCTCGCGCTCCTGCTCGCTGAGGTGCTCGTCCACGAAGCGCAGCGCCTGGCCCAGCACCTGCAAGTAACGGCGGCTGTCGAAGCGGCCGTTGAGCGGCACGATGGCCACGTGATCGCCGACGTGCAGGCGGCCCTCGGCGGCCCCGTCGCCGCCGTCGTCGAAGCGCACGGCGTCGAAGCGGGCCTCGAGCGCGTCGAGCGCGCCGACCAGCATGCGGCGGTCCAGCCGCTCGGGATAGAGGAACATCATCTCGGTGCGCCGGAGGGTCTCCAGCGCGACCGGCGAGGGCGCCTCGGCCGGCGGCAGCGGCGGCGGCGCGCAGGCGGCAGCCAGAGCCACCAGGCCGATCCAGGCCAGGTTCAGGCCGCGCAGGCGACCGCCGGACGACCTCAGAGCCACGCCTGCTGCTCCTTACACATCCGCGGCAGTCTAACCCGGCGGCCGCCCGGGCGCCCCACCACCCCTACCCACGACGCACAAAAACGCTAACTTGCGCCACCGTTTCCGGGCGCGTAGCTCAGTTGGTAGAGCAGCGGACTCTTAATCCGCCGGTCCTAGGTTCGATCCCTAGCGCGCTCACCACGGAAACCCGCGACTCTGCTCCACTCGCGCGCAGGGTGGCTGCAGCGCGCCGGCAGGCTCCAGCGTTGGAGCCGGGCCCGCGGCCGGACTCAAGATCCGTGAGCGCTGTCACGAAGAGAACCCCATGCACACTCGCGGACAGGGCGGCTTCACGCTGATCGAGGTCGTCATCGTGCTGGCGCTGATCGGTGTTCTCGCGACCATGGCCTCGGTCGTCAGCTCGCGCATGGCGCGGCAGAACGAGATGACCAAGGCGGCGCTGGTCGTCGCGGGCGCGCTGCGAACCGCGCAGGAGCGCGCGATTCACGAGGGCACGAACTACCTCGTGTTCTTCCGCGACGAGGACAGCTGCGCCGATGGCCGCGACCCGATCCTCGACGTGGTTCGCGACGTCGACGGGTCGATGACGATCTCGGCGGGCGACCAGACCACGCCGGTGGCGCTGCCGGACGAGCTCGGCTGCGAGATCACCAGCTTCGATCCCGCGTCCGGGCTCTTCCCGGGCCTGACCCTGCCCGTGGAGGACCTGGTTCACCTGGCGGCGCAGGGCCTGCCGAAGCTGCCGCCGGTGGCGCCGTCCGGTCCCGGGGGCGGGGGCAGCAGCGGCTGTGCCAGCAGCAGCAAGAGCATCGCGTCGGTCGCGCTCAACGGTGCGAGCTTCGCGCCCTCGGGCGGCGGCGCCGGTGATCCGGTGATCGTGTTCACCTCGCGCGGCGTGCCCGTGCACCCCGACACGCCCTCCGAGTGGGGCTCGGGCGCGGGCGGCTACTACCTGACCAACGGCAAGGACAAGGTCGTGGCCATCCTCGTGGCGCCGTCGGGCCGGATCCGCGTGCGCACCTTCCGGCCCGAGTCGGGGCGCTGGATCTGAGCGGCGCGCGGGATCCGCTCGCGCGTCGCGTCCCGCTGCTGCCGTCCGGTCGTGCACCCCGGCCGCTGCCGGCCGGTACCGCGCCCGACCGGGCCTGCTAGGCGGCGTCGAGCACGCTGCGAATGCGGGCCAGCGCCTCGAGGTGGCCGCGCGCGTCCAGGCCGCACTCGAGCGTACGCATGCACAGGTGCGTGACGCCGGTGCGCCGGCGCGCCTCGACCAGCGCGAGCCACTCGGCCTCGCTGCGGCGGCGGATGCCGACGCCCGACTCGGCGCCGATCCGGGCGGGATCGCGCCCGGCCTGCTCGGCGAAGCGATCGATGCGGGCGCGCAGCTCGCCGTAGTCTCCGGGCTCGCAGAGCGCGAACCAGCCGTCGGCGTGCTCGCCGATCCGGCGCAGCACCGCATCGACGGGCTTGCCCGCGCCGCCGATCCACAGCGGGATGGGGCGCTGGACGGGCAGGGGGCTCAGGCCGTTCTCCTGGACCGTGTCGAACTCGCCCTCGAAGCGCACCGAGGGGCGCGTCCAGAGCTCGCGCAGCAGCCGCATCTGCTCGCTGCAGCGACGCCCGCGCGCGTGGAAGTCCTGGCCCAGTGCGGCGTACTCGGCGGCGTTGCCGCCCACACCGATGCCCAGCCGCAGGCGCCCGCCGCTGAGCCGGTCCAGGGTCGCGGCCTGCTTGGCGAGCAGCACCGTCTGGCGCGCTGGCAGCACCACGACAGAGGGCACCAGCTCGATGCGCTCGGTGCACGCCGCGATCCAGGCGAGCAGCGTCAGCGGCTCGTGCAGGTGCCCCGCGCCGGGACGCGCCACCTGGTCGGGCACGCGCAGGTGCGTGAAGCCGAGCTCCTCGGCCTGCTGCGCGAAGTCGCGGATCGCCGCCAGGTCGTCCTGTAGCTCGCGCACCGGCAGCGAGACGCCGACCCTCACCCGCGGCGCCTCAGCCCTCGTGCGCGAAGGCCACGAGCTTGTTGCCGTCGAGATCGCGGAAGTAGCCGCCATAGAAGCCGCTGTCCCCGCGCGGTCCGGGCTCGCCCTCGTCGCTGCCGCCGAGCTCGAGCGCGCGCGCGTGCAGGGCCTTCACCTGGTCGCTGGAGCTCGCGGTCAGCGCCACCATGACGCCGTTGCCGACCGTGGCCGGCTTCGTGTCGTGAGGCGTGCACACGGCGACCATCGGCTGGCCCGGCTGGGTGCCCCAGATGATCATGCGCTCCGTGGTCGAGAATCGGGTCGCCCCGACCTCCCCGAGAAGTGCGTCGTAGAAGCTGCCGGCCTTCTCGAGGTCGTTCGTGCCGAGCGTGATGTACGCGATCATGGGCGGGGCTCTCCTGTTGCGGGCGTGTGTCGGCCGCAGCCTAGCAGGTCGGGGTCGCGACGCGTCGCCGGGGAGCGTCTGCGCTACCTTCGGCCCGATGAAGCTGGAATCGATCGAGATCGTCGAGGATCGCACCGCGGGGAGCCGCTGCGACGAGGGCTTCCTGCGCGTGGCCCGGCTGCGGCTGCGCAACGTGTACGACGACGGCACGCGCTCGGATCCGTACCCGTGCGACGTGGTCTCGCGCCCGGGAAGCGACGCCGTGGTCGCGGTGCTGTACGAGGTCGACGGGGCGCGCCGCGTGCGCGTGCTGCTGCGCGAGGCGCCGCGCGCGCCCATCTACCTGCGCCGGCACAAGCGCTTCGTCCATGCGGACCCGCGCGAGTACCTGAGCATCGCCGAGGTGGTGGCGGGTCTGGTCGAGGAGGCCGACGGTCCCGGCGACGACGGGCTGCGGCGGCGCGCCGCGGCCGAGGCGTTCGAGGAGGCCGGCTGCCGGGTCGAGCCGGGGAGCTTCGCGCCGATCGGCGGCGAGAGCTTCGCGAGCCCCGGGACCAGCGACGAGAAGGTCTACTTCTGCGCGGGCCCGGCGCATCTCGAGCGCGCCGGTGACGCCCCCGGGGACGGCACGACCATGGAGGAGCACGGCGAGATCGTCGTGCGCGAGCTCGGCGCGGCGATCGAGGCCTGCCGGACGGCCGAGATCCCCGACATGAAGACGGAGGTCGCGCTGCTGCGCCTGGCCGACCACCTGGGCTACATCCCGCAGCTCGGGCTGTTTGCGGACGAGCTGCCCGACCGCCTGCGCGAGCGCCACGCCGGGCTCGGGGTCGCACCGCGCGCCGACGGAGCGGGGGCCTGAGCGCGCCGCGGGTCGCGCTGATCGGCGCGCGGCGGGTGCGCCAGGGTCTGGGCCCGTTCGTGGCGCGGGACCTCGCGGCCGCCGGGATCGAGGTGGGCGCCGTGCTCGGGACCGGCCCGGAGAGCGCGCGCGCCGCCGCGGACGATCTGGTCGCGGTGCTCGGCGAGGCGCCGCGCGCCTACACCGATCTGGATCGGCTGCTGCGTGACGAGGCGCCCGACGCGCTGGCGATCCTGTCTCCGTCGCGGACGCACGAGGGCTACCTGCGGGCGGCGCTGGAGGCGGGGGTTCACGTGCTCTGCGAGAAGCCGCTGATCTGGGGCGGCGCGGAGCTGGCGGCCCGCGCCCGCCGGATCACCGCGGGCTTTCGCGAGCGAGGGCTGCTGCTGTTCGAGAACTGCCAGTGGCCGTGCGCGCTCGACGCCTTCTTCGCCCTGCACCCCGATGCGGCGCGCGACGCACCGCCGGAGCGCTTCTGGATGCTGCTCTCGCCGGTCTCGGCCGGGATCGAGGTGCTGGGGGACTCGTTCCCGCATCCGCTCTCGCTGCTGCAGGCGCTCGTGCCGCGCGCGGATCTGCGGCTCGAGTCGCTGCGCCTGGACGGCAGCGGCTCCGACACCCGCGATCTAGGCGTGCGCTTCGAGCTGCGGGCCGGTACCGCGCGGCCGATCGAATGCCACGTGGAGCTGCGACACGCCGCGGAGAGCCCTCGACCGGCCGCGATCGGTCTCGACGGACGCGTGGCGCAGCGCCGTATCTCGATGCCGGACTACAGCTTCGAGCTGGTCGACGGCGAGCGCTCGGTGGCGCTGCCCGATCCGCTCACCACCCACCTGCGCGACTTCGCGGGGCAGCTCGGGCGCGTGCTCGCGGGCGAGCCGGTGCCGGATCCCCGGCCCAGCGCCACGCGCATGGCCCTGCTGGAGCAGGTGGCGGGGGCCTTCGAGCGCCAGCGCTGGCCGGCCTGAGCCCGGGGTGCTCTCCCCGCGCCCTGCTGGCCAGGGGCGCGGGCTCGGCTACTGTCGGCGCGGGGGCATGGTGGGGAACTCCCGCCTCGCGCTCCCGGGGAGAGGCCCTTGCACGCAATCCACGACTTCACGGGGAAGCTGCGCCAGCCCGCCGTGGCCGGAGCCCTGGGTACCTACGTTCAGTGGCGACGCGAGCTCGAGCGCGCGCGGGAGGCGGGCGAGCCCGAGCCGGCGGCGCCCGATCTGGTCCCGGTCTCGATCAACCTGGACCTGACCACCGCCTGCAACTACCGCTGCACGCACTGCATCGACTGGGACATCCTCAACACCAAGCACAAGTACCGCGAGGAGGAGCTCCGCGAGGGGCTGACCTGGATGGCGTCGCAGGGCCTGCGCTCGGTGATCCTGATCGGCGGCGGCGAGCCGACCCTCTTCCCGCGCTTCGGCGCCTTCGTGGGCTTCCTCAAGGAGCTGGGCCTGCAGGTCGCGATCGTCACCAACGGCAGCCGCGGTCAGGCGCTGGTCGACGCCGCCGGACACATGGACGCGCAGGACTGGATCCGGCTGTCGCTGGACTCGGGCAGCAACGAGCTCTTCGCCGAGATGCACCGGCCGACCGATCCACGCATGAACCTCGACCTGATCTGCTCGTGGATCCCGAAGATCAAGGCGGCCAATCCCGTCGTGCGCGTGGGCTTCTCGTACATCATCGTCTGGAGCGGGGCCTCGCGCGACGACGAGGAGATCAACGAGAACATCCACGAGATCGTCCTGGCGGCCGGGCGCGCGAAGGATGCCGGCTTCGACTACATCTCGTTCAAGCCCGTGCTCGAGCGTCAGGAGAGCGGCGCCGAGGTCATGGATCCCGGCAAGGCCGAGATGGAGATCCAGGGCGTGGTGGCGCGGATCCGCGCCGAGGTGGAGAAGGCCAAGCAGCTCTCCGACGAGGGCTTCGACGTGTACGAGAGCATCAACCTGCGCCTGCTCGAGGAGGGCAGCTGGTCGGAGTTCACGCGACAGCCGCGCACCTGCCACATGCAGGCGCTGCGCCAGGTGCTCACGCCCACGGGCCTGTTCAACTGCCCGGCGCATCGCGGCGTCTCGAAGGCGCGGATCGCCGGCGCCACCGCCTACCGCGACGCCGAGGCGCGGCGCGAGACCGCCGACGGCCTGGCGGACCTGCTGGCGACGTTCGATGCGAGCACCGAGTGTGCCCAGGTCACCTGCCTGTACAACTCCGTGAACTGGTGGATCGAGCGCCTGATCCGCGACCCCGAGGTCGACCTCGCGGGTGAGCTGGGCGAGGAGCGGCTGGACTACTTCCTGTGAGCCCGACCGCGCGGGCCGGCAGCCCGGAGCGGATCTGGGTGCGCCTGCCCGGCTGGGTCGGCGACGCAGTGATGGCCACGCCCGCGCTGCGGGCGCTGCGTGCCGCGCATCCGCGGGCCGAGATCCTCGCCGAGGGCGCGCGCCCGCTGCTCTCGCTGCTGGAGGGCCTGGCGTCGGTGGACCGCTGGATCGCCGCACCGTCACGCGGTACGCGGGCCCTGCTCGCACACGCGCGCGCGCTGCGCCGTGAGCGGATCGACCGGGCGCTGCTGCTGCCCGACTCGGCGCGCAGCGCGCTGGCGCCGTTCGTGGCGCGCATCCCCGAGCGCATCGGCTACGCGCGCGACCCGCTGCGGCGCGCGCTGCTCACGCACCGGCTGGATCCGCCGCGCCGCGACGGCAAGCGCGAGCCGATCTCGATGATCGAGCGCTACCTGCGCATCACCCGGGCCGCCGGCTGCGCGGACGCCGGCGAGCGACTGGACCTGCCCGTCGCCGCCGCGGCCCGCGCACGCGTGGGCGAGCGGCTGGAGAAGGCGGGGCTGCCGCCGGGCACGCGCCTGGCCGTGGTGACCCCGGGCGCGAGCTTCGGCGCGAGCAAGCTCTGGCCCGCCGAGCACTTCGCGCGCGCCTGTGACGAGCTGGCCGGCCGGCTCGGGCTGCGCTGCGTGCTCGCGCCGGGGCCCGGCGAGGAGGCCGTGGCCCGGCGCATCGTCGCGCTCGCCTCGACGGCACCGGTCTGCCTCGACGCTCCGGTCACCAGCCTGACCGAGCTCGCCGCGCTGATCGACGAGGCGACGCTGGTGCTGAGCAACGACACCGGACCGCGTCACATGGCGGTCGCACTGGGCACGCCCGTGATCACCGTCATGGGCCCGACCGATCCGCGCCACACCGAGCACCTGATGGAGCGCCAGCGCGTGCTGCGCAACCCCGTGGAGTGCAGCCCCTGCCACCTGAAGACCTGCCCCATCGATCACCGCTGCATGACTGGCCTGGTGCCGGGACGCGTGCTCGAGGCGGCTGCCGAGCTCATGTCATGAGCGCCGCGATCCATCCCGACTTCCGCGCGCTCGCAGCGCTCCTGGCCCCGGAGCGCGAGCGCGGCCGCACGGTCGGACTCGCAAACGGCTGCTTCGATCTGCTGCACGTCGGCCACGTGCGTCTGATCCGCGAGGCACGCACGCACGTGGACGTGCTGGTGCTCGGCCTGAACAGCGACGCGAGCGCGCGCGCGCTCAAGGGACCCGGACGGCCCCACGTTCCGCTCGCCGAGCGCATGGAGCTGATGGCGGCGCTGCGCGGCGTGGACCACGTGACCAGCTTCGAGCAGACGACCGCCGACGCGATCGTCGCGGCGCTGCGACCCGATGTGCTGATCAAGGGCACCGATCGAACGCCCGACTCCGTTCCCGAGCGCGCGACCCTGGAGGCGTACGGCGGCCGCGTGGTCATCTGCGGGGATCCCAAGCGCCACTCGAGTACCGAGCTGGGCGCGCGTACGCGCGGCGGGGACTGAACGTCAGGCCAGGGGCGACCAGCTCGCGGCGCGCAGCAGGCGGCTGCGCCACTGATCGCGCAGCTCGAGCGCGTCGAACATCCACTGGCCGGGGCGCTTCATGCCCTCGGGGGTGTCGGCGCGGATCATGTCCCAGAACGTGTCGGGCTGGAGGATGCGCTGCCAGAGGATGACCTCGCGGCGGCGGTGGCCGCCGAACGCCGGCCGGAACGCCGCCTCGAAGTCCACCAGGTGGACCGGCTCGTCGCTGTCCTGGCGAAAGCCGACGTCGGACGGGAACGAGGCATCGTAGTCGTCGACCAGCTGCGCGCCCGAGGCCTCGACGTACGCCTCGAGCTTGCCCTCGTGGGGCCACATGGTGTCCTCGATGAACATCGTGAGGCCGTGGTCCTGCGGCGTGGTCGGGATCGAGTCGAGGTCGATCTCCCGGACCGGAGACCAGTGCAGGGGGATCAGCAGCTTGCCCTCGACGTCGTGGCGTAGCGTGTCGAGCTTCTCGGCCAGCGTGCGCATGTCGCCGTCGTCGACGCGGCGCACCAGCGACTCCCAGGCCGCACCGTCCCGCATCGCCGTGTAGGTGATCACCTGGTAGGAGTCCGCCGTTCCATGGGCCAGGTTGGAGTAGGAGATCAGCCGCGCGTCGTCCGTACCGGCCAGGGCCGGCAGGTACGCGTCGCGCATGGCAGCCTCGAACTCGTCCTCGCACGCACCGATCACGCTGTGCGTCTCGCGGAGATAGATCACCGAAGTCCTCCGGTCCGCCGGGACCGAGGGGAGTCTCCGGCGGCACACGGATGTGCGTCAAGTCGATCGCGCGTTCCCTGCCGGCCCCATCACGGCTATGCTGTGCGCGTGCCCCCACCTTATCTCCTCCGCCCGACGCTCCGCGCCGCACCGCTGGCGACCCTGATCGCGCTGCTGCTCTGCGCCCCGGCCGGGATCGCGGGCCCGGAGCTCGAGTGGCGCCAGGACCTGTTCAGTGCGCTGAGCGAGGGCCGCGAGGCGGGCCGTCCGGCCGTGATTCGCTTCGACGCGGACTGGTGCTCGATCTGCGATCGCCTCGAGCGCAGCACGCTGCGGCACGAGCAAGTCGCGAGGCGGCTCGCAGGGTTCGAGCGCGTGCTCGTCGACGTGACCCGCATGACGCCGGCGCGCCGCGAGCTCATGGACCGCTTCGGTGTCCGGGGCGTACCCGCGCTGCTCTTCGTCTCGCGCGACGGCGACATCCTGGAGCAGCTGCGCATCTCGGGCTTCGTCGAGCCGGAGCAGCTGCTCGCGGTTCTCGACCGCGTGGCCCGCACCGGACGTACGGACTCGATCTCGCGCATCTCCCTGCCGCGCCGCTAGCAGGCTGCTGAGGAGAACCCCAGCGGCGCCGGGCTCACGCCGCCGCTCCGGTCGATTCATGCGCGAGGGTGGCCAGACCGATACGGGCCTGGACACTGGCGGAGAGGAACGACCGTGGGGCGACAGGGAAGGACGCCGGGGCTTCTGGGCCTCGTGGCTGCACTCGCGCTGCTGGCTGGCTGCGCATCGCCGCGGGTGACGGTGCGGGTTCCACCGCGCCTGGACCTGGGCCAGCACGGCGTGGTGGGGCTGGTGGAGGTGCGCTCGGCCGCGACCGCGCCGCTGCCCGGGGCGACCACCGACCAGCTGCTGCACGCGATCCAGTCCGCCCAGCCGGGCGTCGCGGTGCTCGAGCTCGGGCCCGAGGACGCGCTGCTGCGCGCCGTCGGACGCGATCGCATGGACCGCGAGGCGATCCGCGCGCTCGGCGAGCAGCTCGGTGTCGATGTGCTCCTGGTGGGCCAGCTCGACGTGGCCGAGATCCGCCCGAAGCTGCGGCTGGGCGAGTCCCTGACCTCGATCCACGCCCGCGCCGAGATGCGCGCCACGCTCAGCGCGCGCCTGCTGCACACCGCCAGCGGGGTCACGCTGTGGACGAACCGCTCGGCGGCGCGCGCCGACGTCGCGCGCGTGAGCGTCAGCTCGCTCAGCCGGCCCGACATCCGCGCCTCCGACCCCGAGGCGGCGCGCGAGACCCTCGTGCACGAGCTGGTTCACGAGGTGACCGCGGACTTCCGGCCCACCTGGGTCACGCGCTGAGCCGGAGCCCGGGACGGGCTCCCGCGATGCCCGGTCAGGCGGGTGGAGTCTCGCGGGCGGGCAGGCGCAGGAAGAGGGCGAGGAGCAGGGCCAGTGCCGAGCCGCTGCCGAGCAGCCACCAGCTGGGGCCGTAGCTCGGTGTGATGTCGCGGAGGTGTGCGCTGAGCAGCACGCCGCCGTTGAGCAGGGCGTAGAGGATCCAGCGGTTGAAGCCCATGGAGCGGGCGAAGCGCTCCTCGCCGAAGGACGCGGCCACCAGGAGGCTCCAGGCGGGCAGCAGCGCCCCGACGCCCAGGCCGTTGATCGCTGCGGCCGCGACCAGCAGCGGGTAGGCGGGCTCGGTGAGCAGCGTCGCCACCGCGAGAACCTGGACGCCGCTGGCGATCCAGATCGGCGCGCGCGGGTCGAGGCGGCCGCCAAAGGCGCTGTAGATCAGCTTGCCGGCGAAGCTGCCGAGCGCCAGCGCGGTCACCACCAGGGCCCCGCGACGGCTGTCGAAGCCGAGATCGGAGGCGAAGTCGGGCAGCAGGATGAGCAGCGCGGAGTTGGTCGCGAAGATCAGGCCGATGGACCCACCGATGAGCCAGAAGTCGGGGCGGGTGAAGAGCTCGCGGATGATCGAGCCCTCTCCGGGCCCTGGCCTCGCCGGAGCCGTCGCGGTGCCGGTCGCGGCGCCGGGGTGGCGTGGCGCGAGCAGCGAGACGAGCAGGGCCAGGGTCAGGCCGGTGCCCACGCCGAGCACGGCCATCGACAGGCGCCAGCCGCCTGCCTCGATCAGCATCTCGGCCAGCGGGGGCAGCAGCGCACCGCCGATCGGGGTTCCGGTGCTCGCGAGACCGAGCGCCCGGGCGCGTCCGCTGTGGAAGTGACGCACGAGCAGCGCGGAGGCGGGTAGCGAGCCGCACATGGTCGCGCCCACGGCCACGCCGATCACGACCAGCACCCACATCTGCAGCAGGTCGCGGCCGAGCGAGAGCCCGACCATGCCGGCCGCGAACCACAGGGCGCCGATGCCCATGACGCGCCGCGGGTGGCCCGTGTCGATCCAGCGCCCGATCAGCGGGGCGATCGCGCTGGAGACGAGCAGGTACCACGTGGTCGCCGAGGCGATCTGCATGCGGGAGGCGCCGAGGTCGTCGGCGACCGGCAGCAGGAAGACGCCGAGCGAGTACGTCGTCAGGCCCGAGGTGACCAGCTGCGCGTACAGCGCCAGACCGATCAGCGGCGGACCCCCGCCGCGAAGGCTCGGGGCAGGCGGCATTCAGGCTTCCCCGGGAGCGTGCGCGACCAGCGCCCAGACGCGGTGCAGCGCGCACAGCGGCTCGGCCGGGAAGCGCTCGCGCAGAAGCTCGGCCAGGGCCGCGTCGAAGCGCGCCACCGCGGCCTCGTCCATGCCCCCGGCCCCGACCCCGTTGCAGGTGCGCACGCGCCCGCGCCAGGCCTCATGCGTGTAGGGCACCTCCACGTCGTAGGAGAAGGTCTCGAGCCCGCGATAGCCGGCGCCGACCAGGTCCCCGGCCCACCAGGGGTACTGCCCCGTGCCGCCGTGCATCTTCCAGCCGGGGTTGTGCTCGAGGATGAGCGCCTCGGTCGCCTCGACCACGTTGCCCGGCACGGGGATCCAGTCGAAGTGCGCGATCGCCAGGAGGCCGCCGGGCCGCAGGACGCGCGCGACCTCGCGCGCCGCGGCCGGGCGGTCGAGCCAGTGCCAGCACTGCCCGGCCACCGCGACGTCGAAGCCGCCCGCGTCGAGCCCGGTCTGCTCGGCGCTCGCCTGCCGGTAGTCCACCTTCACGCCCATCGCGGCATCGAGTGCGCGGGCCTGCTCGAGCATCCGGGCGTCGACGTCGATGCCGGTCACGCTGCAGCCGCGGCGGGCCAGCCCGCGTGCCAGGGTGCCGGTGCCGGTCCCGAGGTCGACCACCCGCTGCCCGGGCCGGCCGATCCCGAAGGCCTCGAGGCGCGGATAGATCGACTCGGGAAACCCCGCCCGGTAGCGCCGGTAGTCGTCGGCGCGCCTTCCGAACTCGCGCAACCTGGCTAAAGCTCGTAGGTCGTGCCGCTGACCCGCACCCGCGTGCCGACCAGGCAGGTGTCGCCGAGCGCGGCCGGCAGCCCGTCGGCGGCGTTCGCCGCGAGCCGACGGCCGTCGTCGAGCTCGGCGAGGATCGGCGCACGCACCGGCGCGCCGCTGCGGTCGTGCACGATGGTCGCCGCGACCACGGTCGCGTCGCCCTGCGCGTTCTCGGCGACCGGACGGGCCGAGGCGCGGATCTGCTCCTGTGCCTCGCGCGTGTCGGCCAGTCGGAAGCCTCCGGGTGGGGGCGTGGTGCCGTAGACGCCGGCCGAGTGCTTCGACAGGTAGCCGCCGTTGGCGTTGACGTAGCCCAGGCCGCCGACCTCGCGCAGCCGCTCGACCAGGCTGGCGATGCCGTGCCCGGAGTAGTTGTTGCCGGGCCCGCCGAAGAAGGGCATGCCGCCGGTGACCGTGAGGTCCCGGGCGTCGTCGAGCTGCACGCCGAGCGCCTCGGCGGCGGCCTCGACCGCCACCGGGAAGCAGGAGTAGTGATCGATCAGCGCCAGGTCGTCGGCCCCGATTCCCGCCGCGTCGAGCGCGGCCTGTGCCGCGACCCGCAGGGCCGGGGCGCGCCCCGGGTCGGGTCGCTGGGCGGGCGGCGGCTCGGTGTTGGTGGCGCCCGACCAGATGAACACGGCGCGGTCCGCGGCACCCAGCGCCCGCGCCACGGCCAGCGAGGTCACCAGGAGCGCACTGGCCTGGTCGACGTTGGGAAACGAGTTCATCCACTTGGTGTAGGGCTGCGCGGTCAGCCGGTTGGACGCCGACGGCGTGGCCAGCTCCTCGACACTGCGCTCGCGGGGGAGCCAGGCGTACGGGTTCTTCGCGGCGATCTGGCTGAAGCGCGCCATCAGCGGGGCCACGTGAGCGCGCTGGGCCGCGAAGTCGCGCCCGGCGGCGTGCGCGCGGGCGCTCTCGAACAGCGGATAGATCTCGGCGGGCATGCGCAGCTTCGCGGCGAGCTCGGCCGGACCGAGGATCCCGTCCACGGGCGTGCCGACCACGGGATCGGCCGCGCCGCCGGAGTCTCCCGCGTCCACGGCGCTCATGAAGTCGGCGCCCGGATCGCGCTCCCGCATCGAGCGCGTGGCCTCGGCCCCGCAGACCAGCGCGGCGGAGAGCCGCCCGGTGCGGATGGCCTCCGCCGCGTCGTTCACGGCCCACTGCGGCGCGTTGCCGCCCGCCGTCGTGATGCGCTGCTCGATGCCGTCCAGGCCCAGCCGGGCAGAGGTCTCGCTGGCGGCCCGCGGGCTCGCAGGGGAGAAGGAGACGGCCACCAGCGTCAGCTGCTCGACGCGCTCGCGCGCGCCCGCAACGCTGTCCAGGGCCGCCCCGGCGGCGCGCGCCGCGAGCTCCACCGCATCCACCACTGCCTCGCGCTCGATCGCCTGGCCCGTGGCCAGCACGACCGGTGTCGTCTCGTCGCTCATGCGCGCAGTCTACCCCGGGGACGGATCGCGATGCGTCCCCGGCGCCGCCCGGACACGAGCTTGCGGCGGGGGCCGCACCGGCGTTTTCGTGCGGATGGCCCGGCGAAAGCCTAATCTCGAGCGGGGTCGGGAGGGGGGTAGTGAGGCGCAGCAGGTGCCAGCTCGGAATGGCCGTGGTCCTGGCGAGCGCGCTCGCGAGCGCCGGCTGTGCCAACCACCTCCGCTTCGTCGACGTCCTCGAGGAGGACACGGAGACCCAGCTGCGCGCGAGCCGGGTGGAGATCGAGGGCGCCGAGGAGCCGCTGCGCAGCGCGCGGGCCACCCTGACCCTGGTGCGCATCGACAGCTTCGAGGACTCCACCGCGCGGCGCACCGTTCGCTATGACGAGCACACGCCGTTCTCCGGATGGCGCGAGCTGTACGAGGTGCCCGGGGGGCTGGTGTCGGTGCCGCTCTCGTTCGGCGTCAACGCGCTGAGCGTGGCGCTGCTCGGCTACCTGCCCCACGAGACCGCGCGCCGCTACACCTGGTGGACCTGGGCGGCGCTCAACCCGCTGCTCAACGCCGAGTCCGAGACGCGCACGCGGCGCGAGCGCGTGGAGGTGCTCGCAGACCGCACCGAGCGCAGCGAGCGCGCACATCGCACGCCCCTGGCGCGCCGACCCGCCAGCGTCCGCTTCGACGGCGAGCGCGAGGCGCGGCGCCGCTCCGACGCCCGCGGCGTGCTGTCGTTCCACCTGCTCGAGGCGATCGACCCGGCGGGCGACGGTCGACCGCTGCGCCTGATCGTCAGCTTCTGGCCCGAGGAGGGCGAGGATCCGGTCACGCTCGAGAGTCTGGTGCACCGCGACCTGGCCTCGCGACTGCGTCTCGCACGCGGGGCCATGCGCGCGATCGACCAGCATCGCCACAGCCCTCACTTCCTGGCGCGAGCGGTCTTCGAGCTCGATCGGCTCGGCTTCGACGAGTACTCCCTGAGCCTCGAGGACGAGATCGCGATGCAGCTCCACGGTGCGCCCGCCGTGCTGGGTGCGTTCACCGCGGAGCTCGACCGGCTCTACGGAACCGCGCGCGACGCGCTGCCGGCCGTCAGCCACGAGGCGACGCGGTAGGGGCGGGGCGGTGCCGCGGTCCGGCCCGGCCGCGGCGGGCCCGCGACGGCCCCGCGATCAGGCTCGCGCGAGCCGCGACCGATGAGAGCCGCACGCGTGGTGTACTGGAGCGTGTTCGCGAGCTGGATCTCGGCCCTGCTGGCCTGCGGCAGCGCAGGGCGGCGCGGCGATACCAGCGACGCGAGCTGGCGCGACGAGCCCGCGCGCCCCGCGGCGCACGGCGGCTGGACGCGCGAGTCCTTCTACCTGGAGATGCGCGACGGCGTTGCGCTCGCGCTCGACGTCTACCTGCCCGACGCGCCGGCGGTCAGCGGCCCGCTGCCGACGGTCCTGCGGCAGACCCGCTACTGGCGCCGCACCCGGCTGCGCTGGCCGCTCTCGCGCCTGCTCGACCGGCCGATCCCGACCGCGCGCTACTTCCTGGCGCGCGGCTACGCCTGGGTCGACGTGGACGTGCGCGGCTCGGGCGCGTCGGGAGGCTGGCGCCCGCACCCCTGGGGCCCCGACGAGGTCGCCGATGGCGCCGAGATCCTCGACTGGATCGTCGCGCAGCCGTGGTCGAACGGGCGGGTCGGGGCGACGGGTACGTCGTACGACGGGACCGCTGCGGAGCTGCTCCTGCCGGCACACCACCCGGCGCTGCGCGCGGTCGCGCCGCGCTTCGCGCTCTTCGACGTGTACGCGGACGTGTCGCATCCGGGGGGCGTCCACCTGACGTGGTTCACGGAGACCTGGGGTCGCTTCAACCGGGCGCTGGACGCCAACGACCTCGGCCAGGCGCTGGGCCGCTGGGTGCGCCTGCTCGTGCTGGGCGCGCACGAGGTCGACGACGACCCCGACCGGTCGCGGCTCGCCGAGCTCTCACGGGCCCATCGCTGGAACTACGACGTGCACCGCGGGGCGCTCGAGATGGTCTTCCGCGACGATCCCGCGCGCAGCCAGGGCGGCTTCGCCGCCGCGCGCTTCAGTCCTCACGCGCGCCTCGAGGCCATGCGCGGCGCCGCTGCCGCGGTGTACTCGTACAGCGGCTGGCTCGACGGCGCGTACGCGAACTCCGCGATCAAGCGACACCTGAGCCTGGGGCGCTCCGGGGACCGGCTGATCCTGGGCCCCTGGAACCACGGCGGGCGCCAGAACATCGACCCGCTGCGCCGCCGGCGCGCGACGGGCTTCGACCACGACGCCGAGCTGCTGCGCTTCTTCGATCGCCACCTGCTCGACGCGGCGCCCGACGACCCGGCCCTGGCCGACGGCGGCGCCCCGGTCACGTACTACACCCTGGTCGAGGGGCGCTGGAAGCACGCACCGAGCTGGCCCCCGCCTGCGGACGCCTGGAAGCTCTACCTGGCCGCGGGCAGCGCGCTGGCCGGCGATCGACCGGCACCGGGAGTCGCGCACGTGGCCGATACCTACCCCGTGGACCGCTCGGCGGGGACGGGGGATCGGGCGCGCTGGAACTCGCTGATGGGGGACCGCGGGCCGATCGACTACGGCGACCGCCGCGCGCGCGACGCGAGGCTGCTCGTGTACGACACGGCCCCGCTCGACGACGACGTGGAGGTCACGGGCCATCCCCTGCTGCGGCTCTGGATGCAGCCCGGTGCTAGCGACGTGCACGTCTTCGCGTACCTCGAGGACGTCGCCCCCGACGGCCGGGTCACGCACGTGACCGAGGGGCTGTTGCGGGCGCTGCACCACGTCACCCGGCCGGCCGCGGAGGCACCGTACGCCACTGCGCCTCCCTGGTGGCGCAGCTTCGAGCGCACCGACGCGCAGCTCCTCGACCCCGACGACTGCGTGGAGCTGCGCCTCGAGCTGCTCCCGGTCTCGTACCTGTTCCGGCGCGGCCACCGGGTGCGCCTGGCGCTGGCCGGTGCCGACGTCGATCACTTCCCGACCTTCCCGGGTCCCCCGCCGACCTGGCAGGTCCACCGCGATGCGGAGCATCCCTCGGCGCTGGAGCTGCCGGTCGTCCCCCGGGACGTCGACGCGGTCCCGGGGCTACGCTAGCGCCCGCCGCGGCGTGATCCTCTGAGCGCGCCGGATCAAGCAGCCAAGCAGGGCTGACCCCAGCAACATCACGACACTGGGCTCCGGAACCAGGGTGAAAGAGCCCTCGAATCTCACGGCCTCGGTCGCGCCCGGGATGCAGCCCGCGGTCGCAAAGAAGAGGCAGAGCTGGCCATTGCCCGTGCTGAGATCCATCACCAGAAATGCGCCGTTGCTGCTGAAAGGCGGGACCAGGAACTCGAGCGAGAGCTGACCGCTGCTCAGCTCACCGAGTGCATCGGTTGCGCCGGACGTGCCGTTGGGGGCGATGATGCCGAGAGTTGAATTCAGAGCCAGCGGGTTGTCATTCACCGGATCACCGACAGGACCGCTCACCGGCAGTGCCGGATTGAAGATCTCGAGGTCAATCAGCCCGATGTCCGCGTCGCCAAAGCTCGCAGCGGGCATGGTGTCGATCTCGAACTGGCCGTTCAGGGTGCTGCCGACGTCGAGTGAAGCGAAGCTGGAGCACGTACCCGTGCAGAGCGTGACGACACTCGAGTAGTCATACAGGGCGGCGTTGGCGGGACCGGTGCCCAGAACGGCGATCGTGAGGATCGCGGAAACTCCGATCTTCTTTGACTTGATCATGGGAACCTCTCATTGATTCATGGATCGCTGGACACGCACGGTGCGCCGGGAAGGACGAACGGCGCGCGCACTTCCAACAGTACGCCTGGCACGCGCTCCGGGGCGAGAGGAATTCATCCGCGCAGACGGGGTGCTGGTTCCGGGTCTTGCGAGGGGCCCCAGCGCGAGCGTGAGGGCCGGGCGGGCCTCGAGCGGTCGAGCGTTCCGTCCCGGGTCCACGACCCGAGGCGCACGGCGGCCTCGCGAATTCACGAAGCAGGTGGCAGTCTCCTGTACGTGAAGGAGCATCTCGGACAGAGACCCGCGCGATGGCGGAGCCGTGGGGTCGAATCCGCATGAGTCCCTGAAATCCTTCAAACGCCGGGGTGGCGGAACTGGCAGACGCGCCAGACTTAGGATCTGGTGTCCCAGGACGTGCAGGTTCGAGTCCTGTCCCCGGCACCACGCGCCCTCCGCTCCGGAGGCGGACTCGACGGGGAGTTGCGACTTGACGCTCAGGGTGATCGGAGCCGGCTTCGGGCGGACGGGAACGATGTCGCTCAAGGCCGCGCTGGAGAGGCTCGGGCTCGGGAAGTGCTACCACATGCTCGAGCTGGCGCAGAACCCGCACCACGCGGAGCTGTGGCAGCGTGCCCACCGCGGCGAGGCCGTCGCGTGGGACACCCTCTTCGAGGGCTACCAGGCGGCCGTGGACTGGCCCTCGTGCAACTTCTGGCGCGAGCAGTTGGCGCACTACCCGGACGCCAGGGTGCTGCTGTCGCTGCGCTCGCCGGACTCGTGGTACGACAGCGTGATGGAGACGATCTACGCCTTCAGCCATGCCGCGCTGGAATCCGGGGATCCGCGGCTGCAGGCGCATGCGCGTCTTGCGGATGAGCTGATCTGGCAGGGGGTGTTCGACGGTCGCATCGGCGACCGCGCACACGCGATCGACACGTTCGAGCGCCACAACCAGGCCGTGATCGACGCGGTTCCTGCGGCGCGGCTCCTCGTGTTCGAGGCCCGCGATGGCTGGGCGCCGCTGTGCCGCTTTCTCGACGTCGCGGTTCCCGATGAGCCGTACCCGCGCGTCAACACGCGGGACCAGTTCCCTCCCACCCTCTAGCCCGCGGGGCGGTGCGCGGCCGTCCTCGCGCGCCCCCGGGGGCGCAGCTCAGCTCGACTTTCCCAGGAAGCGCAGCATCTCCTCGACCAGCGCGTCGGGCGCCTCCTCGGCGACGAAGTGTCCGCAGTCCAGCGCGCGGCCCTCGACCTGGTCGGCCCAGCGGCGCCAGGCGTCGGTCAGGGGCGGGCGCTGGCGACTGCGGTCGCCCCAGAGTGCGAGCACGGGACAGCCGATGCGCCGACTCGCCTCGCGGTCGCGCAGGTCGAGGTCCCGGTCGATGCCGGCGCCGGCCCGGTAGTCGTCGCAGCTGGCGCGGATCGTGTCGGGGGTGAATGCCTCGATGTACGCGCGCATCGCGTCGGGCTCGATGCCTCCGGGCGTGCCGCACCAGCTGTCGATCGTGTGGCGCAGGAAGTAGGCGGCATTCGACGCGATCAGCGTCTCGGGCAGCGGGGAGGGCTGGGCGAGGAAGTACCAGTGGTAGGCGAACAGGGAGCCGGCGAAGCTCATCTGCTCCCAGGTGTCCAGCGTGGGGATCATGTCGAGAACGATCAGCCGGGAGACGCGGTCGGGGTGGTCCAGCGCCATGCGATACGCGACCCGTCCGCCGCGGTCGTGTCCGGCGACCGCGAACGTGTCGTGGCCGAGCGCATCCATCACCTCGATCAGGTCGCGGGCCAGCGCGCGCTTGGCGTAGGCCGCGTGGTCCGGACCGCCGGGCGGTTTCGAGCTCGCGCCGTAGCCGCGCGAGTCGCAGGCCACGACCGCGTATGATCCGGCCAGGCGCGGGGCCACCCGGTGCCACATGGCGTGGGTCTGGGGGTAGCCGTGGATCAGCAGCAGGGGCGGACCCGTGCCGCCGCGCACGCCGCGGATCACGGCGCCCGCCGTGCGGACCTCGAGCGGCTCGAATCCCTCGAACACGCCGGCAGCCTGGCGCACGCCCCGGCGCGCGGTCAAGCGGAGCGGCGCCGTGCCGCGCCCGCAGCTGCGTGCGGCCTGCGCCTTGCCTCCCCCTGGAGGATCTTCACGGTGGTTCACGTGCGCGGCGCAGGCCGGAAACGCCGCGCCCTATAATCCAGCGCTACCCCTCCCCGGAGAACGACATCTCGAAGCTGCCGCTCCAGCCGCGACTGCTGATCCCGCTCGCCATCCTGGTCACCGGCGTGCTGGCAGCCGTCGTGATCATCGCCACGGGACGCCGGGTCCAGCAGGTCCCGCCCGACGCCGTCGCACCGCTGGTGCAGGCGACCGAGGTCCAGCCGCGGGTCGTGCAGCTCCGCGTGCGCACCCACGGGACCGTGGTGCCGCGGACCGAGAGCGAGCTGGTGCCCGAGGTGGCCGGCCCGGTGGTCTGGGTCTCGCCCTCCATGGTGTCGGGCGGCTTCTTCGAGGCCGGCGAGCCGCTGCTCCGCATCGACCCGCGCGATCACGAGGCGGCGCTGGAGCGGGCGCGGGCGGCCGTGGCGCGTGCCCGGAGCGAGCACACGCGGGCGCGCAAGGAGCTGGAGCGGCGGCGTGGACTGGCGACCTCGAACGCGGTGAGCGAGTCCCAGCTGGACGACGCCGAGAACGACATGACCGTGGCGGCGGCCGTGCTCCGCGACGGCCGCGCGGCTCTCGGGCAGGCCGAGCGGGATCTGGCGCGCACGGAGATCCTGGCCCCCTACCGGGGCCGCGTGCGCCAGGAGATGGTCGACGTCGGGCAGTTCGTCGCGCGCGGGCAGGCGATCGCGACGCTCTACGCCGTGGACTTCGCCGAGGTCCGCCTGCCGATCCCCGATGAGGAGCTGGCGCACCTCGACCTGCCGCTGATGTACCGCGAGGCGGAGTCCGACGATCCGGGCTCCCGGGTGATCCTGCGCGCGCGCTTCGCCGGCCGGGAGCACACCTGGAAGGGCGACGTGGTCCGGACCGAGGGCGAGATCGACCCGCGCACGCGCATGGTCCACGTGGTGGCGCGCGTGGCCGACCCGTACGGGCGCAACGGCACGCAGGCGCCACTGTCGGTCGGGCTCTTCGTCGAGGCCGAGATCCTCGGCGAGAGCGTCAAAGGCGCCTTCGTGCTGCCGCGCTCGGCGCTGCGGGGCGCCGATCGCGTGCTGATCGTGGACGGCGAGAGCCGGCTGCGCTTCCGCGAGGTCGGCATCCTGCAGTTCAGCGGCGACGAGGTCGTGATCGGGCGAGGTCTCGAGCCCGGCGAGCGGGTCTGCCTGTCTCCGCTCGAGGCGCCGGTGGACGGCATGCGCGTGCGTCTGGTGGGCGAGACGGAGGCGACCTCGTGAACCGCGCCGTGCTCTGGTTCGCCGGCAATCACGTTGCCGCCAACCTGCTGATGGTGCTCATCGTGCTGGCGGGCATCCTGGGTCTCTACACGATCCCGCAGAAGGCCTTCCCCGACGTCGAGATCGACGTGATCACCATCGGCGTTCCGTACCTGGGTGCGGCCCCCGAGGAGGTCGAGCGCGGCGTCTGCGTGCGCCTGGAGGAGCAGCTCCAGGACGTGACGGGCATCGAGACCATCCGCACCAGCGCCGCCGAGGGAGCGTGCGGCGTCACGCTCGAGCTCTTCGACGACACCGACACCGCCGTCGTGCTCGACGAGGTCAAGAACCGCGTCGATGCGATGGACACGCTGCCCGAGGAGACCGAGCAGCCCGTCATCTCGCAGGTGACCACGCGGCGCATCGTCATGGAGCTGGCCCTGACCGGCACCGACGACGAGGCCACGCTCAAGGAGCTGGGCGAGCGCGTTCGCGACGACCTGGCGGCGCTGCCCGAGATCACGCAGGTGGACCTGGCCAGCGTGCGGCCGTACGAGATCTCGATCGAGGTCTCCGAGGCCTCGCTGCGCCGCCACCAGCTCACGTTCCAGCAGGTGGCGGAGGCGGTGCGCAGGTCGTCGCTGGACCTGCCGGGCGGGTCGATCAAGACGAGCGGCGGCGAGTTCCTGCTGCGCACCACCGGCCAGGCCTATCGCGGTCCCGAGTTCGAGCGCCTGGTCGTGCTCACGCACGCCGATGGGTCGCGGGTGCTGCTCTCCGACGTGGCCACGGTGGTGGACGGGTTCGAGGACACCGATCAGGCGGTGACCTTCGACGGCGAGCCGGCGGTGATGATCCGCGTCTTCCGCGTGGGGAACCAGGACCTGCTCGCGATCGCCGAAGCGGTCCAGCACTACGTCGCGACCGCGGCGACACGGCTGCCCGCCGGCGTCGAGCTCACGGTCTGGCAGGACGGCGCAAAGCTGCTCGAGGATCGACTCGACACGCTGATCCACAGCGGGCGCATCGGCTTCCTCCTGGTGCTGATCCTGCTGGCGCTCGTGCTCCGACCGCGGGTGTCGTTCTGGGTCAGCATGGGGATACCCATCTCGATGCTGGGCGCGATGTGGGCAATCTCGATGCTCGGCTACTCGATCGACGCCATCTCGCTGTTCGGGTTCATCCTGGTGCTCGGCATCCTGGTCGACGACGCCATCATCGTGGGCGAGAACATCCACACGCACCAGCAGCGGGGCGAGGAGCGGCTGGCCGCCTCGGTCGAGGGCACGCGCGAGGTGGCCGTGCCGGTCATCTTCGGCGTGCTGACCACCGTGGTGGCCTTCATGCCGCTCGTCTTCGTGCCCGGCATGATGGGCCAGATCATGGGCGTGATCGGCGCCGTGGTGATCGCCTGCCTGCTGTTCTCGCTGGTCGAGTCGCTGCTGATCCTGCCGGCGCATCTCGGCCACGGCCGCGAGATGCGCGGCTCGACCGAGGTCACCCTCCTGGCCGTCCCGGTGCTGCTGCTGCTGCTCTCGATGATCAGCCCCGACGCGCGCTCGTTCGCCGCCCTCGCGGTCGCGCTGGCCGGCGGCCTGGTGCTGCTCAACCGCACCGGCCGGATGCAGCGCTGGGCCGACACGCTCGTGCGCGTGCAGGGCCGGATCGCGACGGGGATCGAGTCGTTCACGCAGAGCCACTTCCGGCGCGCGCTCGATGCGGTGCTGGAGTGGCGCTACACCGCGCTGGCCAGCGCGGTCGCGCTGCTGATCTGCACGGTCGCGGTCATGGCCAGCGGCTGGATGCGCTTCTCGTTCTTCCCGCCCCTCGAGGCGGACACGGTCTCCGCGCAGCTCACCATGCCGGAGGGCGTGCCGGCCTCGGTGACCGCCGCCGCCGTGCGCCGGATCGCGGCCGCCGTGCCGGCGCTGCGCGAGCAGATCGACCCCGAGTTCGCGGAGTCGGGCGGGAGCGTCGTGGAGCACGTACTCGCGGCGGTCGGGGGGCGGCCGGTCAGCGACAGCGGAGGCGGCGGTCCACAGAGCGCCCTGGCGGGCGCCTCGAGCGGTGCCCACATGGGAGAGGTCACGCTGCAGCTCGTGCCGTCGGAGGATCGCGAGATCACCACCCGCGACGTCGCCGATCGCTGGCGCGATCTGGTGGGGCCGATCCCCGGCGCCGTCGAGCTGGTCTACGACTCGGCGCTGTTCCGCGTCGGCGAGGCCATCAACATCAAGCTCCAGGGCCGCAACGTGGATCAGCTGCGAGACGCGGCGGCCGAGACCCGCGCCCTGCTCGCGCAGTATCCCGGCGTGCTCGACATCGCGGACTCGTTCCGCTCGGGCAAGCAGGAGCTGCAGCTGTCGATCCTGCCCGGCGGCGAGGCGCTGGGTCTCACGCTCCAGGACCTGGCGCGTCAGGTGCGGCAGGCGTTCTACGGCGAGGAGGCCCAGCGAATCCAGCGTGAGCGCGACGACATCCGCGTGATGGTCCGCTACACGGCCGACGAGCGCCGCACGCTCAGCTCGCTCGAGCGCATGCGCATCCGCACGCCGGACGGCGCCGAGGTGCCCTTCAGCACGGTGGCCCGCGCCGAGCTGGGCCGCGGGTACTCGACGATCCGCCGCACCGACCGCCAGCGCGTCGTGAACGTGACCGCCGACGTGGACCGCGCCCGGATCACCAGCAACGAGGTGATGGCCATGCTCCTCGAGGGTCCGTTGCCCGAGATCCTGCGCCGCTACCCCGGCGTGTCCTACGGCCTCGCGGGCATGCAGGAGGAGCAGGCGGAGGGGATCCAGGCGCTCCTGGGGCTCTTCGGCATGGCCCTGTTCTGCATCTACGGCCTGCTCGCGATCCCGCTGCGCTCGTACAGCCAGCCACTGGTCATCATGTCGGTGATCCCGTTCGCGCTCATCGGCGCGATCGGCGGGCACGTGCTGATGGGCAAGGACCTGGCCATGATGTCGGTCTGGGGATTCGCGGCGGCGTCCGGCGTCGTGGTCAACGACAGCCTGATCCTGGTGCACTACATCAACCTGCAGCGCGGGCGCGGCGTGCGCCTGGGCGAGGCCGTACGCGCCGCCGGGGTGGCGCGCTTCCGCCCGATCCTGCTGACCTCCGTCACGACGTTCGCCGGCCTGAGCCCCCTGCTGCTGAATCGCAGCGTCCAGGCCCAGTTCCTGGTTCCCATGGCGATCTCGCTGTCGTTCGGCGTGCTCTTCGCCACGGCGATCACGCTGCTGGTGGTCCCCAGCGGGTACCTGATCCTCGAGGACCTGCGCCGTCGCGCGGGATCGCGCTCCGGCGACGCCGGCGCGCCCCCGGAACGCGAGCGGCCGGCGCCGGTCTCGGCCGTCCGCTGAGGCGGCGCGGCGCTACACTGCCGCGCGGGGGGATTCGACGGCAAGGTCGCGATCGTCACGGGCGCTGGAACGGGAATCGGTCGCGCCACGGCCCTGCGCCTGGCGGCGCAGGGCCGCAGGCCGCCGCCGAGCTCGAGGAGCCGCGCCTCCTAGTCGGACCCGCTGCCTTCGGTCCGGAAGAGCGTCGCCTGCAGCGGGGTCGTGACCGGAACGCGCCGGACGATCCCGTGGAGCAGGCGGCCGAGCAGGTCGGCCCCGGTGACGATGCGGGGCTGGTCCGTCCACAGCAGGATCAGGTCGTGGTCGATCACGTCGTCGTCCGCGCCCCCCTCGGGCTGGACGCGCAGCCGGCGGATCGCCGTCCCCAGCGGCATGGACGGATCGGTGACCACCAGCGGGCGGTGGCAGTACTGGTAGGGATCGGGCCGCTCGTCGTCGAACCACGCCTCGCGCAGGAAGGCGTCGGCGTCGAGCACCAGGCGCGGCGTCTCGGTGCTGTCGGTGATCACCACCCACTTGCGACCGCTGGCCTGCACCTGGCGCAGGAAGGCGTCGTCGCGCTCGCACGAGAAGTCGGGGAAGACCGGGAGATCGACCGCGACCGGCAGCGACATCACGCTCTGCGGATCGACGGGCTCTCCCTCCTCGGAGATCGGGAGGTCATCGAGCACGAGGAAGTTGAGCGCGCCCAGGCCCTCGCGGCGCTCCAGGTCCGCCTCGTCCGCGACCATGTGCTGGCGGATCACCTCGCGCAGCTCGCGCTCGCGGAAGTAGGTTACCTCCTCGGACCCCAGCAGCCGGTCGAGCAGCAGCGCCGTCGGCTTCGCGACCGGGTAGAGGATCTTCTGGTAGAGGCGGATGAAGGGGATCAGTGCCGACCCCACGGTCATCGCGTGCCGCGAGAAGTAGGCCTGGGGCAGGATCTCGCCGACGATCGTGATGCCGACGGTCGAGAACAGGAACGCACCGACCCCGAGCAGCACGGAGTCCGACAGCAGCGTCAGCAGGCAGTTCACCCCGACGTTGCCCCAGAGGATCGTCGTCAGCAGGAAGTTGGAGTTCTCGCGCAGCGACAGGATCCGCTTCGCCGCCCGGCTGCCCGAGCGCGACTCGACCTCGAGCTGCAGCCGGCTCAGGCCCAGGAGCGCGAGGTTCAGCCCGGAGAAGAGCCCCGACTGCACCAGGCAGAGCGCGATGCCCGACCAGATCCAGGCGTCCGTGCTCATGGTCGACCCTCCGGCTCCGAGCCCGCCCCGGGCATGCGCAGCAGCAGGAGCAGCAGGGGAGCGATCGCGTAGGCGGGGATGAATGCGCTGAACGAGACCACGTAGCTGCCGGTCAGGTCGCGCAGGTAGCCCGCCAGCGGGACCAGCAGCACCGCCAGCGGGAACTGAACCAGCGAGAGCAGGCCGATCACCGGCGCGAACGCGCGGCGTGGGAACAGCTCGCCGATCAGCGCGTTGCGCAGCGGGTAGAGCGCGCCCCCGGTGAAGCCCAGGACCACGCTCGTCACGATCAGCAGCCGGACGCTCGGGAAGGTCACCAGCGCGGTCCACATCACCAGCTGAAGCCCCATCGACGCCCAGATCACGGGGCGCTGGCCCCAGCGGTCCGAGAGGCTGCCGAGGACGACCTTGCCGATCACGCCCATGCCCGAGCGCATCGACAGCAGCAGCGCACCCAGCTCGAGCGACAGACCCAGCTCGCGCGCCAGCGGCACCAGGAAGAGCATCACCACCGAGCCCGCGCCGAACACCAGCCCGAAGGCCACGCCCATCACCCAGAAGTTGCGGTCGCGCATGATCTCGGCGGTGGTGATCGCCGTCTCCGCGACCGGCGGTGCGGACGGATCCGGCGGCGGTGCGAGGCCGCCGTCGGGCCGCTCGCCGACGTCCTCGGGGCGGCTGATCACCAGCGTCGCGATCAGCGGGATCACCAGCACCCCCACGCCGATGCCGATCATCAGCAGCGCCTGGCGCCAGCCGTGCTGGGCGATCAGCCATGCGGCCAGCGGCGGGAAGACCACGCTCGCAGCCGTGGTGCCGGCCGCGGCCATGCCCAGCGCCCGTCCGCGGCGCGCCGCGAACCAGTTCGCGATCAGGGTGCTCGAGGGCAGCGCGCCCATGAGCACCGCGCCCAGCCCGACGAGCCCACCGTACGCGATGGCCGCCTGCGCGACCGTGCCGGCCCGCGAGACCCCGACGAGACCGGCGCAGAGCAGGACGGCGCCGGTGAGCATCACGCGCCGGATCGGCACGCGCGCGAGCAGCCGGCCCACGAAGGGCGCGGTGCCGGCATTCACTGCCTGGTAGATCGGCACGCCCAGGGCGGCCGCCGCCATGCCGATGCCGAAGGCGGCGGCGACCTCCTCGATGAACACGCCGTAGATGCTCAGCGCGCTGCCGACCGCGAACAGGTGGCCCAGGAAGGCGATCGCGATGATGCGCGGCGCGTAGCGCGAGTGCGCGCGCGGCGCCGCGGCGTCCAGGGGGCGTGCGTGCGGCAGGCTCACGCCGCCATCCTACGCGACGCGACGGGCCGGCGTTCAGCGCGCCGGGTCGGGTCTCAGGCTTCCGGGTCGGCGACGACCAGGTCCACGAACTGCTCGGCGGCGAGCCGCGCCCGCTGCGCGAGCTGCTCGGGCGTCAGGCTGCCGAGCGGGTGGGGTACCTCGGCCCACTGCGCGTCGTCGATGCCGCCGATGCTGCGCGTGGCCTCGAGCACGGACCGGAAGCGGTCGGTGCCGATCAGGACCGCGGGGATGCCCCGCTTCTCCAGCTGGATCGTGTTGAGCAGACCGCTCGAACTGCAGCTGCCTCAATCCCCGTGCGTGAGCAGGGCCGCGTCGCAGCGGTCGATCTCGCCCCACTCGTCGGGCTTCATGACGCGCCCGGCGTTGTAGGTGCCCCGCACGACGCCCGCGATGCGGTAGCGAGAGCTGAGCAGCTGCTCGATCTCGTCGAGGAGCTCCACGCTGTTGAGCTTCATGTTGGCCCAGAGTCCGATCCGCTTGCCCCGCAGCGAATCGAGCCGCGGCGCCAGCGTGCCGGGCTCCACGATCGGCCCGGCCGTCGGGTCGAGCAGCTCGAGCTGTGCCATCCTGGATCCTCCTCGCGAGTTCTCGGAAGGGTCAGGGCGTGCGGATCTTCCGCGCCGCCATGCCGCCATAGGGTAGGAACGCCTGCACGAACGCGCCCGCGGGTCCGCCCGCGATCGCGATCAGGATGTCCTCCGGGCGCCGCGCGATGGCCACGGTCTCCTCCTCGTCGCCCGGCTCCACGTCCGCGCCGCGGCGGTCCATGATGCCGCCGGTGAGGGAGTGGCCGGCGCGCTTCACGTCGGCGACCGTGCGTGTGGTGCCCTCGAAGATCGCGCGCCGGATGTCGGCCTTGGACCAGCCGTCGCGCACGAACAGGTCCGCGTTCTCCGGCGGGATCACCAGCACGCAGAACTGGCCCCAGCGCCCCAGGCGCCCCGAGCTCCCCAGGTAGTGCGCCAGCGAGTCGGCGACCTCCTGCGCGCTGGACTCGCCGTGCACGCCGTACTGCGTGTGCCCGACGCTCGCGAACACCGTGACCACGTCGTCGTCGGGCTCGAAGCCGTTCTCCACGTGCAGCGGCCGCAGCGAGGGGTAGTCCTCCTCGTTCTCCACGATGTGGTAGCCGCAGTACTTGGCCGGCTGGCCCAGGGTCGCGCGGTCCAGGATCGGCCGGCCGGCACCGCCCGCGGCCTCGTTGCCGGCGCCCGACACCGAGCCCATGGCGTTGATCTGCGTCAGCCGCACGGCGCGACCGATGGTCGAGTTGGCGCGGTTGCCCGGTCCCAGCACGTTGCCACGGCAGTTCATCTCGAGCCGTCGCCGGACCGGACCGTTCACGACGAAGCCGACCGCCGAGCCGCCGGTGGTGGCGTTGATGGCGTGCAGGCCGAACTCCGGGTCGCCCATGGCCTCGACGATGCCGAGCACCACGGGCAGGTACTGCGGCAGGCAGCCGGCCATCACGGCGTTGATGGCCACCTTCTCCACGCTGACCACGCGGCTGCGGCTCGGGTACTCGCAGACCACGTCGTCGGGCTCGCGGCCCGAGGCCTCGACGAAGCGCAGCACCCGCCCGGTCGTGGGCGGCACGACGGGCAGGCCGTCGGTCCAGCCGCGGGCGTAGCAGAGCTCGAGGGCGTCGTCGTCGCTGTCGACGCGATGCCGCGCGGAGCTGAGGCTGCTCGCCATGGGGCGAGCCTATCACGGCTCCGGTCCGCGGGGCGCGGCATGCGGGCGGCCGCGCCGGAGCGCCTACGCCGCGGGGTCCGTCCCGTCGTCCGCCGCCGTAGCGGCGGTGTCCGCGCTGGCCGCGTCGGCCGCGCTCGCCGGAGGCGGCGTGGCGACGGGGCCGCAGGTGCGCAGGCGTGTGCCCAGGTCGTGGGACAGGCGGATCTCGTCGGCGGTCACGTTGCGCGGGAAGCGCACGCCGCCGATGCGCGCCTGGTTGAGGCTGGCGCCCTCGAGGTCCGCGTAGAACAGGTCGATGCCACGCGCGTCCGTGTTGCGCAGGTAGGCGCCGCGAAGGTTGGCATGCGACAGGTCCAGGCCCTTCAGGTCCAGGCCCCGCAGGTCCACGTTCTCGAGGTCCACGGGCCCCTCGGCGGCGAGCTGGTTGAACTCCTCCGTCTTGCCGTCGATGATCAGGTTGCGGAGCTCGTGGTCGCGGATCAGAGCCATGGACGCCCTCCGGTGACACGTATCGGGGTGCGGGGCCTCCGCTTGAGACGGGGGTGGCGGGACAGGCATGAGGCTCTCGTGGCGAGACGCGATGGCGTGTGACCCGCGCTCCCTGGCCCTGCTGCGCATCGGCATGGGGCTGGCCCTGGTGCTCGACGCGGTCCTGCGCGCCGGAGACCTAGGGGACTTCTACACCGATGCCGGGGTCTTCCCGCGCCAGGCCTACGGCGAGGTCTTCTCGAGCTGGCGCGTCAACCTGCACGCCCTGACCGCGGGACCCTGGCTCCAGGGCGGCCTGCTCGCCCTGGCCGCGCTCCTGGGCGGCGCCGTGGCCCTGGGCTATCGCACGCGCTGGGCCGCCGCGGCGTCGTTCGCGCTGCTGGTCTCCGTGCAGATGCGCATGCCCATCGTGCAGACTGCAGCCGACGATCTGCTGCGCGTGCTGCTGTTCTGGGGCCTGTTCCTGCCCTGGGAGCGGCACTTCTCGCTCGACGCGCGCCGGTCGGGCCACGCCCGCGACACCGCTCCGGTGCTCGACGGGAGCGTGATCGGCTACGTCGTCCAGGTCTTCTGCATGTACCTGTTCGCGGGCCTGACCAAGTCCGCCCCCGAGTGGCGCAGCGAGGGCACGGCCATCTACTACGCGCTCCACCTCGACACCATGGCGCGGCCGCTGGGGCTCTGGCTGCGCGGGTATCCGGGGCCGATGAGCGCGCTCACGCACGCCACGCTCTGGCTCGAGCTGATCGGGCCCTTCGCCCTGGTGCTGCCGGTCGCCACCGCGTGGGCGCGCGCGGGGGCGATCGCGGCGTTCACGCTGCTCCAGATCGGTCTCGCGTCGACGCTGGATCTCGGTCTGTTCCAGCTGGTGAGCGTGGTGGCGCTGCTGGGTCTGCTGCCGGCGGCGCTCTGGGACCGCTGGCTGCCGCGCCTGCGCCGCGGCGGGGGGGCCCCGGCGGACGCCGGCGCCGGGCACGCTCCGCTGTCGCGGCGCGTGCGCGGCGGTCGGGCGGGCCTGGTACTCGGGAGCCTGCTGGCGCTGTACATCGTGGTCTGGAATGCCAGCGCGCTCGACGGCGTGCCGGCCCTGCCGGAGCGGGCGCTGCTGCCCGGCAAGGTGCTGCGCATCCACCAGAACTGGAACCTGTTCGCGCCGCGACCGCTGGTGCGCGAGGGCTGGGTCGTGATCCGCGGCCGCCTCGCCGACCGCACCAGCATCGACCCGCTCACCGGCGCGCCGGTGACCTTCGAGCACCCGGGCCGCCTGGCCGGGCTGCACCCGTCGCATCGCTGGCGCAAGTACATCCACAACGTCTTCCTCAACCCGACCGCAGCGGCGCACCGGCCCTTCTACGCCGACTGGGTCTGCCGCAGCTGGAACCGCGCGCATCCCCGGCAGCCGCTGTCCCGGCTCGAGATCTGGTTCGTGGTCGAGCGGACACTGCCCGACTACGCCCCGAGCACACCGGAGCCCACGCACGCGCTCGACCACGTCTGCGCGGCGCGCTAGCCGCCTGCTGGCGCGCGCCCGGGCCCCGCGGATACCCTGGAGCCGCGGGAGGACGCGATCTGGAGCGGTCGGCCTTGCAGGCGGAGCCGCCGCGCGCGCGAGCGCGGCCGGGCTGGCGAGATCTGGTCGGTGCGGCGGTGCTGCCGCTGGCCGTCGTCGGAGGCACGGCTGTGGCCGCCGGGTGGATGGGGCGCGGCGCCGCGCCCGCGGCGGTGGTCTTCCCGATCACCGCGGCCGGGATTCTCTGGGTGCTCGCCTTCGAGCGCATCCTGCCGTACCGGCGCGAGTGGAACCGGCCGCAGGGCGACCTGGGTCCCGACGCGCTCTACCTGCTGACCCACCTGGGCGTCGGCCGTCTGGTCACGCCGTTCGCCGCCACGCTGGGCGTCGCCGCCGGTGTGTGGGTCGCGGCGCGCACGGGGACCGGGCTCTGGCCCGCGGCGTGGCCGGTCTGGACGCAGGTCGTGCTCGCGGTGGTGGTGCGCGAGCTCTTCGACTACTGGGCTCACCGCGCGATGCACCGCTTCGACTGGCTCTGGCGGCTGCACGCCACGCATCACAGCGCCCGGCGCCTGTACTGGCTCAACGGTGCGAAGGCCCACCCGGCCGAGATCGTGCTGCGCTTCGGCCTGATCACCGTGATGCCGCTGGCGCTGCTCGGTGTGGGGCCGCAGGTGCTGGCACTCGCGACGGTCGCGAGCTCCCTGGCCGACTCGTTCCAGCACGCGAACATCGATCTGCGCCTGGGACCGCTGAGCTGGGTCTACAGCGTGGGGGACCTGCACCGCTGGCACCACTCGCGCGACCGCGAGGAGGCCGACAGCAACTACGGCAACGCCTACATCTTCTGGGACGCGGTCTTCGGTACCCGCTACCTGCCCGCGGACCGCGAGCCGCCGGCCGCGGTGGGCATCGACGGGCTCGACGCGTTTCCGCGCGGCTTCTGGGCGCAATGGATCTCGCCGCTGCGCTGGCGCCGCATCCTCGAGCAGAGCGCGGCAGCGCGCGGCCGCTGATCAGTCCCGCTCGACGTCGCGCTCGAGCCAGCGGTACAGCAGTGCGCCGGGCCGCGCCATGGCTCCGTTCCGTGTCAGACTTGCTCACCCGTTGCGTGTCGTGGCCGCTCGCGGAGCCGCTGCACCACGGAAACGACTGCCAGGCCACCTTTTTCCGGATGCGCCTGAAGCTGGAAGGATGCCCCTTGGATCGTGCACGACCGTCCCCCGACTCCTTGAAGATCGCAGTGGTTGCCCTCGCGCTGGCCTGGGCCGGCGCGGCCCCGGCCGCGGAAGGCGCGACGGAGATCAACCAGGCATCCGTCCTGGCGGGCGGCGGCTTCCCGCTGGTGATCTCCTCGCCGGGCAACTACGTCCTGACCAGCGATCTCACCCCACCGGCCAGTACCCAGGCGATCTCGATTGTCGCCTCCGACGTGTTTCTCGATCTGCAGGGCTTCCGCATCGTCGGATCCCACGCCTGCAGCGTGGGCGGCTGCCAGACCGGAACCGTGAACGGGATCTCGGGCCAGGAGGGCTCGGGCCGACGCGTCACGGTGAAGGGCGGCGCAATCGAAGGCTTCTCGGGCACGTGTATCGCGCTTCTCGGCGAATCGTATGTGAGCGAGATGTTCGTCTCGCGCTGCGGACGCCACGGCATCCAGCTGAGCCAGGGCAGTCTGGTCCGCGCGAGCCGTGTGACGGAGACGGGACGACAGGGCTTGCTTCTGGTCGGCGACGAGATCGGGTACTCGGAGAACGTCGTCTTCCTCACCGGGCTGGCAGTCTCATCCACGGGCCCCGAATCCGTGGGGATCGACGGCGGGAGCGCGCTCGGCGCCAACGTCTGCCTGCGGGGCGGCTGCGCGCCCCGGGGTCGTCGCTACTACATCACCGACGAGACGTACCTGGGCAACGAGGCTGCCGACCCGGGCAACTGCGACGCTGGCTTCCACTTCGCCACCGTCTACGAGATTCTCGATCCCACGCAGCTCACCTACGACGCGGATCGGGGCGCCACGGCCACGGACCAGGGTTCGGGCCCCCGGGCTCGCCTGCGGGGCTGGATCCGGACCGGAAGTGGCACCTCCGGTGCCTTCCCACGCGCCGGCGAAGCCAACTGCATGAACTGGAGTTCTCCGAGCCTCTCCCTCCATGGCAGCGTGGTGTCTCTCGGAGGGAGTCCCGTGGGAACACCGACGCTCCAGATCGGAAACTGGGATGACGGCTTGCTCACCCTGATCCCACCGTGGATCGGCGGAACCCAGGAGTGCAGTTTCCCGGCAGCGGTCTGGTGCGTGGAAGATCAGTAACCCAGTACCGCGGCCTGGCCTGATCGAGCCCTGGATCAGTCCCCGTCCTCGGCGGCAGCGTCGGGCCAGGCACGCGTCGAGAAGCGTCCGGTGTCGGCCAGTGGCTCGAGCCACTGGTGGCTCGAGATCAACGCGAACTCCCGCTCCGACGTCGGGGATTCCTGGCGCACGGCGCGCCACAGGATCGACGCGGCTTCCGGGAACTGCTCGCCGGCCAGGGATTCCTCGAACAGCCGGCGCAGGACCGCGCGATCGTCCATGCCCCCGGCGAGGATCCGCAGCAGGAGCCCGGCATCGGGTGTGGGCGCGTCCAGCCACGCCGCGGCAGACGCGCTCCCGGTCGCGAAACGCACCCGCATCGAGAGGGCGTCGGGCTTGCCGAACTCGTGGGGGAAGGCGCGCTGCAACAGCACCACCGCCTCGAAGATGTCCGCTTGCTGGGAGATCTCTGCAAACTCGTCCCAGGGTCGATCCTCTCGGAGGTCGGGAATCAGGTTCTGCCGGACGCCCGGCCGCATGCGGTCCCCGAAGATCACCTCGAGCACCACGTCGGAGGCGTCGTCGACGTCGAGGTCCTGCAGGGCCAGGGGAGCCATCTCCGGGGCCTCGTCATCGCTGACGCCGTCGACTTCCAGCCGTGCGAGCACGGCTTGCAGCCGTTCGGGGGGCCAGCCCCGGGGCAGCTCGTGGATCTCCTTCGAGTCCACGATGGTGACCTCGAACTCGCGTGCCTCCTGCATCCCTCGTCTTCCTCGCCCCGGGCGGCCCGGGTAGCGGCTCCCGGAAGTCCGCTGCGCGACCCGAGCATCCCCGGCGCCGCCGCGACCGGGCCGCCGAGTGCCACCCGGCTCGTGCGCCGAGCGTAGCAGTACGCCGGTCCGGGCGGCGCCGTGGCTGCCGGGCGCGCCCGCACGCATCGGGTAAGCTCGAAGCCGTGGGAATCCGGGCTCGCCGCACGCGCAGTCACTCACGCCGGCTGGCCGGTCTGCTGGCGGCCGCGGTCTCGTGCGCGCCGTCCAGCGGCGACGAGGTCGTCGAGCGGCGGCGCGAGCGCATGGTGCGCGACCAGATCCAGGCGCGCGGCGTGCGCGACGCGCGCGTGCTGGAGGTCATGCGCCACGTCCCGCGGCACCGCTTCGTGTCGCCGGCGCTCGCGGCCCAGGCCTACGACGATCACCCGCTGCCCATCGGCGAGGGACAGACGATCTCGCAGCCGTACATCGTGGCGGTCATGAGCGAGCTGGCCGCGATCGAGCCGGGCGAGCGCGTCCTCGAGATCGGCACGGGCTCGGGCTATCAGGCCGCCGTGCTCTCCGGGCTCGCGGCCGAGGTCTACTCGATCGAGATCCTCCCCGAACTCGCGGAGAGCGCGAGGCGCCTGCTCGCGGAGCTCGGCCACGACAATGTCCGCGTCCGCACGGGGGACGGGCACCGCGGCTGGCCCGAGGCAGCGCCGTTCGACGCGATCCTGGTCACCGCCGCACCGCCCAGCGTGCCGCCGGCTCTCGAGGCGCAGCTCGCCGTGGGCGGTCGCATGGTGATCCCGGTGGGCGACGACTCCCAGACGCTGCGTGTGCTCGAACGCACCCCCTCCGGCCTGCGCACGCGCCAGGTGTTCGCGGTGCGCTTCGTGCCGATGACCGGGGAGCCGCTGGAAGAGCCATGAGCGGGCGAGGGCGCCGCCGGGGCGGGCGGCGCGCAGGCGGATCGAAGCAGGCCCGCCGGCGGCGCGCTCGCCCCGCGCACCGCGGCTGGCGGGCGCGCGCGCTGCGGGCCGGGCTCTGGCTCGCCGCCGCCGCGGTGCTGATCAGCTCCGGGACGGTGCTCGCGCTGCGCTGGGTCGATCCGCCGACGACCGCGTTCATGCTGCGCGCGTCCCGGGAGCCGCCGCCGCCGGGGACCGGCAGCCGCCTGCGCCACGCGCGGGTGCCGCTGGAATCGATCTCGATGCCGATGCGCGTCGCGGTGATCGCGGCGGAGGACCAGCGCTTTCTCGAGCACGCCGGCTTCGACCTCGGCGCCGTGGGCGACGCCCTCGATGACTTCGCGCGCGGAGGGCGGCTGCGCGGCGCCAGCACCATCAGCCAGCAGCTCGCCAAGAACCTGTTCCTTTGGCGCGGACGCAGCATGCTGCGCAAGGGCCTCGAGGCGTACTTCACGGTCTTGCTGGAACTTCTGGTGCCCAAGCGCAGGATCCTCGAGCTCTACTTGAATGTCGTCGAGTTCGGGCCGCGAACCTTCGGCGTGGAGGCCGCGGCGATCACCAGCTTCGGGCGGCCGGCCAGCGCGCTGACCCGCGAGCAGGCCGCGCTGCTCGCCGGCGTGCTTCCGGCGCCGGCACGGCTCCGGGTCACGCACCCGTCCGCGTACCTGCGCGAGCGCGCCGGCTGGATCCGGGACCAGGCCGCGCGCCTGGAGCGCCAGCTCGACCTGCGCGCGCTGCGCTAGATCGGGTGGGCTGTGCTCAGAGGATCGCCACCGGGTTGACCGGTGATCCCGTACCGCCGACCACGACCAGCGGCGAGACCACGAACAGGAACGACCCGCGCTGCTCGCGCGCGCAGGCGGCGCCGAGCCTCGACAGGTCGAGGTTGTCGAGCAGGTGCACGCCCATCGAGACCAGGCAGCACTGGTGGATGGGCATGGGCCAGCCGTCGACGCCGTCTCCGGGCAGCGGATCCGAGACCGAGTCGCTGCCCAGCACCGAGATGTCGCGCTCGCGCAGCCAGGGGATGCACTCGGGGTGCAGGCCCGCGAGGCCCTCCTCCATCGGGCTCCAGGGGCCGTGCTCCGCGCGGCGCGCGTCCCGGCCGGTCGCCACCAGCAGGATGTCGCCGGCCTCCACGCGCACGTCCTGCACCGCCTCGGCGCGCTCCAGGTCGTCGGGCGAGATGGCGGTGCCCGGCTCGAGCCAGGGCACGCCCAGCGCGCGCGGCACGTCGAGCAGCACGCCGCGGCCCGCGATCCCCTCGCGCGCCACGCTGATGTCGTTGCTGCGCGCGCCCGTGCTCTTCACGTCGCTCGCCGGGCGGCCGTTGTACATGACGCCCTTGACCAGCAGGTGGCAGAGCGCGTCGATGTGGGAGCTGGCCATGCCGTGAAAGGCGATCCCGACGAAGTCCAGCGTGGTCTCGAGCCCGACGCCCGGCACCACGCAGTCGTCGCCGGCCTGCACCATCATGTGCAGGGCCGGGTGCGGATTCTCGACGCTGGGCTCGACGGGCAGCTCGCGCGAGCAGCCCACCGCCTCGCCGCTGCGCACGAGCGCCGCGGCGGCGCGGCGCCGCTCGGGGGTCAGCAGGTTGAGCGCGCCGGCCTCGTCGTCGCTGCCCCAGCGCCCCCAGCTCTTGACCTTCTCGAAGATCTCCTCCATCCGCGCGGACGTCACTGCCATCGTGTCTCCTGTGTCGCACGAGCTCCGGTGGCCCGTCCTCCCCGGCGTCTGGCCTGGCCGTCGCGGGATGCTCCGCGGTCCAGCGGCCGCCGGGGCAGGGCGGCTCGCGACTCACGGCGCGATCATACAGCTCCGCTGTCCCGACCTGCGCGCCGCGCCCGTGGCATGCTGTGCCCATGCTGCTCCAGGACAGGGTCGCGATCGTCTCGGGCATCGGTCCGGGCATGGGCCGCTCGATCGCGCTGCGACTCGCCGCCAGCGGTGCCGACGTGGTGCTGGCGGCGCGCTCGGCCGCGCGTCTCGAGGAGGTGGCCGGCGAGGTCCGCGCGCTCGGCCGGCGCGCCACCTGCGTGCCCACGGATCTGACCGACCCGGCGCAGTGCCGCGCGCTGGTCGAGCGCGCCGTGGCCGAGCACGGGCGCGTGGACGTGCTGGTCAACAACGCCTTCCATCCGGGCACGCTGCGGCCGTTCGCCGACGACGACCTCGAGGACTGGCGCGGCGTGCTCGAGGTCAACCTCCTGGGCACGCTGCGCGTGACCCAGGCGGTGGTGCCGCGGATGCGCGAGAGCGGCGGCGGCTCGATCGTGATGATCAGCACCATGAGCAGCCGCGTCGTGAACCTGGGCTTCTCGTCCTACGCGGCATCGAAGTCGGCGCTCAACGCCGCCACCCAGGGGCTGGCGCGCGAGCTGGGGCGCGACCAGATCCGCGTCAATGCCGTCCTGCCCGGCTACATCTGGGGCGAGTCGGTCCAGGCGTACATCGCGCGCCGGGCCGGGGCGCACGGCAAGACCCACGACGAGGTCTACGCCGAGATCGCGGCGAACATCCCGATCGGACGCATCCCCGAGCCCGACGAGATCGCGGGCGCGGTGCTCTTCTTCGCCTCGGATCTGTCGTGCGTGGTGACCGGCCAGACGCTCGACGTGAACGGCGGTCAGGTCATGTACTGAGGCGCGCCGCGGCGCGCCCCGCGCGGCGGCCGAAGAAGCTGCCGTCGCCCAGCGAGATCCCGCTGGAGTAGCCCTGCTTGGCGATGCCCGAGGTCGTCCGTCCGGCCGCGTACAGGCCGGGCACGCGCTCGCCTGCGGGCGTGAGCACCGCGCCGTCGGCGTCGATGTGCAGGCCGCCGAGCGTGAAGATCGCGTAGGGCAGGTGCTCGGGGCGCAGGTCCAGCGCCGCGAAGGGAGGTCGGTCCAGCGGGCGCAGGTGGTCGGGCTGCTTGTGGAACAGCGGATCCTCGCCGCGCGCGGCGTGGCGGTTGTAGAAGGCCACGGTCGCCTGCAGCGAGTCCGTGGCGAAGCCGAGCTCGCGCTCGAGCTCCGCCACCGTCTCGCCCACGGCGGCGATCTCCACGGGCACGTGCTCGGGCCGCTCGAAGCACGCGTCGTCCACGATCATCCAGACCTGGCCGTCCTGGTACAGCAGCGCGAACTCGCCGGCCCGCCCCATGTAGGCATCCTCGTTCAGGAAGCGCTGGCCGGCGCGGTTCACGTACAGCCCCTGCTTGAGCGAGAGCGGCGGGAAGATCGGCAGGGTGATGTCGCCGGCCTCCATCCGCAGCGTGGCGGCCCCCGCGGCCGCTCCCATGCGGATCCCGCTGCCGTCGTCGTTCTCGGTGCCGATCTTGAACTCGGTGCGCAGCAGGCGCGGCGCGTAGCGTGCGAGCATGGCGTCGTTCCAGATGAAGCCGCCGGCGCTGAGCACCACGCCGCGGCGCGCGCGCACGCAGACGTCGTCGCCGTCGAGGCGCGCCACCACGCCGACCACGCGGCCGTCCGCGGCGCGCACCAGGCGGTCCGTCCGCGCGCCGCTCTGCAGCTGCACGCCGCGCCGCTCGGCGGCCCCGAGCAGCGTGCGCATGAGCACGCCGCCCTTCGGCCCGACCACGCTGGCGCAGTGGCCGCGCGGGGCCGGTCGGGCCAGCTCCCGGAACGGGTGCACGTTCTCGCTGCCCGAGAAGGTCAGGCTGTCGTCGCCGGGGGGCTCGTGCCCCCCCGCGAAGAACGACGGCTTGAACTTCAGGCCCTGCGCCTCGAGCCACCCGTAGTGCTCCACGCTGTGCTCGCAGAACGGCCGCACCAGGGCGGGGTCCGGAGCGGGCCCGCAGGCGGCCATCAGGTAGCCGTACATCTGCTCGGGGTCGTCCTCGAAGCCGCACGCGGTCTGCAGCGGCGTGCCCCCGCCCAGGTAGATCAGGCCACCCGAGCTCGCCGAGGTGCCCCCGCCGCCGCCCGCGCGCTCCAGGACGAGCACCGCAGCCCCGGCGTCGGCCGCCTCGATCGCGGCGCAGGCGCCCGCGCAGCCGTACCCCACGATGGCCACGTCCGCCTCGAGGTCCCAGCGGGCGATCCGCGACTCGCTGACCGGGGTGGGATCGGGCGAGGGCACGGCGGGACCCGGTCGCTGGCCGCCGGCGCCTACTGCTCGAAGCAGTAGACGCGAAGCGACTGATCGCAGTTCGGTGTGTCCTCGGCAGTCCAGGCTACGCCGGTCGAGTTCGCGTTGCCGCTCTGTCCGTTCGGCCCGGAGCCGTTCTGCCAGCTGTTGCAGTGCCAGAAGGACCCGGTTCCGGAGACCGCTGTCCCGGTCCAGGTGCCGAAGGGAGCGCCGATCGTGGCGCCGAACTCGTTCACGTTGATGGGTGCTCGCAGGCAGGAAGGGCACCCTGACGTCAGGTCGGCGTAGCTGTTCGCGACGACCACGCCATCGGTGCGGACATAGGGCACGGTCGATCGGGTGAAACGGGCTGCCGGACTCTCCGTGCTGGTCGAGATCCAGGCCAGGTACGTGCCCGAGAGACCCGCGGCGTTCGCCGCGTTGGTGCACATCGTGTCGCCGCCCAGGAGGCCGCCGATGCTCGTCAGGTTGCCCATGCTGACCTGGTTCGTGACGAAAACCCTCTTCTCGTCGTTGCAGCCCGTCGCGCCGTCGCAGACGTTCCCTCCGGCGTCGAACCCCACCGTCACCCGCACGGGATTCTGCGACAGCACGTTGTGCGAGAAGGCATCGGTCGGATCCATGGAGATTCCCCAGGGGTTGTTCCGGACGGCGTTCGCCGTGACGAGAGAGCCGCCCGAGGTCACGATGCCCCGGGTTCCGCTGCGCCGGACCGTGTTTCCCGCCACGATACTTCCATCGAGGGCGACGATCCCCACGTCTCCGTTGCCCCGCGCCAGGATCCCTTCGACCCGCCCGGAGCTCCACAGGCGAATCCCGTGGCGTCCCATGCCCTCGATCGCACCGTTGCGAACGACGGCCCCCGACGTTCCGTTGGGCTGAAGTACGCCCGACCCCGTTCCGGTCTGCACGCAGCTGATGTCACCCGACGAGCCCGTACAGACCGTGGGACCGCGGATCTCGAACCCGGCCAGATCTATGTGGGCGTTGTCCGCGACGATCTCGATCGCCGTGACGTTCTCCGCGCCGGCCTGCCCGCGGACGTCCAGGTTCCCGGTGAGGCGATAGCTGCCCGGCGCCGGGATGGTGACCGGGAACCCGCCGGCGTCCCCGATGAAGCATCCGTCGGGGCTCAGCGCGCATGCCTGGTTGATCTCCAGCACGCCGTCGCCCGCACGCGGCGACGCCGCGAAGCCCAGCACAAGAACCACAGTCAGGACCGCTCTTCCCAGGACCTGCTCCCTCCGTGCAGCCATTATGTCCCTGCGAAGGTCCGGCTGACAAATGCGCCGCGTCGGTCGAAAAACAGGGGCTCGCGGCCGCGCCCCACCCGTCGCGGGCGGCGCTGCGATAGACTGGACGCTCCGCAGCCGAGGAGGATTCCGTGGAGCACGCCGGCGTTCACCACGTTTCGATCAACGTTCACGATGCCGAGCAGACCATGCGCTTCTACGTCGACGCGCTCGGGCTCGAGGTCCTGCCGCGCCCCGACTTCGGCGTGCCGGGCTACTGGCTGCGCTGTGGCGGCCAGGAGGTCCACCTGATCGAGATGGCCGACCACAAGGTCCCCGACCGGCCGCAGTTCGGACCGCACTTCGCCCTGCGGGTGCGCGACATCGACGCCGCGCGCGACGAGCTCAAGAGCAAGGGCATCGAGGTCAGCGAGGCCATGGAGCTGCCGACCGGTGCCCGTCAGTGCTTCCTGCACGACCCGGCCGGGAACATGGTGGAGCTCAACCAGCCCGTGGACTGATCAGGCGGCCTCGCGGCCCAGGACCAGGGTCGCGGCCGCCTGGAACATCCCGCCGATGCCGTGCGCGACCGAGGTGCGCACGCCCGGGACCTGGGCCGCCGCCTCGCCGCGCAGCTGCCGCACGCTCTCCTGGATGGCGAACATCCCGTACATCCCGGTGTGCGTGTAGCTCAGGCCCCCGCCGCTGGTGTTCAGCGGCAGGGAGCCACCGGGTCCGGTGTGGCCCTCGGCCACGAAGGCGCCGGCCTCGCCCCGGCCCACGAACCCCAGATCCTCGAGCGCGTACAGCGGCAGGTGCGCCAGCGCGTCGTAGAGCATCGCGTGGTCCATGTCGGCGGGCCGCAGGCCGGCATCGCCGAACGCCGCGGCGCCGGCGGCCCGGAAGGCCTCCGACGTGGTCAGGTCGGGCATCTCGAGCAGCAGCGGTACCCCGGTCGCCTCGCCGCTGCCGAGCAGGTACACGGGCGGGCGCGGCAGGTCGCGCGCGCGCGCGGCCGAGGTGACGATCAGCGCGCCGCCGCCGTCGGTCACCACGCAGCACATGGGGCGCGTGAACGGCCAGGCCACGGGACGCTCCGCGAGCGCGCCGGCCACGTCGAGCGGCTCGCGTCGCAGGGCGCGCGGGTTGCGCTGCGCCCAGCCACGCTGCGCCACCGCCACCGCCGCGAGCTGCTCGCGGGTCGTCCCGGTCTCGTGCATGAAGCGCAGCGCGCCCAGGCTCAGCAGGGTCATCGGCCCGGCCGTCCCGAAGGGCAGCTCGAACTGTCCCTGCGGGCTGTCGGGCGTGGGGCGGTAGCCCGGCGCGCCGATGCGCGAGCGCCCGGACTCGCCGTGCGCGACCAGCACGCAGCTGCACTGGCCCGCGGCGATCGCCGCGGCGGCGTGACGCACGTGCATCAGCGACGAGCAGCCGCCCATCATGGTGGCGTCGACCCAGCCCGGGGTGATGCCCAGCGCGTGCGCCAGCGCGGTCGGCTGGTAGGGCGTCAGGCCGGCCGTGGCCACGCCGTCGATGTCGGCGGGGCGCAGCCCGGCGTCGTCGAGCGCGCGCCGCGAGGCGTCGATTGCCAGGCCGAGCGCGGAGAGCTCCGGCACCTTGCCCAGGCGTGCGCTCTCGGCAGCGCCCGCGATCGCGGCGCGCGGCGCGCTCAAGCGCCGGGTCCCGCGGGGCGGAACAGCGGCAGCGCGATGCCCTCGGCGACGCGCTCGAGGACCAGCTCGAGCGGCAGGTCGAGCGGCAGCGCGGCGGGATCGGGGGCCACGTCGATCAGGTTCGAGAGCAGTCGCGGGCCCTCGGCCAGCTCGACGATCGCGATCACGTGCGGCGGCTCGAAGCCCGGCGCCGGCAGGTGGCTGATCACGTAGCTGTGCAGGCGCGCGCGGCCGCTCGCGACCACGATCTCCGCGACGTCGGCCCCGCAGCGGCCGCACAGCGGGCGCGGCGGCAGCCGGAAGCTGCCGCAGCCCGCGCAGCGCTGCAGGCGCAGCTCCCCGGCCAGGGTGCCCTCCCAGAAGTGGGCCGTCTCGGGCGTCGGACGGGGCAGCGCGCGCTCAGCCAACGGCGGCCTCCAGCGCGTCGTGCACCGTCTCGAGCACGCGCAGCCGCGCATGCCGCTTGTCGCGGGCGTCAACCAGCGTCCAGGGCGCCGCGGCCGTGCTGGTGCGGGCGAACATCTCGTCGGCGGCGCGCCGGTAGTCCGGCCAGCGCGCGCGGTTGCGGTGATCCTCGTCGGTGATCTTGTGGCGCTTGTGGGCCGTGGCCTCGCGCGCGAGGAAGCGCCGCAGCTGCTCGGGCGGATCGATGTGCAGCCAGAGCTTGCACAGCGGCATGCCCTGCTCGACCAGCTGCGCCTCGAGCTCGTTGATCTCGCCGTACGCGCGGCGCCAGGCCGGCTCGTCGGCGAAGCCCTCGACGCGCTCGACGAGCACGCGCCCGTACCAGCTCCGGTCCAGGATCAGCATCCTCCCGGGCCCGGGCAGACGGGTCCAGAAGCGCCAGAGCCAGTGGTGGGCGCGCTCGCGCTCGTCGGGCGCGGCGATCGGCACCACGCGGTAGTCGCGCGCCGCCATGGCGCGGATCAGGCGGCGGATCGCGCCGCCCTTGCCCGCGGCGTCGGGGCCCTCGAGCAGCACCAGGCTGGCGGTGCCCGCCGCACGCGCCGCGCGCGACAGCCGTGCGATCCCGGCCTGCAGCGCGTCGCGACGCTCGCGGTACTCCGCCGCCGGGACACGGACCGGCTCCCCGCGCTCGAGCTCCGCGAGTCCGGGTCCGGGGCCGGGGTGCGGCGGCAGGGCGGCGGGTCTCGCGGCGCGCGCCGGGATCGGGGCGGGGCGCAGCCGCGCCTGCAGCGCCCGCAGCACGATGCCCCCGGCCTCGAGGTCCCGGGCCTCATCGTCGCGGCCATCGATCACGTGCCAGGGGGCGCGGGGCGCCCCGGTGGCCTCGAGCAGCTGCTCGACCAGGGGCACGCCGTCGTCCCAGCGGCGGAAGATGCGGTAGTCCAGCTCCTCGACATCCCAGATCTTGTCTGGCTTCTTGCGCGCTTTCTTCAAGCGTCTGTCGAGCTCCTCGTGGGGCTGGTGGATCCACAGCTTGACCAGCGTCGTGCCATCGTCGAGCAGGCTGCGCTCCAGCGCCTCGATCCGCGCGAGCCGCCGCATGAAGCCGTCGGGGTCGATGCGCCCCGCCAGACGGTCGGCGATCGCGGCCATCGGCCACGCCGTCAGGTGCACGGTCACGGTCCCGTGGGCGGGGACCGCGCACCAGTAGCGCCAGAAGCCGGGCATGCGCTCGCGGTCCGGATCGTCGATCGGGAAGGCGTGCAGCTCGAGGCGCCGCGCGTCGAGCCACTCGTGCATGCGGTCGACCCAGGCCTCGCAGCCGGGCCGGTCGTCCCCGCACACCAGCACCAGGGCGCCGAACGGCCGCTCGCGCAGCTCCTGCTGCGCCTCGAGCAGGCCGAGGCGCAGCGAGGCCTCGCGCTGCTCGAAGTCGGCCTTCGAGACGCGCGAGGGCGCCGCGCGCCCGACCCGGTCGAGGCGTCCGCCGCTCACGTGGCCGGGGGCGTGTACCAGATCGGCGAGGTCCAGGCGCGCTCCTGCGTGACGCGCGGCACCTCGGGGTCGCTGCACGGGGCCGGCCGCGTATCGGCGGGCAGCGCGGCGCAGTGGTGGGCGTTCCAGCGGCACGCAGGGTTCTCGAGGACGCGCGCGTAGTAGAACGCGGCGCGTCCCGGGTCGAAGTCGGGATCGGTCCAGACGGCGCAGAGGCTGTCGTGGCCCGGCCCCGAGACCTCGCAGGTCTCGAGGTCCACGGTCGCCGCCGGATCGACGCCGCCGGCCACGTCGTGGATCGCCTGGTGGAACGCGCCGTCCGGTCCGACCCAGCCCTTGATCACCTGGATGCGCTGCAGCTTCGCCGTCTTCAGGCCCGG
>JAJDAJ010000069.1 GCA_029261925.1 Deltaproteobacteria bacterium | reverse complement strand
GCACACGGCAGCACCCTGCACGGCACGCAGCTCACCGGGCCCGGCCAGCGCGCCGCGGCGACGGCGTACTTCGGGCCCGATGCCGGCATCGGCGTGGCGCTGCGGGCGCTGCCGGAGCTGCTGGGCGAGCCGTCCGTTCGCGTGGGGGTCCTGGGGCTCGGGGTGGGCACCCTGGCGACGTACGCGCGCGAGGGTGACGCGCTGCGCTTCTACGAGATCGATCCCGAGGTGGTGCGGATCGCGCACGAGTACTTCAGCTTCCTGGCCGACGCGCGGGGCGACGTCTCGCTGGTCCTCGGCGACGGTCGTCTGCAGATCGAGCGCGAGGTCGAGGCGGGTGAGGAGCCGCCGCTCGATCTGCTCGCGCTCGACGCGTTCACCAGCGATGCGGTCCCCACCCATCTGCTCACCGCCGAGGCCTTCGAGATCTACTGGCGACGCCTGCGACCCGATGGCGTGCTCGCCGTCAACGTCTCCAATCGCTACGTGGATCTGGCACCGATCGTGCGCGCCGCTGCCGCGCGGGTGGGCGCGCGCGCCTGGCGGGTCGAGTCTGGCGAGGACGAGGAGCGGGAGATCTACCCCGCCGACTGGATCCTGGTCAGCCGCAACGAACGTCTTGCGACCCTCGAGCCCGTGCGCTCGGCGATCGATCCCTGGCCACAGGATGCGCGCCCGCCCACGCTCTGGACCGATCGCTACAGCAATCTGTTCGGCGCGCTGCGCGACTGGTGGGGCTAGGCTGCGCTAGCCTCCGCGCATGAGCCTCGAGGCGAACAAGGCGATCGCGCGCGCCTACCTCGCGGCCACCGACCGCGGCGACCGGGCCGCGATGCTCGAGCGGGTCACCGACGACCTGGTCTGGATCGTGCCCGACTCGGCGCCGCCGCCGTACGCCGGGCGTCACGAGGGCGGTGCGCACATCGTGGACATGATGCTCGGCGCGGTGGCCGCCAGCTTCGAGGCGGGCACGCAGCACACGGAGGTACGGCTGATGATCGGCGAGGGCGACGTCGTCGTGGCCGAGACGCGCATGCGCGCGCGGACGCCCGCTGGCGAGACCTACGACAACCGCTACGTCTTCGTCTACGAGCTGCGCGAGGGCCGTATCCGCGAGATCCGCGAGCACGTCGACACCCGCTACGCGGCATCGTTCTTCGAGGGCGCGGGCTCTAGCTGAGCGGCGACCAGCTCACCGTGCGCAGCAGGCGGCTGCGCCACTGGTCGCGGTACTGCAGCGCGTCGATCATCCACTTGCCGGGCTTGTTGAACTCCTCGGGGATCTCCGTGCGCAGCAGGTTCAGCAGGCCATCGGGCAGCAGCACGCGCTGCCAGAGCACGATCTGACCGCGCCGCCCCGAGCCGTGAGCCGTGCGAAAGCCCGCCTCGATGTCGAGCAGGCGCGGTACGTCGGGGAACATCTCGTCGTAGTCGCCCGCGTAGACCTTGCCGGCCACCTCGATGTACTCGTCGAGCTTGCCGGAGTGCGGGTAGACCGTGTCCTCCATGAAGAGCGACAGGTCGGTGGCCGGCTCGCGCGAGACCGGGATCGCGTCGAGGTCGATGCTCTGCAGCTTCGACCAGGGCAGTGGCGTGAGCAGCGTGCCGTCCACGGCGTGGCGCAGCTCGTCGAGCCGTCCGGCCAGGCTCTTGAGGTCGCCGCCGTGCACGCGGTCCATCAGGCGGCCCCAGGACGCCGCGTCGGGGACGATGGTGTAGGTGACGAGGCGATAGGCCTCGCCGGCGCCGTGCGCCAGGCGCGTGTAGAAGGCCAGGCGCGCCTCGTCGCCGGCGGCGAGCGCCGGGATCCACTCGTCGCGCACCAGGCCGTCGAACTCGTGCTCGCACGCGCCGCGTACGTCGTGCTCCTCGCGCAGGACCAGCACCTTCTGTCCTCCCCGTCGATCCTGGGGGGAGCCTACACGGGGCCGCGTCGGGGTGCAGGGCGACCGCGGATCCGGCGTACAATGGGGGTGCGGCGCGCGCCGCGGGAGGACTGCCCTGAGCCGCGTGATCGATGCCGACGGACATGTCTGGGAGCCGGAATGGGTCTGGGAGCAGTACCTCGACCCGGCGTTTCGCGATCGTCGGCCGCGGCTGGTGCGCGACAACCGCGGTACCACGCGATACATGCTCGAGGGGCGCCTGATCCCGCCCGGCGAGGGCATCGGCGAGTGGGCGCCCGAGGGCATCCAGGAGGCCACCACGCACCGCGACGGCGGCTTCGATCCCAAGCTGCGCCTGGTCGACATGGATACCGAGGGCATCGACGTGGCCGTTCTGTATGGCTCGTTCGGTCTCGCGCTCTGGCAGGCGCAGGACCGCGAGCTCGCCACCGCGCTCTGCCGGGCGTACAACGACTGGCTGACCGACTACTGCTCGGCGGACCCCGCGCGCCTCAAGGGCATCCCGGCGCTGCCGCTGGCCGACATGGACGCGGCGCTGGCGGAGGCGCGGCGCGCGGTCGTCGACCAGGGCATGGTCGCGCTCAACGTGCTCTCGAACACGCTCAACCGGCCCGCGCACAAGGGACATCTCGACCCGGTCTTCGCGCTGGCGCAGGAGCTCGACGTACCGGTCACCTTCCACGCCGGCGGCGGGGGCTTCGCCGAGTCGCGCCTGGACTGCTACGCCATGTCGCACACGATCGCGTTCCCGTTCGACATCATGTACGGCATGACCTGCGTGCTCTGCGGCGGCGTGATGGAGCGCTTCCCCGAGCTGCGCGTGGCCTTCCTCGAGGCCGGCTGCGGGTTCCTGCCGTACTTCCTGGAGCGCCTCGACGAGCACTTTCACAAGCGCCCGGGCGAGATGCCGGTCCCGCGCCCGCCCAGCGAGTACGTGGAGCAGGGGCGGGTCTGGGTCTCCTGCGAGCCCGACGAGTCGGCGATCGAGTGGGTCGTCGACCGGCTCGGCGCCGAGCGCGTGATCTACGCCTCGGACTACCCGCACTGGGACGCCGAGTTCCCCGACTCGGTCAACAAGATCCGCGACCGCGACACCCTGAGCGAGGCTGCCAAGAGCGCAATCCTGGGCGACAACGCCGCGAAGCTCTTCAGGCTCTAGTCGCTGCACCGGCCCGCGGGGGGCGGCGCTCAAGCCGCCTCCTGGCCGCGCCGATACGCGCCGTGGCAAGGAGTACGTGCGTGTCGCAAGCTTCGCGAGAGGCGCTCATCGGGCAGCTCCGGGGGCTGTTCGGGGTGCTCATCGAGCAGGTGCAGGTCGACGAGCCCTTCGCGGAGCGTCTGGCCGGGGCCCTCGCGCCCGCTCCGCCGGCGCCGCTGTCCCGCAGCCCTGCGGTGCTCGATCCGTTCGCGATCTACGAGCAGGGATGGGAGTCGATGCTGCGCGATCGGCTCGCGCCGCTCTCGATCGAGCAGCTCCGCGACGTGATCCACCAGTTCGAGCTCGATGCCACCGGTCGCTCGCTGGCGCTCGAGGATCGGCGTGCGCTGATCGAGCTCGTGGTCAAGGTGACCAGTCGCCTGGGCGGCTAGCCTGCCAGCGCCCCGGGCTGCTCAGAGCTTCGAGATCACCTCGTCGCCGCAGCGGTCGATGAAGTCGGTGAGGTACTTCAGGCTGAACTTGCCGTCCTCGGGGAACGGCGGGCCCAGCATCAGGCGCGTGACGCCCACGTCGGCGTAGCGGCGCACGCTGTCCACGTCGAGCGTCAGGCGGTTGCCCATCGAGATCTCGAAGGGACCGTCTCGGCCCGCCTCGCGGCGCAGCGCCTCGATCTCCTTGATGCGCGCGCCCAGCTCGTCGAGCTCGAGGGCGCCGGTGGCGAGCCAGCCGTCGCCGAGCCGCGCCGCGCGCCGCACCGCGGGATTCGTGGTGCCCCCGACCTCGATCGGCGGATAGGGCTTCTGGACCGGCTTGGGCTCGAAGCGCAGCGGGCCGAGCTCGTAGAACTCGCCGTCGTGGTGCACGATCTTCTCGGTCCAGAGCTTGCGCAGCAGCTCGATGATCTCGTCGGTGCGCTTGCCGCGGTTGGAGAACGACTCGCCCACGAAGTGGAACTCGTCGGCGAGCCAGCCCACGCCGATGCCGAGGATCGCGCGGCCCTGCGAGAGCTGGTCGAGCGTGGTGAAGGCGCGCGCGGTCACCAGCGGGTGGCGCAGCGGCAGGATGTACACGTGGGTGCCCAGGCGGATGCGCTCGGTGCTCGCCGCGATGAACGCGAGCGTGACCCAGGCGTCGTACAGGGGCGAGCCGGGGTAGACCGGAGGCTGGCCTGTCTCGGAGTAGGGATACGTCGAGGGCATCTCGGTCGGGAAGACCAGGTGCTCGGGCATCCAGATCGACTCGAAGCCCGCGGCCTCGGCGCGCCGGGCCACCTCACCGTACTCCGTGGGCCGGACCCCGAAGAGCGTGTATCCGAACTTCACAGCGCCTCCTCCTCGGCGGTCCAGTATGCACCGAAAGCACCCCGGCCGTCCCGTGCGCGCGGCGGCCGCTGTAGACTCGTGAGCCGACCGCGAGGAGTTCGCCATGAGCGTCGAGATGAACGGGATCGCGCACATCCAGCTCACGGTGAACGATCCCGGGCGCTGCCTTCCCTTCTGGGAGGCGCTGTGTCACTTCCTCGAGATGCGCACGCTGATCCGGGGCGAGGGGATCGTCTACTGCATCGGCAGCCGCACGGGGATCCTCGTGCGCGCCGCTCCGTCCGGCAAGCGCGACCGGCCCTTCGACCAGGACCGCGCCGGCCTGCACCACTTCTGCTTCCGCGCGCGCCGCCGCGAGGACGTGGACAGCGTGCACGAGTTCGTCCGGGCGCAGCCCGGGGCGACCATCGTGCACCCGCCCGAGGACGGGCCGCAGTTCGCGCCGGGCTACTACTCGCTGCTCTTCGAGGACCCCGACGGCATCCGCGTCGAGGTCAACCACGTGCCCGGACGCGGCCACCTCGGGCCCGGAGGCCGCCTCGGCGAAGGCGGCCCCGGGCCGGCGAGGGACCTGCCCGGCTAACCGGCTGCCGGCGAGCCCGCTCCCGTCGCCGCGCGGCGGTCCCGGCCCGATTCCCGCCCGCAGCTCTTCCGGCCCCTTCCCGGTCGCGTCCAGACGCAGCCGCGCCCGGCGGGCGCCCGCCGGGACACGCGCTCCCCGCTCGTGCATGCTTCGCGCGTGAAGTACGAGAACATCCTCTACGAGACCGAGCGCGGTCGCGCGCGCATCACCCTCAACCGGCCCGAGAAGCGCAACCCGATCTCGGACCTGCTGCTCGAGGAGCTGGAGCACGCGCTCTGGGAGGCCGACGACGACCGCTCCGTGCACTGCGTGATCGTGCGCGGCGCGGGCAAGTCGTTCTGCGCGGGCTACGACCTCAGCGGTGCGGGCTCCACCCGCCCGAAGGACGACGTGAGCCGGCGCGACGGCAGCACCATCGACGACGATGCCTGGCTGATCGAGCGCCGCACGCGGCGCCTGAAGGCGCTCTGGGAGATGCACAAGCCGTCGATCGCGCAGGTGCACGGGCACTGCCTGGCCGGCGGCACCGACATCGCCCTCTTCTGCGACATGGTGATCGCGGCCGACGACGCGATCATCGGCTTCCCGCCGGCGCGCAATCTCGGCAGCCTGCCCAACAACATGTGGTTGTACAACTGCGGGCCGCAGTGGGCCAAGCGCCTGCAGCTCACCGGAGACACGGTCACCGGAGCCGACGCCGCCGAGATCGGCCTGGTCATGAAGTCGGTGCCCGTGGAGCTGCTGGAGGCAGAGGTCGAGGGCCTGGCCGATCGCCTGGCCATGATCGACCCCGACCTGCTCTCCTCGAACAAGCGCATCATCAACATCGGGCTCGAGCTGATGGGCGCGTACACGCTCCAGCGACTCTCGGGCGAGAACGACAGCCGCGCGCACCTGGCACCGGGCACGCGGGCGTACTTCGACGCGGTGCGCGAGAAGGGGCTCAAGGGCGCCCTGCGCGAGCGAGACGGCGCCTTCGGCGACGGTCGGGCGCGCGTCCGGGGCCCCGAGATCCGCGACGCACAGGGCCGTCTGGTCGATCCCTGAGCCTCCGGGCGCCGGGCTAAAGACCGTCGCTGCGGGACCGACAAGCTCCCTGCTGTCACCAGGAGGTGGTCCGTGTCGCAGCCCGCGAGCATTCTCTGCGCGCTGGCAAGCCCCAGCCTGCGCGAGAATGTGGAGCGCGAGCTGCTCAGGGCCGGCCACGACGTGCGGCCCGCGGGCAGCGCCCCCGAGGTGCTGCACGCGGTCGTCGAGCACGTGCCCGATCTGCTGCTGCTCGATGCGGGCCTCGTGGACGACTCCGACCTCGGGCTGCTGCAGGCGATCCGCAGCTCCAGCGTCCAGGCTGCGGGCGCACCGGCGATCCTCTTCGTGCCCAGCCGCTTCCCGCCGGCGGCCCGGCGCCGGGCAGGGCGCATGGGCGCGCGCGTGGTCGAGGCGCGCGGGCTCACGATCGGGGGGCTGCGCGAGGTGATCGGCGAGGCCCTCGGGAGCGCCTCGAGCCCCAGCGAGGGCGAGCTGCTGAGCCTGCTCGAACGCGTGCGCTCCACCAACCCGTTCCAGGCGCTCGGGGTGCCCGTGGACGCGGAGCCCGACGAGATCCACGCGGCCTACCGGGAGCTTGCGCGTCAGCTGCACCCCGACGCGCTGGGCGCCGTGCCCGACGAGATCCGCGCGCTGGGCCAGGAGGCCTTCGCGGCCCTGGCCGACGCCTGGGCCAAGCTCTCGGATCCAGAGTCGCTCGAGCGCTACCGCGAGGACCCCGACCTCGACGCGCGCCAGGTCGCCGTCGCGGCCGAGGTCAAGAACGTGCTCGAGGCCGAGCGCGCGTTTCGCGCTGCCGAGGAGCGGCTGGAGCGCCAGGACTGGAAGGGCGCGCTGACCGGCTACCAGCGCGCCGTCGAGCTCTGTCCCGACGAGGGCGAGTACCGCGCGTGCCTCGCCTGGGCGATCTACCTGGTGCGCGCCGGCGAGCCCGGTGCGGTAGACGAGGCGCTGCGGCACGGGCGCGCCGCGCTGAAGCTCAGCCCCAACCACGCGCGCCCGCCACTGGTGCTCGGGCGCCTGTACCAGAACACCGGCGATCTGGAGCGCGCCACGAAGCTGTTCCGGCGCGCGGTCAAGCTCGACCCGCGCTCCGTCGAGGCGGTGCGCGAGCTGCGCATCATGCGCATGCGCGAGGAGCGCGCCCGCAAGCAGGGCAAGGGGCTGCTCTCGCGCCTGCTCGGCCGCTGAGCGGCCCGTCGCGCCCGGCTACCCGGCGTGCGCGAGCGCCGCTTGTGGCGCCCGAGCTGCCTGCGCACAATGCGCGGGCGGGCCTCCGGCCCGGACGGGAGGCGGCGCATGGCGGCACCGACGCGTGAGCAGCTCGAGATCTGGGCCGAGGGCTACGCGGCGCTGTGGAACGCGGGCGACAAGCAGGCCTGGATCGCGAACTGGAAGGCGGTCGCGCCCGGCGACTTCCAGATGCTCGATCCCGTGGGCACGCCGCCCAGGCGCGGCTTCCAGACCTGCTGCGCTGATGCCTGGGACATGTTCCAGCCCCTGATGCGCCTCGAGGTGGCCGAGGGCACGCGCTTCATCTGCGGCAACGAGGTGGCCTGGCTGATGCGCAACCACACCGTGGTCGACGGCGAGGCGCACGTGATGCTCAGCATCGACAACTACCGCTTCGGCGACGACGGCTCGGTCGAGGTGCGCACCTGGTACGACCCGCCGACCGACGCCGACGACGAGATCGGCGACGTGTTCCGGACGTATCTTCCTCGGAGCTGAGTCAGTCCACGATCGCCGCGTTGACGCCGCGCAGCAGCTCGCCGCGCAGCGGATAGCTTCCGCTGAGCACGAGCTGGGTCATGAAGACGACCGCGACCTCCTCGGCGGGATCGACCCAGAAGAAGGTGCTCGCCGCGCCGCCCCAGCCGAACGTGCCCCGCGAGACCGGCAGCCCGGTGAGCTGCGGCTCGACGATCACCGAGCCCGTGAGGCCGAAGCTCACGCCCCGTCCGCCGTTGGCGTAGGTGCGCGCGGAGGAGAACCCGAGCGGCGCGCTGCCGAAGACGTCGTCGGGCAGGTGGCTCGCGAGCATCAGGTCGACGGTCTTCGGGGACAGCACCCGGCGGCCGTCGAGCTCGCCGCGACCGAGCAGCATCAGCGCGAAGCGCATGTAGTCGCGCGCGCTCGCGACCATGCCGCCGCCGCCGCCGGGCATCGCGGGCGGCTCGCGGTACTCGCTGGTGTGCGGCGCGTCGAGCAGGCGCATTCCGCCGTCGGCCGTTGGCCCGTAGCAGGCCGGGAAGCGCTCGATCTTCGCGTCGGGCACGAAGAAGCCGCTGTCGCGCATGTCGAGCGGCTCGAACAGGTGCTCGCGCAGGAACTCCGGGAACGACTGGCCCGAGCTCACCTCGATCAGGCGCCCGAGCACGTCCATGTTCACGCCGTAGTGCCAGGCCGTGCCCGGCTCGGCGACCAGCGGCAGCTCGCCGAGGCGCTCGACCATGTCGGCCAGCGTGGCCTGGCGGTCGCGGCTCGCCGGGCCCAGGCCCGCGTCGTCGGGCAGGCCGCGGATGCCGGGCGTGATCCCCGCCGCCACGTAGCGCGCGCCCCAGGGCGGCGGCGCGATGAAGCTGTAGCTCAGGCCCGAGGTGTGCCGCAGCAGGTCGAGCACCGTCATCTCGTGCTTCGCGCCGACCACCGTCAGCGAGCCGTCGGCGGCGCGCTCGAGCCGGTTCATCTTCGCGAGCGCGGGCAGGTGCAGGCCGACCGGATCGACGAGCAGGAAGCCGCCGCGCTCGAACGCCACCAGAGTGGCCGCGCCCGTCACGACCTTCGACATCGAGTAGATCCGGTAGATCGCGTCGGGCTCGAGTGCGCGCCCGGCCTCCCGATCCATCGAGCCGTAGACGCGGTGGTGCACCAGGCGACCGCGTCGCGCCACCAGCAGCTGGTAGCCGGGGATGCGGCCGGCGTCGACGTGCGCGTCGAGCACCCGGTCCAGCCGCTCCAGGCGCTGGGCCGACATGCCGACACGTTGCGGTCGCGCGCGCAGGAAGCCGTCGAGCCCGTCTCCGGCGCGGGGGCTGGATGCCGCGCCCAGGACCAGCGCGAACACCAGCAGCAGGCCCGCGCACAGCAGACCTCCTCCTCCCTTTCCGCTGCATGCACCCCGCATCCGGACCTCCTCGAGTCGTGACGCGCGCATCCTGCGGCGCGCGCTCGCGCATCGCAAGCGTGCGCGCCCGGCCGATGGTCCCGGATCGGCTCGCGATCCGTCCACCCCGATCGGTGCGACGCTGACTGCAGCGGAGGGCACGCGATGCACGACCGGATCATTCGCGGCGGCACCATCGTCGACGGCAGCGGCGCACCGGCGTTCACCGGTGATGTCGCGATCTCCGGAGGATGCATCGCGGAGGTCGGGCGTGTGCAGGGCAGGGCGCGCGAGGAGATCGACGCCGACGGGCTCCTGGTCACGCCGGGCTTCGTGGACGTGCACACGCACTACGATGGGCAGGCGACCTGGGACGACGAGATCGCGCCCTCGCGCTGGCACGGCGTGACCGCGGTCGTGATGGGCAACTGCGGCGTGGGATTCGCGCCGGTGCGTCCGCGCCGCGAGCGCATGCGCATCGCCCGGGCTGCGCGCCGACCTGAACCTGATCGATCACGGGCGTCTGGGTGTCGAGCTGCCGGAGATGGTCTTCGACCTGCCGGCCTCGGGCCGGCGCCTGATGCAGCGGGCGCGCGGCTACGTGGGCAGCTTCGTCGCCGGAACGCGCACCATCGACGGCGACACGCTCACCGGCGAGCTCCCCGGCCGCCTGATCCGCGGCGCGCGGGGCGCGCCGCGGTCCTGACCCCGCCGCGCGACCCTCCTTTGGGCCAGCGCTGCCGGCGCCGGCGTCGCGTGCCACAATCGGGTGGATTCCTCCCGCGCAGGAGCACCCCTTGCTCGAGATTCACGCCGCAGAGGCCCCCATCACCGAGGACGACGCGTTCATCGCGGAGGCGCTCGAGAGCGCCAGCATCCCGACGCTGATGATGGCCCTGATCCACATCACCGGTGACCCCGGCCTGCTCGACGGCCCGATCCGGCCCGGCCCCGCAGCGATGGGCGGGACGCAGGGCGGCCTTCCGGAGGAGGAGCGCGCGCAGGTCCGGGCCCACGCCCTCGAGGTCCTGAAGGCCTTCCGCGACGGCGGCTGCCGCCTGCCGCCGCCGCCCTCGCACGAGACCATCATTCGCATGATGAGCTTCATGGTCGGCGAGGAGGTGCCCGACGAGTACCTGCCGATGATGCTCGAGGAGATGGCGCTCGACGGCGACCACCGCGACGTGCACTGGGACGACGTGCCCGCGGAGGCGCGGAAGAGCCTGCGGGTGCTGGTGATCGGCGCGGGCATGTCCGGTCTGCTGGCGGCGATCCGGCTGGAGGAGGCGGGCATCCCCTACGTCGTGGTCGAGAAGGACGACCACGTCGGCGGCACCTGGTACGAGAACAGCTACCCCGGCTGCCGCGTCGACGTGCCCAATCACTTCTACGCCTATTCGTTCGAGCCCAACCACGAGTGGTCGGAGTACTACTCGCAGCGCGACGAGCTGGTCGCGTACTTCGAGCACTGCGCCACCAAGTACGGCGTGCGCCCGCACATCCGCTTCAACACCGAGGTGACACGCGCGAGCTGGGACGAGGATCGCGGGCGCTGGAGCGTGCAGGTGCGACCCGCCGATGGCGACGAGGAGACGCTCGAGTTCAGCGCGGTGATCAGCGGCTGCGGCCTGCTCAACCGGCCGAAGTACCCCGACATCCCGGGTCTCGACGACTTCGAGGGTCCCTGCTTCCACTCGGCGCGCTGGCGCCATGACGTGCCGCTCGACGGCAAGCGCGTGGCGGTGATCGGCACGGGCGCGAGCGCCTTCCAGCTGGTGCCCGAGATCGCGAAGATCACCGAGCACACGGTGGTCTTCCAGCGCTCGCCGGGCTGGATGGGCCCGAACCCGCTGTACCACGAGCGCGTCCCCGACGGGAAGAAGTGGCTGCTCGAGAAGGTCCCGTTCTACGCGCGCTGGTACCGCTTCCTGCTGTTCTGGCCGGCCTCGGACGCGCTGCTGCGCAGCTTCAAGATCGATCCGGACTGGCCACATCCCGAACGCTCGGTGGGCCCGCTCAACGAGGAGCGGCGCGTGCAGATGACCGAGTACATCGCCTCGCAGGTCGGCGACGACCCCGAGCTGCTCGAGAAGGTCGTCCCGAAGTACCCGCCGTTCGTCAAGCGCATCCTGCAGGACAACGGCAGCTGGCTCGGCGCGCTGCGCCGGCCCGACGTCGATCTGCAGACATCGGGCATCGAGCGCGTCACCGCCAAGAGCGTGATCGCGGGCGACGGCAGCGAGTATCCCGTGGACGCGATCGTGCTCGCGACGGGATTCCATGCCAATCGCTTCCTGTACCCGATGGACATCGTCGGCCGCGACGGCGTGGTGCTCTCCGAGAAGTGGGGCGACGACCCGAGGGCGTACCTCGGGATCACGGCCCCGGGCTTCCCGAACCTTTTCCTGCTCTACGGTCCCGGCACGAACCTGGCGCACGCGGGCAGCATCATCTTCCACTCCGAGTGCCAGGTGCGCTACATCCTCGGCTGCCTCAAGGCGCTGCTGCGCGAGGGCAGGCGCGTGATCGAGTGCCGAGACGAGGTCAACGAGGCCTTCAACGAGCGCCGCGCCGAGGCCGTCTCGCAGCTCGTGCTCTCGCACGGCGGCACGACGAGCTGGTACAAGAACAGCCGCGGCGAGGTCACCGTGACCTCACCCTGGCGCCTGGTGGACTACTGGTCCTGGACGCGCAGGCCCGACCTCTCGGATTTCGAGCTGCGCTGAGGCGTCAGCGGGCGCGCTCGCTGGCGCGCCGGCCGGGCGGCTCTCGGTACACGGCCACGGCGACGCGCGGGTCGCGGTCTTGCTGAGGGCCTGTGGACGCCGGCGCCCCATGGTGGGACCATGCGCGCCCGGAACGGAGTCCGGGGGAGGCTCGACATGGATCTCGGGGGCATGGACTGGGGCGCGGTGCTGGTGGCAGGCATCCTCAGCGGGGGGCTGGGCGCCGCGTGGTACTCGCCCGCGCTGCTCGGCAATGCCTGGATGGCGGCGCTGGGCAAGACGGCAGACCAGCTCGGGCCCGCCGGTCCCGCGATGGCGGGCAGCATGATCTCCTGCCTGGTCGCCGCGGCGTCGATCGAGTGGCTGACGACCGCGGCCGGTGTGGACTCGCTGCTGGGCGGCGCGGGCCTCGGTGCCGTCGTGGGGCTGGGCGTGGTGGCGATGACCATGCTCTCCGACAGCCTGTTCTCCGGCTGGGGCTGGACGCTGTACCTCATCCAGACCGGCTACCGCGCGACCTACCTGGTGATCACGGGCGCGATCTGCGGCGCCTGGCCCTGGTGAGGGAGGGGCGTCGCGGATGATCCGCCTGCTGCGCGCGCTCGCGATCGGCCTCGGCTCCGTGCTGGCCCTGGCCGCGCTGGCATTCGCGCTGCTCGCGGTGGGCGCCCGCTTCCGGGACGGTCCGCTGGCGATGTTCCCGGGCGGGCCGCTCGAGGCGGGCCCGCTGATCGAGGAGCCCGTGCGCGACTGGGGCTTCGCGGCCGGCGAGGCCGAGATCGAGCTTCAGCTGCTCGCGCAGGACCGCTCGCGCACCGTCTGGATCCTGGTGGATGGCGAGCGCGCCTTCGTCCCCTGCAGCCTCGGATTCCCGCCCGGAAAGAGCTGGTACCGGACCGCGGTCGAGGACGGCCGCGCGCTGCTGCGGATCGACGGGCGCCGCTATCCCGTCGAGCTCCGGCGCCTGCAGGATGCGGAGCAGATCGCGCGGCTGCGCGAGATCGCCGCGGCCAAGTACCCGAACCGTCCGCCCGGCGGCGGGGAGATCTGGGTGTTCGCCGTGGCGTCGCGCGGGGGCCCGGCGCCGTGACCGCGGCCACCGGCGAGGCACGACGCGCGGCGAACGCACGTCCGCGCTGGATGACGGGCATGGCGCTGTTCTGCCTGCTTGCGCTGGCGGTCACCGTGCCGCGCGACCTGCTGCTCGAGCACACGCGCGACGTCGAGGTCTGGCTGGGCTTCGAGCTGCGCGGCACCTGGGCGCTGGCCACCGCGCCCCTGCACTGGCTGATCTTCGCGGCCGGGGCCTGGCTGTTCTGGCGCGGCGACCGGCGCGTGGTTCCGTGGGCGGCCGGCTACGCGTTCTACGTGGCGCTGAGCCACCTGATCTGGAGCGAGGCCAGCCCCAACGGCAGGGGCTGGCCCGCCGGGCTGCTGCAGGCCGCCCTCCTCTCGCTTCCGGCCTTCGCGCTGCTGCGCGCGGCGCGGCGCGACGCGACCGCGGGGAACGGGCCTTGAGCGGCGCGGCGGACTTCGACGCGGGCCGCCTGGTCGAGACGTGCCGCGCGGCGCTCGCGGAGTCGTCGCCGGCGGCTGCCGTGCGCGAGATCCTCACGCGCGCCATCGAGCGCCCGTCCAGCGTGCTGCGCGCGCTCGGTGAGCCGCAGCGCAGCGAGGTACAGCGCATTCACGTCAGCGACGAGCTCACCGTGATCAACGTGCTCTGGGGTCCGCGTATGGTGCTGATGCCGCACGACCATCGAATGTGGGCGGTGATCGGCGTGTACACCGGCCGCGAGGACAACATCTTCTGGCGCCGGCTCGACGCCGCAGACGGGCCGCAGATCGAGGCCGCGGGCGCGCGCTCGCTGGGTCCGGGCGAGGTGCTGCCGCTCGGTACCGATGTCGTGCACTCGGTGACCAACCCGGTCGCGCGCCTGACCGGTGCGATCCACGTCTACGGCGGTGACTTCTTCGCGCGCGCGCGCAGCGAGTGGGACCCGGAGACGCTGCGCGAGCAGCCCTACGACGTGGACAAGAACATGCGCCTGTTCGAGGCCTCGAACGCGCGCCCCGGCCCCGTCTAGCCCGTGACCGGATCCGCGGCCCCGGCCGGAGCCGGGCGCCTGGCGGCGATCGACTGGATGCGCGGCCTGGTCATGGTGCTCATGACCCTCGACCACGCCTCGATGGCGTTCAACGGCGAGCGCATCGCGGTCGACTCCGCCTACATGCTCGACCCGCGGACGGGCCAGCCGCAGCACGCGCCCGGCAGCGTCCTGCCGGCGCTGCAGTTCGGGGTGCGCTGGGTCACGCACCTCTGCGCGCCCACGTTCCTGTTCCTGTCGGGCACCTCGCTCGCGCTCTCGCTGGGGCGGCGGCGCGGGGCCGGGGCGAGCGAGCGCGAGCTCGACCGGCACCTGCTCGTACGCGGCGCGGTGATCCTGGGCTGCGAGGCGTTCATCTCGCTGCTCGCGTGGCAGGGCGTGCTGATCCTGCAGGTGCTGTACGCGATCGGACTGTCGCTCTGGCTGATGATCCCGTTGCGCCGGCTCGACCCGCGCCTGCTCGTGACGCTCGCGCTGGGCTGGATCGTGGCGGGCGAGTGGGTCACCACGACCCTGTTCCCGATCGGGACGACCGGGGTGCCGCTGGCCGGGCGCCTGCTGCTCGTGCCCGGCTACACCGCACCGGTCATGGTCCTGTACCCGGTGCTCGGCTGGCTGGCGATGCTGGCGCTGGGCTGGGGCTTCGGGGCGTGGCTCGGCGCGCGGCCGGCCGGCGCTCGCGGGGCATCGGCCGCACGCGCCAGTGGCGCCGCGGGCGCGGCGGCACTTCTGGTCTTCGCACTGGTCCGCAGTGTCGACGCCTACGGGAACCTCGGCCTGCACCGCGACGACGGCTCGCTGGTGCAGTGGCTGCACGTCTCGAAGTATCCGCCCGCGCTCTCGTTCACGGCCCTGGAGCTGGGGCTGATGGGTCTTCTGCTGGGCGCCGCGTTCGCGCTCGAGAGCCGCCTGGCGCGGCCGCCGTCGCGCTGGAACCCGCTGCGCGTCTGGGGCGAGACCGCGCTGCTCTACTACATGCTGCACTTCATCGGCCTGCCTGCCGCGGCGCTCGCACTGACGGGAGGCATCGGGGCGCATGGACTCGGAGCCACGGCGCTGGCGACGCTGGTCGCGCTGCTCGGGCTCTATCCGGTGTGCCTGGCCTGGCGGAGCTACAAGCGTGCCCACCCGGGCGGCTGGGCCCAGTACTTCTGAGGCGCCCGGCCCGTCCGGGTGGTGGTACCCTCGACGTTCGGAGGTGCCGCATGTCGCACGAGAAGCCCGGGCTGTCGCGCCGCCACTTCCTCGCCGGCTCCGCTGCGGCCCTGGGCGCGGCCGCGCTCGGGCCACCGCGGGGCCTCGCCGCCGGGACCGACCCGGCCGCGGCGCGCGACCCCGCGATCGAGCAGATCGCGCGGATTCTCGGGGGGTGGGACCTCGACACGGCGGCCGGGCTGGCGGCCTGGAAGGCCGACGGTCGCCCGCCCGAGGCGCCCGCCGCCACGGACCCCGCGGCGCGCATCTTCCTGCGCCGCTCGCACGCGATCCAGGCCGCCATGCAGGCCGAGGCCGCGGGCGCGCCCCCGCCGTCGATCGTCGCCGCGCTGCTGCACGACATCGGCCACGTCTTCTCGGCGCCCGCTCCCGCGGGGCGGGAGGCGGACTACGACGACCGGCACGAGCTGGTCGGAGCGCTCTGGCTGCGCAACGTCTTCGTCCCCGAGGTCAGCGAGCCGGTGCTGCACCACGTTCCGGCCAAGCGCTACCTGGTCACCACGCGCAGCGAGTACTGGGAGCACCTGGCGCAGGACTCGCGCGACTCGCTCATGCGCCAGGGCGGCCGCATGGGCGACGACGAGCTCGAGGCGTTCCGCGCGCTGCCTCACTGGGACGAGGGCGTGCGCGTGCGCATCTGGGACGACGACGCCAAGACCTGGACCACGGAGCTGGCTCCGCTCGAGCACTGGGTGCCGCACATGGAGGCCTGCCTGCGCTGAGCCGAGGCGGGCGGTCCCAACGGGCGGCGGGCGGGTGATAGGATCGCCCACCACGGATCTCGAGAGGACGCGCGCCTGGGCTTCGTCATCCGCATGCTGATCGCGGCGGCCGGCCTCTGGGTCGCCTCGCGCCTGCTCTCGGGCGTGCAGATCGAGGGCGGCGGGACCCTGGTCCTGGGCGCGCTGCTGCTGGGCTTCGTCAACGCCTTCGTCCGGCCCCTGCTGGTGGTGCTGACCTTCCCGATCACCCTGGTCACGCTGGGCCTCTTCCTCTGGGTGATCAACGCGGCCATGCTCGGCCTGGTCGCGGCCCTGCTGCCGGGCTTCGGCATCGCGGGCCTCGGCTCCGCGCTGCTCGCGTCGATCATCGTCAGTCTCACAAGCTGGGTCGGCTCCTCGTTCATCGGCCACGGCGGTCGCTACGAGGTCCTCGTCGTCGAGCGGCGTCGCCCTCCGGGCTGAGCGTCGCGAAAGGAGAAGCATGCTTTCCTTCCTGGTCCCCTTCGAGGCGCAGCTCTACGCGCTGATGCGCATCGTGACGGGCTTCCTGTTCCTCTGGCACGGCTCGCAGAAGGTCCTGGGCTTTCCTCCATCTGGATACAGCGGGGACGTGCCTGCACACATCACCTGGATCGCCGGGCCCATCGAGCTGATCGGCGGCGTGCTGGTGATGATCGGCCTGCTGACGCGCCCGGCGGCCTTCCTGTGCAGCGGCCTGATGGCGGCGGCCTACTGGATGGCGCACGGCACGAGCGCGCTGCTGCCGATCCAGAACGGTGGCGAGCCGGCGGTGCTGTACTGCTTCGTCTTCCTGTTCATCGCCGCCCGCGGCGCGGGCGCATGGAGCGTGGACGGCGGCCGCTCGAGCCTCTGAGGCGCACGACCCGTGGCGGATCCCGGCGCGCCCGATCCCTGGGACGAGTTCTGTGACGCCCTGCGCGAGGCGGGCGCCGTGCTGCGCCGCGACGCCACGCCTCGCGACGAGCTGACGCTTGCCGAGGGCTACCGCCACCTGGCGCGCATGATCCGCGCCGGCTTCGAGAACGCGCACGAGCTCGCCGATCCGCTGCACCCGGCGCTGGCGCCGATGGTCGATCCGCGGCTGGTCTACGAGGGCGTGACCGCGGACGCGCGCTACCTGCACGCCTTCATCGACGGCACGCGCACGTACCACGTCCGCGGCACGCGCGGCGACGCGCCGCTGATCGAGATCGGCGTGTACACGGGCAAGATGGGCCTGCACGATCCGAGTCACCTGATCGCCTCGCGCACCGAGGCCGATCTGGAGCTCGACGGCGACGGCGGGCTCGACGTCGTTCTGGGGCCGGAGTACCGCGAGGGCAACTGGATCCCCACCGACGGTCACGCGCGCTACGTGATGATCCGCCAGTACGCGCACGACTGGAGCGCGCGGCGCGAGGGCCGCTTCACGATCGAGCTCGAGGGCGGCGATCCCGACCCGCCGCCGCTGACGCTGGAGGGCATCCGCGCCGACCTGCGGCGCGCCGCGGGCTTCGTGCAGCGGGCGCCGCCGTTCTGGGCCAGCATCTCGGACTACTGGGCGGACTACTCGCTCAACGCCTTCCGCATCCAGGAGACCGCCGACGAGCGCACCGAGGTCGCCCCTCCCTCGGGCCACCGCTTCTCCTGCGGCTACTTCCGCCTCGAGGAGCACCAGGCGCTCGAGATCCGCTTCTCGCCCGGAGACGTGCCGTTCTGGGGGCTGGGCATCGCGAGCTACTGGTACGAGACGATCGGCTTCGGCCGCGAGCGCTCGCAGCTCAACAACCGCACGGCCCAGCGCGAGCCCGACGGGACCGTGCGCGCGGTGCTCTCCCTGCGCGATCCCGGCGTGCCCAACTGGCTCGATCCAAGGGACCACCGCGAGGGCACCATGATCTTCCGCTGGTCGCGCTCCGCCGATCCGGTACCCGCGATCGAGACCGAGCTCGTGGCGCTGGCACAGCTGCGCGGGGGGACGTGAGCGACGGGCTCGCGCGCTTCGTGGTGGGCACGGGCCGCTGCGGCTCGACCCTGCTCTCGCGCATGCTGGCGCAGAACCGCGACGTGCTCAGCGTCTTCGAGCTGTTCAGCGGCATCGACCAGTTCTTCCGCTTCCGCACCGACCCCGTCGACGGTGCCGAGCTCGCGGGGCGCCTGCGCCAGGATCATCCCATGCTCACCATGGTGCTGCGCCGCGGTGCGGTCGTGCCCGAGGTCGTGTACCCCTTCGATGACCCCGCGACGCGGCACGCGCCCGGTGACCCCGTCCCCTGGGCGCTGGCGATCGCCATCCCGCGCATCAGTGACGACCCCGACGCGCTCTTCGACGAGCTTCTCGCGCAGGTCGAGACGCTGCCGCGCCAGCCGCTCTCCGCGCACTACCGCCGCATCTTCGACTGGCTCACGCAGCGCTGCGACAAGCGCTGGTGGATCGAGCGCTCCGGCACCTCGATCGACTTCCTCGGCGAGCTCGACGCCTTCTTCCCCGATGCCCGCTTCCTGCACATCCACCGCGACGGCCGCGAGGCGGCGCTGTCGATGCGCGACTACCCCGTGCTGCGCGTGGCCGTGGCCGTGATGTACGGCACGCTCGGCGAGGTCGAGTACTCCCACGAGGGCCTGACCGAGCTCGAGCGCCGCCATCCCGAGCAGATCGACCGCCTGCTCGAGACGCGCTCGCCCGTCGAGCTCTACGGCCGCTACTGGAGCGAGCAGATCGCGCGGGGCCACGCGGCGCTCCAGAAGCTCGCCCCGGAGCGCTACATGGAGATTCGCTTCGAGGACCTCGTGACGCGCCCCGACGAGGTGCTGCGCGGCGTCGCCGACTTCCTCGAGATCGGCACGGCCGACGACTGGATCGACCGCGCCGCGGCCCTGGCCCGGGGCCTCCCCCCAACCCGCCGCGACGCGCTGCCCCCCGACGAGCGAGCCCGCCTCGAAGCCTCGACCTCCGAGGCCATGCGCCTGCTCGGCCGCGAGCCAGGACCCGACGCGAGCTGAGCACACAGCCCGCCCCCCCCAGCAGACCACGGTGCGAGTCAGGGCCGGGTCGTGTCTCTGCCGCGATCGGGGGCCCGCGAAGACTTCCCACGAAGCGCGCGTGAGCTCTCCCCACGTACGGTCGGGTCCCGGATCGCG
>JAJDAJ010000068.1 GCA_029261925.1 Deltaproteobacteria bacterium | reverse complement strand
GCTGGCGCATCGCCGGCGTCAGCTTCGCGTTAGCATGAAGGTGCTGCACCTGTGGGTTCTCCTCTGAGTTCGAGGTCGTTGAACAACCCCATTCTCAGGGCACCCACAGGTGTCAGCAATCTATCGAGGCCCCTCAGCTAGTCCAGGCGCTCCTGGAGAACGTGGCGCTGCACCTTTCCCAGCGGCCCCCGCGGCAGGGCGTCCACCACGTGGAAGGCGTCGGGGATCTTGTATCCGGCCAGGGCGGCGGCGCAGAGCTCGCGCAGCTCGTCGGGATCCACACGCGCTCCCGCCGCGGGCTCGACGAAGGCCACCGGGATCTCGCCCAGGCGGACGTCGGGACGTGCGACCACGGCGCAGTCGGCCACGCGGTCGTCGCGCCGCAGCACGCGCTCGATCTCGGACGGATAGATGTTCGAGCCGCCGCGGATGATCAGCTGGCTGCGGCGCTCGACCAGGAAGAGCCGGCCCTGCGCGTCCAGGCGCCCCAGGTCGCCGGTGTGCAGGCGTCCGCCGCGCAGCGCCTCGCGCGTGGCCTCCTCGTTGCCCCAGTAGCCGAGCATGGTGCGGTAGGCGCCGGCCCAGGGACCGTCGGCGACGGGACCGACGCAGATCTCGCCGACCTCCCCGACCGGCAGCTCGCGATCGTCGGTGTCGCGGATCGTCACCTCGACGTGCGGCAGCGCGCGACCGAGTCCGCCCTCGACGCGCTCGTCGCCGGGGTCCTCGCGGGTGACCAGCGTCGGCCCCTCGGTCAGCGCGTAGCTGGTCGAGAGCTCGAGACCGAAGCGCTCCCGGAAGAGCTCGCGGAACCACTCGGGCGAGCTCGCACCGCCCACGCGCGGCTTGGTCAGGCTGGCCAGCGCCTCGGGCTTGACGTCGGGATGCGTCAGCAGGTCGTGGATCGCGGTCGGAACCGTGGTGAAGATCGCCACGCCCTCGCGCTCGATCCAGCCGGCCACGCCGACCGGGTCGCGGCGGTCGATCGCGACCAGCTTGCTGCCCGCCTGGATGGCCGTGAGCGGCCCCAGGACCATCAGGTTGAGGATCGTCATGGGAAGCATGATGCCGATCGGCTCGTCGGGCTCGACGCTGCCGCGCGCCACGCTCACGGCGCCCGGCAGCAGCGTGTTGTGCTGGCTGTGCACGACCCCCTTCGGCCGCCCGGTGGTCCCGCTGGTGTACGCGATCGCCGCCGGGGCCAGCGGGTCGATGGCGGCACCGGGCAGCGTGTCGTCGGCCGCGTCGAGCAGGGAGGACCACTCGTCGTCGTCCGCGCCCGGCTCGCAGACCACGATGCGCCGCAGCTCCGGTAGCTCGCCCTGCAGCGCGCCGACCTGGTCGGCGACCTCGCGCGTGGCGACGAGCAGCGACGCGCCGCAGTCGGCCAGCATCTCGCGCTTCTCGGGCGCGGCCAGCACGCGGTGCACGCCGACCCAGATCGCGCCGAGCGCGAAGCTGCCGAGCAGGCCGACCACGATCGGCACGTCGTTGGGCAGGCTCATGGCGACCCGGTCGCCGGGGCGCACGCCCGCACGCGCCAGCGCTCCCGCCGCGCGCGCGGTGGCGCTGCCGAGCGACGCGTAGTCGAGGTGGCCAGCGGCGCCCGCGACCGCCGCTCCGGGGCCGCGCTCCCGCACGGCGCGCCCCAGCACGTCTCGCAGCGCCAGCGGCGCGTCGGGGACCGGCCCGTGCGACACCCGCGAGCCTACTGCAGCCTCAGCAGGTCGGCGCTGTTCTCGCGCATGACGCGTCGTACCTGGTCGTCGGGGACGCCGTCGAGCAGGTCCACGAAGCCCGACGGCTCGGCCACGCCCTCGGGGTGCGGGTAGTCGGAGCCGAAGAGCACGCTGCCGGCGCCCAGGAACTCGATGAGCCCGGGGATGTCGTCCTCGGGGTAGGGCGTGAGCCAGACGTGGCGCTTGAAGATGTCGCTCGGCCGGCCCCTGGGACGGCCGTACGGCCAGGGACCGTAGCGGGCCATTCCCTTCTTCTTGTTCAGCGTGTCGAGCAGGTACTGCACCCAGCCCGAGCCGTTCTCGATGCTGAGCACCTTCAGCCCGGGGAAGCGCGTGAACAGGTTGTTGAAGATCAGCGAGCCGAGGGTCTCCATGATCGGCCGGTCCCCGTGGCAGAACGACCACTGGAAGGCCGACTGCTCGCGCACGGGCGGGCTCGCCGGCTCGCCCCAGTGCACGCCCACCAGCTCGTTGTAGCCCGAGTCGGACAGGTGCATGACCAGGGGGATGTTCGCCTCCTCGAGGCGCGCCCAGAACGGGTCGAAGTCGGCGTGGGCAGGAGAGCGGCCGCCGACCGGGCCCGGTCGCAGGTGAACCAGACGCGCGCCCGCCTTCATCACGCGCTCGAGCTCGGCGAGCGCCTCGTCGAGGTCGAGCAGCGAGAGCAGCGGCGGTGCGAAGATCCGCCCCTGGTAGTCGTAGCCCCAGTCGTCCTCCAGCCAGCGATTGAACGCGCGCAGCGACGCGTAGGTGAGGCCGGGATCCCCGAGCATGGACTGCTCGACGACCACCGCCAGCGTGGGCAGCAGGATCGCGGCCTCGATTCCCTGCGCGTCCATCAGTGCCAGGCGCGCGTCTCGATCCTGGAACCCCGCCAGCATGTTCTCCGCCGAGTACGAGTCCTTCCAGTTCACGTCGCCCTTGCGGTGCAGGATCTCGATCATCGAGCCGGGCCGGTTGGTCTTCTCGAACTTGACGTCCATGTAGTGCCACGGTCGGCCGTCCACGAAGACGTCGTACTCGCCGTCCGGGCGGCGCTCCGCGCGCAGCGTACGCTCGCGGTACGCCGGCTCGATGTGCCGCGTGAAGCAGTCCGGCGTCTCGTAGTAGTGGTTGTCGGCGTCGATCAGGGGGTAGGGCAGCTTCGCCATGCTCGCGCTCCTCGCTCGGCCGCGCCGGGGCCGCGCCGGCAGAGTATCGCACGGGCCGGAACGGTCGGCGCTTCCGGTCCTCACCCGGGGTACACTTCCCCGGTGCGCATCATCGACTGCGACACGCACCTCTTCGAGGCCCGCGACCTCTGGCACTCCCGCTCCGACCCCGCGGATCGCGAGCTGGCGCTGCGCATCGACGACGACGCGCGCGGCTACGCGTGGCTGCGCTTCGACGGCCGCCCGATCCACCTGGCCGAGGTGCACACCCCCGGCGAGCTGGCGCCGATGGGCGTGCACCGGGCGCGGGAGCGGGCCGGGGAGCCGGCTGCGTACCGCTACGACGACGCGCTCCCCGCCGCGTTCCGCGACGCGGGCGCTCGCTGCGCCTGGCTGGACGAGCAGGGCCTCGACGAGGCCTTCGTCTTCCCGCACTACGGCCTGTTCTGGATGCGCACGCTCGAGCCCGAGCCGCGGGCGCAGCGCGCGAACCTGCGTGCCTGGAACCGTTTCGCGGTCGACGTCGCGCGCGACGGCGGCGGGCGGCTGCACCCGGTCGGCCACGTCTTCCTGCGCGACCTCGACTGGCTGCGCTCCGAGCTCGCGGAGCTGGCGCGCGGGGGCGTGCGCCTGGCCATGCTGCCTCCCACGCCCGCCGACGGGCGCGCGCTCTCCCACCCCGATCACGATGCTGCCTGGTCGGCATTCGTGGAGCACGGGATCGCGCCGATCTTCCACATCTCCGACTTCGCCCGGCCCTTCGACGACGCCTGGTACGCGGGCGACGTCAACCCCGTCGAGCCGCTGATCATGTCGGCGTTCATCTCCACGCCGCCGACGCTGGCGCTGCTCGACATGGCCACCGGAGGGGTCTTCGAGCGCCACCCGGAGCTGCGCCTGGGCCTGGTGGAGTTCACCGCCGGCTGGCTGCCGCCGTTCCTCCGCGCGCTCGATGTGTGCTGGGAGTTCCACGCCGCGTACAACGGTCTCGATCCGGGGCGGCTGGCGCTGCGCCCCGCCGACTACGTGCGGCGGCAGGTGCGCGTGGCCACGACCGGTCACGACCCGTACGGGTCCATGGTCGAGGCCGTGGGCGAGGTCTTCATGTTCGGCAGCGACTGGCCGCACGCGGAGGGCATGCCCGAGCCCCTGACCACCTTCCTGGAGCGTGGCCAGCCGGTGCCGGGGCCTGCCAGCACGGCGCTCTACGCCGGGAATGCCGCCTGGCTACTGGGCCAGGGCTCCTGATCCCGGCCCGGGGCCGCCCGCTTGCGTCCCGGCAGCCGCTGTCAAACAATGGGCTGCAAGATGAGCAAGAACGACGCCCCCTACATCGTGATCACCGGCGACACCCACGGCGGAGCCTCCAAGGACGCCTACCGTGACTACCTCGATCCGGAGTTCCGCGAGGAGTTCGACGCCTGGCGCGGCGGCTACCGCAATCCGTCGCAGCAGCACGTCGGCAGCAAGAAGGCCAAGAACTGGGACTCGGCCCTGCGCACGCGCGAGCTCGAGAGCGACGGCGTGGTCGGCGAGGTGATCTTTCCGAACACGGTGCCGCCGTTCTACGACACGGCCTTCCACGTCGCGCCGCCGCCGAAGCCCGAGCAGTACCGGCTCTGGCGCGCCGGGACGCGCGCCCACAATCGCTGGCTGGCCGACTTCTGCGCCGAGCAGCCCGAGCGGCGTGCGGGCATCGGGCTGATCCACCTCAACGACGTGGATGACGCGATCGAGGACGTACGCGAGATCGCGAAGCTCGGTCTGGGCGGAGGCGTGCTGCTGCCGCTTCCCGCGCTCGATGACGTGCACCTGAAGCCGCTGAACTGGGACGGCTACGACCGGCTCTGGGCGGTGATCCAGGAGCACGGCCTGGTGATGAACCAGCACTCGGGCCAGGGCTGTCCCGACTACGGCGACCACCAGGGGGCCGACGCGCTCTGGGTGTTCGAGATGACGTTCATGGTGCAGCGCGGCTACTGCCAGCTGATCATGGGCGGAGTCTTCGAGCGCTTCCCGGAGCTGCGCTTCATCCTCACCGAGTCGGGCTGCGCCTGGGCGCCGCCGCTGCTCCGGCGCCTGGACGGCATCCACATGAGCCAGAAGATGGGGGCGACCGGCGAGGTCGACTTCTCGAAGTCGAAGGTGCTCGCCGAGCCGCCGAGCTTCTACGCGCGGCGCAACTGCTGGTACGGGGCGAGCTTCCCGTCGACGCGGGACATCGAGGGCCGCGACTACGTGGGCGTGGACCGCATCCTCTGGGGCAACGACTACCCGCACTACGAGGGCTGCTACCCGTACTCGCGCGAGAACATGCGCCTGGCGTTCGAGGGCGTCGACCGGAAGGAGGTCCGCATGATGCTCGGCGAGAACGCCGCGAAGCTCTACGGCTTCGACCTCGAGGCGCTGCGGCCGCGGGCCGAGGAGATCGGCATCACGCCCGAGATGGTGGCGACCCGGCTCGAGGAGATCCCGAGCGACACCACCTGCCACACCTTCCTGATCGAGAAGATGGAGCGCCAGCAGGCGGCCGCGGCCGCGTCCTGACCGCGCTGTCGCTCGACCGACGGCCTCAGGCCGGCCGGTCGCCGGCGAGGGTCACGCGGTGCATGCGCCGCTGCGCCGGCCAGTAGTCCGCGATCGGATAGTGCTGCGTGCAGCGGTTGTCCCAGAAGGCGACCGAGCCGCGTTCCCAGCGGAAGCGGCACTGGAACTCGGGGATGCGGCAGTGGTCGTACAGGAAGCCGAGCAGCGCGTCGCTCTCGGGGCGGGTCAGCTCCGGGACGTGCGTCGTGAACAGGCCGTTGACGAACAGGCCGCGCCGGCCCGTCTCGGGGTGCGTGCGCACGATCGGGTGCTCGACCGGCGGGTGATCGCGCTGCACCGCCGCGACGCGCTCCGCGCCGTCGGGCCGGGCCAGCAGCATGGGTGCGAACAGGGGCAGCATGTCGTGTACCGCGGTCATTCCCTCGAGCAGTGCCTTCATGCGCTCCGAGAGCGCGTCGTACGCGGCGTACATGCTGGCGAAGAGCGTGTCGCCGCCGATCGGCGGGATCTCCTGCGCGTACAGGATCGAGCCCAGCGGCGGCCGCTCCAGCGCCGTCAGGTCCGCGTGCCAGGCGTCGCCCGCCGCGATCTGCGGCTTGCCCTGGTCGGTCTCGAGCACCAGGATCTCGGGCCGGCCCTCGAGATGCGGGTGGTAGGGGTGCACGTCGAGCTCGCCGAAGCAGCGCCCCAGCGCCAGGTGCTGCTCGATCGTGAGCTCCTGGTCGCGGAAGAAGAGCACCTGGTGCACGAGCAGCGCCTCGCGGATCTCGCCGATCACGCTGTCGGGCGGCGGCCCGGAGAGGTCCACGCCGCGCACCTCGGCCCCGAGCGGCGCGCCCGCTGGCTCGACCTCGATCGTCTGGTAGCCCATCCGGGACTCCTCGCCCGACCGTGATGCGTCGCCCCCGGCGGGGCGACGCGAGCCGGCGCGGGTACGAGAGTACAATACAGGCGTGCGCGAGCTCGCCCGCTGGACCGTGTTCCCGGCCATGCTGATCGCCGCGATCGGGGCGACGGCGATGGCGCTCGACCGCGGCCTGGCGCCCTCGCTCGCGGTGCTGGGAATCTACTTCGCGATGATGCCGGTCGTCGCAGCCCTGGAGCGGGTACTCCCGCACCGCCCGGAGTGGAACCAGTCGCGCCGCGACCTGCTGACCGACGCGCTCTACCTGCCGACGACCTGGGGCGTGGGCGCGCTGCTCGGCCCGCTCTTCGCGGCCCTGGCCGTGGCGATCGGCGGCGTGGTCTCGCGCGGGCTGGGCAACGAGCTCTGGCCCGTGCACTGGCCGCTCGCCGCCCAGGTCGCGCTGGCCTGCGTGGTCGCGGAGCTCTTCGACTACTGGGGCCACCGGCTGATGCACCGCGTGCCGGCGCTCTGGCGGCTGCACGCCGTGCACCACAGCGCGCCGCGCGTGTACTGGCTCAACGCCACGCGCACCCATCCCGGCGAGCTGCTGGTGCGCGGTGCCTTCGGCGCCGTGCCGCTGGCGGTGCTCGGTGTGACCGAGCCGGTGCTGGCGTACTGGATGCTCCTGGGTCGCGTCGCGGGCCTGTTCCAGCACGCGAACATCGACTTCGCGCTCGGGCCGTGGTCGTGGATCTTCAGCATTGGCGACCTGCACCGCTGGCACCATTCGCGCGAGCGCGCCGAGGCCGACTCGAACTACGGCAACAGCTTCATCGTATGGGACGCCGTGTTCGGTACGCGCTACCTGCCCGCGGAGCGCGAGACCCCCGCGCAGGTCGGCATCGCGGGCATGGAAGCGTTTCCGACCCGCCTTCCGGCGCAGCTGATCGCGCCGCTGCGCTGGCGCGCGATCGAGCGCGAGAGCGCGGCGCTGGTGGCCGCGGGCGGCATGGCGCCCCGGGCCGCCGGCGCGCAGCGGGCGAGCAGGTCCGCATGAACCCGCTCGAGGCAGCCCGGCCGCAGCGCTACGACGCGGTGATCGTCGGGGCGGCCCTGGGCGGACTGGTCTCGGCGTCGATCCTGGCGAGCCGCGGCTGGCGCGTCGCGGTCGTCGAGCCGCTGCACCAGCCCGGCGGCCGCATCGGGGGCGTCGAGCACGAGGGCTACTGGCTCGGCTGGGGGCAGCGCGACGGGCACGGCATCGGTGACCTCGCATTCTTCCCGAACCACATCGAGCGCGCGGCGAAGGAGGCCGGCGTGGAGCTGCGGCTGCGGCCGTTCACCGGCGACTCGGTGCGCGTGCACTGGCTGCCCGAGGGTCGCGCCAGCGAGCTGCCGGCCGACATCCTGCTGGCCGAGCGCGCGGACCCGCTCGAGCAGGCGCGCGCGATGACGCGCTTCTTCGGCGGCCCCGACGCTGCCGACGTGGACGACGCGGCGCGCGCCCTGATCGACGTGCAGGCGCGCCTCGCGTCGCTGGGCGACGACGAGGCCTGGGCGCTGGTGCCCCTGACGCTGGGCGAGTGGCTGCGCCGCCACCCGATCCACCCGGTGGCGCGGCGCGTGCTCCTGCAGCAGATGGAGTGCGTGCCCTTCACGCCCGCGCTCGAGACCTCGGTCGGCCGCTACGCGCTGCACCTCCGGCACCTGCGCGGCGGACCCGTGATCCCCGACGACGCCGAGGCGGGGGGCCTGCAGGGCCTGATCACGCCGTGGGCCCGCGCCCTGGCGCGCAGCGGCGGGGAGCTGCAACTGGGTCTCGAGCCGCTGGAGATCCTGGTGCGCGACGGCGAGGTACGCGGCGTGGTCGCGCTGGACCGCGGCAGCCTGGTGCAGGTGCTCGAGGCGCCGGTGGTCATCACGGACCTGCCGGGCTGGCGCCTGTCCGAGCTGGTCGACGCCGGGCGCCTGCCCGCGGGCTGGCTCGAGGCTGCCGAGCGCACGCGCGCGTACGGCGCGGACGCGATCTCGCTCTGGGCCGGCCTGTCGCGGCTCCCGGTGCGGCGCGCCGACGGGCGCCCCGAGGACGGCGCCAGCCCCTGGCAGCGCATCCTGCGCGGATCGGGCAGCGTGCGCCGCTTCCACGGCGGCTTCTACTTCCCGTCGATCCTCTCGACGCGCTCGGCGCCGCCGGGCAAGCACCTGCTCGGGGTCGAGATCGTCGCGTCGGGAGAGACCGGTGCGACCTGGCGCGGCTTCGACGACGCGCGTGCCGCGCTGGACGTCAACCTGGCCTACCTGCGCGATTACTACCGCGACCTCGACGCGTGCATCGAGTGGGCGCGCTACCAGTACGTGACGCCGCCGCAGTACCTGTCGTGGTACGCGAAGCCGGTCCGCCGCCACCCGGTAGCGGTCTCGACGATCGAGGGCCTGTACGTGGCGGGCTCCACGTCGGAGGGCTCGGCGAGCTGGGTCGACATCGAGGCGGAGGCGGCGCTCGAGGCCGTGCGCCTGGCCGAGCTCGAGCGCGGTCACCTGGTGCGGCGGTCCTGAGGTGTGGCGGAGCGCAGCGTGAAGCTCGAGGTCGTGCCCACGGCCGGTCCCCTGGGTGCGGAGGTCCGCGTGGACCTGCGGGCGGACCCGCCGGGTGAGGTGGTACACGGCCTGCTCGAGGCGCTGCGCCGCCATCACGTGATCCTGCTGCGCGACCAGGAGCTCACGGAGCAGCGCCTGATCGAGGTCGGCGGCTGGCTCGGGCCGCTCTACGCGCCGCCCCGCGACGTGCCCGTGCTCGGCGGCGAGGCGCAGCCGCCGGTGGTCCGCGTCTCGAACGTGGACGGCGTCGGCGTGATCGGTGACGGCTCGCTGCCGCCGCACAGCGACCTGCACAACATGGCGCTGCCGGCGGACCTGTCGGTCCTCTACGCGCTCGAGGTGCCGGAGACCGGCGGCGAGACGTCCTGGTCCAATCTGCACCAGGCGTGTGACGAGCTCGAGCCCGGCCTGCGCGCGCGTCTCGCGGACGTTCGCGCGGCCAGTCCGAACCCCTACAGCGGCGAGGGAGCGCGCCGCCGGAAGGTGGCCGGCGCGGGCCAGCGCTACGTCGCATCGGAGCTTGCCGAGGTCTCGCACCCGGTGCTGCGCACGCACCCGTGGACGGGGCGGCGCTCGCTCTACGTGGGCCACTACGTCGAGCGCCTGCTCGGCATCGCCGATCCGGGCGAGGCCGCGGCGCTGCTCGAGCGGCTCAAGGCCCACGCCGATCAGGAGCACCTCTACTGGACGCACCGCTGGCGCGCGGGCGACCTGATGATCTCGGACAACCGCTGCACGAACCACAGGCGCGCGCCGTTCGACCTCGACGCGCCGCGCACGCTGCTGCGGATGATGCTCGGCGGCTCGCGCCCCTTCTGATGCGGATCGGCCTGGCGGGCTCCGTGATCGGCGAGCGGCTCGGACCCGAGCACGTGGCGGGCCTCGCACGCGGAGCGGAGGAGCGCGGCTTCGAGTCGCTCTGGATGGGCGAGCACGTGCTCGAGATCGAGCAGCAGGCGTCGCGCTACCCGTACACCGCGGACGGAGAGCTGCCGTCGATGATCGACGGCGGGATGGCCGCGCCGCTGATCACGCTGGCGTACGCGGCGGCGTGCACCTCGAGGATCCGCCTGGGTACGGGCGTCTGCGTGCTGACGCAGCGCAGCCCCGTGTACCTGGCCAAGGACGTCGCCTCGCTCGACCGCCTCTCGGGCGGACGCGTCGACCTGGGCATCGGCATCGGCTGGCAGCGCGAGGAGCTCGAGGCGTGCGGGGTAGCGTGGCCGGGTCGCGGGCGGCGCGCCGACGAGTACGTCGCGATCCTGCTGCGCCTGTGGTCGGGCGAGCGCACGAGCTTCGACGGAGAGTTCTGGACGCTGCCGCAGTGCGTGCAGCGGCCGCGACCGCTGCAGCGGCCTCACCCGCCGCTGCACGTCGGCGGCGAGAGCGACGCCGCGCTGCGCCGTGCCGTGCGCCTCGGACAGGGCTGGCTCGGCCACCTGTCGGTGGACGCGCTCCCGGAGAGGCTGCAGCTGCTCGAGCGCCTGCTCGCCGAGCGCGGGCGGGCGCGTGAGGACATCGAGGTGAGCGTGGTGCCGCTGGAGCCACAGATCGACGTCGAGACGATCGAGCGGCTGCGCGATCTGGGCGTCGATCGCGTGCAGCTGCTGGCCGCGGGCCTGGGTGGGGACGACCTCGAGCGCGGGCTCGATGCGCTGGCGGAGCGGATCGTCGTGCCGGCGCGCCGGCTCTGAGGCGAGATCCGATGCGCGACACGATCTCTGGCGGCCCGGAGCTCTCGGCACACGAGCTCTTCGATCGCGCGGCAGGGCTGCACTCGGTGCGCGACCCCTACCCGGAGCTGAACGAGCTGCGCGCGCGCGGCGGCGTGCATCCGTTCGACCTGAGCCGGCGCTACCCGATCCTGGCCGGCGCCGTCGAGACGCCGGCCTGCATCGTCACCAGCCACCGCCTGGTCACGCGGGTGCTCTCGGATCCGCAGACGTTCTCGTCGAGTGCGTACTCCTACAAGGAGGCCGCGGGCCGGAACATCCTGCAGATGGACGGTGACGAGCACGCCCGCTACCGCGCCCTGGTACAGCGCGGCTTCTCGCGGCGCTCGCTCGAGGCGTGGTCGAACCAGGTCTTCGCGCCGATCGTGGAGGGCTACGTGGAGCGGATCGCGCCGCTCGGCCGCGCCGACCTGGTCGCGGACCTGACCTTCCGCTTCCCGATCCACGTGATCGCGCGCATGTTCGCCCTGCCCGAGGACGACCTGGAGACGCTGCACGACTGGTCCTCGGGCATCTTCCTGGCGCCCGTGTCGATGGAGCGTGCCATGCAGTGCTCCGCGGAGCTGATCGCCTTCCTCCGGCCGTTCATGGAGCGGCGTCGACGAGAGCCGGGCGACGACCTGATGTCGCTGCTCGCCACCGTGGAGCTCGATGGTGAGCGCCTCAGCGACGAGGACATCCTGGCCTTCATCATGGTCATGATCCCCGCGGGTGGAGAGACCACGTACCGCGCCACCAGCAACCTGCTGTACGCCCTGCTCACCCACCCCGAGCAGCTCCGCGCGGTGCGGTCCCGGCCCGGGCTGATCGGCGCGGCGGTCGAGGAGGCGCTGCGCTGGGAGGGTCCGATCACGGCGATCCTGCGCTACGCCATGTGCGACACGGAGCTCGAAGGCTTCGAGATCGCCGCGGGTACCCACGTGGTCGTGAGCCTGGGTGCGGCCAGCCGCGACGGGTCGCGCTGGGAGCGGCCCGACGCATTCGACCTGCACCGCAGGTCGCGCCCCGGGCTGGCGTTCGGCTGGGGTACGCACCGTTGCCTCGGCATGCACCTGGGCAAGGTCGAGATGGAGATCGCGCTGCGCACGGTGCTCGAGCGGCTGCCCGGTCTGCGCCTCGATCCCGACGCGGCCGACGTGCACATCGCGGGCGACCACTTCCGCTCCCCGCGCAGCCTGCCGGTTCGCTTCGATGCGGCCGCGTGAGGAGACCGGATGCTCGAGGTGAGCGAGAAGCAGCACCTGGACTTCGACGCCGATCGCGTCTGGGAGCTGATCTCCGACTTCGGCGACATGAGCTGGCTGCCCGGCGTGAAGTCGCGCGTGGAGGGTTCGGGACCCGGCATGCTGCGCTGGCTGCTCGTGCCCGGCGCGCCCGACGTTCCCGAGCGGCTCGACAGCCTCGACCCCGCGACGCGCACGCTCACCTACACGCTGCTGGACAACCTGCCGTTCCCGGCCACCGACTACCGCGCGCAGATGTGCGTGACCGCGGCCCCCGACGGCGGCTGCGAGCTGGAGTGGACGATCCAGGTGGAGCCGGACGGCGTGCCGGAGCCGGAGCTGCGCGCGCCGCTCGAGGGGCTGCTGCGCGTCTTCCTCGACTCGATCCGCAGCTACCTGGAGGCGGCCGACGCCTTCCTGACCTACCTGGCGTCGGTCAGCAGCCCGCGATGAGCCTGCGCGAGATCAACAGCCGGCTGACATCAGGCTGCTGCGCAGGGCGCCCAGCTGTCGCAGCGGGTCGAGCGTGAGGACCTCGCCACCGTGCTCCGTGCCGTGCGCGGCCAGCCAGACCATGGCGTCGGCGAAGTCCGCCGGGGACGAGCGTGCCTGGTCCAGGATCTCCGGTGAGCCGAAGGCCGCGCCCTCGGTCGGGAGCAGCTCGTCGATCCGCACGCACTGGAATGCGACGCCGCGACCGCCGTACTGCGTCTGCAGGCCCAGCGACAGGCGCTCGAGCGCGGCCTTGCTCGCGGCGTAGGGGAGCTGCAGCGGGCCGCGGTCGGCGAGCGCCGCGCCCGAGCTCAGGCAGATCACGCTGCCCGAGCCGCGCTCGAGCATCCCTGGCAGGAGCGCGTGCGTCAGTGCGACCGGCGCCAGCAGGTTCACCGCCAGGGCCGCACGCCAGCGCGAGGGCGGCACCTGCTCGAAGGGCCCGATGAAGGTGACCGCGGCGTTGTGGACCAGAACGTCGCAGCGACCGAAACGGTCCAGGGTCTGCTCGACGATCCGGTCGACCGCACCCTCGCGCGCCAGGTCCTCCTGGATCGCGAGCACCCGGGCCCCCGCCTCCGAGGCCGCCTGTTGCGCCCCGTTGAGCGTGCCGGGCAGCGCGCGGTTCGGCTGCTCGCGCGTGCTGCGCGCCACGAGGACGAGGTCCGCTCCCGCACGCGCGAAGCTGCTCGCCATGGCGCGGCCGAGGCCGCGCGAGGCGCCGGTGATCAGGGCGACGCGATCGGCGAGGGAGCCATCCATGCCCTGGTATATTGACGCAGATCGGGCAGGGAGGTGGCGATGCCGGTGGAGTTCAGCACGACGGGGTTCTGCCCCGCCTTCGGGGGCGGGAAGGTCGCGCGCGAGTCAGAGGCCCTGGGCTTCGACGTGCAGATGTTCGGCGAGAACCACGCCATGGCGGCCGACGTCTTCGGCGAGATGCGCCTGGCGGTCGCGGAGACCGCGCGGATCAAGCTGCTCTGCGGGCCCGTGAACTTCGTGACGCGCGATCCGGGTGTGGTGGCCTCGGCGATCGCGCCGATCCAGGTCGCCAGCGGCGGGCGCGCGATCTGCGGGATCGCGCGCGGCGACTCGGCGGTGGCGATGGCGGGGCGGCGGCCCCAGCGACAGGCCGACCTGGAGCGCGATCTGGGCTACCTGCGCACCTACCTCGACCGCGGCACCGTCAGCTTCCCCGAGCGCGAGAGCCGGCTCGAGTGGATCGGCGAGCTGGCGTACGCGCCGGTGCCGGTCGAGCTGGTCTGCAGCGGGCCGCGCACGATCGCGCTGGCCGCGCAGCGCGCGGAGCGCATCGGCCTGAGCGTCGGCGGCAGCCCCGAGCGCGTGCGCTGGGCGATGGAGATCATCGACAAGGCGCTGGCCGAGGCCGGCCGCACGCGCGACGACGTGACGGTCGTGGCGTTCATCCCCTTCGCCGTGACCGACGATCGCGCCGGCGGGTGCGCCGCCCTGGTCCCGCGGGTCTCCGGCTGGGCGCACATGTCGAGCTTCCCGGGCATCGACCTCTCGCAGCAGCCCGAACGGATGCGGCGCGTGACCGAGGCGCTGCGCGCGGGCTACGACTACCGCTACCACGGCGGCAACGCCCCCGGCGAGAACCCGAACAACCGGGTGATCGACGAGGACTTCGCCGACTGGTTCGGCATCGGCGGACCGCCGTCGTACATCGTCGATCGCCTCGGCGAGCTGGTCGAGCTGGGCGTGCGCTGCTTCGGCTCGGCCCTGGGGCCGGGCGAGCGCGAGCGCTTCGCCCGCGACGTGATGCCGGCCGTGCGCGCCCTCGCGGACTGACGGCCGGCGCGCTTCCGTCAGGCGGAGGCCGCCAGCTCCAGCGCGCGCTGCGCGGCGAGCCGGCCGGCGTACGCGCCCATGTCGACGTTGCCCACCGAGCTCGGAGCCTCGAGGGTGTGGCTCGCCAGCAGCAGGCCGCCGATGCCCGCGTCCTCGAGTCCGTGACGCGGGCCCGGGCCGTGCCACCAGGTCATCGCCTGGGGGGCCGGGTGGTAGACGTGGCGCGCCCACTCGATGCAGTCGTCGAGGTCGCTGTACACGTGCTCGCGGAGGTACGCCAGGTTCGCATCGAGCGCGCGGCGTGCCTCGCCCCAGGGCTGTGGCGTGCGCGAGCCGCCCTGCAGCCAGCGGTTCATCACCATGCACAGCACGTGCTTGCCGTCGGGCGCGGCGCGCCGGCTGGTCAGCGACGGGATCTGGTAGCCGCCGCGGTAGGTGCACTCCGGCCCCTCGAGGAAGCGGTTCCAGCCGTCGTGCGCGTCGGGCTCGCCGCTCGCGCGCAGTCTCGGCAGGCGCGAGAGCGCCGCCTGCCAGCCGACCAGGTCGCCCTTGTACGCCTCGAGCGCGCGCGCATCGCGTACGAACGAGGCGGGTAGCGTCGCGCTGTCGACCAGCTCGGCCAGCTCCCAGGCCGCCGACGTGAACACCACCCGCGGTGCGCGCACCTCGAGCAGCTGGCAGTGCGGGTCGACGCCGAGCGCGCCGACGGCGCGTCCGTGCTCGACGAGGATCTCGACCGGCCGGCAGTCGGTCACGATGTGTCCGCCGCGCGCTCGGATCGCGCGCGCCCAGGGCTCCATCAGGCCCTGCATGCCGCCGACCTCGGGGTCGTCCGGGGTGAGCAGCTGGGGGTCGAGCCGCGAAGCCTGCATGAAGCGCCCCGCCGAGGCCTGCTCGGGGTGGGCGTGCCAGGTCAGCGCCACGTGGCGCAGCACCGCGGCGCGCAGCTCCGGATCGGGCACGTGCTCGGGCAGCCACTCGGACAGCGGCACCTGCTGCTGGGCCTCTGCCTCCTCTGGGGGGGCCGCGGCCCAGTCGGCCAGCAGGCGGTGGAGCCTGTCGGGCTCGGCCAGGCCGAGGATCTCGCGCGCGATGCGATCGAGGTTCGGGGCCGTGCGGTCGAGGGTCGGGCCACCGGGCAGCCGGTGGATGCGCCAGGCGTGCTTCACCTTCGCGAGGTGCAGCTCGACGCCCGCCTCCTTCGCGGCGGTGAGGCAGTGCTCGGGGGTGGGGAAGATGCAGTCGCCCACGTCGCGGCCGTCGCGCCATCCGAAGTCGAACCAGAAGCCGTCGGGCGTGCAGGTGGCCCCGCCGCCCCCACCGATGCCCGGCGCCGGGTCGATCAGCGTCACCCGCAGTCCCCGCGCCCCGAGCAGCGCGCCGGTCACCAGGCCACCGAGCCCCGCGCCGAGGATCACCGCGTCGCAGTCGTGTCTGCCCGTGGGGCGAGCGTCCATTGTCCCTCCGCGGCGCCACCGGGCGCGGGCCCGAGTCTACCGGGCTGCGGGCGTACAATGCGCGGCAGCGAGGAGGAGCGAAGATGAGCGAGCTCGGCGAGAAGTACGGGCCCTGGGCGGTGATCGCCGGTGGATCGGAGGGCGTGGGGGCGTGCTTCGCGCGGCGCCTGGCCGGGGCGGGGATCCACCTGCTGCTGGTCGCGCGCAAGCCCGGCCCCCTCGAGGAGCTCGCGGCGGGGATCCGCGACGCCAGCGGCGTGCAGGTGCGGACGCTGGCGCTCGACCTCACGGCCGATGGCGCGCTCGAGCAGGTCGAGAAGGCTGCCGCCGATCTCGAGGTCGGGCTGCTGATCTACAACGCGGGCTCGATGGACCGCATGCTCGAGTTCCTCGACGACAGTCGCGAGGGCGTGCTGCACACGATCTCGCGCAACGTCGTCGGTCCGGCCGTGCTCACCCATCACTTCGGGCGCGGCATGCGCGAGCGCGGGCGCGGGGGGATCCTGCTGGTCAGCTCGCTGGCCGCGCTGGCCGGCTGCAGCCGCACGGCCTGCTACGCGGCGACCAAGGCCTTCGACCAGATCCTCGCCGAGAGTCTCTGGTACGAGCTGCGCCCGCACGGCGTGGACGTGCTCTGCCTGATGATGGGCACCACGCACACCCCGGCGATGGAGCGCCTGGGCATGGCCATGGACGACCCCGACAACCCCGCCATGGACGCCGACGTGGTCGCGAGCGAGGGCCTGGAGAACCTGTCGAACGGCCCGACGTGGTTCGCGGGGGAGAGCAACCGCGCGAGCGCCGCCGCGATCGCCGGGCTGTCGCGCCGCGAGGCCACCGAGATGCTGAGCGCCGTCGGCGACGCGGTTCTCGGCGACGCCTGAGCGATGTCCGAGCGACCCGCCTACTTCGACCGCTACGAGACGCTGGCCTTCGAGCGCACCCCGAGCGGGATCCTGACCGTGCGTCTGCACGCCGACGGCGGGCCCGTGGTGTACCGCTCCGCGCACCATAGCGACTGGGCGCACGCGTTCGTCGACGTCGCCGCGGACCGCGACAACCGGGTGGTGATCCTGACGGGTACCGGCGACGTGTTCATCGAGGAGAGTGCCTGGGACACGCCGATGAGTGACCCGGAGAGCTGGGATCGCATCTACTGGGAGGGCAAGCGCGTGCTGTCCACGCTGCTCGACATCGAGGTGCCGGTGATCGGCGCGGTGAACGGGCCGGCGAGTATCCACGCCGAGCTGGCGGCGCTGTCCGACATCACGCTGGCCTCGGAGACGGCGTACTTCCAGGACGCGGCGCACGTCGCCGGAGGGGCGGTCCCGGGCGACGGGGTCCACGTGGTCTGGCTGGAGCTGCTCGGCGCGAACCGCGGGCGCTACTTCCTGCTCACGGGCCAGCGCCTGTCGGCGCGCGAGGCGCTCGAGCTGGGCGTGGTCAACGAGGTCCTGCCCCCGGAGCGTCTCATGTCCCGCGCCATGGAGCTCGCCGAGCAGCTCGCGGCGCTGCCGACGCTGACGCTGCGCTACACGCGCGTGGCGTTCACGCAGCGCTGGAAGCGGCTGATGCTCGAGAGCCTCGGCTACGGCCTCGCACTCGAGGGGCTGGGGATCCTGGGTGGCCCGGAGACCTAGCCGAGCTGCATGCGGTAGAGCTCGACCGCGTTCTCGTAGACGATGCGCCGCCGCGTCCGGTCGGGCACGCCGGCGAAGTTCTTCTCGATCCAGGCGTGCGACTCGGGGAACGTCGAGTCGGTGTGAGGGAAGTCCGAGGCCCACATGTAGTTGCTCGCCCCGAAGATCTCGTGCGTGGCCGGCCCGATCGGGTCGTCCTGGAAGGTGGCCCATACCTGACGCCGGACGTAGTCGCTCGGCTTCATCGAGAGCCTGGTCGGCATCATCTCGCTGAACTTCTCGTACGCGTGATCCATGCGGTACATGAAGTGCGGGAACCAGCCCGTGTCGTTCTCGGCCGAGACGATGCGCAGCTCGGGGAAGCGCTCGAGCACGGCGCCGAAGATCAGGGTCGACAGCGACTCCTGGATCTCGTGGATCACGCTCATGTACCAGACGCCCGGATTGACCAGCGTGCCCCACTTCTGCGCCGAGGCCTTGCCGCCGATCGCGCTGGTCTTCCCGCGGCTGGCGATGATGTGCAGTGAGACCGGCAGGCCTTGCTCCGAGGCCGCCTGCCAGAAGGGGTCGTACGCCGGATCGCTGTAGGGGCGGTCCTCGGGCGGGGCGCCCCAGATCATGGCACCGCGCAGCCCGAGCTCCGCCACGCGGGCCACGTCGGCGACGGCGGTGTCGATGTTCTCGAGCGAGACCAGGCCCACGCCGTACAGCCGGCGCGGGTCGTGGGCGCAGAACTCCGCGAGCCAGTCATTGTAGGTCGTGAAGCACGCGCGCTGCAGCTCGGCGTCGGTCATGGTGAACAGGGGCATGCCGAGCGTGGGGTAGAGCACCTCGGCGTCCACGCCGTCGATCTCCTGGTCCTTGATGCGCTCCACCGGATCCCAGCCGCTGGGGCGCGCGGACTCGTAGCCCTCGTTCATGAAGTCGGTCAGGTCCTTGCCGGAGCGGCCGGCCGCGAAGCCGCCGGCGACCGCGAACGGCGCGGCCCCCTCGGCCACGAAGAGGTACCGCGGGCCGTCCTTCTCCGGGTTCTCGATCACCTCCGGGGCGCGGTCGCGGTAGCGCCGGTCGAGGCGCTCCTGCCAGAGATCTCCGGGCTCCATCATGTGAGAGTCGGCCGAGACGACGCCGTGAGCCATGATCCACCTCCCGCGTTTCGCGTCTGCCGATCATACGCCCGCCGGGCGCATGTGGCAGCGGGTGAAGGCGGCGCTCAGTCGGGCAGGGCGAAGGCCACGATCGCGTCGCCGGGCTCGCTTCCCAGGAGCTGGTGGCCGCCCGCCGCGATGACCACGAACTGCCGGCCGCCGGGCCGCAGCCGGTACGTCATGGGCGTGGCGTGGCCGGCGTGGGGCAGGCGACCCTTCCAGATCTCCTCGCCCGTCTCGATGTCGAAGGCGCGCAGGAAGTGGTCCGTGGTCGCGCCGATGAAGACCAGCCCGCTCCCCGTGGCGATCGAGCCGCCCAGGTTGGGCACCCCGTAGTCGAACCAGAGCGGCCAGGGCGCGAGGTCGCGCGTGGTGCCCAGGGGCACCTCCCAGCGCACGTCGCCGCTCGCCAGGTCGATGCCGACCAGCGTGCCCCAGGGCGGCGGGTTGCACGGCGCGCCGAAGGGCGAGAGCAGGGGGATCCGGTACAGGCCGAACGGCGTGCCGAGCTGCGGCTCCCAGGGGGGCGCCGGCATGGAGCCCTGGAACATGGCGCTGAACTCCTGGCGCGGCACCAGTCGCACCTCGGTCGCGACGCGCAGCAGGTTGGTCACCATGATCTCGCGGGCCGGGTCGACCGTGACGCTGCCCCAGTTCATGCCACCGACCATGCCCGGGTAGTGGATGGTGCCCTCGGTGGAGGGCGGCGTGAAGATGCCCTCGCTGCGCAGCGACTCGATCTTCTCGCGGCACTTGCCGCGGTCCCAGAAGGTGAAGCCGAAGGCGTCGTCCGGCGTGAGCTCGGTGGGGTGCAGCGGCGGCGGCTTCGTGGGGAAGGGCTGCGTCGGTGACAGGTACTCGCCCTCGACCACGCCCTCCTGGGGCACCGGCCGCTCCTCGACGGGGAACAGCGGCTCTCCCGTCTCGCGGTTCAGGAAGAACAGGTGGCCCATCTTCGTGGGCACGGCGACCGCTGGCACGGTCCGACCGCCGTCGGGAAAGTCGAAGAGAACGGGCTGCGCCGGCACGTCGTAGTCCCAGATGTCGTGGTGCACGGTGCGGAAGTGCCAGACCACCTCGCCCGTGCGCGCGTCGAGCGCCACCACCGAGCTCGAGTAGTGGTCCAGGCCCTCGCGGTGCCCCCCGTAGTAGTCCGGCGAGGTGTTGCCGGTCGGGACGAAGACCAGCTCGCGCTCCGGGTCCGCGGACAGCGCCGTCCAGGCGTTCGAGGTGCCCCGCTCGTAGCGGGCCTCGCCGTCGGGCCCGGGCGGCAGCGGCGGCCGCGTCGGCGGGATCGGATCCCAGCCCCAGCGCAGCTCGCCGGTGCGCACGTCGAAGGCGCGGACCACGCCGCCCGCGATGTCGACGCGGACGTCGTCGATCACCATGGCGCCGGTGACGATCCGGTCGCCGATGATCACCGGCGGAGAGGTCACGCCGTACTCGCCCGGCCGCACCTCGCCGAGCCCGGCGCGTAGGTCGATCTCGCCGCCGTCGCCGAAGCCCGCGCAGCGCTCGCCGGTGCGCGCGTCGAGCTCGATCATGCGCGCGTCCACGGTGCCCATGACCAGGCGGCGCCGGCACGCGGCGCCCGCCGCGGCCTGCGGGTCGACCCAGCTGGAGATTCCGCGGCAGTTGATCACGTGGGCGCCCTCGGAGCTGACGCCCGGATCGTGCTTCCACAGCTCCTCGCCCGTCTCGGGGTCGAGCGCGATCACCTCGTTGTACGGCGTGCAGACGTACAGGGTGTCGTCGACGACCAGCGGCGTGTTCTGGAACACGATGTAGGGCGCGCCGGGCCGGAAGTGGTCCGTGCGATAGGTCCAGGCGGTCTCGAGCCGGTCCACGTTCGAGCGGTCGATCTGGGTCAGCGGCGAGTAGCGCAGACCGCCCTTGGTCGCGCCCCACTCGGGCCAGTCGGCCGTGGGACCCGAGTAGTCGATCTCGACGGGCGGCGAGCACGCGCCCAGCCAGGTGCACAGGCATGCGGCGAGGCCCCGGGTGGTCCAGGATCGACCAGGCTGACTCATGCTTCCTCTCCGGCCGTGGGTCGGTCGTGACGGGCCCGCCGGGCGGGCGCGGTGGCGGCCTAGCTCCGGGACTCGGCCTCGATGTCGCGCTCGAAGTCGGCCGCGGACAGGTCCTCGCCGAGGCCCAGCTGCGGGTACTTCTCCCGGAACACGCGGTGCATCTCCTCGAGCGGCACGTCGGCAAACTCGCCCCGGTAGCCCAGGTACTCCATGTGCCGCTGCCCGTCGGCGTCGAACGGGTGGTAGATCGAGTCCTCGGTGCCGTCGAACTCCAGCGGCAGCAGGCGCAGCTTCTCGCAGAGCTCCACGTTGAAGGCCGGCGTCGCCTTGACCCAGCGGCCGTCCAGCTGGATCGACGTGTAGCCGTGGAAGTAGAACACGTCGTCCTGCATGGTCCGGCGCATGCGCTCGGTCGAGAGGTGGTTGCGCACGTCGGCGAAGCCGAGCCGCGCCGGGATCCCCAGCGCGCGGCAGGCGGCCGCGAGCAGCACGGCCTTCGAGACGCACCAGCCGCGCCCGGCCTCCAGCACGTTCGAGGCGCGCAGCGACGCCGCATCCGTGCCCGCGCCGTAGGGGTCGTAGCGGATGCCGTCGCGGACCGCGTAGTAGAGCTTCACGGCCGCGTCGCGGGCGCTGGCCGCGCCGCCGCCGGCCTGGCCGGCGAAGTCGACGATCCGGGGGTGGTCGCTGTCCACGATCTCGGTCGGCCGGAGGTACTCGCTCATCGCCGGCAGCTTACACGCTGCACGGGCCGGCGTGCCGCGGACCGGCGTCGGCGAGGCCGGGCATGCCCGGGCAGCGCCGTCGATCGCGGCGACGGCGTTCCGGCGCCCGCAGCCGCGTCCTACGTCAAAGCGCCAATGGCCGCTCACCCGCAGACGTGCGCCTATGTCATCGCTCCGATGTTCGCGCCCGGCGTGCGGCCGTAGCGTCGCCTGGAACCAGCCCGGGTCCCCTGCCGCGGTGTTCGCGGCGTCGGGGCGCGGGTGCGGACCAGGAGAGCGGAGATGTCGATTCGAATCACGAGGAACGAGGGCGGGAGCGGGGCCCGGGCACGCGGCGGGATGGCCGTCGCGCTGGCGCTGCTGCTCCTGGGGAGTGCGGGCGCCGCCGGGGCGAGGGGCGGAGCCTGCTCCGATACGGCCCGGAGCCAGCTCCTGGGCTGCCTGGCCGGCGGCCGCGACGACCTGTACACGGCGCGGGCGATCTGCACCAACGTGTCCGACCGCGCCGAGCGCCGGGAGTGCTTTGCGGACTCCTGGAGCGAGAACTGGGCTGCCTGGACCCTCTGCCTCGAGCAGCGCCAGGCGCGCGCGGAGCTCTGCGGGCAGCTCGGCGAGGCCCGCTATGACCCGGACGTCGATCCGCTCGACTTCCAGCCGGACCCCGCCAGCCCGACCCGCCCGAACCCCTGGTACCCGCTCGCGGTGGGCAACGAGTGGGTGTACGTGGGCGGGGACGAGACCATCACCGTCCGCGTGCCGGGGCCGACCAAGCAGATCCAGGGCGTGACCTGCCTGGTGGTCCGGGACGTCGTGGACGAGGACGGCGACCTGGTCGAGGACACGGACGACTGGCTCGCCCTGCGCCGCGACGGCACGGTGGACTACTTCGGTGAGATCGCGCGCAACTACGAGATCATCGACGGAGAGGGCGCCGAGCTGGTGGACCTGGAAGGGTCGTGGAAGGCGGGACGTGACGGCGCGAAGTCCGGCACGCTCTTCCCCGGCGACCCCTCCCCGGGCCAGATCTACCGCCAGGAGTGGGCCGCGAGCAGTGCCGAGGACGTGGCCATGGTGCTCTCGAGCAGCTACCGCCACGGCGAGGATCCGGAGCTCGACGAGCACGTCCCGCAGGAGCTCGCGGAGCTGCTCTGCGCGGCAGGCGACTGCGTGGTGACCCGGGACTTCACGCCGATCTCGCCGGATGCCTTCGAGCGCAAGTACTACGCCCGCGGCCTCGGGGCCTTCCTCGAGGTGGATCCGGAGTCGGGCGACATCGTGCAGCTGGTCGCCTGCAGCTTCGACCCGAGGTGCGATGACCTTCCCGAGCCCTGAGCTCCCCGGGCACCGGACGGTCCGGTGCCGGCCGCGGTCCTCGCCTGAGTGGGGCGAGGGCCGCGGCCCTCGAGTAACGTAGGAGTACGAGATGAACGAGTGGATCGATCCCCGGACGCGCATCTGGGCCATCATCGCGATGGTCCTGGGCGTGGGCCTGCTCCTCGGGCTGGAGCTGGTCGAGGAGCCCGACATCTCCCCGCTCGAGCTGCTGCTCGAGCTGGTCGACATCCTGCCGATCGTGCTGACCAGCGTCGGGGTCGTGCTGCTCGTGCGCGTGACCGCGCGCCAGCGCGAGGAACACGTCAAGATCATCCGCGACCTCGAGCTGGCGCGCGCGCAGGGCCAGCGCTGGCGCAACGAGGCCCGCGGACTGCTCAGCGGGCTGGGCGAGGCCATCGAGACGCAGTTCTCGCGCTGGAACCTGACCGAGGCCGAGCGCGAGGTCGCGCTGCTGCTGCTCAAGGGTCTCAGCCACCGCGAGATCGCCACGGTGCGCGCGGTCAGCGAGCGCACCGTGCGCGAGCAGGCGCGCTCGATCTACGCCAAGGCCGGTCTGACCGGCCGGGCCGCCCTCTCGGCGTTCTTCCTCGAGGACCTGCTCGCTCCGATCGAGGGCATCCAGTAGGCCCGCAGGTCGCGGGCTGGAAATGCGGGCGCGGACGGTCGATCCTGGGCGGCCATGCTGCCTCGCTGCGCGGCGCGCGCGCTCCTGCTCCTGCTGCTCCAGGCCGCACCCGCCGCGGTGCTGGCGGAGGAGCCCTCCGTCGAGGAGCTGAACGACCTGCGCGAGCGCCTGACCCAGCGCGAGGACCAGCGCAGGCCCGCGGAGCCCTGGAGCACGCAGGTCGGTGGGAACCTGCTGACCCTGAGCGGCGAGTACGAGGTCGTCCTGGACCTCCTGCGCCGGCGCGTGGTCGGCGATCCCGCCGGGGAGCGCGACCAGCTCTTCCTGGGACAGGGCATCGAGGCCGAGGTCTTCTACAGCCTCGGCCCGCGGCTCTCGATGCTCGCGCAGGTGCGTCTGATCATGGAGGAGGACCTGCTCTCCGGAAGCTTCGAGGAGGTCTCGGATCTCTTCATCGAGCGCGGCGAGCTCTGGCTCTACAGCGAGGACATCGGGGGCTCGGGGATCAGCGTGGATGCCGGGCGCCTCAACTTCGAGGACGAGCGCCGCTGGTGGTGGGACACCGACCTCGACGCGCTGCGCCTGCAGTACGAGGCGCCCGATCTCGACGTGATCGTGGCGCTCGCCCGCGAGCTCGCTCCCGAGCGCTCCGACCGGCCCTGGATCGCTCCCGAGCACGATCGCGTGCTGCGCCTGATCGGCGAGGTCGCGTGGGACTGGGGCCGCCACCACGAGCTCGTGCTCTTCGCGCTGCACCAGCGAGACCGCTCCTCGCGCGAGCGCGTGGGCCAGGTGCGGCGCATCGAGCGCGAGGACGACTCCGACGCGCGGCTCACCTGGCTCGGCGCACGCCTGATGGGCGCCGCCCGGCTGAGCTCGCAGCACATCGTGGGCTACTGGCTCGACGTGGCTCGTGTGCGCGGTACCGAGCGCCTGGCCGACCTCGATGCGATCTCCAGCCGCCGCAGCCGCGTCGATGCGGTGAGCCGGCGCGACGTGCGCGGCGCCGCGCTCGACGCCGGTCTGAGCTGGATCCGGCCCGGCTCCGGCGAGCCGCGCGTCTTCGCTGGCTACGCGCGGGGCTCGGGCGACGCGAGCCCCGACGAGGGTACCGACCGCGCCTTCCGGCAGTCGGGGCTGCACGCGAACGAGGCCGGCTTCGGCGGCGTGGAGGGCTTCGCGCACTACGGCCTGGCGCTGGCGCCCGAGCTGTCGAACCTGGAGGTGTGGACGCTGGGCGCGGGTCGCTCGCTGCTGCGCTCGAGCTCGCTCGACCTCGTGTACCACCACTACCGCCTGGTCGAGCGCGCCGATGCGCTGCGCGACGCGCGCATCGAGGCCACGCTGGACGGCCGGCACCGCGATCTGGGCCACGGCATCGATCTGCTGCTGGCGATCGAGGAGTGGGAGCGCCTCGAGCTCGAGCTGCAGCTCTCGGCCTTCCGGGCCGGACGGGCCTTCGGTCGTGCCCACGGCGACTGGAGCTACGGCGGCCTGCTGGGCGTGCGGCTCGCGTTCTGAGCGGAGCCGGGGCCGCGTCCCGGCGGCCCGTCCCCTACGGCGCTCCGCCCTCGTCGTCGGGCGCCAGGAACAGGCGCCCCGCGTTCTCGCGCGCCGTTCGCGCGTGCGGGAGCTCGATGCCGAGCTGGCGCCCGAGATCCTCGATCGCGGCGATGTCCTTGCGCGCGACGCCCGCGAAGTGGATCGCGTGCTCTCGCTCGGCCTCCGGAGCATCGGGTCCGAGGCGACGAGAGCAGGGGCGGCTCAGGGCCATGTGAAAGAACTGCTCCACCAGATCGGTCTGCTCGACCACGTGGCGGACGGTCGCCGGATCGATCCCGGCCGCCTCGGCGAGCAGCATGCCCTCGTGGCCGGCGCTCATCGCGAGGTAGCTGATCAGGTTCTTGATCAGCTTGAGGCGCATCCCCGCGCCGAGCGCGCCCGCGTGAACCACCTCCCTGGAGAAGCTCCGGAGGACCGGGGCCGTGCGGTCGAGATGCGCGCGATCCCCGCCGACCGTGGTCACCAGCGTTCCGGACTCGGCGCTGGTGTAGCCGCCCGCGACGCCGGCATCGATCACGTGAACGTCCCGCCCGCGGAGGGCCCGGTCGAGCTCGAGGATCGTCGACTCACGGACCGTGCTGCACACGCAGACGACCAGCCCGGGTGACGCGCCCTCCGAGATCCCTGCGGGGCCCAGGACCACCTCCGTCACCTGCGCATCGTCGAGAACGACCACGCAGATCACGTCGGCGTTCCGCGCGACGTCCGCCGGGGATCCGCAGGCCCGGGCGCCGCGGGCCGCGAGGGGCTCCACGGCCTGCTCGCGCACGTCCCGCACTGCCAGGGAGAATCCCGCGTCGAGGATCCGGTGCGCCATCGGCGTTCCGATCTTGCCCAGGCCGATCAGACCCGATCGGAGCATGGCTCTCCTCCCCTCGATCTCGATGCCCGACCGCGTCCCGGAGGCCGGCGACCGGTCGGCATGCCCGCTACCCGCGGCGTCCTGACTCCGACACCCGCGACAGCATAGAATACGCGGGCCAGAGCACGGGGGAGACCGGTGGCAGAGATGGAAACGACCTCGGGACGCCACCTGCGCGATCGCTACGCGATCGTCGGGGTGGGCGAGACGCCCTACACGCGCAGGAGCGGGCGCACCACGCGGCACATGGCCGTGGATGCGGTGCGCAACGCCATGCAGGACGCCGGCCTCGGGCCGGCCGACGTCGACGGCATGATGTCGTACTCGGTGATGGACTCGACCATGTCGCCCACCGTCGGAGCCGACCTCGGCCTCCGGCTCGACTTCTACATGGACGTGATCGGGGGTGGCTCGAGCATCGAGGCGCTGATCGGTCTGGCCATGGGCGCGATCGAGGCGGGGATGTGCAAGACCGTGGCGATCTTCCGCTCGATGAACGGCGCCACCGGTGTTCGCATGGGCGGGAGTGGCCGTGGCCCGATGCAGATCTCGGGCGACGGTCTGTTCACCACGGCCTACGGCATGACCAGCCCGGCCCAGATCTTCTCGCACACCTTCATGCGGCACATGTACGAGTTCGGCACCACGCCCGAGCAGGTGGCGCACGTCAAGGTGTTCCACTCGCACGCGGCCTCGAACAACCCCAAGGCGTACTACAGCCAGCGGGTCACCGTGGACGACGTGCTCTCGAGCCGCGTGATCGTCCACCCGCTGCACCTGCTCGACTGCTGCGTCGAGACCGACAACGCCACCTGCCTGATCGTGACCACGGCCGAGCGCGCGGCGGACCTGCGACACACGCCGGCCCGCATCCTGTCGGTCGTGGGGCGCTGCAACAAGCCGCGCATGGACAACCACTACCAGCACGGGCCGATCACCCGCGTCGCTGGCTACTACGCCAAGGACATTCTCTGGCCCAACGCGGGCGTCGGGCCCGAGGACGTGGACCTCACCGGCTCGTACGACGCGTTCACCTTCACCACGCTTCTGCAGCTCGAGGACTACGGCTTCTGCAAGAAGGGGGAGGGCGGCGACTACGTGAGCAACGGCACGATCGGCCTCGGCGGCAGGCGGCCGAACAACACCGCGGGCGGCCACCTCTGCGAGGGCTACACGCACGGGGTCAACATGGTGGTCGAGAACGTGAGGCAGCTGCGGCACGATGCCGACGACTACTGCCCGGTCGGGCCGGATGGACGCCGGCAGCACACCTACGATCACAGCGAGGGTGGCTGCCGGCAGGTACGAGACGCCGAGATCAGCGCGAACCTCGGCTGGGGCATGCCCGGCCTGGGCTCGGCGCTGGTCATGCGGCGCGGATAGGAAGGCGCGAGATGGCTCTCGAGGGAAGCTGGCTGGGGATGGGGCTGCGGATCGACGAGACCGACCCGCAGAACCTGGAGTTCTTCGAGCACTGCGGTCGCCACGAGCTGCGGCTCCAGCGCTGGAAGAGCAACGGCATGCTCTCGTACCCGCCGGGCACGGGAAGCCCGTGGGACGGCACGCCCGAGTACACCTGGGATGCGGTCGAGGGGCGGGGCACCGTGATGTCGTACTCCGAGGTGCATCACGCGATCCTGCCGGCCCATCGGGAGCAGCTCCCCTACCTGCTGCTGCTCGTCGAGCTGGACGAGCAGCGCGGACAGCCGACCGAGCACGAGGCCCTGCGCGTTCTGGGTAACCTCGTGACCCGGGATGGTCAGCTGGCACCGGCGGAGCAGGTGCGCTCCGTGGGCATCGGAACGCGTGTGCGCGTGGTCTTCGTGGACGTGGGGGAGGGGTTCGCCATGCCGCACTGGACCGTCGACGAGGACGCCGACCAGCCGCAGCCGTGGCGCTACGCGGGCACCTGACCGTACAATCCGGGCACGGACGATTCCCCGCAGCCCGGAGGCGAAGCGCATGCCCGGACCCGTGATCTCGGCGGATGGCCACATCGATCTGCCCTGCCTGCCCGAGGCCCTGTTCACCGACTCGGCGCCGGCGCACCTGCGCCAGCGCGTGCCCCACGTGGTGGAGCAGGACGGCGCGCGCGTCTGGGTCGTGGGCGACGGCAGGTACCTGGGGCACGTGGGCGGCGTGGGTCCGCACGGCTCGCCGCTCGAGAAGCACACCAGTCCGCGCATCGAGGCGATGGCGGCCGAGGGCCTGTACGCCGACCAGGCGCGCGGCATCATGCGCACGACCATCCCCGAGCTGCGCGCCAAGGATCTCGAGCGCGACGGGCTCGCCGGCGAGGTCATCTACGGGATCCTGCTGGTCGCCGAGGGTCTCGGTGATCCCGAGGCCGCCGAGGTCGTGGTGCGCGTTTACAACGACTTCATCGCCGACTTCTGCCGCAAGCTCCCGGGTCGCTTCGCGGGCATCGGCTGCCTGTCGGGCACGCCCGAGCAGGCCGCCGCCGAGGTTCGCCGCTGCGGCGAGCTGGGGCTGAAGGGCGCCGAGCTGAGCCTCGAGCACGGGATGGTGCCGCTCTGGCACGAGCAGTGGGAGCCGATCTGGCGCGCCGGAGCCGAGTGCGGCGTGCCGATCCACCTGCATTCGATCGGGGGTCCCGTCGACGATCGCTGGCTCGACGCCTCGAACCGCCTGCACTTCCGGCGCTTCGCCGCGACGAAGACGACCGCGTTCCAGATCGGCATGCTCGAGGTGCTGGCCGAGGTGATGTGGTCGGGGGCGCTCGAGCGCCATCCGGAGCTGCGCGTGATCCTCGGCGAGTCGGGCATCGGCTGGATTCCCTACGCGCTCGAGCGCATGGACACGGAGTGGGACCAGTTCAAGGACGCGGGCCTGCGCCTGCTGCCCAGCGAGTACTGGCGCCGGCAGATGGCGGCCACCTTCCAGGACGACCAGACCGGGATCGACAACATCGAGCGCCTCGGTGCCGAGACGCTGATGTGGGGCGCCGACTTCCCTCACCCCGACGGCACCTGGCCCGACTCGCAGGAGCTGATCGCGCACCAGCTCGGCGGCCTGTCCGAGGACGCCCGGCGCAAGATCCTGTACGACAACGCCGCGCGCATGTACGGCTTCGCGTCGGCGTAGCTCCGCTCAGGCGAGGCCGAAGGGGTCGCGCGTCGACGAGCCCCCGTCGACGACCAGCGTCTGCCCGGTGACGCGGCGCGCGAGGACCGACGAGAGCATCAGAACGGCGCCGCCGATGTCGTCGGGCTCGCACAGGCGCGCCATCGTGTCGGGATCGGGGGCGGTCGTTCCCTCGTCGACCAGCGCCTGGAAGCGCTCGGTGCGCACGCCGCCCGGCGCGATGGCGTTGACGCGGATGTCGTGGGTCGCCCACTCCTGCGCCATCGACTTCACCAGTGCGATCAGTCCGGCCTTCGCCGCGCCGTAGGCGGCGTGGTTCGGCGCCGCGAACAGGCCGCTGACCGACGAGATGGCGACGATGCTGCCGCCCCCTCCCTGCTCGATCATGCGCGCCGCGGCGGGCCGCGCCACGTTGAAGTTCTGCACCAGATTGTCGCGCAGGTCGTCGTGCCATGCGCTCGAGTCCATCTCGAGCAGCGGCGCGAAGGTCGCGCGGCCGACGATGTTCGCGACCACGTCGACGCGCCCGAGCGCCTCGACGGTGCGCGCGACCGCGTCCGCGGCCTCGCCGGCCACGGTCACGTCGGCGTGCAGGGCAATCGCCTCCCGCCCCAGCTCGCGGACCTCGTCGGCGAGCGCCTTCGCCTGGGCGTCGTCGATGTCGAGCAGCGAGACGTGGCAGCCGGCGCGCGCCAGGAGCAGAGCCGAGCTGCGCGCGATTCCCCGTCCCGCGCCCGCGACCAGCGCCACGCGGTCTCGCAGGCCCAGCAGGTCGTCCATGGGACCCACTCAGTAGGGCTCGCAGGGGGTGAGGATGCGGCGCGGGTTCTCGACCAGCATCTGGTCGATCTGCGCCTCGTCGAGGCCCGCCTTGCGCAGCGCGGGCAGGACGTCGTGCGAGATGTGGGTCCAGCGCCAGTCGGGCATGCTCTCGAGCATCTCGGGCGGGAACCAGTCGGAGTAGCAGCTCGCGTCGTGGCTCACGACCATCCGGTCGGCGTAGCCGCGCGCGCAGAGGTCGACCACGACGCCGATCGTCTCGTCGAAGCCGAAGGTGCCGATGCCGAAGCGGTCCATGCCGATGATCGAGCCGGCGTCCATCAGCTCCTGCAGGTAGTCCAGGTTCTTCGTGCCGCCGCCGTGGCCGATCACGCAGCGCTCCAGGTTCACGCCCTCCTCGCGCAGGATCCGCTGCTGCTCCAGCCCCCAGGGCTCGGGGGGAATCGGCGTGTGCGTGTTGATCGAGACGCCCGTGCGGCGGTGCGCCTGCGCCACCGAGCGCAGCACGCGCTCGCACGCGGGCGTGATGCCCTCGAGGTCGCTCGCGCACTTGAGCATGCCCGGCCGGACCCCGGTCCCCGCGATGCCCCGCTCGATGTCGCGAACCCACATCTCGGACATGATCTCGGGACCGCCCGAGAGCGTCCCCGGTCCCCGGAAGCGGAAGAAGAACGGCAGCACGTCGTAGGTGTACAGCCCGGTCGCGAGGATCAGGTTGATCTCGGGTACGGCCCGCGCCACGCGCTCCAGCAGGCGCGTGTTGCGGCCCAGGCCGATCACCGAGAGGTCGAGGACGCTGTCGATGCCGGAGCGCTTGAGCTCCTGGAGCTTCGCGACCGCGTCGGCGAAGCGCGCCTCCTCGTCCCACTCCTCGCAGGCGTCGAGCCCCTCGCCCGCGGGCCACTTCTCGATCTCGGGACTGAGCACGAAGACGTGCTCGTGCATCAGCGTCCGGCCGAGCCGGGCGGGGTCGATGGGACCCAGGACCGTGTTGATCTGTGCCATGCTCGTCCTCCCGGCGCGCCATGATACGCCCGAACGCCCGACGGAGGCTCGATGCTGGAACCCGGTGACGAGGAGGCGATCCGCGAGCGGCTGCGGACCTATCTCTCGGTCTTCGAGAAGCGGGATCCGGAGGCCTACGCCGACCAGTTCCGCTTCCCGGCCTGCATCTGGGCCAACGGCACCTGGACCGGAATCCCCGACCGCGAGGCCTGCCTGGCGACCGTTTCGGGCTACATGCGGGACGTCCGCGAGATCGGCGGCGAGAGCGGGGCGATCGGGGACATGCGCATCATCGGGCTGCTGCCGCGCGTGGCGATCAACCAGCTCAGCTACCAGCGCCTGGACGCCGCCGGTCGCCCGGTGGAGAACGTGCGGGCGAACTACCTGATGCTCAAGGGCGACGACGGCTCCTGGCGCATCGCCACGGTCGCGGGCGAGTCCGAGCCCGCGACCTGAACGGGCCGACCGCCCAGCCTGGTGGTACCCTGATCCGGTCCGGGGAGGGCGCTCGATGATCGACTACGATCCGTTCGCGTACCAGCTGCACGCCGACCCCTATCCGACGTACCGGCGCATGCGCGACGAGGCGCCGGCTCACTACAGCCCGGAGCACGGTTTCTGGTCCCTGTCGCGCTACGCCGACGTCCGGCGCGCGAACAAGGATCCGGCCGCCTTCTCGTCCGAGGGTGGCGTGGTGGTCGAGGACATCAGCTTCGCCCTGCCGATGATCGTGGGCATGGACGAGCCCGACCACGGGCGGCTGCGCGACCTGGTCAAGCGCCGCTGGACGAAGCGCCGCATCCTCGAGCTCGAGAAGCCGATCCGGGAGCTGGCGCGCGGCTTCCTCGACGGCTTCGCGGGCCGCGGACGTGCCGACGTGATGGCCGAGCTGGCCGGGCGACTTCCGATGGCGGTGATCTGCGAGCTGCTCTCGGTACCCGCGCGCGACCGGGAGTACCTGCTCGACCGCGCCGACACCCTGGTCCTGCGCGAGGATCGCGTCAACGCGGTCCCCGAGCAGAGCCGTGAGGGCTTCCGCGACATCTACGCGTACTTCGACAAGCTCGTCGCCGAGCGGAGCGGCGCGCCGGGCGACGACCTGCTCGGCGAGCTGATCTCGGCCGAGCGCGACGGCGTGATCTCGCACGACGAGCTGCTCGGCTTCTGCTTCCTGCTCATCGTGGCGGGCAACGAGACCACGATGAAGCTGATCGGGAACCTGGTCTACTACCTGGACGAGCATGCCGATCAGCGCGCGCGCCTCGTGGCCGATCCGTCGGGGATCCCGAACGCGATCGAGGAGGGCCTGCGCTACGACCTGCCGGTGCAGCTGACCGCGCGCACCCTGACCCGCGACGTCGAGCTCCACGGCCAGCGCATGCGCGCCGGCGAGAAGGTCGTGCTGCTGCTCGCGTCGGCCAATCGCGACGAGCGCCAGTTCCGCGATCCCGATCGCTTCGACGTGACGCGGGACGCCTCGGGTCACCTGGGCTTCGGCATCGGCCTGCACTTCTGCCTGGGTGCGTCGCTCGCGCGGCTCGAGGCGCGGATCGCCCTCGAGGAGCTGCTGGCTCGCCTGCCGGACTACCGCGTGGACCGCGAGGGCGCCCACCGCGTCCACGCGGCCAGCGTGCGCGGCTTCGCGACGCTCCCCGTCGAGTTCAGTCCGGCCTAGCAGGCCCCGGCGGGGACGCGGAGCGCGCCGCTCAGCGACCGGAGGAGCCGGTCGCCGCGCCTCCCGGGTCGTGGTACTCCCGGACCCGGTCGATCCTGGCGTCGTGCAGCTCGAGGAAGAAGGCGTGGGCATGGGTGCCGTCCCGACCGTCCCGCGTGCGCGCGCGGGTGGTGCAGCGCACCGCCACGCGCGGGCCCTGTGCGATCACGTCGTGCAGCTCGCGGCGCACGGAGCCCGGCTCGTGGGCCCCGGCCGCCTGCTCGATCCGCTCGCGCATGCCCTGCTGCCCCTCGAAGACCCGGCCGTCGGACTCCCAGCGCGGCGCCGCGCTCATCCGGGGCAGGATCTGTCCCGGGTCGAGCGTCGCCAGGGCACCGAAGAAGTCCACCACGAGGCGCGTGGCGTCGGGCTCCGCGGTCTCCGCGGGGGGCCACGCCTCGAACTCGCCGATCTCGAAGCGGTTGCCGTCGGGGTCCTCGATGAACATCACGCGCACGCCCTCGATGTCCGTCGGCTCCACGAGGACCGGCGCGTCCAGCTCGCGCGCGCGGCGATAGGTCTCGTCGACGCTCTCGACCCGGAGCCCGAAGTGGCTGAAGCCCAGCTGGTCGCCGGGCAGGCCGTCGTACTCGACCAGCTCCAGAACCTTGTCGCCGAGCAGCCCCATCGCCAGAACCGCCTTGCTCGTGGCCCCGCCGGTGAGCGTTCCGAGCGCCGCGTGCTCGAGCGGTGTCTCGATGAACGGCTCGTAGCCGAACAGGCGCGCGTAGAACGCGCGCGAGCGCTCCAGGCTGCGCACCCGGAACGCCATGTGCGAGTAGCTCGAGACGCTCAGCCGCTGCATGGGACCTCCTGTGAGGTCTGCATCATGCCGGATCTCCGGCAGCGTCGCGCGAGGCGTCCTCAGCGCAGCGCCGGGAAGACCTCCTCGGCCAGGTACTGCATCGCATCCATGTAGCGCCGCGGCGTGTTCGGCGCGGCGCCTGCCGGGATCAGCTCGGCGTGGTCGAGACCGGCCTCACGGTACGCGGCGAGGCCGTCGATCAGAGCCTGGGTGCTGCCGCCCAGGGTCGCGGGCTGCTCCGCCACCGCGCCGTCGAGCGCGATCATAGGCCCGAGCATGGAGATCACCACGCGCTGCGGGTCGCGGCCCGCACGCTCGAGCTCGCGGTGGACCAGCGCGATCTCGGTGCGCAGCTCGTCGGGCGTCGAGGTGATCGAGTGGTAGCCGTCCCCGTAGCGCGCGGTGCGGCGCGCGGCGATCTCGCCCTTGCCGCCGACCCAGATCGGCACGCGTCCGCCGCTCCAGGGCTTCGGCCAGGCCCCGACCTCGTCGAACGAGTGATGCTCGCCGTGGTGGCTCGAGGCACCGTCGGACCAGAGCTCGAGGCAGACGCGGATCCACTCGTCGGTGATGCGGCCGCGCACCGGGTAGTAGGCGCCGATACCCAGCTGCTCGAACTCCTCGCGCATCCAGCCGACGCCGATGCCGAGCACGATGCGGCCCCGGGCGAGCTGGTCGGCGGTCGCGAGCATCTTGGCCAGCACCACCGGGCTGCGGTAGGGGACGATCAGCACGCTGGTCCCGATCTGCACGCGCCGCGTGCGCACCGCGATGGCGCCCATCAGCGCCAGGGGATCGAAGATGTCCTGGCGCCAGGCGAAGCCGGCGATCCCCGCCTCGTTGTAGGGGTAGCGCGAGCGGATCGCGGCCGGCATGAACAGGTGGTCGTGGAGCCAGACCGAGTCGTAGCCCAGCAGCTCTGCACGCTCGGCGATCTCGACGAGCTCGGCCGCACCCCCGGACTCGCCGTACGTGCCGAAGTTCCCGACGGCGACGCCGAGCTTCACCGGGGCTCCCCGAAGGCCGGCAGCACCTCGCGCGCGAAGAGCCGGGCCCCGGCCAGCGTCTGCTCCCAGGCGTCGCCCGCGCCGCGCAGCGCCGGCGTGCCGATCAGGTGGCGCAGGCCCGCGCGCGCGTAGCGGCGCAGGTCCTCGCAGACCTGCTCGATCGAGCCGCTCAGGGGACCGCGGTCGCCGTCGAGCGGGTGCTCGTGCAGGTGCACGGGGTGTGAGAGCTGCACCTCGAGCTCGTCGGGATCACGACGGTCCAGGCGCGCGAAGCGACGCAGGCCCTCGACCTCGGCGGCCAGCTCATCCGGGCCGGACATCAGTGCCTGGAAGCCGTCGCCCAGGAGCGTGGCCCGGCGCAGGGCGTGCGGGCCCTTGCCGCCGATCATGATCGGCGGGTGCGGTCGTCGCGCGGGCTTGGGGAACGTGCCGACGTCGCGGAACGCCACGTGCTCACCCACGTAGCGCGAGGGTCCGGTGTTCGTCCACATCTCCTTGATGGCGCGCAGGTAGTCCTCGGTCACGCTGCCCCGGTGCTCGAAGATCGCGGGCGACAGCCCGAGCGCCTCGAACTCGTCGCGCAGCCAGCCCACGCCCGCGCCGAGCACGACGCGACCGCCCGACAGCAGGTCGGTGGTCGCGAGCATCTTCGCGGTCACGGCCGGGTGGCGGTACGGGATGACCAGCACGCTCGTGCCCAGCTCCACGCGCGTGGTCACCGCCGCGAGCGCGGAGAGCAGCACCAGCGGCTCGTGGAACTCCCCGTCCCAGGGCAGCAGGAAGGCACCGTCGGGCGCGTAGGGGTAGGGCGTGCGGGGCTCGCGCGGGAGCACCAGGTGGTCGTGCACCCAGACCGAGTGGTAGCCGAGCGCCTCCGCGCTCCGCGCCAGCTCCACGCAGGCATCCACGCCGCGCCCGGGGCCGAAGCGGCCGCCATTGCCCACCGAGATCCCGAAGCGCATGCGCGCACTCTACCAGGCCGGAGACGGCATCACCCCGGCAGGCGCGTGGGCGCGCCGGGTGCGAACCTGCTAACCCCGTCCGGATGTTTCTCGGTCCGCGCATGATCGCGGTCGCATTCGCGGCACACTTCGTCAGCGGCGGCTTCACGTTCTACGCGTACTCGGTGCTCTTCACCGCGTTCATGGAGGACTTCGACGCGAGCCGGCTGCAGATCTCGACCGGCGTCATCCTCACGCAGCTCGCGGTGGCGCTCTGCTCCGTCTTTGCGGGTGTCCTGCTCGACCGGCGCTCGATCGCGCGCGTGATGGCGCTGGGCGCCGCGCTGCTCGGGGCGGGCTTCCTGATCGCCTCGTACGCGCCCGGGCTCTGGGCATTCTACCTGGTGCAGGGAACGCTGATCGGCGCAGGCAGCGCCATGCTCGGCAACATCGCCCCGAGCACCCTGGTCTCGAAATGGTACGACCGCAACCGGGGCACCGCCCTGGGCATCTCGCAGCTCGGCATCTCCGCCTCGGGTCTGGTCATGGCGGGCCTGGCGGCCTGGCTGGCGGTGCGGGTGGGTTGGCGCGGTACCTACGTGGTCTTCGGACTCTTCAGCGTCCTGGTGATGGCGCCGCTGCTGCTGGCCGTCGTGGTGAGCCGGCCCGAGGACGTCGGACAGCGTCCCGATGGCGAGCTGCCGCCGGCGGCGAGCGCCCACGGTCCCGCCCGGGAGCGCATCGCCCGGCCCGAGCACTGGAGCGCGCCGCTGCGGCAGCGCGCGTTCTGGGCGATCGTGCTGACGATCGGGCTGGTGTCCGGCGTCAACGGCGGTGTCGGCCTGCACCTGCCCGCCCACGTCGAGGCGCTCGGACTGGGCCGCGTGGTCGGGGGCGCCGCGCTCTCGCTCACCGCTGGCGCGGCCATGGTCTCCAAGCCGGTGTACGGGCGCCTGTTCGACCGGATGGATCACCGCGTGGCGCCGACGCTCACCGCCCTCATGCAGGCGGCGGGTCTGGTGCTGCTGCTGCTGACCGAATCGACCACGGGCGTGCTCGCGGCCAGCGCCGTCTTCGGCCTCGGCCTCGGCGGCGTCGCGCCGCTGCTCGGCGCGCTGGTCGGCGCGGCCTTCGGGCGCGAGCGCTTCGGCCGCGTGTCCGGTCTGCTCAGCCCGCTCATGCTGCCGTTCAGCCTGGGCGGGATGGCCCTGTCGGGCCTGCTCGCCGACCGGACCGGGGGCTACGCCCTGTCCTTCCAGATCATGCTGGTCGGCGCGATCGCCGGAGCCCTTGCCATCCAGCTCTACCGCGTCGGGCCAGCGCGTGACCCCGCGGCGCCGGCTTGACCGCACCGGCGCCGGCCCCTATGGCTTGGCGCGCCGGACGGGATCCGGACGGGAGGGATGAATGGCGCGGGGCGGGGACTCCTTCGATCTGCACGGCAAGGTGGCGCTGGTCACGGGCGGCAGCCGCGGTCTCGGCCGCGAGATGGTGCGGGCGTTCGCGCGTCACGGCGCCGACGTGATCATCGCCAGCCGCAAGCTCGACAGCTGCCAGGCGCTCGCCGCCGAGGTGGAGCGCGACACCGGCCGGCGCGCGCTGCCGGTCTCGTTCCACGTGGGCCGCTGGGACGACTGCGACCGGCTGGTCGAGACCGCGTACGCGGAGCTCGGCCGCGTCGACGTGCTGGTCAACAACGCGGGAATGTCGCCGCTCTACCCATCGCTCGCCGAGGTGACCGAGGACCTCTGGGACAAGGTGGTGGGCGTGAACGTCAAGGGACCGTTCCGGCTCGGCGCGCTGATCGGCACGCGAATGGCCGCCGGTGACGGAGGCTCGATCATCAACGTGAGCAGCGGCGCAGCGGTGGCGCCGGGGCCGACGGAGATGCCCTACGCGATCGCCAAGGCGGGCCTGAACACGATGACGGTCTCGATGGCGCGCGCGTTCGCGCCGAAGGTCCGGTCGAACTGCATCATGGCCGGCCCGTTCATGACGGACATCACCGACGCCTGGCCCGAGGAGCAGATCCGCCGGCTCGCGGACGTTGTGCCCCTGGGACGCGGCGGAGAGCCCACCGAGATCGTGGGCGCCGCGCTGTACTTCGCCAGCGACGCCTCCAGCTTCACCACCGGCGCGGTGCTCAAGGTGGACGGCGGGGTCGCCTGGTCGCCGGCCTGAACGGAGGAGGTCCGCCCGGGCGTCCGGGTGGTACGATGCTCGCCCCATGAGCGAGCGAATCTTCTACTCGGCGAGCGTCCACGACGAGCGCGAGATCGAGGCGGTGGTCGAGGTTCTGCGAAGCGGTCCCCAGGGTCTCTGGCCGGGCCGACGGGTCAACGGCATGGAGCGTCGCGTTGCCGAGCTCTTCGGCAAGGCGCGCGGCGTGATGTGCAACTCGGGCTCCTCGGCGCTGTACCTGGCCGTCGAGCTCCTCGATCTGTCGCCCGGTGACGAGGTCGTGACCTGCGCGCTGACGTTCTCGACCGACATCGCACCGCTGGTGCGCGCCGGCCTCGTGCCGGTGCTGGTCGACGTCGAGCCCGACACCTACTGCGTCGATACCGAGCTGATCGAGGCCGCGATCTCGCCGCGCACGCGAGCGATCCTGATGCCGAACCTGATCGGCAACGCGCCCGACTGGGACCGCATCCGCGCGATCGCGGACCGGCACGGGCTGCGCGTGGTCGAGGACTCCTGCGACGCGCTCGGCGCCACGCTGCACGGCACGCCGACGGGCCAGCGCGCGGACATCTCGGTCACCAGCTTCGCGAACTCGCACATCATCAGCTGCGGGGGTGGCGGCGGCATGCTGCTGCTCGATGACGAGGATCTCCGCGACCGCGCGCTGATGCTGCGGCGCTGGGGCCGGCGCTCCGAGCTGCACTTCTACGGCTCGAAGCGCCGCGAGCGCGACTTCTGGGAGGACCTCGACGGGATCCACTACGACAACCAGTTCATCTTCGACGAGCTGGGGTGGAACTTCGAGCCGTCGGAGCTCGGGGCCGCGTTCGGTCTCGTCCAGCTCGACAAGCTCGAGGCCAACCTGGAGCGCCGGCGGCGCAGCTTCGACCTGTACACGGAGCTGCTCGGTGACCTCGGCGACGCCTTGTCGCTGCCGCGTCAGCTCGAGGGACTCGAGACCTCCTGGCTCGGCTACCCGCTCATGCTCCAGGCTGGCGCGTCCCTCAGCCGGGCCGATCTCCAGCAGCACCTCGAGGGGCACGGCATCGACACGCGCACGATCTGGACCGGGAACGTCGCGCGCCAGCCGATGCTGCGCGGCGTACCTGTCCGCGTGCCGCCCGGGGGACTGCCCGAGACCGATGCCGTCATGGAGCGCGGCGTGTTGCTGCCGCTGAGCCACGCCCTCGATGACGACACCGTGCGCTTCGTCGCCGGGCGGGTACGCGAGCGGGTCGAGAAGGGCCGCTGAGCGGCGTCAGTCGACGATCGCCTGGTAGACCAGGCCGCGGAACTCGTCGCGGTACGGGTGGTTGACGGGTCGCAGCTGGATCATCAGCACGGCGACCAGCTCCTCGGCGGGATCGATCCAGAACGTGGTGCCGTAGGCGCCGCCCCAGTGGTACTCGCCCACCGAGCCCGGATGTCCGGCCAGCCCCGGGCTCGTGCGCACCGCGAAGCCGAGCCCGAAGCCGTAGCCCGGACGGCCGAGGCCGGGCAGGTCACCGAGGTGGTCCGAGCGCATCAGCTCCACGGTCTTGCGTCCCAGGACGCGCGTGCCCTCGAGCTCCCCATCGGCGAGGAGCATCTGCGCGAAGCGGGCGTAGTCCTGCGCGGTCGACACCAGCCCGCCGCCGCCCGAGAGGTACGTCGCCGGCGTGGCCAGATCCTGGGAGTCGCCGAGCTCCGTGCGTGCGACCCCGCCGCCGCCGGTCTCGTACAGGGCCGCGACACGCGGGAGCTTGGCCGGCGGCAGGTTGAAGGCGGTGTCGCGCATGCCGAGCGGCTCGAACAGGCGCTCGCGCAGGAAGCGATCGAAGGACATGCCCGAGGCCACCTCGACCAGCCGCCCGAGCACGTCCGTCGACACCCCGTACGTCCAGACGGTCCCCGGCTGGTGCTTGAGCGGGATGCGGCCGAGCTTGGTCACGGTGTCGGCGAGGACCCGGTCCCGCGTGAACACGCCCAGGTCGAGGTACTGCCGGTCCACCCAGGCGTCATCGAAGAAGCCGTATGTCAGGCCCGAGGTGTGGCGCAGCAGGTCCTGGATGGTCATGTCGCGCACCGCGGGCACGCGCTCGACGCGGGGCTCCCCGGTCGCGGGGTCGCGCGACTCCACCGCGACCGGCAGGGCGCCGAGCCCGGGCAGGTGCAGCGACACCGGGTCCGAGACGCGCAGCCGCCCCTCCTCGACGAGGAGCATCACCGCCACGCTGGTGATGGGCTTGCTCATCGAGGCGATCCGGAAGATCGCGTCGCGGGGCATGGGGGCCTGCGCCTCGCGATCGCGCCAGCCGAAGGCCTCGTGCCAGACCACCCGGCCGCGGCGCGCGATCAGGCCGACCGCCCCGGGCAGGCGCCCCGACTCGACGTGGTCGCGCAACACGCGCTCGATCCGCTCGATGCGGGCGGCCGACATCCCGACCCGGTCCGGCCGCACCCGGGCCAGATCGGCCGCAGCGGGGGCGGTCGTGGCGAGCAGCAGCACAACGGTGAGCAGGATGCGCGGGGCCGGGCCAGGGGTGCGTGATCTCATGGGCCGCTGCTACCATGCGCCGGCGCGGAGTGTCCAGTGATATGGTGGAGGCATGTCCGCCACACTGCGCTTCGGAATCATCACGCCCGTCGTCACCCTCGCCGGCAAGAAGGACGGCTGGGAGGTCGAGGCGGGCCCGCGCGAGCTGAGGCAGGTCGCGCTCGCGGCCGAGCGCCTCGGCTACGAGTACCTGACCTGCAGCGAGCACGTGGGCATCCCGACGCAGGTCGCACCCGTGCGCGGCGGTCGCTACTACGATCCGCTCCCGACCTTCGGCTTCTTCGCGGCGCTCACCGAGCGCATCCGCTTCCTGACCAACGTGCTGGTCATGGGCTACCACCACCCGCTCGCGATCGCCAAGCGCTACGGAACGCTGGATCGGATCTGCGGCGGACGGCTGATCCTGGGCATGGGCGTCGGATCCCTGCGCGAGGAGTTCGAGCTGCTCGACGTGCCCTTCGAGGACCGCGGCGATCGCTACACCGAGGGGCTGCAGGCGCTGCGCGTGGCCTGGGCCGAGCGCCAGCCCGTGTTCCACGGCCAGTACTACGACTTCGACGACTTCATCATCGATCCCTGCGCCGTGAATCCCGACACCCCGATCTGGCTCGGCGGCCGCAGCCTGCGCTCGCTGCGCCGCGCGGTCGTCGCGGGGGAGGGCTGGAACCCGTTCTCGCTGGGTGCAGACGACGTCGCGGAGATGGTGCGCCGGGCCCGCGAGTGGCCCGAGTGGCAGCAGCGCGAGACGCCGCTCGACATCGCGCTCGCCCCCGACGGCGGGGGAGACGCCACGAGCTCCGACGGCGCGGACGCGCTCGCTGCGGGGGTCGAGCGCGCGCTGGCCGCGGGAGCCACGGTGATCAACGTCGCGCCGCGCTCCGACTCGCTCGAGCACTACCTCGAGCAGCTCGAGGCGATCGCCCGCGACGTGGCTCCCCGCTTCGGCGCCTGAGACGGCGCGCGCGCAGGCCGGTCGCTCGACGACCGGCGTCAGGTCGCGACAGGGCCGCCGGTTCTCGCCGGTGATCGCGGTGCGGTGGGCGGGTTCACGACGGGTTCGATCGAGCCGATGGTCCCCGCATGGGAAAGCTGCTCGTTCTCGTGCTGCTGGCGCTGGCCGGCTACTGGGCCTTCACGCAGTACGGGGGAGGGACGCGCGGCCTCCGGATCGAGGGTCGAGACGTGCACCTGAGCACGGACGATCTCGACGTGCAGTTCAGCGAGCAGCTCGACTACGACGACGCCCTGATGATCTTCGGCGGCGACAACAGCCAGCCGCGCAACAGCATCACGCACGTGACGATCGCGGCGCTGCCGATCGAGCAGGCGCGGCTGATCCACCGCGACCATCCGGACTTTCACCGCTGCAGCTCCCCGGGTGCCCGCCAGGCCCAGCGCTCGATCGAGACCTTCAGCCTGCTCGGCAGCAGCTCGCGCGCGCGTCGGGCGCTGGTGAAGGCCGTGGATCGGCACGAGGAGCAGCTGCGCAGCGGCGGAGACCGTACCTGCCTGCGCGTGCACGGCGCGCGTCTCCAGGTGGCCTCTGCGCGGGTCCGCGAGACCGGCCAGGAGCTCGGCCCGAAGCTGGCGCGGAGCCTGCGGCACACGCAGCTGCTGCTCGCGAGCGACGCCAGCATCGTCGACTGCGAGTCGGCGCTCCGCTGAGCATCGTTGCGCTCCTGCCCTCCGGGGCGGCTCGAGGCCGCCGCGCGGCGGCGGAGCGGGTTTCTCAGTAGCCTGCTGGCCGGGTATGCTGGCGGGGGAGGAACGCGTGGGCTTCTACGAGAATCACGTCCTGCCCCGGCTGATCGACCTGGGCTGCGGAACCTCACCGATCTCGAAGCAGCGCCAGAAGGTGGTGCCCCGCGCCGAGGGGCGCGTGCTCGAGGTGGGCATGGGCTCCGGTCTCAACATCCCCTTCTACGATCCGTCCCGGATCGAGCTCGTCTGGGGCCTCGAGCCGTCGGAGGGCATGCGCCGTCGCGCCCGGGAGCGCGTCGCCGCGGCGCCCTTCGAGATCCGCTGGCTCGACCTCCCGGGCGAGGAGGTGCCGCTGGACGACGACAGCGTCGATACCGTGCTGCTGACCTACACGCTGTGCACGATCCCCGACTTCCGGGCGGCGCTCTCGCAGATGCGCCGGGTGCTCAAGCCCGGTGGACAGCTGCTCTTCTCCGAGCACGGCGCGGCGCCCGACGCGAGCGTTCGGCGCTGGCAGGACCGCGTCAACCCGATCTGGAAGCGTTTCACCGGCGGCTGCAACATCAACCGCGAGGTGCCTGCCGCACTCGAGGAGATGGGCTTCCGCATCGACGAACTCGACACCATGTACCTGCCGGGAACGCCCCGCATCGCGGCGTTCCAGTACTGGGGCCACGCCACGCCGGCGTGACGCGCGGTCACTCCTGGAGCCACTCCCAGCGGGCGATTGCCTGATCCCGGGCGAGCGCGCGGTCGGTGAGCAGCAGGAAGCCCTCGGACACCAGCGCGTCGAGCTCGCGATCGACCCGTTCCAGGTAGGCGGCGCGCGACGGATAGAGCACGTCGAGCGGCGGGCGGACGTCGCCCCGGGCCTCGCGCTCGGCAGCGCTGCGCGACAGCCGGACGAAGCTGCCGATGAAGTCCAGCAGCTCGTGCTCGGGGCCCGGCAGGCCGCCGCGCGTCGCCCACGGCAGGTAGGTGCCGATCGGCGCCCGCAGCTCGAGCGGGCGGATGCCGGTCGCCTCGTTGCCCAGCGCGTCCACCGCCGGGACCAGGGCCGGGTAGGGCGCGCCGGCGCGCGGTGGCTGAACGTCGATGATGCCCCGGCTCCAGCGGGGGCCGTGATCCATGCGGTACGCGACGTGGGCCAGCCGCGGCGGCTGGACGCCGGGCAGCTGCGGATAGACGAGCGCGTCGACGGCGACCAGCGAGCCGCGGTCGAGGCGCGGCACCCGGCTCGGCGGCGGCTCGGTGCCGACCTGGACCCAGCGCAGCAGGTGGTGCAGCAGCGCCCGGATGATCGAGCCGGTCTCGATCGAGCTGCCGCGGTACGCGCCGTCGCCGATCTCCGTGCCCGACGGCGGCGGGAACGGAACAGAGAAGTGCGGTGCCGAGGCGATGTGGTAGAGCCGCTCGTTGTCCAGCGGCTCGACGTCGCGCGTGCCTTCCGGGCTCACGTGGATCAGTGCGGCAGCGCGTCCCCAGTACTCGTAGCCGGTGTTGACCTGGAAGATGCGCGGCACCGCAGCAGCCGCGCGCAGGCGGTCGAGCAGCCCCTCCGTGCGTCCGGTGACGGGGTCGGTCTGCGGCCGCGAGCTGAACGGGAACAGGTCACCGGGGTAGAAGAAGTTGCGGAAGCGCGTGCCGACGCGCCCCGGCTGGCCGAAGCGGTGGTTGAAGCCACCGCGACCGGCGCCGGCGATCTGGATCACCACCGCGTCGTAGGCCCGCCGGCCCTCCTCGTCGACGTTGAAGCCCTCGTGCAGGAAGTGGCGCAGGAAACGCCCCGACTGCGACACGCCCATGGCGATGCCTCGCTGGACCGGGAAGCGCGACGCCGGATCGTGACGGGCGTGGGCGATCACGTCGCGCAGTGCCGCGAAGCCCAGGCCCAGCAACGGCGGGTCCTGCGCGGGATAGACCAGCTCGTAGATCCGGCCGGGCTCGAAGCCCCCGGGCATCGAGATGCGGGTGGGGTCCGGCACGCTGCGGCCGTCCACGAGCTGCCCGAAGCCCCAGCGCTCGCGCGGCACGACCTCGCGCGTCGCGTCGCGCCCGTCGCGCACGGTGAGCACGCTGGCCGGATCGTCGGGATCCGTGACGGGGATCGGCGCGTGGCCCATCGCCGCGAGCTCCAGCGTCACGGTCGGCGACTCCACCACCCAGTCGGCCCGCGCCAGGCCCCGCAGCGGCGCGCCGTCGGCTGCACGGGCGAGCGGTACGCGCAGCCGCAGGCTGCCCGGCAGGTCGGGTGCGTCGCCCTGCCAGCCGATCGCGATCACGGTCAGTCCGCGGCGCATCAGGAAGCCGTCGCCCCAGTCCCGCGGCTCGTCGGGATCGGGCGCGCGCGGCGTGTCGAAGGCGAGCGGCGCGCGATTCAGGCTGCCGATGGCGATGCGCCGGCCGCGGTTGACCACCTCGACCAGCGCCGTTCCGCTGCGGCGTGCGGGATCGACCGGCTGCAGCACCGCCAGCTCCGCCCAGGCCCGCACGAGACCGTCGTCGTCGCGGGGCGCGAGCGCGATATCGGTCACGCGCGCATTCGCGGGGTTCCCGGGGTCGAAGCCGAAGTGGATCCGGCCCTCGAGCAGGTCGTAGGCGCCGGCCTCGCCGAAGGCACGACCGCCGAGCAGCGGCGACACGCGCTCGATCTCCACGCGGAGCACGCGGCCCTCCGCCGGGACCGCGCAGAGCAGGGCGACCAGCAGGCCGGGAGCCGCCCGGGTACACGCCCGCAGGGTCCGCGCCGCCGTGCCGTGCGTCCGGTGCTCCACGTCAGTGCTGGACGACGGTGCCGCCATCGACGTTGTAGGACTGCCCGGTGATCCACGAGCCCTGCTCGCTGCACAGGTACACCGCGATCCAGGCGATGTCCTCACCCGTGCCGGCGCGCCCCATGGGAACGCGATCCTTGACCATGCGGTCCCAGACCTCGCCGCGCGGCACGTCGTCCATGCGGTACGTGTCGACGATGCCCGGGCAGATCGCGTTGACGCGGATGCCCTGCGAGCCGATCTCCTGCGCCATCGAAGCGGTCAGCGCCTGGATGCCGGCCTTGCTCGCCGCGTAGGCCGCGGTGTTCGCCGGGAGGATCTTGCCGGCGATCGACGAGATGTTGATGATCGCGCCCCCGTCGCCCTGCTCGATCATGCGCCGCGCGAAGGTCCGCGACATGTAGAAGGTCCCGTTGAGGTTCGTCTCGATGACCCTGTGCCAGTCGTCCAGCGACAGGTCGACCACGGGCACGCGGTCGCTGCCGCGTGCGGCGCCGGCGTTGTTGATCACGAAGTCCACCCGCCCGAGCTCGTCGATCACCTGCGCGGCCAGTGCCTCGACCGCCCCGGGATCCGAGACGTCGCTGGTGGCGGCCAGGGCGCGGCGTCCGAGCGCGCGGATCTCCTCCGCGACCGACTCGATGCCGCGCCAGCCGACGTCCCGCTCGTGCTCTGGGAACTGCTCGGGCGGGCGCGCGGTCCCCGTCACGACCACGTCGCAGCCCGCACGCGCGAGCTCCACGGCGATGGGCCGACCGATGCTGCGCATGCGCCCGGCTCCCGTGACCAGCGCCACCTTCCCCTCGAATCCGCTCAGCTCCATCTCGCTCTCCCTTCAGCTCCCCGAGGCGGCGTGGCGTCCGGCGCGCCGTCCGAAGAAGGTCCCGTCGGCCAGCGAGATGCCGCTGCCGGCGTAGCCGCGTCCGCAGAACAGCGCCGCGGTCCTGCCGGCCGCGTACAGGCCGGAAACGGGGTCATCCTCGGCGTCGAGCACCTCGCCGCTCGTGCCGGTCGCCAGGCCGCCCACGGTGAGCCCGCTGTAGGGGCCGCCCTCGGTGGTGCAGTCGAGCAGCGCGTAGGGCGGGTGCACCAGCGGGACCAGGAACTCGGGCCGCTTGCCGAAGATCGGGTCCGCGCCGGCCTCCGCACCGCGGTTGTACTGCGCGACGGTGTTCACCAGCGCTCCCGCGGGAAAGCCGGCCTCGGCCTCGAGCCCGGCGATGGTCTCCGCGACGTGCAGCGGCTTCTGGTCGAAGAAGTTTCGCTCGAAGGTGGCGTCGTCCACGAGCAGCCAGGCCCGGCCGCCCTGGCGGAACAGGGCCTCGATGCCGATGTGCCCGTAGTAGGTGTCCTCGTTGATGAAGCGCAGGCCGCGCGCGTTCACGTAGATCCCGCGGCCCAGGCGGCTGGGGATCGTGGTGGCCAGGGCGACCTCGGCCTGCTCCATGCGCAGCAGGCTGCCTCCCGCCGCCTGGCCCATGCGGATGCCGCAGCCGTCGTCACCCTCGGTCGCGCTCCGCGTACCCACCCGCGCGAGCTGGGGGACGTGGCGCTCGACCATCCCGTCGTTCATCGCGAAGCCGCCTGCGGTCAGGATCACGCCGCGGCGTGCGCGGAACGCCAGCTCCTCGCCGGCGCGGCGCGCGACCACGCCGGCGATGCGGCCGTCGGCCTCGCGCACGAGCGTCTGAGCGCGCGTGTCCACCTCGACGCGCAGCGGGCGGCGCTCCACCGCGCGCAGCATGCACTGCATGAAGAACGGGCCGGCCTTGCCTTCGGTCTGCGGCTTGTGGCCCCGTGCCGCGGGGCGCGCGATCTCGCTGAACGGCGCGCAGTTCTCCCCGCCGCTGAAGACCAGGCAGTCGTCGGTCGGGGACTCCATGCTCGGCTCGGGCCAGAAGCTGCGCTTGAAGGGCACGCCCTGGGTCTCGAGCCAGTGGAAGTGCTCCACGCTCGACTCGCTGTACAGGCGGATCTTGGTCTCGTCGGGCCCCGGCGCCGAGACCGCCATGAGGAAGCGGTACAGCTCCTCGGGCGTGTCCTCGAAGCCCGCGGCCTCCTGCACGGGCGTGCCCCCGCCCATGTAGATCAGACCTCCGGAGTTCGCGGAGGTCCCGCCACCGCCGCCGCTCCGCTCCAGGATGATCACGTCGGCGCCGGCGTCGTGTGCCTCGATCGCCGCGCTCGCACCGGCGCAGCCCAGGCCGACGACGAGCACGTCGGCCTCGGCCTCCCAGCTCCCGATCGCGGCTGCGTCGCGGATCTCCGTCGTCCGGGTCACCTCCCGTCTCCGAGGTAGCCGTCGAGAACGTGGTGGAAGTGGCGGATGCGGCGCTCCTGGTGGGCCAGGTGCAGGCCGCGGAAGCCGCGCGAGCGCAGGCCGCGCTGCTGCGGCGGGGCCGTGTCCCCGTCCTGACGCAGGGCCAGGTGCAGCGCGGCGCGCTCCTCCCCGCCCCAGTCGGAGTGCACGTGCTCGGGTCGCTGCGGACGCGGGCCGCCGGGTGCCATCCGGTGATACTCCTGGAAGTCCCAGAACATGCGGTTGGGGTCGTCGGGATGCGGTCGAGCGCGGAAGAACCAGAAGTGCCCGACGCTGATGTTCAGCGTGACGTTCGGGAAGAGCTGGTAGTGAACGTCGATCCAGAGCTGCTCGTCGTTGAGAGCGGACAGGTTCCACCCCTTCTGCTCGCCGAGCTCGCGCTGCGCCCGGATCAGCGCACCGCGCGCACCGCTGCTGTCGCGCTCGAACGGCGCCGCGTCGACCCCGTAGGCCTGGAGCAGCCCGCGCAGCTCCTGGGTGAGCGCCCTGCGGTCGGGATAGCCCGCGGCGTGGGCCTTCTGGTCGGTCCAGCGCGGGCTCGGGCGACCCACGTGGAAGAGGAAGCGGCTGTGCTTGCCCAGCAGGTCGATCGGGCAGTCCACGTCGTCGGTGAAGGGGATCAGCTCCGGGTGGATGCCGGCCACGTGGTAGACCTCGTTGAACGCGTCGACGGCGACCTTCCAGTTGCAGGCCCAGTCGAAGGTGACATCGCGCGTCAGCGCGTAGCTCGCGCCGAAGTCGTAGGGATCAAGGTGCTCGACGACCGGGCGGAGGAACCTGCCCAGGGGCTCGGCGTCGGGGTTCATGTTGATCCAGACCCAGCCGCCCCAGGTGTCCACCCGGACCGCCGGGATGCGCATGCCTTCGGGGATGCCCTGCCGGAAGTCGTCGCGGTCCGGCAGCCCGCGCAGGCGACCCTCGAGGTCGTAGCTCCACAGGTGGTAGGGGCAGGTGAAGGCCCGCGCGTGGCCGCAGCCGCGCTGCGTGACGATCTGGCTCGCGCGGTGCTGGCAGACGTTGTAGAACGCCGAGAGCTCGTCCGGCGCCGAGCGCACCACCAGGATCGACTCGTGCCCGATCTCGAAGGTGAAGTAGTCGCCCACCTTCGCGACGTCGGACTCGGGTCCGGCGATCTGCCAGGTCCGCGTCCACATGCGCTTCCACTCGCGCGCCGCGAACTCCGGGCTCGTGTAGCGCTCGGCGGGGATCGGGTCGTCGAGGTACTCCGGCTCGGGGAACTTCTGAAGCGGGGTTCCGGTCGGCTCGCTCGCCACGGTCACTCCTCCGGGCCCTAGGGCCAGGTGTCGCCGAACTGCGTGGAGTCCACGATGCGTCCGGTCAGGCCGCTCGCATCCTGCGCGGCCAGGTGCAGGACCGCCGGGACCACGGCCTCGGGCCCGGTCCAGGCGCTCCAGTCGTAGTCCTCGCCGAGCTCCGACACGGCCATCTCGGTCTTCACGGCGCCGGGTCGCAGGGCGTTGACCGCCACGTTGTGAGGTCGCAGCTCCAGGGCCAGCGCGGTGGTGAAGCGCTCGAGCGCCGCCTTGGCGACGGCGTACACCAGGAAGCCGGGCGGGAGACCTTCCATGTCCGACGACGCCGCGCCGGAGGACACGTTGATGATGCTGCCGCCGCCCTGGCGCTTCATGTGGGGAAGCACGGCCTGGCAGGTCGTGAACAGGCTGCGCACGTTCACGGTCATCGATTCGTCCCACATCTCCAGCGAGCTCTCCTCGAACAGGCCGCGCGTGGGCGTCATGGCGTTGTTGAGCAGCACGTCGATGCGACCGAGCTTGCTCGCCGTCGTCTCCATCAAGGCGTAGACGTCGTCGGGGGATCCGATGTCGCAGCGCACGGCGATCGCCTCACCGCCCGCGCTGCGGATCGCCTCGACCGTGGCGTGGATCGTGCCGGGCAGGCCGCCGGGCTGCTCGGTCTCGGTGCGGGCGGCACAGGCGACCGCGGCACCGGCCCGCGCCAGGCCGAGGGCCAGTCCCTTGCCGATGCCGCGCGACGCGCCGGTGACGATGGCGACCTTTCCCTCGAGAGACGGGCTGGACATGGAACCTCCGTGGATTGCGGGCCCGAGGATACGACAGATCCCGGGCCCGCTCAGTGCCGGCCCGCCCCGTGCGGAACGCCTACTCGGGCGCCGGGCCCGGGAAGCGCTCGCTCAGCACGCGCTTGAGCACCTTGCCCGAGGCGTTCCGCGGCAGCTCGTCGATGAAGGCCACGCCGCGGGGCTGCTTGAAGCGCGCGATGCGCCCCCGGCAGTACTCCAGCACGTCCCCGGGCTTCAGGCTGTCGCTGGTGCGCACCACCACGGCGAAGGGCGACTCGCCCCAGCGCTCGCTGGGCTGGCCGATGACGGCGACCTCGGCGATGTCCGGATGGCCGTGGAGCAGGTTCTCGACCTCGGCGGGGTACACGTTCTCGCCACCCGAGATGATCATGTCCTTGAGCCGGTCGCGGATGTAGACGTAGCCCTCGACGTCGCGCTCGGCGATGTCCCCCGTGTGCAGCCAGCCGTCGCGCAGGGTCTCGGCGCTCGCCTCGGGCAGCTGCCAGTAGCCGCGCATGATGCTCGGGCCCTCGAGCAGGATCTCGCCGGGCTGCCCGGGTGGGCAGTCTCGCCCCTGCTCGTCCACGATGCGCAGGTCGAGGTGGTAGAAGGCCTTGCCCGCCGAGCCGATGCGCTGCGTGGCCTCGTCGTGCGGCAGCAGGCAGCCGAGACCGCAGGCCTCGGTCAGCCCGTAGGCGCCGATGATGCGGATGTCGTGGCTCGCGTAGGCCTCCAGCAGCGGCACGGGCGTCGGCGAGCCGCCGGTCAGCACCCAGCGCACGCTCGAGGCGTCGACCTCGCCGCGCTCCACGTACGGCAGCATCTGCAGCAGCATGGCGGGCACGGCGATGAAGCTGGTGACGCGCTCCTGCTGGATCACGCGCCAGGCAAGCTCGGGATCGAAGCTGCGCATGGTCACGCAGCAGATCCCGCGCTGCATGCAGGTCACGAACGGGTTCAGCGCGCCGACGTGGAAGGCCGGCATGAAGAGCAGCCAGATGTCCCGGTAGCGCATGTCCAGCGAGACGCCGAAGGTCGTACCGCCCCAGATCGCCGTGCGGTGCGTGTGTACGGCGCCCTTGGGGCGCCCGGTCGTGCCCGACGTGTACAGGATCACCAGGTCGTCGTCGTCGCTGGCGCCCACGGGCGGCTCGCCGTCCGGTGCCGAGGCCTGCAGCGCGTCGTAGTCGAGCGCGAAGCCCGGCAGGTCGGAGGCCTCGCCGACGCGGATCCAGCTGGACAGCGCCGGCCCGCGCGCCCCGCGGGCCTGGAGCTCGGACACGCCGGTGTCGAAGTCGGCTCCGAAGATCAGCGTGGTCGCCCCGCTGTCGGCCAGCAGGAAAGCGAGCTCGTCGGGCTCGAGCCGCCAGTTCAGCGGCACCGCGATGGCGCCGAGCTTGGCGATCGCGGCGTAGCTCTCGAACATCTCGGGCCCGTTCATCAGCAGCAGGGCCACCCGCTCGCCCGGACGCACGCCGCGCTCGAGCAGCGCGTTCGCGGTGCGGTTCGCCCGCGCGTTCAGCTCGGCCCAGCTCAGGCGGAGGCCGGTCTCGAACTGGACCAGCCCCGGCTGGTCGGGCGTCAGCTCCGCCCGCTTGGCCAGGAACAGGCCGACGTTGTGCCGCACCGCCCGGCCTCAGCCGCGGAAGGGGGGCAGCACGTGCTGGCCCGCGTGTGCGACCGACTCGAGGCAGACGTCGTGCAGCGTGTTGCCCCAGCCCACGACCGGCACGAACACGAGCATGTCGAAGCCGACCTTGCGAAAGCGCTCGACCGTCGAGATCACGTCCTCCGGCGTCCCGACGCAGATCCCGTTCTGCGCCAGGAAGTCCCTCGAGATCGAGCCCCGCGCCAGCGGACCCTGTACCTCGGGGTTGCGGCGGTTCCGCTCGATGAGCTCGCGGATGCGCGTCTGCGACATGGGGCGAGGCTCGTCCTCGAGCAGCTTCCCGTTGGCCAGGATGGTGTCGAAGTACACCGAGAAGTGCGCCGTCACGTCGTTCGAGCGCCCGCCGTAGAGCTCGCGGGCACGCTGGCCGTCGTCCATGCACATCAGCGGGGTGATGGTCATGATCCTGTTGTTGACGAACTCTCCCACCGGCTCGGCCTTCTCGACCGCGTTCTTGTAGCGCTCGACCGCGGGCCGCAGCAGCTCGGGATCGGAGAAGTTGAACATGGCCACGCCGATCCCCATCTTGCCGGCGAGCTCGACCGTGTCGGGATTCGAGCTGGTGACCCAGAGCGGCGGGTGAGGCTTCTGGACCGGCTTGGGCAGGATGCAGCGCTCGGGCACCTGGAAGAACTCGCCATCCCACGAGAACAGGTCCTGGGTCCACATCCTGGGGATGGCACGGATGGCCTCGTCCCACATGGCGCGCGTCTGCTCGTTGGTGATCCCGAAGGTGTTGACCTCGGTCGAGCCGCTCCCGCGGCCGGTGCCGAGGTCCACGCGCCCGCCGGTCAGGATGTCGATCGTGGCGATCTGCTCGGCCACGCGTACGGGATGGTTGATGGGCGGGCAGATATTGAAGATGCCCGTGGCGACCCGGATCTTCTCGGTGCGCATGCCCACCGCGAGGCACGAGAGGTGCGAGCTGGAGTTGTGCGAGTACTCCTCCAGGCAGTGGTGCTCGGGTGCCCAGAAGTAGTCGAAGCCGGCGGCATCCGCGGCGACGCCGATCTCGACGTCCTGGCGCAGGCGCCGCGGCTCGGTCTCGTCCCATGGCCGGGGCCCGACCGAGGCGCCCTGGAACACACCGAACTCCATGTCGACCTCCTCCTGCGCGCGCCCCGGCGCGCGGCCGGAAGCCGCCGGCCGGCGGGCAGATCCGCTGCGCACCGGAGCATACCCGAGCGCGCATGCTCCATGCTGCGGCCCGCGTGCGGCCAGGAGTGCCGGGGCGTCCCGCCGCCCGGTCCGGCTACGGGCCAGCGCACCCCGGCCACGGGCCGGCCGCGACGGGGGCCGGGAACGGAGGGCCTGTGAGCGAGCCAGCGATCGCTCCGGAAGCCGCTGCGTCGACGCGGTGGATCCGGACCGCCGGGCGGATCGTGCCGCCCGCGCCGGTGCTGGCCGCCGCCGTGAGGTGCCGCGCCCGGTGCCCGCTGCTCGCGCGCCTGGAGCGCGCGGATCTGGTACACACGGGAACCGTGAGCGTGTCCGGACCTCCGCTCGACTACTCACCCGTCGACGCCATCAGCGCGCAGATCTTCTACCCGCGCCCGGACCCTTCGCGGCCGCCGGAGGGCGTGACGGACCTGCGCATCCCCGTCGCGGACGGCGTGGAGCTGGCGGCACGACTGCACCCGTGCCCCGGCGGGCGCGCGACGATCGTGCTCTTCCACGGCAACGGCGAGGTCGTCGGCGACTACGACGGCGTCGCCCGCGACTACGTCGACTGCGGCTGCGCGCTGCTGGTCAGCGACTTCCGCGGCTACGGGCGCAGCGACGGTCACCCGACGTTCTCGGCGATGGTGCGCGACGCCGGCGTGGTCTTCGAGCAGCTGCTCGCGCGGCGGCGGGCCCTGGACCTTCCGGGTGTGCTGATCGTGAAGGGCCGCTCCCTGGGCGCGCACTGTGCGCTCGAGGTCGCTGCCCGCCACGCCGCCGACCTCGCCGGCCTGGTGATCGAGAGCGGCTCGGGGGAGCTCTCGCGGCTCGCCGCGATGCTGGGGCTCGATCCGGCCGATCCCGGCCTGGTCGCGTTGCTCGAGGCGCACGACGCGAAGCTCGCCTCCATCGAGCTCCCGGTGCTGATGATCCACGGCGAGCGCGACGAGCTGATCCCGCTGGCGTCCGCGGAGTCGACGCTCGCGCGCCTCGGCTCCCGGCGGCGGCGCATCGAGGTCATCCCGGGCGCCGGACACAACGATCTGTGGTGGAGGGGGCGCGCGCGCTACTTCGAGGCGCTCGAGCGCTTCGTCCTCGAGGTCACGGCCGGGGGCGGGGGCTGAGCGCCGCCGACGGGGGCCCGATGGGAAGTCTCGACGGGATCCGGGTGCTGGAGATTTCGCGCGGCGTGGCGGGGGCGATGGCGGGCATGCTCCTGGGCGATCACGGCGCCGAGGTGATCAAGCTCGAGCCGCTGGAGGGCGACCCGACGCGGCGGCTGTCCGGATCGCCGGTCTGGAACCGCGGCAAGCGCAGCGTGGTGCTCGAGCTGGAGCGCGCGCGGGAGCGCGAGCGCCTGCTGCGGCTGGCGGCCGGCGCCGACGTGCTGATCACGGAGCTCCCGCCGCGCGAGAGCGCGCGCCTCGGGATCGACCACCCGCGCCTCGCGCCGGCGTGTCCGCGGCTCGTGCAGGTCTCGATCACGGGTTACGGGCGCGACAACCCGCATAGCGAGCGCCCGGCGATCGATGCGCTGGTCGCGGCGCGCAGCGGCATGCAGTGGGAGCAGCGCGGCTGGTTCGGGGCGCCGACCGACCACGTGGCCGGCATCGATGCGGAGCGCTCCGCCTGGGAGGTCCCGCCGCGCGCCGAGCAGACCGGCCATCGCGAGGGACCGATCTTCCTGGCGCATCCGTGGCCGAGCATCGGCGCGGCGCTGCTGGCGGTCGCCGGCGCGCTCTCGGCCCTGTACGTGCGCGAGCGCACGGGACGGGGACAGCACGTGGAGACGTCGCTGCTGCAGGGCGTGCTGCTCCAGAGCGGGCACCTGTACCAGAAGCTCGAGAACCCGGAGCAGTCGGGGTATCGCCTCTGGTACTACGACCGCCGCGCGCCCAAGGGACTGTTCGAGTGCAGCGACGGCGGCTGGCTGCACCAGTGGCCGCCGATCGACCACGGCTTCGCGGCGGCGGCCGCGCGCGGCGATCGGCTGGTGCAGCCCGACGAGGAGGCGGTGCGCGAGCTGACGCCGCCGGCGCAGCGCGGCATGACGGACCTGAGCTACGAGGACGCGGTGCGCCAGCAGGCGGAGCTCGGCGAGCGGACCGCGCAGCACTACCTGCGCTTCCCGCGCGACCGCTGGCTCGAGGTGCTGCACGCCGCGGGACGCGGGGCCGCGCCGGTCCGCTCCCCCGAGGAGGCGCTGGCCGACGAGGCGCTGCTCGCCGACGGGGCGATCGTCGAGCTCGAGGATCCGGACCACGGGTCGATCCGCCAGATGGGCATCCTGCAGGGCATGTCGGCGACGCCGGGCGCGGTGCGTGGACCCGCCCCGCGCGTCGGCGCCGACAGCGGCTCGTTGCCCGAGCCGGTCGCGACCCCGGAACCCGCGCGGCGCGGCGCGCCCCCGGCCCGGGCCCTCGAGGGCGTGGTCGTGCTGGACTTCGGCCTGGCCATGGCGGGTCCGTTCGGGGCGCAGCTGCTCGCGGACCTGGGTGCTGACGTGATCAAGGTGAACAGCAGCCGCGCGGGTCTCGACTTCGGCAACTGGATGGCGGTGGGCGTCGAGCGCGGCAAGCGCAGCCTCTCGATCGATCTCAAGCACACGGGCTCGCGCGAGGTACTCGAGCGCCTGGTACGGCGCGCCGACGTCGTGCACCACAACATGCGCGTGGGCGTGGCCGAGCGCCTCGGGATCGACGAGCCGCGGCTGCGGGCGCTCAACGAGCGGCTGATCTACTGCCACACCCTGGGCTGGGAGCGCGAGGGTCCCCGGACGCACCTGCCCGGCACCGACCAGATGGGGAATGCCCTGGCCGGGACCGCGTACGAGGCCGGCGGCATGCACGCGGGGGGGCGCCCCGTGTGGCACCCCAACTCCATGGGGGACCTCGGCAACGGCGCCCTGTCGGCGCTCGTGGTGCTGCAGGCGCTCTACCATCGCGAGCGCAGCGGCGCGGGGCAGCGGGTGGACACCTCGATCGCCTTCGCCGCGCTGCTGTTCAACTCCTTCACCTGGACCGGCGCGGACGGACGCGGTCCCGCGCGGCCTCGCATCGACGCGCAGCAGCTCGGCACCGGACCGCTGTACCGGCTGTACCGCACGGCCGACGACGGCTGGATCTGCCTCGCGGTCACCGCCGAGCCGGAGTGGCGCGGCCTGCTGCGCGCGATCGGCGAGCCCGGTCTCGACGCGATCGGCTTCGTGCCGCCGTGGATGCCGGCCCGCCCGGCCGACGCCACCCTGGCGCAGCGCCTCGAGCTGGCGTTTTCCGAAGCGCCGGCAGGGGAGTGGCAGCGGCGGCTCGACCGCGCCGGCGTACCCTGCGAGATCTCCTCGCGGGACTTCGCGCGCGAGATCTTCGAGGACCCCGGTGCGTACGAGCGCGGCTGGGTCGTGGCCTGCGATCACCCGACTCTCGGACGGCTCGCGCAGCCCGGCTGCCTCGTGGGCCTGTCCGAGACGCCCGGGGAGGTGCAGCGGCCCTCGCCGCTGGTGGGCCAGCACACCCGCGAGATCCTGCGCGAGCTCGACTTCAGCGCGCAGGAGATCGAGCGCCTGCACGCCGATGGCGTGGTGCGCTCGCTGGAGGACTGAGGTCCGGCTACAGGAGGGGCGGCGTGCGCAGCTCGGCGCCGCCGGTGACCGGCAGCGTCGCGCCCGTGATGTAGGAGGCGCGGTCCGAGGCGAGGAAGAGCACCGCCTCGGCGATGTCGCGCGGCGTACCCATGCGCCCGAGCAGGAACCTCTGGCCCACCTCGTCCGCCATGCCGTCAGACAGACCGCGCGTGTCGATCGGTCCCGGCGCGACGGCGTTCACGCGCACGCGATCGGGCGCGAGCTCCACCGCCAGGTCGCGGGTGAACGCGACGACACCCGCCTTGGAGGCTGCGTACGCGACGTGGGGCACGGTGAAGCGGATCGCCGCCATCGACGCGATGTTCACCACCGCGCCGTGCGGCGACGCGCGCAGCGCCGGGATCGCGCGTCGCGCCAGCAGGTACACCGCGCGCAGGTTCGTGTCGAGCTGGCTGTCCCACTCCTCGGGGCTGGTCTCCTCGAGCGACTTGATGACCCAGATGCCCGCGTTGTTCACGAGCACGTCGAGGCCTCCGAGATCACGCGTCGCGCGATCGATCAGCGCGTGCGCAGCGGTCTCCGTGCGCAGGTCGCCGGCCTCGGTGAGGACCTCCGCGCCCGAGGCCTCGAGCTCCTTGCGGGCGTTCTCCAGGCCGTCGGCGTTCAGGTCGCCGAGCACCAGTCGCGCGCCCTCGGCCGCGAGCCTGCGGGCGATCTCGAGTCCGATCCCGTGTGCGGCGCCCGTGACCACCGCGATGCGTCCGTCCAGTTCCGGCATCCGCGGCAGTATACGCCGGAGGCCGGCCGCTGGCAGGCTGCTGAAGAACCCCGGACCGAGCCACGCGCTAGCGAGCGGCGCGGCGCAGCCCGGCGAGGACCTCCGCCGCCTGGCGCCGCAGCACGATCACGTGCGCCTCCTCCTGCTCCTGCATCTCGCGGATCCCGGCGGCGAGGGCGCCGTGGCCGAGCAGCTGCGCGAAATGGGCCGCCCGGCGGTACTCGGCCGCGCCGTTCACCTCGAAGCCGGATGCCCCGACGGCCGACGCCCAGTCGCCCCAGAAGCGGCAGCCGAACGCGACGCAGCTGCCGACACCGGCGAGGATCAGGTCGAGCCAGCGCCACGGACGCGCGCCGAGCGCGGCGAGCATGCGACCGACGCGCTCGCGGTGCCGCAGCTCGTCGCGCAGGATCTCCTCGATCTCGCGCCGCCGTCCGGGCGTGCTGGCGGACGCCGCGTGCCCGGCGTAGGCCAGTGCCGCGCCGCGCTCCGCCGAGTAGGCGGCCCGCAGGTTGAAGCGGAGCCAGAACGTCCACCAGCGGGTACGCAGCGGCATGCACGGTCGAGGGTACCCCGCGGTCGCTCGCCCACAACGGCCGCGAGGCATCAGCGCGTGGGCTCGCCCTCCAGGCGCGCGCGGTGGCCGGGCGGTCCCGCGCTCGTGTGACGGGTTCCGGGCGGGTCGACGGCCCACGCCGGTGTCTGGCCCCAGTGCGACTCGTAGACGAACTCCTCCAGCGGGCGCCGGCGCACGGGGCCGTGGGAGCCGCGCGGATGGCCGATCGGGATCGCGGCGGAGATCACGATCTCGTCGGGAATCCCGAGCAGGGCGTGCAGCTCCGCCTCGCAGCCCGCCTGGAAGCCGGTCATCACGCCGCCCAGGCCGCGAGCGCGCGCGGCCAGCAGCAGGTTCTGGCAGCAGGGGAAGATCGACGCGCCCTCGAAGTGGGACGGCTCCCGGTAGCGCAGGTAGCAGGGCAGGATCACGACGGGGGCGCTGGCGAGGTGCTCGGCGAACGACTGCATCACGCCGGCCATCCGCGACTTGGGCGAGTCCGCCCGGCGGCCCGAGCCCTGGTCGTAGCCATCGCGGCGTCGCTTCAGCTCCCAGATACGCACGGCCACGTCGCCCAGCAGCCGCTTGGCCTCGCGCGAGGTCGGATCGTCGCGCAGCACCATGAAGCGCCAGGGCTGGCGGTTCGATCCCGAGGGCGCCCGCGTGGCCGCGAACAGGATCGCGGCCAGGTCCTGATCCGACACGGGCTCGTCGGTGTAGCGGCGAATCGCGCGCGTGGTGGTGATGCCCTCGATCAGGCCGATCTCGGAGAGCGGGCGGGAGCTCATGGTCGCAGCATAGTCGAGACGGCCCGGCCGGGCGCGGTCCGGACGCGTAGAATCGCCCCGGCATGGCGCTCGCACACACATCCGGCCCGACGGACGTCCCGCTGCTCGAGGAGACCATCGGCGAGAACCTGGCGCGAGCGGTGGCCACCCACGGTGCGCGCGAGGCCCTGGTCTGCCGCCACCAGGGCGTGCGCCTCGACTACGCACAGCTCGGCGCCGCGGTCGAGCGGCTCGCACGCGCCCTGATCGGCGCCGGGCTGCGTGCCGGAGATCGCCTGGGCATCTGGAGCCCGAGCCGCGCCGAGTGGGTGCTGGTGCAGTACGCGACCGCACGGGCGGGTGTGATCCTGGTCAACGTGAATCCCGCCTACCGCACCGAGGAGCTGGCCTACGCGCTGCGCCAGTCCGGCTGCCGCATGCTGATCGCGCCCGAGCGCTTCCGGACCTCGGACTACCGCGCCATGCTCGAGGCCGTGACGGATCAGCTGCCCGGGCTGGAGCGCAGCGTGTTCCTCGACACCGACGACTGGACGTCGCTGCTCGACGGTGCGGAGCGGGTGTCCCCGGAGGAGCTGGCGGAGCGCGAGTCCGGGCTGCGACCGGACGACCCGATCAACATCCAGTACACCAGCGGGACCACGGGCTTCCCGAAGGGCGCGACCCTCACGCACCGGAACATCCTGAACAACGGCTTCTTCACCGGCGAGCTCTGCGGCTACACGCCGGCGGATCGGATCTGCGTTCCGGTGCCGTTCTACCACTGCTTCGGGATGGTCATGGGGAACCTGGGCGCGACCACGCACGGCGCCACGATCGTGGTCCCCGACGCGGCCTTCGACGCGCGCGCGGTCCTGGAGACGGTCGAGGCGGAGCGCTGCACCAGTCTGTACGGCGTGCCGACCATGTTCATCGCCGAGCTGGCGGACCCCGAGTTCGGTCGCTTCGACCTGAGGGCGCTGCGCACCGGCATCATGGCGGGGGCGCCATGCCCGGTCGAGACCATGAAGGAGGTGATCGAGCGCATGCACATGCGCGAGGTCGCGATCTGTTACGGCATGACCGAGACCTCCCCGGTCTCGACGCAGACCGCGGCGGGTGACCCGATCGAGCGGCGCACCTCGACGGTGGGCCGCGTACACCCGCACGTGGAGATCCGCATCGTCGATCCGGAGACCGGCGCGACCGTGGAGCGCGGTCAGCGCGGCGAGTTCTGCACGCGCGGCTACTCGGTGATGCGCGGCTACTGGAACGATCCCGAGCGGACCGCCGAGGCGATCGATGCCGACGGCTTCATGCACACCGGGGATCTCGCCGTCATGGACGAGGCGGGCTACGTGAACATCGTCGGCCGCATCAAGGACATGATCATCCGCGGGGGCGAGAACGTGTACCCCCGGGAGATCGAGGAGTTCCTCCATCAGCATCCCGACGTGATGCAGGCGCAGGTGATCGGCGTGCCCGACCCCCGCTACGGCGAGGAGATCATGGCGTGGATCGAGCCCCGCGAGGGCGCGGAGCTCGACGCCGAGGACATCCGCGCCTTCTGCCGGGGCCGCATCGCCCACTTCAAGATCCCGCGCCACGTTCGCCTGACGCGCGAGTTTCCGATGACGGTGACGGGGAAGGTCCAGAAGTTCCGCATGCGCGAGATCTCGATCGCCGAGCTGGGCCTCACCGAGACCGAGACCGCCTGAGCGTCGGAGCTACATCGGCCGCGAGCCGGCGAGCCGCTCGCCCGTCACGTCCGCCTCGAGCAGCTCGGCGAGCTCCGCGTCCGCCAGGCCGAGCTCCCGCAGCACCTCTGCGCTGTGCTCGCCGAGTGTCGGCGCGGCGGAGCGCTGCTCGAGCGGCGGCGCATCCGCGACGCGCAGGGGCAGGCCCGGAACCAGCAGCGGGCCGGCCACCGGGTGCACGCAGCGCGTGTAGAAGCCACGCGCCACGTGCTGCGGGTTGAGGTGGGCAGTGCGCCCCGGATCGACCCGGGCGGCGGGGACGCCGGCGTCCCAGAGCTGGCGCAGCGCTTCCTCGACCTCGCGCGCCGCACACCAGACCTCGAGATCCGACGCCTCGTCTCCCAGCACGCGCTCGAGCTCCCCGGCGGGGGCCGACACGGCCAGCCACGCGCCGTCCCGGCACGCGTGAACGCCCTGCCGGGTGCCGTCCGCCGCGCGATTCCCGGCGCGCGTCAGCAGCCGGCCCGCGCCGCTGAACTCCACGACCTGCTCGGCCGCGATCGCCGTGGCGACCTCCGACATGCGCACCTCGATCTGCTGCCCCTCGCCGCTTCGCCGGCGGTGCTCCAGTCCACAGACCGCCGCGAACGCGGCGTGGATGCCGGCGATCGGGTCGCAGACGTACGGAACCCAGGGGCGATCGTCGGGCCAGCCCGTGATCCAGGCGATCCCCGACATCTGCTCCATGGTCATCTGGAAGCCGGTGCGGTCACGCCACGGGCCCTCGAGCCCGAAGGCCGGCATGCGCAGCATCACCGCGCGCGGCTGGATTCGCCGCACGCCCGCACCGTCGAGCCCCCAGGCGTCCATCACGCGGGGCGAGAAGTTCTCGACCACGACGTCGCTGCGCGCGATGAGCCGCTCCGCAGCCGCCAGGCCGCGGGGATGATCGAGGTCGAGCGTCAATCCGCGCTTCGACCCGTTGACCGCGTGGAAGATCGGGCTCCACTCCCACCAGTCGCCGTCCCCGGGCGTGCGCACGGAGCGCAGCCGCATCCCGTCGGGGTGACGCATCGACTCGACGTGGATCACGTCGGCCCCGAGCAGGCCGAGCAGCTGGGTGGCGTACGGCCCGGCCCAGAACGCCGTGAAGTCGGCGACGCGCACGCCGCCGAGCGGCGGGCCCGTCGCGTCCGAGGCCAGGGGCGGCGCGGGGATTCCCGCCGCACCGAAGCGCAGCGGGCTGCGCGGCTCCTGGAAGTCGCCGCTGACGTGGTGGCGAAACGTCTCGCCGGCCCGGTAGGGCTCGATGCCGGCGACGCTCGCGCCATTGCCCACCGGAACCACCGGGATCCGCAGCAGCGAGGCGCGCTCCACGACCTCGGCGACCGGGCGTTCGAGGAGCCAGCCGGCGATGCCGGCGCGCACCTCCTCGATGTGCTGGTAGCGACCGGCCATGGTCGTCAGCCGCGGATCGTCCACCCACTCCGGCTTCTCGACCAGCACGCAGAAGTCGCGCCACTGCGTGGCGGTGACGATGCCGAAGCCGACCATGCCGTCGGCGGCCTGCTCGATCGACGGCACCTCGGGCGCGCGCGGCGGCGGCCCCAGACCCGGCAGGAGCTGCGCCTCCAGCGAGGGAGTTCCCCAGATGGCGGTCATGGTCTCGAGGATCGACACGTCGAGCTCGACACCGCGACCGAGGAAGGCCGCGGCGCCCAGCGCGGCCATGGCGCCGGCCGCCCAGAGTCCCGGTGAGCCGCCGGCCATCACCGGCGGCCGACCGGGCGCCTGTCGCATCGACATGCTCCCGCACCAGGCCTGCAGCGTGAACTCGTTCGCGCTGCGCTCACTCCAGGGGCCGCCCGTGCCGAACGGGGAGAGCGTGACGATGACGCCGTGGCGCTCGTGCAGCCCGGCGCTCGTGCGAGCGGCGGGCGCGGTATCGCTGCCGCGGATCAGCACGTCGGCCTCGTCGGGCATGGCGCCGGCGCGCTTGGCGGCGTGCAGGTGCCGCTGGAGCAGCCCGGGCTCGGCCGCGTCCTCGCCCGACTCGACGCGCAGCACGTCCGCCCCCGCGTCCGCCAGCAGCTTCGCGGCATACCCGCCCGCGATGCCCGTCGAGGCATCGACGACGCGCACGCCCGCCAGCGGTCCCGTCACGCGTCGTGAACGCGGAAGGGCACGCCCTCGCGCCGCTGCGGCAGCGCGCGACCGAGGAGCGCGGCCAGCCGCCGCAGGGCCACCACGGTCTCCGCGGGCGTGAGGACATCGTCGACCAGTCCCATGCCGGCAGCGCGCCACGGATCGACCTGGCGAACCCGCGCGAGAGCGGCCTCCTCGTAGCTCGCCGGATCGGTGACCGCGAGCCGCGCCCAGGGCCACGCGATCACGAAGTCCACGCCGAGCTGGCGCGCCCCGAGGGCAAAGCTGCCCAGCACGTGGCCCGCGCCGCTGACGACCACGATGCGGGGATTGGACCAGGCGCGGTACTCCGCGACCAGCCGCGCGATCGCGTCGCGATCGCGCGCCGCATCGGGCGCGTATCCCCCGCAGTCCTGGACCAGGACCAGCGGCACCCCGCAGCGGCCGGTCAGCCGCACCAGTCTGCGGATGCGCGCCAGGCCCGCGGCCGACAGCGGACCGGACGCGCCCGCGACCACGGCGGGCCAGCCGCCGATCCGGCCGAGCCGGCCGATCACCCCGTCCTGATGCGCCAGCGAGAGTCCAGGGTCCGCGTCGACGAGCAGCTCGATGGCCGCATCGAGCGCGAGCGGCCCGGCCCCGGTCTCTTCCGGCGCTTCGAGCGGGTAGGCGCGGCCCTCGCGAGCGCCGAGAATCGCGAGCGCCTGACGCGCGAGCCGCAGCGCCCCCGCGGCATCGGGCGCGACCAGATCCGCGCTCGCATCCGCGGTCTCGCTGGTCGCGATGACCAGGTCGGCGTCGCCCAGCAGCTCGCCGACACGACCGACCGCCGGCCCCAGCACCACGGCCACGAGCGGCGCGACCCGGGCTCCGACGTCGATCGCCAGCGATGGATCGGTCATGCGCCCGTGAAGCTCTCCCTCGCCGGGCTCGAAGAGCGGTGGTGGCCCCGCCGGACCGTCGACCACCAGCACGACGGGCAGCTCGCGCGACACGGCGAATGCGAGCATTCGCTGCAGCTTGGCGCGCGCGACCTCGCCGTCGGTTCGCTGCAGCACCTCGGCGTCCTCGAGCAGCGCGATCGCCTCGAGGCCAGCCACCCGCACGAAGGCGGTGTGCAGGCCGTCTGCCGGCGTGGGCCCGGTGACCGATGCCTGCTGCGTCTGTGCCCGATCCCCCAGCGCCAGTACGCTGTCGGGATCGGCGAGCAGTGCGAGCCGCCCGGCCGGGCGCATCACGTCACTCATCGCGAGCTCCCGCGCAGCGCGCTGATCGCGCGGATGACCAGGGGACGCGTCTGCGCCGGATCGATGATCGCGTCGATGTAGCCCAGGCGTGCACCGGCCTCCGGCTGCGATAGCGAGCGCATCTCGGCCGCGCGCTGCTGCAGCGCGGCCCCGGGATCCGCTGCCGCCGCGATCTCGCGCTGATGGACGATGCGCGCGGCAGGTTCCGGACCGGTGAAGGCGATCTGTGCCGAGGGCCAGGCCAGGGTGATCCCCTCGCTGTCGCCGGCGCTCATCGCCAGATAGGCGAAGCCGATGCCCTTGCGGATGACGACCGCGACCTTGGGCACCAGCGGCCGCAGTCGCTCCACGGAGGTCCGGTACACCTCCGTGATCAGGCGCGCGTGCTCCTCCTGCAGGGTCGTCAGTACACCGGGCGTGTCCACCAGGCTCACCAGCGGGATCTGCAGCGTGTCGACGAGCTCGAGCAGGCGTCGCGCCTTGACCAGCGCCCGGGTGTCGAGCGTGCCCGCGAGCACGCGCGGCTGGCTGGCCATGATCGCGACCGTCTCGCCGTCCAGGCGCGCCAGCCCGCAGACCAGGTTGCGCGCGTAGGAGCTGCAGAGCTCCAGGAACGAGCCGCGATCGCAGATGATCTCCACGATGCCCCGGATGTCGATGGCGCGCCGCGGGTTCTGTGGCAGGATCTCCCGCAGCTCCGGGCTCACCCGTCCGGCGGGATCGTCGCCGGGCCTGCGCGGGGCGGCCTCGCCGGGGCGCGACGGGAAGTAGCCGAAGGCACGGCGCAGCAGCGCGATCGCCGCGAGCTCGTCGTCGGCGACCGCGTCCACCTGCCCCGTCACCCCGGCCTGCACGTCGGCCCCGCCGAGCTCCGCGGCCGTCACCTGCTGGCCGGTCGCCGCCTCCAGCAGCGCCGGACTGGTCAGCGCCGCGTGCGCGCTGCGGCTCATCACCGTGAACTCCGACTGCACCATGTTCCAGGGCGGCCAGTAGTCGCCCAGTATCCCGCAGAACTGGAAGTAGCGCCTGCGGAACGCGTGCCGCGCACCCATCCCGGAGCCGCCCGTGCCCGCGAACTTCGACGTCATCAGATCGGTGATGCGGGCACCGCCGCTCTGGTGCAGGTCGAACAGCGGCACGCCGGCACGCGCCGCGATCCGCGCGTGGGCGTGCGACACGCGGTAGACGGTCGTGCTCCCCGTGGCGCCCTTGACCGTGGGATCGCTCGCGAACACCGCGACCGGCCGTCCGTCGACGCAGCCGAAGCCGTGGATCGCGCCATCGCCGCCCAGCGTCCGCTCTGCCTCGGCCAGGTCCTCGGCGTGGACCAGCCGGCCCATCGGCAGGAACGATCCGGGGTCGAGCAGCCGGTCGATTCGCTCCTGGCCGGTCAGACCTCCGCGCGCGTGCTGGCGCGCCACCCGCTCCCGGCGGCCCGCGCCCGCCGCGAGCTGTCTGCGGCGCTGGAGCTCTGCCAGGGCGGATGACGTCGGCACCGCGGCAGTCTGCCAGCGCGAGGCGAAGCGCGGCAAACGCCCCGGGGCCCGCTAGCCGATCTCCTGCTTGAAGACGCGCAGCGCATCGATGTAGTCCTGCGGGCCCTTGTAGCCGACGTGCTTGAGGCCCATGGCCTCGGCCGCGGTGTCCATGGCCCGCAGGCTCAGGTGGGTGCCGCCCAGCGAGCGCCAGAGCTCGGCCTCCTTGCCCCAGCGGTCGCGATCCAGCGAGAAGTCCACGCTGGCCTCGCCGCCGAAGTCGGCGCGGCTGCGGCCCGCGCGATCGACCTCCTCGAGCGTCTTCTCCCAGAGCCCCTGGATCGAGCTGGGCTGCGTCGCCAGGATGATGCCGTCGCCGAGGCGCGCGGCGCGGCGGACCGCGACGGGCGCGATCGCGCCCAGCCAGATCTCGATCGGGTGGGCCGGCGCCGGCAGGATCCCCGCGCGCTCGATGCGGTGGTGCTCGCCCTCGAACTCGATCACTTCACCCGACCAGAGCCGGCGCAGCAGGGGGATCTGCTCGTCGAGCACCGAGCCGCGCTCGCTCCAGGGAGCGCCGAGCGCCGTGTACTCGGCGTGGTTCCAGCCCGTGCCCACGCCCAGTCGCAGCCGGCCGCCCGAGAGCACGTCGATCTCGGCCGCCTGCTTGGCGACCAGCGCCGTCTGGCGCTGGGGCAGGATGATCACCCCGGTGGCCAGCTCGATGCGCTCGGTCACGCCCGCCAGGAACCCGAAGAGCGTGAAGGGCTCGTGAAAGGGGTCCTTCTCCGTGTACGGGCCGATGAACGCCGGGTCGCGGTCGGCGTGCTCGGCGCCGAGCACGTGGTCGAACGTGAGGATGAACTCGTAGCCGAGCGACTCCGCCGCCTGGGCCCAGTCGCGGATCGCGGCGGGGTCGTTCCCGATCTCGGTGGTGGGGAAGATGGCTCCGATCTTCATGATCTCTCACCTTCAGGCGTCGATCAGCGCCGCCGCGCGCTCGGCGACGGCGATGACCATGACGTTGGTGTTGGTGCGCGGCACCGTCGGAACGGCCGAGGCATCGACCACGCGCAGTCCGCGCACGCCGCGCACCCGCAGCTGCGGATCGAGCACGCAGTCGTCGGCCCCGGGCTCGCCCATCCGGCAGGTGCCCACGCCGTGGTAGAAGGCAGTGTGCTCGGCGGCGACGTGCTCGTCGAGCTCGGCGTCGGAGCGCCCGAGCTCGCGGCGCGCGACCTCGGGGTCGGTCGAGAGCCCGGCGGCGTCGACGATGCGCATGGCCAGGCGCCAGCCCTCGCGCAGGCGCCGCACGTTCTCCGGGTGGCCCGCGAACGGCCAGTCGATGCGCGCGGGCACCGCCGGGTCGGGGCTGGCCGCCGCGACCGCGCCGCCGCGGCCCAGCGGCACCTGCAGCGAGACGCTGATCCCCAGCTGGAGCTGTCCGTCGGGCGTGGTGGCGGGCCAGGGCGTGAGGTTGAGGTCGTTGGTCGACTCGCTGCCGGGCGCCGTGGCGCGCAGGATCGTCTGCAGGGGCGGTGCGCCGCGGGGCTGCAGCTCGCGGTCGAGCGGGGCGGTGAACGTGACCACAACGTGGTCGGTCAGGTGCGAGCCCACCGCCGGCAGATCCACGCGCGGCTCGATCCCGAGCGCCGCCAGCGGCTCGCGCGGTCCGATCCCCGAGCGCCAGAGCAGCAGCGGGCTCTGGATCACCCCCGCGCAGACCACGACCTCGCCCGCGCGCAGCACCTCGCCGTCCAGCAGCTCCACGCCCGCCGCACGGTCGCCGTCGAGCAGTACGCGGCGCACGTGCGCGTCTCCGCGCACCGCGAGGTTAAATCGCTCTCGCGCCGGATCCAGGTAGGCGCGGCCGCACGAGACGCGCTCGCGCTCCACGCGGTTCATCGGGATCGGGCCCACGCCCGTCGTGCCCGGCGCGTTGTGGTCGGCGCAGGCCTCGAGACCGAGCTTCGTGCAGCTGTCGTGGAAGGCGCTCTGCAGCGGCGCCCAGCTCTCGCGCGGCCAGCGCGTGATCGGGACCGGGCCGGCGTCGCCGTGCCAGGGCGCGTCGCCGTACTCGAGATCCCGCTCGAGCCGGCACAGGTAGGGCAGCAGCGCGTCCCAGTCCCAGCCCGCCGGCCAGCGCGCGAGGTCCGCCGGCTCGATGCGCAGCGCCACGCCGCCGTTGGTGGCCGACGAGCCGCCCGTGCCGCGGCCGCGCAGGTAGTCCAGGCGCCGGCCCCGGACCGACTGGACCTGATCGCCCCACTCGTGGGGCCAGTCCACGGGCCGGCCCAGGTAGCGCAGCGCGTCGGGGGCCTCGTCGGCGCGCAGGTCGGGCCCCGCCTCGAGCAGCAGCACGCTGCGCGCTGAGTTCTCCGACAGCCGGGCCGCCAGCGTGCAGCCGGCGGATCCGGCACCGACGACGATCGTGTCGAAGGTCGTCATGCGCCCTGGCTCCGGCCGGTCAGTCCGCGAACTCGGGCAGCACGTGCTTGCCCATCAGCTCGATCGACTTCATGACCGCCTCGTGCCCGATCTTGTAGGGGTTGAACAGGCAGAGCAGCAGCTCGCAGCCCACCGCCTCGTAGCGTCGGGCGATCTCGATGCAGCGGTCGGGGTCGCCGACGACGGCGGCGCCCGTGTCCCAGATCCAGTCCATGCTCAGGTGGTCCATCACGCCGCTGCGGCTGCGCTCGAGCATCTCGCTGGCGTAGCCATAGTTGCCCAGCGGGTCCTTCCGCTCCTCCATCCACTGAGCCAGGCTGCCGATGTGGTGACTTGCGGTCTTCGGGTACCAGATGAAGGATTCCTCGGACTCGGCCCGCGCCCGCGCGTTGCTCTCCGCGCAGTGCACCATGGTGAACGTCGCCGCGGTGGTGGTCCTGACCTTGCCGACGGGATCGGTGCAGTCCGCCAGGCCCCGGCGGTAGTTCTCGATGCGCGGACCGAGCTCCTCGGGCGGCTGGCCGACCGTGAACGAGCACAGGCCGATGCCGTGGCTGCCGATCTCGTAGTGCCCCTCGACGCTCGACGTGGCGCCGAAGATCGGCGGGTGCGGGTCCTGGATCGGCTTGGGCAGCACCGTGCGCGGGGGCATCGACCAGTACTCGCCCTCGAAGCTGTACTGCTCGTTCGTCCAGCAGCCCACGATGTGACGCAGGGCCTCGCTCCACATCTGGCGCGTCTCGGTCGGCTCGACACCGAAGCCCTCCAGCTCCGCCCGCGTCGACGAACGGCCGGTGCCGAAGAGCACGCGCCCGTTCGAGATCAGGTCGAGCACCGCGACCGACTCGGCCGTGCGCACCGGGTGGTTGTACGGCTTCGGCAGCAGGCGCACGCCGTAGCCGATCTTCAGGTTCTCGGTCAGCGCCGCGATGTGTCCGTACAGCACCTCGGGGTTGGAGCAGTGCGAGTACTCCTCGAGGAAGTGGTGCTCCACGCTCCAGAAGCTGTGGAAGCCGAGCCGGTCGGCGAGCTTCACCTGCTCGATGGTGTTGCGGTAGGCGTCCAGCTCGCTGGTCGGGCCCCACGGCCGGGCGACCGGGATCTCGTAGAACAGGGCGAACTTCATCCCCACGGGGCCGCTCCCTTCTGCAATGCTCGGGACTCGGCCAGACTATCACGGCCCCGCTGCGGGGCGCGGGCAGAGGAGCGCGAGCGATGGACCTGGGACTCGGGGGCAAGACGTCGATCATCACCGGCGGCAGCGGCGGCATCGGTCGCGGCCTGGTACAGGGCTTCGCGGCCGAGGGCTGCAACGTCGTGGTCGCCACGCGCGACGCCGCCAAGGGGCAGGACGTCGCGGACAGCTGCGCCGACCTGCCCGGGCGCGTCGTCGTGGTGAAGACCGACATCACCGATCGCGACGCCGTGGGCGCGATGGTCGAGCAGACCCGCGCCGAGTTCGGTCCCGTCGACGTCCTGGTCAACAACGCGGGCGGCACGAACGTCCCGACGCCCTTCGAGGAGAAGACGCTGGAGGACTGCGAGTGGGAGCTCCAGCTCAACGTCTGGGGCGTCTTCCACTGCATTCGCGCCGTCTGCGGCGAGATGCTCGAGCGCGGCTCGGGCTCGATCGTGAACATCACCTCGAACTCGGCGCTCCTGGGCGAGGCCGCGGCGCACGTCGCGCACTACGGCGGGACCAAGGGCTACGTGATGTCGCTGTCCAAGGCGCTGGCCTTCGAGTGGGGGCCGCGCGGCGTGCGCGTGAACTGCATCGCGCCGGGGTGGATCGTGCCCTGGAAGTCCGAGCACACCGGCGAGGGAAGCTTCTGGAACAAGTTCGGCTACGAGTTCTTCGGCACGCCCGAGAAGATGGAGTCGGCCGCAGAGGACGGTGCGCTGTTCAACATCGGCAACCAACCCGTGCGCCGTGTCGGCCGGCCCGAGGACATCGCCGATCTGGCGCTCTTCCTGGCCTCGGAGCGGGCAGGCTATGTAACCGGACAGCTGGTCAGCGTGAGCGGCGGGGCGTACATGCCGTAGGCGATCGGCCTGAAGACGCCGCGGGGGTCAGGCCCAGTTCTCGCCGTGGGGCGTCCAGTGGTACACGACGAAGACGCGGCGCGCGAAGCGCCAGCCCCCGTCCACCCGGCGGTAGTCGTCGTGGTAGTGGCCCGCCACGTCGTGGCCGCGGCCGTCCTGCACCATGCGGATCTCGACCGAGCAGACGCCGCGTGCGGCGTCGCCGTCGACCTCGATCACATGGTTGTGGATGAACGGCTCGGGCGTCATCTCCGCGAAGGCCTCGCGGTAGGCGCTGCGCAGCTGCTCGTGGCCGCGCGTCACCGTCTCGCCCGTCTCGATCGAGCCGTCCGCGCAGAACAGCTCGACCACGCCGTCCACGTCGCCGCGCTGCACGCGCTGGCAGTAGTCCGACGTCAGCTCGCGGATCGCCTCGCGGTCCGCCAGCTCGCCGAGCCGCGCCTCGAGCGCCTCGACGCGTGCCTCCAGGTCCGCCATGTCCCGCCTCCTCAGCCGTCGCGGTGAAGCAGGCCGCCGTCGATCGTGACGACGGTGCCGCTGGTGTAGGCGGAGCGCTCCGAGATGAGGAACGCCGCGAGGTCGGCGACCTCCTCGACCGATGCCATGCGATCGAAGGGCAGGGGGCCGAGCACCTCGGCGAAGCGCCCCGCATCGCCCAGCTGCCGCGCGGCCATCTGACCGAGCAGGTCCCGCAGTCGCTCGGTGGCGACGGGTCCGGGGCTGAGCCCGATCACCCGGATCCCGTGGCGCGGGCTGTCGCCGCCCAGGGCCCGGGTGAACCCGACCAGGGCCGCGTTCGCCGTCGCGCCCGCGATGTAGCCCGCCGCCGGCTTGTCAGCGGCGGTGCCGATCACGTTCAGGATCACGCCGCGGCCGCGCTCGCTCATCTGCGCGTACAGCGCCCGCGACAGGTTGATCGCCGCGAAGAGCTTCAGGTCCCAGGCACTGCGCCAGGTGGCCTCGTCGATCTCCTGGAGCGTTCCGCTCGGGATCGCTCCCGCGTTGTTGACCAGGATGTCCGCGTCGCTCGCCGCCGCCGCCAGCTCCATCTGCGCCTCGCTGGAGCCCAGGTCGAGCGCGAGCGGCGCGACCTCGACCCCGTGCGCGTCGTGCAGCTCGCGGGCGAGCGCCTCCAGGCGGTCCTTGCTGCGCGCCGCGAGGTACAGGTGCACGCCCTCGGCGGCCAGCCGGCGCGCGATGCCCGCGCCGATCCCGGCCGACGCCCCCGTGACCACCGCCCGCCGACCCGCGAGCTCCAGCTCCAGCGCCATGCGCGCATGCTAGCAGGCTGCTGAAGAGCCCACTCCGTCGCCGCGCGGCGGGCCTCGGCCCGGTTCGGCTCGCGTGGCCCGGTCCGGCGTTCTCGAGCAGCCTGCTGGCCCACGCGCGACCGGGCTCCGGGCGTGAGAAGATCGAGCGGGGCCAGGGTCAGGAGGACCGGGTGGACGCGAAGCAGGCCGAGAAGCGGGTGCTCGACTACCTCGACGCGATCGGACGCGGTGACCACGAGGCCGCCTACGCGGCGTTCGCCGAGGACGCGACCTGGCAGACACCCCCGTCGCTGCCGTGGCCGGGGCGCTTCGAGGGGCGTCGCGCGATCTTCGACGAGTACTTCGCGGTGGACAAGGGTCTGTTCACCACGGGCATGTCGAGCTACGACCTCGAGACCACCTGTGTGGTCGCCACGCCGACGCACGTCGTGGTCGAGATGACGCACCGCTCCGAGGGGCTCAACGGCAAGCGCTACGAGACCGACCACTGCCTGGTCTTCGAGCTGCGCGACGGCAGGATCCAGTCCGTGCGCGAGTACATCGACTCGCTGTACCTCAAGGAGCAGATGCTCGACTGAGCTGCCGCTCTGCGGGTAGACTGTGCGCTGCGGAGCGGACACGACTCCGGGACGGAGGGAACAGGTGGCGGGACTCGTCGAGGGCAAGCGCATCGCGGTGACCGGCTCGTCGCGCGGACTGGGGCGCGCGTTCGCGGTGGCGCTGGCGCGCGAGGGCGCGCAGGTGGTGATCAACGGCACCAGCGCCGACGCGCTCGACGAGGCGGTGGCGCTGGTCGAGGCCGCCGGAGCCAAGCCCGCGGTGGTCCGGGGCTCGGTGGCCGACACCGCCGTGGCCGACGCCATCGTGGGGGCCTGTGTCGACGCCTTCGGCGGCATCGATGCGATCGTGAACAACGCCGGCATCACCCGGGATCGCACGCTCCTGAAGATGACCCCCGAGGAGTTCGACGAGGTGATCGCCGTGAACCTGCGCGGTGTCTGGGCCTGTGCGCAGGCCGCGGGGCGCGCCATGAAGGAGAGCGGCGGGCAGATCCTGAGCGTGATCTCGGCCAGCGCCTTTACCGGCGCGATCGGTCAGACGAACTACGCGGCGTCGAAGGCCGGCGTGGCCTCGATGACCCGCGTCTGGTCGCGCGAGCTGGAGCGCTACGGCATCCGCGCCAACGCGCTCTGGCCCGTGGCCGTGACCGACATGACGCGCGGGCTGATCGAGAAGTCGCAGGCGCAGGCCCGTGCCGACGGCAAGGCGGAGCCCACGGCCGCCGACCTGGGTTTCGGCGACCCCGACCGCATCGCCGACATGGTCGTCTACCTGACCAGCGACCACGCCGCCGCGCTCAACGGCCAGATCGTGACCTTCGACGGCCGCAAGCTGGCGCTCTGGACGCACCCGCGCGAGATCGGCGTCGAGAAGCGCGACGGATGGACGCTCGAGGATCTGGTGAGCGACTTCCCGGCGGCCGGCCGCGAGCCGCAGCCCCTGTACCGCGCGCTCTAGGCGATCAGCGGAACTCGAGGTCCGCGGGATCGGGGGCCCGCTGCATCGCCCAGAGGTCGGCCGTCTCGAAGGGCGAGTTGACCTGCAGGCGGCCGTCGGCGTTCACGTAGTAGTTCTTGCCGGCCGACGTGTCCTTCACGAAGGCCATCTGCGAGGCCTCCGCGTCGAGCCGCCGGTTGTGCTCCTCGTAGGCCTTCTCGCGGACGCTCACCGTGGCGTGGCCGCGCTCGAGCAGGGTCGCCAGGCACTGCCCGACGTAGCCGGCCCAGATCTGGAACCAGGAGGGCAGCGAGATCCCGCCCGACGCGGGCTGCGAGTTCGGGCCGTAGAGCATGAACAGGTTCGGGAAGCGGGGGACCATCATCCCGAGGTACGCGCGCGGGCTTTCCTGGCGCCAGAAGTCCTGCAGGTCGACGCCGTCGCGGCCGGTGTAGGTCGCGGGCCAGAGATACGTACTCACGTCGTATCCCGTGGCGAGCACGAGCACGTCGAGCTCGCGGTGCGCGCCGTCCAGGGTCTCGATCCCGGTCGGCGTGAGGCGCGCGATGCCCTCGGTGACCAGCTCCACGTTGTCGCGTGTGAGCGCACGGTACCAGCCGTTGTCGACGACGGGGCGCCGGACCATCGGCGCGTAGTCGGGGATCAGCTTCTCCAGCAGGTCGGGCCGGTCGCCGATCTGCTCGCGGATGTAGCCGATCAGGAACTCGCGCAGCTCCTCGCTCTTGCGGGTGATGTACCCGCCCTGGCTCTCCCAGTCGGGATCCGGCACCAGGTAGTCCTCGTGCCAGGTGAACAGGTTGATCATCGAGGTGTAGCGACACCAGTTCCAGTAGCCCGGGACGTGATCGAGCAGCCAGCGCACCTCGGGCTCGATCGCCTCGCCGTAGTGCGGGCGCGGCGCGATCCACTGTGGCGTGCGCTGGAAGACGTGCACCCGCGCCGCATCGCGAGCCACGGGGGCGAGCAGCTGCACGCCCGTCGAGCCGTTGCCCACGACCGCGACCCGCTGGCCGGCGAGCTTCAGGTCCCCGGGCCACTCGGTGGGGTGGACCATCGTGCCCTCGAAGACGTCGCTGCCCGGAAGGTCCGGGCGTCGGGGGTTCGCGAACAGCCCTGCCGCACTGACCACCGCGCTCGCCCGGCGCTCCACGCGGGCGCCGTCGGGCCCGCGGAGGCGCAGCCGCCAGCCGCGCTCCGTCTCGTCCCAGGTCGCTGTCTCGAGCGCGTGCTCCAGGCGCACGTGCTCGGTCACGCCGTACCTCCGCGCCACGTGCTCGAGGTAGCCGCGCACCTCGGCGCCGCGGGCGAAGTACTCGCTCCACGGGTACTGCTCGTCGAAGCTGAACTCGTAGGTGATGCTCAGCGTGTCGACGCGGATGTCCGGGTAGGTGTTCCGGCTCCAGGTGCCGCCGATCTCGGATCGCTTCTCGTAGACGACGTAGGGAATGCCCAGGAGCCCGAGCTGCACCGCCATGGCAATGCCCGCGAGCCCGGCGCCGATGATCGCGACCTCGAAGCCCTCGGGCACTGCGAGCGGACCCTCCGGCCGCGTGTGGAGGAAGGGGAAGCTCTCGAAGCCGAGCATCTTCCGCCGCACCTCGAAGTGCTCGTCGCGCGTCGGCACACCCAGGACCACGTCCATGATCCGGCGCACCTCCGCGTCGGAGGGCACGCGCGGCGTCCAGCGGTCGCGCTCCTTCTCGAGCACGTCGATCGCCCGCTCCACGAGCCGCTCGTGCGCCTCCGGCCCCAGCGTCGCGACCGGCGCGTAGCTCGCCAGCTCCGGATCGCCCGACGCCTGGTACAGCGCCGCGCGCAGGGCCTCGAGGTCCGATGCCTCGACCGCGCGGCGGATGAAGGCGCCATCGGCCGTGTCGGCTGTCTTTCCCATCCAGGCCGTGCTCCCCGCGAGGGGCGCAGGATACAGGGTCCGGGATGGCGACGACGGATCCCGCGGGGCGGTATGCTCGGCGCGGAGGACCCGTCATGGACCTGAGCCGCCTCTGGGACCCCGCGCTCGACGCGCACGTGCCCGAGACCCGGGCATTCAATGCGAAGCTGCCGGCCAGCGGCGGTCCGACGGCGTGGACGCCCGAGGCGATCGAGAAGGCGCGCGACCTGAGCAACCTGATGGGAGGCGCGTTCTCGATGGAGCCGCTGCCCGGCTTCGAGACGCGCGAGATCGCCGGCCCCGCGGGGCCCGTCGGCCTGCGCATCCACGTGCCCGACGGCGAGGTACGCGCCGTCTACGTCGACATTCACGGCGGCGGCTTCTTCATGGGCGAGGCCGCGATGGACGACCGCGCCAACCGCGCGCTGGCGGAGCACGCCCGGGTCGCGATCGTCAGCGTCGACTACCGCCTCGCCCCCGAGAATCCGTATCCCGCAGGACCCGACGACTGCGAGGCGGCGGCCGTCTGGGTGCTCGAGCACGCGCGCCGCGAGCTCGGCAGTGATCGCCTGATGATCGGCGGAGGCTCCGCGGGCGGCAACCTGGCCGCGGTCACCCTGCTGCGCATGCGCGACCGTCACGATGCTGCCGGTGCGTTCGCGGCCGCAAACCTCGAGTTCGGCGTGTACGACGTCTCGGGCACGCCGTCGCAGTTCCACCTGGAGATGACGGAGTTCCGCGACCTGTACGTGGGCGGGCTCGACACGCTCGCGCGCAAGCATCCCGACGTCTCTCCGCTGTACGCCGAGCTGAGCGGGCTGCCGCCTGCGCTGTTCACGGTCGGTACCGCGGACTACCTCTACGACGACTCGCTGTTCATGGCGCTGCGCTGGCGCGCGGCGGGCAACGAGGCCGAGCTGGCCGTCTATCCGGAGTGCGTGCACGGCTTCACGCTCTTTCCCACCGAGCTCGCCCGCATCGCCAGCGCACGCATCCGCGACTTCGTGGCGCGCCACGCGAAGGGCTAGCCGGCTGCTGAAAAGCGTCCGTCGGTGGGCTGCGCAAGACACGCCATCGCGGGAGACGGCGGGTGGACTGGATGTTCGTATTCGGGCGACCGCCTACGACCTGGTCCGCTTGCGCTCATTGCTGGCGACGGGGCGCCAGCGTGAACCCGACGCCGCTGAGGGCCCGTGGGCGGGTGAGCTCCGACGGACGATTGGGAAAAGCGCGCGGAGCGCGCGAAGGGCTCCCTCCTCGGCCGGCGGAGGTCACCCGCCCGCGGGCCCACCTCGGTCGATTTTCAGCAGCCTGCTGGCAGGCGGCTACTCCGCCGCCGGCTCCAGGGTCGGCACGGTCCAGCCGCGGATCGAGCGGCAGAGCTTGCCCGGCTTCTGCTTGCCGCCCTGCGACTCCAGCCGCTCGAAGTGCTGGATCGGGAGGGCGTCGGCCGCCCCGGGAAGCTTGCTGCCGGCCCGCGGGCCCCAGCCCTTGCTGTAGGGGGAGAGCAGGTGCTCGCTGATGCAGCGGTTGCGCTGGAAGAGCCAGCGGCCGTCGATGCGGGCGTACTCGTACTCGAGCGTCGCCATGCTCCAGGCGGCCTCCTGGGTCGCGGGATCGATCAGCAGGGTGAGCAGGAACCAGCGGCCCTCGGCGCGGTCGCCGTCCACGTGGATCACCGGGTCCGCCAGCACGTCGAAGGCCCAGCCCCCGGCCTCCTCGAAGCGCGGCACGAACTCGGTGTAGAACGTCCGCAGATCCTCCTTCGAGCGCAGCTCGCCGAGGATCCCGTGGTCGTAGGTGGCGTCCTGTGCGAAGCAGGCGACGGCATCCTCCCAGCGGGCGTCGTGCATGGCCTGCATGTACTCCGCGGTGAGCTGCCGCACCGCCTCACGGTCCTCGAGCTCCTGCACGCGCCCGCGCAGCGCGCGGATCTCCCGGAGCAGCTCGGCACTGGTGGGCTCGGTCATCTCTCCTCCCGCGCCCGTTGACCCCGGGCGATCCATTGCGGCTATCGTAGCGGCGATGGGAGGTCCCATGCGAAAGATCACGCCCCCGGGCAGCACCCACGACGAGCGCGAGATCCAGGCCGTGACCGAGCTGCTGCAGAAGAGCCGGCTGCACATCGGCCGCAACGTCGAGGCCTTCGAGAAGCGCGTCGCGGAGCTACTGTCGAAGCGCTTCGGCGTCATGGTCAACTCGGGCACCTCGGCGCTGTACCTGGCCCTCGACCTGCTCGACCTGCAGCCCGGCGACGAGGTCGTGACCTCGGTGCTCACGTTCTCGGCCGACATCGCGCCGATGGTTCGATCGGGCGTGGTGCCGGCGTTCGTCGACGTGGAGCCGGCCACCTACCAGATCGACGTGGCGCGCATCGAGGAGATGATCGGGCCGCGCACGCGCGCCATCCTCACGCCCAACCTCGTGGGCAACTGTCCCGACTGGGACGCGATCCGCGCCATCGCCGACCGCCATGGCCTGAAGGTGGTCGAGGACAGCTGCGACGTGCTCGACACGACCCTGCGCGGCACGCCGACCGGCACCCGCGCCGACATCGGCGTGACCAGCTTCGCGGTCAGCCACTCGATCACCGCTGCGGGCGGCGGCGGACTGGTCGGTCTCGACGACGAGGAGCTGCTCGACCGCTGCCTGGTCAAGCGCCGCTGGGGTCGACGCTCGGAGAGCTACATGTTCGGCTCGCGCCGCGGTCAGGACGATCGCTTCAGCGCCACGGTGGACGGTCTGCCCTACGACAACATCTTCGTGTTCGAGGACGCGCGCTGCTTCAACTTCGAGCCCAGCGAGCTCGGGGCGTGCTTCGGCAGGGTGCAGCTCGACAAGCTCCAGGATTTCAATGCGCGCCGGCGCCTGGCGTTCGAGCGCTACGACGCCTGGTTCAGCGAGCACGAGGACCGCTTGATCCGGCCCGAGACCACCCCGGAGCTCGAGACCACCTGGATGCTCTACCCGTTCATGGTGCGGTCCGAGAGCGGTCTGGACCGCACCGCCACGCAGGTCTTCCTCGAGGAACGCGGCGTGCCCACGCGCGTGGTCTGGAGCGGGAACATCTGCCGCCAGCCCGGCTTCTGCGACATCCCGCGCCGGGAGCCCAAGGACGGCTTCCCGAACGCCGACCGGGTGATGGCCCACGCGCTGATGCTGCCCGCGCACCAGGGCATGAGCGTCGAGGACATCGACTACGTGATCGAGCAGATGCAGGCGCTGATCGACGCCTGATCGGGATGGCGCGGGCTCAGGGCAGCGCCGTCTCGACGCCCAGGTCGAGCGCCGTGTCGCGGATCCACGCCACCACGTCGGGGTGATAGGGGATGCCGCGCTCGCGGCGTTCCTGCTCGGTCTCGTGCTCCGGCAGGCCGGCGTAGACCACGCGCTCGTGCCCGGGCGCCGGTGGCGTCTCGCGCAGCGCGTGCATGAAGGCGTCCATGCGCTCCCGGAACGCGTCGGCGTCGGTGAACGCATCGATCCGGTAGGCCAGAAAGTGATGCGAGACGTCGAGCGGCTCGCGCTCGAGGCCCGCGGGGTCGCCGCCGAGCAGGCCGCAGAGCACGTCGACCACCACCGCCATGCCGTAGCCCTTGTGCGAGCCGATCTCGCGCGTGCCGCCGAGCGGCAGCATCATGTACTCCTCGGGCACGGGCCCGGCTCGCATGATCGGCGTGCCGTCCGGCTCCGCGATCCAGCCGGGGCCGACGTCGGCGCCGAGCCGCTTGGCGATCGCGATCTTGTTGGCGGCCACCGCGCTCATCGAGCCGTCGAAGACGAAGGGCACCTCGCTGCGCGTGGGCACCGCCACGGCGATCGGGTTGAGGCCGACGCGCGCCGCGGCGCCCCAGGTCGGCACGACCTGGTTGCTGCCGATGGTCATGGCCACGCCGATCATGCCGCGCTCGAGCGCGAGCTGGGCGTGGTAGGCCGCCGCACCGAAGTGCCGGCCGTTGGTGACGGCGACCGCTCCCACGCCGCAGGTCGCGGCCTTCTGCATCGCGACCTGCATCGCCTGCGGCCCGACGGTCAGGCCCAGGCCGCGGTCGCTGTCGATGGTGGCCGTCGCCGGGGCCTCGCGAACGACGCGTGGCACGGGCGCCGGGTTGATCCAGCCCTTCTGTATGCCCATCACGTAGACCTGGGTCATGTTGCTCACGCCGTGGGAGTCGATCCCGCGCAGGTCGGCATAGAGCAGCGTGTCGGCGCTGCGCCGCGCGTCGTCGGCGGGCGCGCCCAGGGCCCCGAACAGGCCGGCCATGGTCGCGTGCATGACCTCCACATCCACGCGGACGGCGATCTCCTCGGGAACCTCCAGGCTCGCGGGCACGGGACGCTAGCGGTGCTTCGCGCCGAAGGCCTTCAGCAGCTTGTCGACCGAGAAATCCGGCGCCTGGCACATCTGGATGATTCCCCGCTCCGCCTTCTCGATCTTCTCCGCGGCCGCCGGGACCTGGCGCGCGATCCCGGGCGGGATCTTGACCACGCCGTGCTCGTCGCCGTGGATCAGGTCGCCGGGCTCGACGCGCAGCCCGCCGACCTCGACCGGGACGCCCACGTCGATCAGGTGCAGGTTGGCGTGAGAGACGAGCACCTCGGAGGCGAAGTAGTGGAAGCCGAGCGCGCGGACCTCGGGCAGGTCGCGCACGCCGCCGTCGGTCACGGTCCCGACCACGCCCTGTGCCTTGAAGATGTTGGCGTTGACCTCGCCCCAGAACGAGCCGAGCGGGCGCGGGAAGTCCACGTCGTGGATCACCAGCACGCGCGGTCCGGGGATCGAGGCCACGTGCTCCCAGAGCTCGGGCATCGGCGGAGCCGAGCGCGAGCCCCCGGCGACCTTCGCGCCGATCACCGCGGTGCAGGCGTAGCCGGCCATGTTTCCCAGCCCGGGGGAGATGCAGCGGATCTCGGGCCCCATGAAGCCCTCGGCGTGGTCGCGCACGCCGAAGGTCTCGATGGCGTTGCAGATGGTGGGGCTGGTGATGCGGCGCAGCGCCTCCAGCTCCTCGGGGGAAAGTGGCAGCGAGTCGGACATGGGGCCTCCGGTTCGGTTCAGGCGAGCAGGCGCGCGTTCGCGCGCACCTCGGGGTTGGCCACGTGCAGCGGCCACTCGCCGCGCAGGGCGCGCGTGACCTCCTCGGCGATGCTGCGGCGCAGCTTTGCGGTCGCGAGCGGCGACTGCGCGCCCATGTGAGGGCTGAGCAGCACCTGGTCCATGCCGCGCAGGGGGCTGTCGTCGGGAAGCGGCTCGGTCTCGAAGACGTCGAGGCCTGCGCCGGCGAGCTCGCCGCGCTGCAGCGCGTCGATCAGCGCCTTCTCGTCGACCAGCGGGCCGCGCGAGGTGTTGATCAGGAAGGCACCCGGCTTCATGCGCGCCAGCTCCGCCGCTCCGATCAGGTGGTGGGTGGCCGGCAGCAGCGGGGCGTGCAGCGAGACGTAGTCGCTGCGCGCCAGCAGAGCCTCCAGGGTGCACGGCTCCGCGCCGCGGGCCCGCAGGTCGTCGTCGCCCAGGCCGGGGTCGAAGCCCAGCACCTCCATGCCGAAGGCCGCGCCCTTGCGCGCCGTGGCCGCGCCGATGCGTCCGAGCCCGATCACGCCCAGCGTCTGCCCGTGCACGGAGCGCATGGCGCCGATGTGGTCGTAGCCCCAGCGGCCCGCGCGCAGCATCTCCGTCCAGCGCGGCACCTGGCGCGCCCAGCCGAGCAGGAAGGCGAACGCCTGGTTCGAGACCTCCTCGACGCAGTAGTCGGGGACGTGCACGATCGCGACCCCGCAGCGCGTGGCGGCCTGGAGGTCCACGTTGTCCACGCCCACGCCGTACCGGGCCACGACCTTGAGGCCGGGCAGGGCCTCGAGCACGCGTGCCGTGATCGGCACCAGCCCGTTCAGGATGGCGTCGGCGCCCGCCGCGCGCTCGATGGTCTCGTCCTCGGAGCCGCAGCGCTCGCCGCGGACCTCGATGCCCGCCTCGCGCAGCATGCGCGCCTCGGGCGCGTCGTCGAGCATGGCGGGGGGCATATCGGTGTGGAAGGCGAGTGGCATGCCGGGATCATACGCGCGCCCGCAGGGCGTAGTCTTGCAGCGGTCGCGGCCCGGAACGGCCACGCGGCGCTGGCACGGGAGGACGGCGGATGCAGCGGGCGGGACTGATCGGCATCGGACGCATGGGGAGCCTGATGCTGGGCTGCCTGCGCAGGCGCGGGCTCGAGGTCGCGGTGCTCGACGAGCGCCCCGGGGCGCTGGAGCCCTTCTCCGGCGACGCCGGGGTGCGCGTGGCCTCGAGTCCCCTCGAGCTCGCGGGCCTCGCCGACGTGATCGGCGTGGTCGTCTTCGACGACGCGCAGGTCCTCGACGTGCTCGAGGGCCCGCGGGGCCTGCTCGCCGCAGGGGGCGAGCCCCCGGTGATCCTGATCCACTCGACCCTGACCGCGGCCGGGCTGCGCCGCGCGGCCGCGGCGGCCGCGGCGCGGGGCTTTCCGCTGCTCGACGCCGCGGTCAGCGGCGGGACCACCGAGCAGCAGCAGTCCGGCGACCACGGCGTGATGGTCGGCGGCGAGGCCGCCGACCTCGACCGCGCGCGGCCGCTGCTCGAGGCGTACGCCGGCCTGATCGAGCACGTCGGACCGCTGGGCAGCGGCCTCGACGCGAAGCTCGTGCGCAACATGGCGTCGTTCGCGCAGGTTGCCGCCGTGCGCGAGGCGCTCGACCTGGCACGGGCGCTGGGCATCGCGACGGAGACCGCCCTGCGCATCCTGGAGCACACGCGGGTGATGAGCCAGAACACGCGCGAGATCCTGCTCACGACGCCGCTGGACCGGACGGTTCGCGCCGCCGACGGGCCCGACCTCGCCGCACACGCGCGCTACATGGACGAGGTGGCGGGCAAGGACCTCGGCGCGGCCCTCGCCCGCGCCGCGGAGCTGGAGGCGGCGCTGCCGCTGGCAGAGGCCGCCCGTGGCGTCCTGGCGCGGGCCTATCGGGTGGAGGTCTAGGCGTGCATGGCGCCGGCGGTGGGCTGCCGATCGCCGCGCGAGCGCGTAGAATCAGGCCATCCAGGCGGGTCCGGAACGGCCGTGCGGCCGACCCCGCCCCGAGGAGGAGATCCCCATGCAGCTCGACGAGATGATCCTGGTGAGCGTCGATGACCACATCGTCGAGCCGGCGACGGTCTTCGACAACCACATCCCGCAGCGCTGGGCCGATCGGGCGCCACGCATGGTCTTCGACCCCGCCACGGGGATGCAGAGCTGGACCTGGGAGGGAGGCACCACCGCCACCCCGTTCATCTGTGCCGTGGTCACCCTGCCGCCCGACGAGTGGGGCTACGACCCGAGCACGCTGGCCGAGATGCGCCCGGGCTGCTGGGACGTGAACGAGCGCGTGCGGGACATGGACGCCAACGGCGTGCTGGCCTCGATGTGCTTCCCGTCGTTCGCCGGCATGGCGGGCCACTTCTTCGGCGAGTGCGCCGACCGCGAGCTCGGCTACGCGGCGCTGCAGGCCTACAACGACTGGCACATCGACGAGTGGGCCGGCAGTCATCCGGGACGCTTCATCCCGCTGCCGCTCTCGCCGCTCTGGGACCCGGAGCTGGCCGCGAAGGAGGTGCGCCGGGTCGCGCGCAAGGGCGCCACGGCGATCACCTTCTCCGAGGCGCCGGAGTCCTTCGGCTACCCGAACATCCACAGCGGCGCCTGGGATCCGTTCTTCGCGGCCTGCTGCGACGAGGACGTGGTCGTCGCCATCCACATCGCCTCGGGCCAGAACGTGATGCCGGCGGACCAGGAGGTGCCGCTCGAGGTGTCCAGCACCCTGCCGTGCTGGAACGCGCTGCCGTGCGCCGCCAACCTGCTCTGGTCGAAGTCGCTGGTGAAGTACCCCGACCTGCGCATCGCCCTGTCCGAGGGCGGCACGTCGTGGATCCCGGGCTTCCTCGACCGCATGGAGCGCCAGTTCCACGTGCAGAAGTGGGTGGGCTCGGACCTCGGCGGGCTGACGCCCACCGAGATGTTCCAGCGCCACTTCCTGGCCTGCTTCATCTGCGATCCCTCGGGCCTGCTGCTGCGTGACCGCATCGGCATCGACAACATCGCCTACGAGGTCGACTACCCGCACTCGGACTGCACCTTCCCGAACTCGGCCGAGGAGCTCTGGGAGCACATCGAGCTCGCTCGCTGCAGCGACGAGGAGATCGCGAAGATCACCCACGGCAACGCGGCGCGCTGGCTGCGCTTCGATCCGTTCCAGCACGTGACGCGCGAGGAGGCGACCGTCGGGGCCCTGCGCGCCCGCGCCCGCTCGAACGACGTGGACCTGCGGATCCGATCGAAGGCGGACTACCGCAAGAGCTACGAGCTCACCTACGGCTCCATCTCCTGAGGTCTCGATGGATCTTTCCAGCCTCCCCCTGATCTCGGCCGACAGCCACGTCGAGGAGCCCAGCTACCTGTGGGTCCAGAACCTGCCGGCGTCGATGCACGACCGGCTGCCGCCCGAGCTGCGGCGCGACGCGAACGCGGCCTCGACGTTCGCGCAGCGCATCGGGATCGACAACGCCGCCGAGGCCAAGGCGCTGACCGACGCGGCGCGGAGCGCGGGCGCCAGTGACATCGACGCGCTCTGCGAGCTGACCGCGGATCCCGAGCGACGCTTCGCGGTGATGCGCGAGGACGGCATCTCGGGCGAGTGCATCTATCCGAGCGCGGGCCTGTACGTGTGGAACCTCGAGGACGGGGCGGTCGGCGAGGCCTGCTGCCGGCTCTACAACGACTGGGTCCACGACCGGCTGGAGTCGCGCTCGCCGCGCTTTCGCTGCGCCGCCATGATCCCGACCTGGAACGTCGAGGCCGCGATCGCTGAGGTGCGCCGCGCCGCAGACCTGGGCCTGGCCGCGGCCATGCTGCCGCTGGTCGGCACGCCCGAGTACAACCACCGGCAATGGCAGCCGCTCTGGCACGCGATCGAGGAGATCGGCATGCCGGTGGTCATGCACCAGGGCACGGGCCACAGCATGCTCTTCTACCGCGGCCCCGGCGCCGCCGTCTCCAACCTGCTGGCCACGCAGTCGATGGCGCCGCGGGGGGCCGCGCTGCTGGCGACCTCGGGCGTGCTCGCTGCCCACCCCGGCCTGCACTTCGTGTACGTCGAGACCAACGCGAGCTGGCTCGCCTGGGCCATGAACACGGTCGACTACTACCACCAGGCGTTCCAGGAGTACGAGGGCTGGGTCTGGCCCGATCTCGCGGAGAAGCCGAGCGACTACATGTCGCGCCAGATCCACGGCACCTTCCAGTATGACCCGGTCGCCGTCGCCGCCATGGCGCGGACCGGTACGTCTCCCCTGATGTGGGGCTCGGACTTCCCGCACGCCGAGGGCACCTACCCGAACTCGCGAAAGTCCGTGCAGGAGCAGTTCGCCGGCGTCCCGGTCGCCGACGCCGCCGGGATGGTCGGCGGCACGGCCGCGCGCCTGTTCCGCTTCGAGCCCGAGGTGCTGACGACGCCGGTCTGATCACCGTCGCCGGGGTCTCAGCGACTCTCGCTCGAGATGCCCCGGAGCAGGTTCTCGAGCAGGTCGGCTCCGGTCAGCACGCGCCGGTGCCGGTCCGTCCAGAGCAGGACCAGGTCCGGGTGGTGGGGCTGGCCCCCCGACCGACCCGGGCGCAGGTCGAGATTGCCCAGGACCGACTCGAGCTTCGTTGCCTCGTCCGTCACCACCAGCGGCTCGTGACAGAAGTCCCCGGGCCGCACGGGTGCGGCCTCGATCAGCACCGCGCGCAGGAACGCGTCCGCGTTCAGCACCAGCCGGGGTCGCTGGTCCGGGCCCGTGATCACGACCCACTTGCGCCCGGAGCCGTGAACCGACCTGAGGAAGGGATCGGAGGACGACGGCTCGAAGTCTGGGAAGCGCGGCCGGTCGTCCTCGAGGGGGAGCGACAGGATCGAGTCCGGGTGAAGCTCCTCCGACTCCTCGGCCAGGCTGCGGTCGTCGAGCGCCAGGAAGTTGAGCGCGCCGTGGCCCTCGACGTGGCTCACGTCGGAGCTCTCCTCGCGGATGTGTAGCTTGAGCATCTCGCGCAGGTCGACCTCGCGGAACAGCCCCAGGCCTTCCTTGCCGATCAGCCGGTCGAGCATCCGCGCCGTTGGCCAGGCGACCGGCATCAGGACGAACCGGTAGAAACGGATCAGCGGCGCCAGGGCGCCTCCCACCAGGTAGGCATGCCGCGAGATGTAGGCCTGCGGAACGATCTCGCCCAGCAGCGTGATGCCGACGGTCGAGACGGCGAACGCCGTGACCCCGGCGAGGATCGAGTCGGCCAGCAGTGCCAGCAGCGTGTTGACCGCGACGTTGCCCCACAGGATCGTGGTCAGGAGCAGGTGGAAGTCCTCGCGCAGCGCGAGCACCCGCTGCGCCCCGCGGTCGCCGCCGCGCGCCGCAACCTGGAGCCGCAGCCGGCTCGGTCCGAGCATCCCGAGGTTGAGCCCGGAGAACATCGCCGACTGGGTCAGGCAGGCCGCCATCGCGATCCACGTCCACGTCGTCCCTGTCATCGCGTCCTCTCGGTGTCACGGCGGCGCCCGGGCCATTCGCCTTCGTCGCCGCCTGGCGGCGTTCGTCCGGGCCGGACGATCGCCGCGGCTGGTCAGGCCGCGGGGTCTCGCAGTCGAGCAGGGCCCCGTGCGGTCTGGAAGCGGACGAACTCGCCCAGGTTACCCATTCGTGGCAGGGGCGCGCCGGTGCTGCAGCCGGGAATGAAGCTGTCGCCCCACGGGCCGTCGCTCCTAGAAGCGCAGCCGGGCGAGGAGCCGGAGGACGTGCGCCTGGTAGCTCCGCACGTCGTTGGCCAGGAAGATGTCCGTCGACGGGGTGATCGCGCCGCTCCCGTTCACGTTGGATCCGGCGAGGAACGGCCCGAGCCCCTGCCTGCGGAAGTCGTCGTCCAGGTCGAAGTCCTCGTAGCGGTACTGGGCGACCAGCGAGACCCGCTCGCCGAGGCGCAGCGTCAGGTCGGCGGTGAGCGCGTGGAGGCGCTCCTCGATCTCCGGGAAGAAGGCCGCGTTGCCCCCGTCGCCGCTGGTGGTGGGAGGTGCGGCGGCGACCAGACCGGCGGGGCCCGACGACGTGGTGCGCTCGCGCCCGTGGTGGAACTCGTAGCCCAGCACGAGATCGACCCGGTCCTCGACCAGCGTCAGGTCGAGGCCGACGCCTGCGGTGTGGAAGCGACTGCGCGTGCGGCTCGACCAGCCGTTGAGCGGATCGTCGACCGCCGTGGTCAGCCCGGCGAACGAGCGCGGGCGCCAGCGAGCATCCTGCTCGTCGAGGATCGCCTCGAAGTCGTAGTAGCCCCGCACACCCACGCGCGGGCTCAGCTGGTAGTACGCCTCGCCTCCCAGGTTCCAGGTCCAGCGGTCTGTCAGGCCGAGGTCGGTGTTCCGGTAGTCGGCGAGGTAGAGGCCGCCCGAGAGCCCGAGCTCGAGGCGCTCGCCGCGCAGGGTTCTCGCCTGCACGTCGAGGCGGTGCGTGTCGCGGTCGGCCTGGTCGAACTTCCGGAGCCGGGGAGACTCGCCGAAGCTCCTCGCATCGGCGCGGCCCTGGGCATCCAGGCTCTCGTCGAAGTAGGCGAAGGGGTCGTAGCCGTCGCCGTTGCGCGTGCGGAACGCGTAGCTCGCATGCGCGGTGGTCCCGGGGGAGACGCGCCAGTCGAGCTTCGCGGTGGGCCCGTGCTCGTGCAGGTCCTCGACCTGGCGATCGTCGCTGCGGTGCCAGTGCTCCCAGAAGTAGCCGACGTGTCCGGTCAGGCGTCGGGAAAGGCGGTGCCGCGTGTTCACGCTGGCCTTCTGGACGGTATAGTCGCTCGCGACGCTGCGGTGTGCGCCGGAGGCCACCGCGCCGTCGTTGGTGACGTGCTCCGGGAAGAGCAGCTCGTCGCTCTCGTTGTCGTAGCGGTAGATCCGGTAGCGCAGGTCGACGTCCAGCTCGGGGTTCGGGTCGAGGCTCACGCGAAAGCTCGCCAGCAGCGTCTCGACGCGGCCGTCGAGATCGCCCTGTGGCAGGACGAGACCGGGGTTCCCGAGCGCCAGGATCGCGGGATTGAGCGTGTGCGGCAGGAAGCTCTGGTCCTGGAGCCGGACGCCGTACACGACGCTTCCGATCAGACGCGCGGGGAAGGCGAGCGGGAGCGGGCTCGACCCGGACAGCGCCAGGCTGTGCGCCGCGTTGTCGGGGGCCAGGGCCATCCGTCCCCGGGTGGAGGCCGTGACGCTGTCCGCCGCCACCAGCGGGTTGTCGACCACGGCCTGCCGCAGATCGTTGTGGAAGAACGAGCCCAGGTACTCCAGCGACAGGCTCGAGGTCCCCCGCAGCCACTCGCCGCCCGCGCGGACCTCGTGGATCTTCTCGTCGACCTCGAGCGGGAAGACCGCGAAGTTTCCGCCCGGGGTTCCCCAGCCGATGGCGCGCGCGCGCGTGCCCTCCTTGTCCTGCAGGCGATAGCTGCCGTACAGGCGCAGGGCCTCGCCCCACTGGAGCTCGAGCCCTCCGCCCGCCTCGAGCCAGCTCAGCTCGAGATCGGTGCCTCGCGCCCCCTGCAGCTCGCTGGCGAGCTGGCTGCTGCCGCCACCCGCGATGGCTGCCTGCACCCCGGGCGGGAGCCGGAGCGTGCCGTTCCCCACATGCGTGTACAGGCTGCGGGCCTGCGTGCTGAAGACGTGCGGGAGCTCGCGCACGAAGGCATCTAGCTTGAACACGCCGTGGCGGCCGGTCTCCAGCCAGAGCCGCTGGTCGTCGTAGCCGGGGTTCTCACCCTGGCTGCGCAGGTAGAGGCCGCTGGACGGATCCGTCAGCAGGAGCCGGTAGTCGCCGATCAGACCCCTGTCGAGGTCGCGGTACTCGAGGTACTTCCCTTCCTCGTCGTCCCCCCAGGTCGTCATGCCCCCGAGGCCGAGCTCACCCGTGGCCGTCGACGAGCCCACCGGCGTCTGGGCGGCCGCCGTCAGCGGCCAGCTGGCCGCCACCAGCGCGAGCGCCAGCGACACGAGGCGGCCGGCTCCGGTGCGCTTCTGCACGCTCATGCCCGCCTCATCGCGTGAGGAACGCGCCCGATGGGTGATTGCTGCCGTGGACCTGCGAGTGGCAGCTCATGCAGCTCTGCCCCGCCACGAAGCGGCTGCCCGGAGCACGGGCCTCGGAGACGTGCAGCACCTGGACGTGACAGGTCTGGCACAGGCGCGGCGCCGAGATGCGCAGCAGGTTCGGCTTGATGCTCCCGTGGGCGACGTGGCAGCCGAGGCAGCTCTCCGAGACCGGGGCGTGCTCCCAGAGGAACGGGCCGCGCTTCTCCGCGTGGCAGCTCGTGCAGCTGTCATTGATCGTGTGGGCATCGATCAGCGACTCCGCCACGCTCCCGTGGGCGTTGTGGCAGGAGGCGCAGGTCATGAAGCCCTCGGCGCCGGGCCCGCCCCCGGTCGTTCGCGTCGGCATGTGCGAGGTGCGGCGCGACTGGGCGCCTGCCAGGTGGTGGCACTGGCTGCACACCTCGGCCTCGGTGGGGCGCGAGAGCAGGTGCCGCTGCGACACCGGCTGCATCACCGTGTGGCACGAGCTGCAGGACAGCCCGCGCGACTCGTGCGCGCTGCCGTGCCAGAAGCGCTGCGTGCTGCCCTGGTGGCACTGCAGGCACGCCTGAGACTTCAGGGTCTCCGCTTCCGGCGTGTCCTCGCGGAACGTCAGCCAGCCCTCGGCCTGCTGGACCCTGCCCCCGCTCATCGCGTGCGCGCGTCCGGGGCCGTGGCACGACTCGCAGCCACGCTCCATCAGCGCCGTGGTCGCGGCGGCCGCCGTCAGGGCCCGTCCGTGCACCGTGCTCGCGTAGGCGTGCGAGACCGCGCCGTGACAGCCGACGCAGGTCTCCTGGCCCACGTAGTCATCGGCGCGAGCCGCGCTGGCGATGCACAGCGCGACCCCGATGCGGAGGAGCGTCCGGGCGAGCCCCATCGCGGCCTCAGGACTCCGGGTCGGCCGCGGGCAGGCGGGTCTCGAGGTAGGCGATGACGTCGGCTCGCAGCGCGGGATCCGCCACGTGATGACCCGCGAGGAAGCGGTCCATCGGGTCGCGATCCGCGGGATCCAGCCGGCGCGCCGCGACGACGTCGAGCTGCGAGCCCGGGTGACAGCCCACGCAGGTCTTCTCTACGTGCGCGCGACCGCGTGCGACGGCCTCGGCGTCGGGGCCGGACCCGAACAGCTGGACCCCGGCCCAGGCGGCCAGGGCGCCGACGATCGCGAGGCTGGGTGCCAGCAGCTTCATGCTCTTCCTCTCTGTGCCCTGTCCGGACAGCTCGCCAAGAGAGCAAGAGGCGTGCCGCAGGATGCGGGCCCGTCTCAGGCGAGCTCCAGGAACGCGCGCAGGACGTCGCGGCGGCTGATCTGCCCGACGAGCTGGTTGTTCTCCAGCACGGGGAAGCGGCGATGGAGGCTCTGGTAGAAGCGCTCGATCACCTCGACCAGCGGCATTTCCGCGGTCACCGTCTCGGGCGACCGGCTCATGAATTCCGAAACCTTTCCAGGGAGTTCCCCGTGATATCCCGCGCGATACACGACCGTGAGGCAATCGCGCTGCGTCAGCAGACCGACCAGGTTGCGGTGCGGGTCGACCACCGGGGCTCCGGAGATGCGCCGCTCGAGCATGAGCTGCATGGCCTCGACCACGTCCTGCTCGGGTGACAGGACGATGAGGTCCCGGGACATGTAGTCGCGAACGAGTGCCACTGTGGTCATCCTCCACGCCGCGTGGCGGGCTGCCTCACGTCAGCCCCGCCGCAGCCCCGGCAGGCGGCGCGGGGCCGGCGGGCGAGCGCCGCGCCGGAGCAGGATCCCCGGCCGGCCTCGGCCCGAGCCGCCAGCGCCAGACCCGCTGCCGAGGCCAGCAGCAGGCTCCAGATCAGCACGAAGAGAGCCATGTTCTCGTGTCCTCCGGCATCACGCCCCGAAGTCGTCGAGGTGAATCGTCTCGGGCGCGGCGCCCATCCGGTGCAGCATCGCGATCGTCGCGCGCGCCATCAGGGGCGGACCGCACAGGTAGTACTCGCACTCCTCGGGGCGCGGATGCCCGGCGAGGTAGCGACGCTCGAGCACCTCGTGGATGAAGCCGACCTCGCCGTCCCATGGCTCGCCCGCTCTCGGCTCCGAGAGCGCGGGGACCCAGCGGAACCCGGGATGCTCGCGCTGCAGCCGCTCGAACTCCTCGGCGTAGAGCAGCTCGCGGCGATTGCGCGCCCCGTACCACAGCGAGATCGTGCGCTGCGAACGCAGGCGCAGCAGCTGATCCAGGATGTGCGAGCGCAGCGGCGCCATCCCGGCCCCGCCCCCGACGAAGATCATCTCGCGGTCGCTCTCGTCTGCGAAGAAGTGACCGTACGGCCCCCCGAGCTCGAGTGTCGCGCCCGGCGCCAGCTGGAACAGGTAGGACGAGACGATTCCCGGTGGTGTCCCCGGCGGGGCGCTCGCCGGTGGCGTGGCGAGGCGGACCAGCAGCTGGACGCTCCGGTCCTCCTGCGGCGGGTTGGCCAGCGAGTAGGCCCGCGTGACGGGCAGCCGGGAGCTCACCCGGTGTCGCCACAGATCGAGCCGGTCCCACTCGGGACGCACCGACGTGTCGATCGGGAAGTCGCGGAAGCTCGCCTCGTAGGCAGGCGCGGTCACCTGGACGAAGCTGCCGGCGCGGAAGTCGATCCGCTCCCCCTCGGGCAGGTCCGCGACGATCTCCCGGATCATCGAGCCCACGCAGCGCGCCGTGCGGACGCGGCAGGTCCAGCGTCGCACGCCGAAGATCTCGGCGGGCACGCGGATCGCGACGTCCTGTCGCAGCGTGAGCTGGCACGCCAGCCTCTCGCCCTGTGCCAGCTCTCGCACCGACAGGCGCGCGAGCTCGGTCGGGAGCGGCGGAGGCACCTCGCCCAGGACCCGCACGCGGCACTGCCCGCACGTCCCCTTGCCGCCACAGGCCGAGGGCAGCGAGATGTCCCCTGCGCCGAGCGCATCCAGGAGCTTCTCGCCCAGCCGCCCGGTGACGGTGCGCTGGTCGTTGACGAGGATCTGCGCCGAGCCGGAGGGCATCAGGACGCGCTGCGCGCCGAGGATGACCGACACCAGTCCCAGCACGATCGCGGTGAACAGCAGCACCGAGAGCAGCGGGGCCGTCACGAGAGCTCGATCCCGACGAAGCCCAGGAAGGCCATGGAGACCAGCCCCGCGACCAGGAAGGTGAGCCCCATCCCCTGGAGCCCCTCGGGCGCATCGCTGTACTCCAGCCGCTCGCGGATCGCGGCGATCAGGCAGATCGCCGCGGCCCAGCCGAAGCCGCTGCCGGTCCCGTAGGCCACGCTCTCGAGCAGCGTGTACTGGCGCTCGGCCATGAACAGGGAGCCTCCGAGGATCGCGCAGTTCACCGTGACCAGCGGCAGGTACACGCCCAGCGCGGCGGCGAGTGCGGGCAGGTAGCGGTCGAGCACCATCTCCAGGATCTGCACGAAGGCCGCGATGACTCCCACGAAGGTGATCAGCCGCAGGAAGGTGAGGTCGACGTCGCCCAGACCCGCCCAGGCCCAGGCGCCCTGCTCGAGCAGGAACCGGTCGAGCAGGTGATTGAGGGGGACGGTGAGGCTCTGCACCGTGAACACGGCGAGGCCGAAGCCGAACGCCATCTCGAGCGTGCGCGAGACGGCGAGGAACATGCACATGCCCAGCAGGAAGGCGAGGGCCAGGTTCTCCACCAGTGCCGCGCGGAAGAAGAGGTCGACCAGCTCCATCACGCGACCTCCCCCGGCGCGATCGAGGAGGCGGGTGCTCTCGCGGCGGGATCGGACGCGCGCGCCCGTGCGAGCCGCGCGCTCCGGAGCCCCCAGATGAGCAGCCCGATCAGGAAGAAGGCGCTCGGTGGTCTCAGCATCAGCGCGACCGGCTCGAACCAGCCGCCGTTCTCCACGAGCGGGAGCACCGTGTGGCCCAGCAGCGTGCCCGAGCCGAGGAGCTCGCGCAGCCCGCCGATCAGCAGCAGGATCCAGCTGTAGCCGATGCCGTTGCCCAGCGCGTCCAGCAGGCTACGGCCCGGCGACTGGTGCATCGCGAACGTCTCGGCCCGGCCCAGGATGACGCAGTTGGTGATGATCAGCCCGACGAAGACCGAGAGCTCGCGGCTGAGCTCCCGGAAGAACGCCTGGAGCAGCTGGTCCACCACGATCACCAGGGTCGCGATGATCGTGATCTCGATGATCAGACGGACGCTGCGGGGGACCTCGCGGCGCAGCGCGCTGATCGCGACGCTGGTGCCCATCAGGACCAGCGTGACGGAGGCCGACATCGCGAGTGCGGTCGCGACGCTTCGCGTCACGGCGAGTGCGGAGCAGATGCCGAGCACCTGGATCGTGAGCGGATTCTCTCGGATCACCGGGTCGATCAGGATCCGCAGCGGCGATGCGGGCGGCTGCGTCACGGCTCACCTCGCTCGCGCCGGAGGCGTTCCAGGAAAGGGCCGAAGCCGTCCGGTCCGACCCAGAAGCGCAGCAGCCGCGTGACGCCGATCCCCGTACGCGTCGCCCCGGTGATGCCGTCGACCTGGTGCGCTGCGTCCTCGCCGCTGGCGGGTGCGCGGCCTCGCGCCACCTCGATCCGGAGCTCTCCGGAGGGGTCGCGCAGCCGCTTTCCCGACCACTGCTCGCGCCAGCGCGGGTTCTCGATCTCGGAGCCCAGGCCGGGCGTCTCCCCGTGCTCGTGAAAGCTCAGCCCACGAACCGTGTCGAGATCCGCGTCGAGCGCCAGGTAGCCGTACAGGGTCGAGACGTAGCCGGCGCCGTGGACCGGCAGCACCAGCAGGCGCAGCTCGCCGTTCTCGAAGACCTCGAAGACGGTCGCGAGGTTCGCGCGCCGGCCGATGCCGGCCAGGTCGCGCCCGGGCGGCAGCGCGATGCTGCTCGCGGGATCGCGCGCCGCGGCACGCGCGTCGAGCAGCGCTGGATCCACCCCTTCCACGTAGGAGCCGCTCGCGAGATCCACGACGCGCGGCTCCAGCCGGGCCGACCCCAGGGGACCCACCAGGTCCTCCAGACCGGGAACGCCCGCGACCAGCTCGCGGATGCGCTGCGTGCGCTCCAGCGCGCGATTTTGCTCCCGGTAGGGCTGCAGGACGCTGACCACGGTCGCGATCAGCGCCGAGCAGATCGTGCACACCAGCAGCGTGATCAGGACCGCGCGCGCCGCGGACTCGCGCGGCCAGCGGCGCAGCACGGGCCAGCCCGGTGTATCGGTCACGTCATCCACCACCGACACCCCTTGCACCCTGGCGCAGCTGGACGAGGGCCACCATCCGGTCGACGAGCGGCGCGGCCACGTTGCCGAGCAGGAGTGCGAGGAGCACGCCGTCCTGGTACGCGGGATTCGCGATGCGCACGGCGGCGACCAGCGCGCCGATGATCCCGCCGTAGATCCAGCGGCCGGCGTCGGTGGTCGCGGCCGTCACGGGGTCGGTCGCGAGGTAGACCAGACCGAAGGCGAAGCTCCCGCTCACCAGGTGCCAGTACCACGGAAGCTGCGCGATGGGGCTGGTCGCGCCGAGCGCCTGCAGCGACCAGACCCCCGCGATCAGGCCGAGCAGGCCGCCGGCGACGATGCGCCAGGACGCGACGCCGGTGTGCAGCAGGATCCCCAGGCCCAGCAGACACGCCAGCGCCGAGGTCTCGCCCATCGCGCCCGGCACCCTGCCCAGCGCGGCCGACGACCAGGCCAGGCCGGCGCCGTGGACGCCGTCGAGACCCGAGCGCGTGGCGATCGCGAGCGGGGAGGGCTCGAGGTGACCGGGCAGCGGCACCCAGACGCCGTCGCCGACGAGCGCCCCCGGGTACGCGAAGTACAGGAAGGCCAGGCCCACCACGACGGGATTGACGAAGTTGCGTCCGAAGCCGCCGAAGATCTCCTTGCCGATGACGACCCCGATCGCCGCCCCGATCGCCGCCTGCCATGCCGGAAGCGAGGCGGGAAGGCACAGCGCGAACAGCACCGCGATCACCGGGAGCGCCACGTGGTCCGGACGCCGACCGCGCGCGCGCGCGAAGCACCACTCCGCCGCGCCTCCCGCGAGCCAGGTCGCGGCCAGCAGCGGCGCCAGGAAGAGCGCGCCGAGCGCCACGCAGTCGACGGCGCTCGCCGGCGCGTGGCCGAGTCCCGCGGTCTCCAGCAGTCGCGTTCGCCACCCCGCCGATGCGCCGCTGCCCGCCAGCACGCGGTTGACCTGGTACCCGGTGTTGTAGAGCGCCATCAGCGCGCAGGGAAGCGCGGCGGCGAGCACGCAGTACATGGCCGCGCGGACGTCCAGCGTGTTGCGGACGTGGGGCGCGAGCGTCGCGAGATCGGACGTGACGTAGTGCCGTGCCCCCGGTGCGCTCGTGGTCACGCGAGCTGCTCCGCCAGCTGGTCGAGGACGGTGCGCAGCAGGGGCCCGTAGTCGAGCTTGGCCGGGCACAGGAACGAGGACAGGGCGAGGTCCTCCTCCTCGAGCTGCAGCGCGCCGAAGGCGGCCGCCGCGCGCGCAACGCCCGCGGCGAGCGCGCGCCGCAGCGGGGAGAGCGGCAGGTGCAGCGGGAACGCGCGGTCGAGCACGTCCAGCGGCAGGAAGCCGGTCGCCTCGCCGTGCAGCTCGCTGGACCACGCCTGGCGCGCGCGCCAGAGCGGAACGCGCCGCGCCCGCCTCCGGCCGGGCACCCACCAGCTCCGCGCCGCCTGCGGTGCGCGCTCGGCGATCGCGCAGACCTGCTCGTGGTAGCGACCGAGGAACGCACCGGGGCCCGCTGCGGTGCGCCCGGACAGGACGGAGCCCGAGACGATCCGGCACGGCTCGCCGGAGAGCTCGCCGCGAACCAGAGCCTCGGTGCCCGCCCCGCGAACGGTCCGCAGCAGCCGCGGCCGCCACACGGCCGGCCCTCCCAGCGCGATGACGCGGGCGGCGTCGGGACGGCCGCTGCGGAGCGCCCGTCCGATGGCCAGCACGTCCTGGTAGCCGACGTACCAGACCCGCCGCTGGCGCGAGACGGGCAGGAGATGGTGGATGTGCGTGCCGACCAGTCCCGCGGGGTGGGGCCCGTCGAAGGTCGCCAGCTCGAGCCGCTCGACGTCCGGCGGCTCCACGGAGCCCGGCCGGGCGCACAGGTACAGTCGTCCCCGGGTCAGTCGCGAGAGCGCCGTCAGCCCCGCCCCGAGATCGTCGGAGCGGTCGCGCAGCACGGTGGCGGTGTCCGCGGCGAGTGGCTCCGAGTCCATGGCGCGGACGAAGATCGCGTCGGGCTCGGTTCCGGGGGTCGCGATCCTCCCGAACGGTCGCGTGCGCAGGGCGATCCAGTCCCCCGAGTCGAGCAGCCAGCGTGTCGTCTGCTCGGCGCTCCAGCCGCGCAGCTCCGGGCTCCCGGCGCGCGGGAGCTCGATCGCGTCGCTGCCCGACGTCTCGATCACCACCGCGACAAGACGCCGTGCGTCGCCCCGGTGGATCGCCGCGACGGTTCCCGCGGCGGGCGCCGTGAAGCCGATGGCCGGCCTCTGCCGATCGGTGAACAGCACCTGCCCCGCGCGGACACGAGCTCCGACCTCGACCTGCATGGCGCAGCGCACGCCCGGGAAGTCGTCGCCGAGCACGGCCACCGAGCCGGGCAGCGGCGCGTCGTGCACCCTCGGCTCCGGGACACCCGGGATCGGGAGCTCCAGTCCTCTTCGCAGTCTGATCGTCATCGCGGGTCAGGCTCACTCGGGGCGCCGGGCTCGTGCTCGCGGGGCCGCGGCGCGCTCCAGGCGTGGACTCTTGCACCCCGCGTGCCCACGCACTGCGGGGTGCAGCGGGTCGCGGCACGGCCCGGCGGGGCTCCGCGGTGCTTCCGCGGACTCGCAAGGGGGCGCCGTGCCGCAGCCTGCGGCCCGCTGCCACAGGGACCCGAACACCTGGCACGTTGCCCCTGTGTGCATTGACCCCGCCCCGCCGGCCTGGCAGGCTCAGGGGATGCGAAAGGTGCAGTGGCTGGCGCTCTCGACGCTGCTGCTCTGCGCCTGCGTGGGGCTGCAGTTCGAGCCCGGAGACGGCGTGTCGACCCGGCTCGGGAAGGGGGTCGTCCGCGTCCCGCAGGCCCTGTTCACGCTCGGCTACTCCGAGATGACCTATGCCACCGACCGGCGGCTCTCGCGCTGGATCGGGCTGCACCGGGACTCGCTGATCAGCAAGTGGGGCCAGCCGCTCGAGGTGCACCCGGGGCCGGACGGCGGCGAGATCCTGGTCTTCGCCGATCGCAAGATCATGCCCCGCTCGGTCAACGGCACGATCGAGGAGAGCACGGCGGGCGGCGTGACCGAGTACCGGATCGAGCACGATGCGATCGGCTACCGCGACCGCGTGGTCTTCCGCGTCTTCGACGTGGACTCCCGGGGCGTCATCCAGGGCTACCTCTGGCGGGGGCTCTGAGGCCACACCGCCGGCGCCCCGTACCCGTCCAGCAGGCTCACCCGTGGCCCGCAACGGGCGCCGCCCCCCGCGCGGTATGCTGCGCGTGCTGCCGGCCTGCCGCGGATCCTGGAGGGCCGGCGCATCTCCCACCCCCCAGTGCGAGGAGCCGCCATGGCCCAGATCGACGGCGCGACCCTGATCACCCGGAGCCTCAGGCAGCAGGGTGTCGAGCACCTCTTCGGGATCGTCGGCTTCCCGGTCTTCGCGATCGCGGAGGCGGCCCAGCGCGAGGGCCTGACCTACCTGGGGATGCGCAACGAGCAGGCGGCGAGCTACGCGGCGGCGGCCGTGGGCTACCTGACCGGGCGCCCGGGCGCCTGCCTCGTCGTCTCCGGACCGGGAATGGTGCACGCGATCGCGGGCCTCGCGAACGCGGCGGAGAACTGCTGGCCGATGATCCTGATCGGAGGCGCCAGCAACTCGTACCAGGAGGGGCGGGGCGCGTTCCAGGAGGCGCCGCAGGTCGAGCTGGCGCGAACCTACACCAAGTACAGCGCGCGGCCCGACTCCGCCGCGCGCATCCCGTTCTACGTGGAGCAGGCCGTGCGCACGAGCATCGCGGGGCGGCCGGGTGCGAGCTACCTGGACCTTCCCGACGACTTCATCGGCGCGACCTTCGAGGAATCCGACGTGACCTTCCCGGCGCGCTGTCCCGATCCGCCGCGGCCGCAGGCCGGCCCGGCCGACGTGTCGCGCGCGCTCGACGTGCTGCGCGGGGCGCAGCGCCCGCTGGTGATCATCGGCAAGGGCGCCGCGTACTCCCGCGCCGAGCAGGAGGTGCGCGAGCTCGTCGAGGCCGCGCAGCTGCCGTTCCTGCCCTCGCCGATGGGCAAGGGGGTCATGCCCGACAGTCACCCGCTCTCGGTCGCGCCGGCGCGCGGACTGGCGCTCCAGGAGGCCGACGTGGTCCTGCTGCTCGGAGCGCGCCTGAACTGGATCATGCACTTCGGGCTGCCGCCGCGCTTTGCCGCCGACGTCAAGACCATCCAGGTCGACATCGCGGCGGAGGAGATCGGCCGCAACGTGCCCGCAGAGGTCGGGCTCGTCGGCGACCTGCGCTCGATCGTGGGCCAGCTCCGTGACGGCCTGCGCGCGGAGCCCTGGCGCCTCCCCGACGACGCACCCTGGCGCGCCCAGCTCGCGGAGAAGGTCGAGGAGAACCGGCAGTTCGTGCGCGGCATGATGGACGACGAGAGCGTGCCCATGGGCTACTACCGGGTGCTGCGCGAGATCCAGGAGCAGTCCCCGCCCGGAACGATCATCCAGGCGGAGGGCGCCCAGACCATGGACATCAGCCGCACGGTGCTGCTCCACGACGAGCCGCGCCTGCGCCTGGACGCCGGCAGCTTTGGCACCATGGGCGTCGGCCTCGGACAGGCCATCGCGGCGGCGGTCGTGCATCCCGACCGCAAGGTCGTCTGCCTGGAGGGCGACTCGGCCTTCGGCTTCAGCGGCATGGAGGTCGAGACGGCGTGTCGCTACCGGCTGCCGATCGTCTTCGTGATCGTCAACAACAACGCGATCGGCGGCGGCGTCGACGCGCTGCCCGAGGACCGCTTCGCCGCGTCGCCGAGCGGCTACACCATCGACGCGGGCTACGAGAAGATGATCGAGGGCTTCGGGGGCACGGGCTACCTGGTGCGCACGCCCGGCGAGCTCTCGACCGCGTTCAAGCGCGCGCTCGAGGACCCGATGCCGAGCATCATCAATGTGCTGATCGACCCGCACGCGCGTGCCAAGCCCCAGAAGCACGCCTGGCTGACCCGGTAACCCGGAGGACCGCCATGCCCATGCCCCTCGAGGGGATCCGCGTCATCGACTGGACCATCTGGCAGCAGGGCCCGGTGGCCACGATGATGCTCGCCGACCTGGGCGCCGAGGTGATCAAGCTGGAGGACCGGCGCGGCGGCGACGCGGGGCGGGGCGTGCTCTCGAGCGGCGGCGTCGACATGAACGCGCGCGTGCCGTCGGCGTACTTCGAGGGCAACAACCGCAACAAGCTCGGCATGGCCCTCGACCTCAAGCAGCCCGAGGGTGTCGAGGTGGTGCGCCGGCTGGCCGCGGTCTCCGACGTGTTCGTGCACAACTTCCGCAAGGGCGTGCCGGAGCGGCTCGGCCTGGGCTACGAGGACCTGCGCGCGGTCAACGAGCGGCTGGTCTACGCCTGCGCCTCGGGATACGGCCCCGAGGGGCCTGACTCGGGCGAGCCCTCGTTCGACCTGATGGGGCAGGCGCGTGCGGGCCTGATGATGTCGGTCGGCGAGCCCGACGGTCCGCCGCTGGTGGTGCAGGGCGGGGTCTCGGACCAGGTCGGGGCCATGATGCTCTGCCACGGGATCATGGCCGCGCTGCTGGCGCGCGAGCGCCACGGGATCGGCCAACGCGTGGACAGCTCGCACCTGGGATCCACCGCCTGGCTGCAGGGCATGAGCCTGCACGCGCGGCTGCTCGCCGGGCGCGCGCACCAGCGGGCGTCGCGGAGCGACGCGGCCAATCCGCTGTGGAACGTGTACCGCTGCGCCGACGGCCAGTGGCTCTGCCTGGCGATGATCCAGGCCGATCGCTACTGGGCCGACCTGTGCCGCGTGCTCGAGCGCGAGGACATGATCACGGACGAGCGCTTCGCCGAGATGGGTGCGCGCGGTCGTAACGTGCAGGCGTGCATCGCCCAGCTCGACGCGGAGTTCGCGCGCCGGTCGCGTGCCGACTGGATGGAGCGCCTGCGCAAGGGCGGCGACTTCATCTACACGGCGGTCGCCACCCTCGACGACCTGCCCGACGATCCGCAGATGCAGGCCAACGGCTACGTCGTCGACTTCGAGCACCCAGCGTACGGCCGCATCCAGGAGATGGGCGTGCCGGTCCACCTCTCGCGGACGCCGGGCTCCCTGCGCCTGCCCGCCCCGCAGCTCGGCGAGCACAACGAGCAGATCCTGACGGGCCTGCTCGGCTACGACTGGGACGACATCCAGGCCCTGCGCGACAAGCAGGTCCTCTGAGCCGTCAGCGCGGGGCCGCCTGGTCGCGCGCGAACTGCGTGACGCCGCGGATCGGCTCGAGCTCGGACTCCATGTCCCCGAGCATCAGGCGCAGCAGGCGCTCGCTGCCGTACAGGCGCTCGCCGCCCAGCAGGCTCCCCGAGCCGAACATGACCGCGACGAGCTGGTGGTCCTCGATCCGGCCATCCACGCGCAGCCGGATCTGGTACTCGCGCACGCTGGCGTGGGCATCGCCGCACTCGCCGATCATGTGCACCTCGTCGACCAGCGGCATGAAGCGCTCGAGGAACTGGGTGTAGTAGCGGCGCAGCGTGTCGCCCCCGACCAGCGCCGCGCCGGGGGGATGGAACTCGAAGACCGGCTCGGCCACGAGCGTGTCCATGAGCGGCTCGAGCTCGCAGCGCTCCTCGAGCTCGCCGTGGAGCTGGGCGATCTCGGCCATCTGCTTCGCGGAGAGACTGCTGGGCTTCATGGGTGCAGCGTACCAGGGCGCGAAGTGCATCGCGTTCTGGGAGAATGCGGGGCCATGAGCGTCGGAGCACCCAGATGAGCGCGGGACCGGGGGCGCTGAGCGGGCGCCGCGTGATCGAGATCGCGAGCGACCGCGGCGCGTACTGCGGCAAGCTCTTCGCGGACCTGGGCGCCGACGTGATCAAGCTGGAGCCGCCGGGTGGCGATCCGGCGCGCTGGCTCCCGCCGTTCCGGGGTGGCGTTGCGGACGCGCGCTCGGGGCTGTTCTTCGGCTACACGAGCACGGGCAAGCGCTCGATCGAGCTCGACCTCGACAGCGACGCCGGCCGCGAGCGGCTGCGGCGCCTGGCGGCCGGCGCCGACGCGCTGATCGAGACGCTGGAGCCGGGCGAGCTCGAGCGCCGGGGACTCGGCTGGGACGCGCTGCACGCGCTGAACCCGCGCCTGGTGCTCACCTCGATCACCGGCTTCGGGCAGACCGGCCCGCACCGCGACTACCGGTCCAGCGACCTGATCGCCGCCGCCACCGGCGGTGCCATGTACGTGATCGGCGACGACGCCGATCCCCCCGTGCGCCTCGCGGGTCGCCAGGCGCACATGCTGGCGTCGGTCTGCGCCGCGGCCTCGACGCTGATCGCGCTGCGCCACGTGGCGGGCGGTGGGGAGGGGCAGCACGTCGACATCTCCACCCAGGAGACCACGCTGGCCGCGAGCCTGATCTGCGGCGTGGGCAAGTGGCGCGAGGACGGGATCATCCCGAAGCGCATCGGCACCGGGCTGGTGGCGTCGGTGCCCTCGGGCGCGTTCGCCTGCAAGGACGGCAAGGTCTACCTGATGGTCAACCGGCCGGCGCACTGGAAGGCACTGGCGCGCTGGGTCAACGAGGTGACGGGCAACCAGGAGGTGCTCGACCCGATGTTCGACGGGCCGTCCTCGGCCCGGCTGCCGTACCGCGAGCTGCTCGACCTGTTCATCGGGGAGATGATGTCGGGGATGAGCGTCGAGCAGGTGTACCGCGAGGGTCAGCGCCGGCACATCGCGCTCACGCCGCTGAACCGCGCGGCCGACATCGCCGTCGATCGCCACCTGGCGGCGCGCGAGTACTTCGTGCCGCTGCCCGGCGATCCCGACGGGCTGCAGGTTCCGGGTCCGCCGTACCGGCTCTCGGGAACTCCGTGGCGCCTGGCGGGCCCGCCGCCGGAGCCGGGCGGCGAGGATGCGGCGGCGATCGACTGGCGCGATGCACGCGTCGAGCTCCGCGCGCCCGCCCCGCCGCAGCCCGCGGGCGACCCGCTGCGCGGGCTGCGCGTGGTCGAGCTGGGCGCCGGCATGGCGGTTCCCTGGCTGGGGCGCGCCATGGCCTGGTGCGGCGCCGACGTGATCAAGATCGAGTCGCGCAGCTACCCCGACGTGACGCGCCTGTACGTGCCGCCGCGCAGCCCCGAGCTGGGTGTGCAGCCGCAGCTGTCGCCCTGGTTCACGGACTGGAACGCGGGCAAGCGCTTCGTCGCGCTGGACCTGCGCCGCCCCGAGGCGGTCGAGCTGGCCCACCGGCTGGTGGAGCGCAGCGACGTGGTGGTCGAGAACTACAACACCGGCGTGCTCGACAAGCTCGGCCTCGGCTACGAGGCGCTGCGCCGCGTGAACCCCGGGCTGGTGATGCTCAGCTCGTCGGGCTTCGGTCACGAGGGTCCCGACGCCGGCAACGTGACCTGGGGGCCGAACATCGAGGCGCTCACGGGGCTGGCGCGCTTCAGCGGCTTCCCGGGCGGCGAGTGCACCATGACGCACTTCGCGTACCCGGATCCGCTCTGCGCGCTGCACGGGCTGTTCGCGGTGCTGGCGGCGCTCGAGCACCGCGATCGCGGCGGCGGGGGGCAGCACGTTCGCCTGGCGCAGTACGAGACCTGCGTCTCGGCCTGGGGCCACCTGCTGCTGGAGTACCTGGCGAACGGCCAGGAGCCGCCGCGCCTGGGCAACCGCTCGCTCCATCTCGCGCCACACGGCGCCTATCCCTGTCGCGGGGACGACCGCTGGTGCGCGATCGCCTGCCAGGACGACGCGGCCTGGCGGTCGCTCTGCGCGGTGCTCGGGCTCGAGGCGCTGCGCGACGATCCGGAGCTGGCCGGCGCCGCGGGCCGCCTGGCGCGCGCCGACGAGATCGACGCCCGCATCTCCGAGCACACGCGCGAGCGCGACGCACACGAGCTCATGCACGCGCTGCAGGCTGCGGGGGTCGCCGCGGGCGCGGTGCAGACCACCGAGGACCAGGTCGAGCGCGATCCGCACCTGACGGCGCGCGCCTTCTTCGAGCAGATCGAGCACCTGGTCAAGGGACCCGTGACCGCGGTGGGCATGCCGTTCGGGCTGACGGCGACGCCCGGGCGCACCAGGCACGCGGGGGAGCCGATCGGTCGCGACAACGCGGACGTCTTCGGCGGGCTGCTGGGCCTGGGCGCCGCCGAGATCGCCCGCCTCGAGGGACTGGGCGCGATCGAGCCGCGCGACGACGCCGGCTGATCAGGGCGGCAGCAGCCGCTCGCGCCGCATGCGCTCGATCTGCTCGAGCAGCACGTCCTCGGTGTCGCGGCAGGCGTGGAAGCCGTGCTGGCGCGCCTTGATGGTGCTGACCAGCATCGGCACGCCGGGCGGACGCTCGCTCGCCCAGAGCATGTCGGCGTACTGCCAGGAGTCGCCGATCAGGGTGTCGAGGTCGAAGCGGAGCCCGTGCCGCTCCATCAGCCGGCGCCAGACCGCGGCGTGCGCGGGCATGTCCTCGCGCATGCGCAGTGACCGCGGCTCGCCCAGCGGCATGTCGAACGCCGCCGCCAGCGCGGGGAAGAGATCCGACCAGACCAGGGCGTCGCCGTTGGCCAGGTTGTAGATCTCGCCGGCGCAGCGCGGCGTGGTGGCGACCCACTCGATGGCCTCGGCGATCAGCCCCGCGTCGACCGCCTCGCTGCAGGCGTCGGGATGTCCGGGGCAGAACAGGGGCTCGCCGAGCTCGCGCTGGATCGAGGCGAAGGCGCCCAGCGTGGCCACCGGGTTCATCGGGCTACCCACGGCCACGCCGAAGACGATCTGCGGGCGCAGCACGCTCAGGCTCCAGGCCGCGCCCGCCGCCTGGCGCTCGCGCAGCCAGTCCTCCTGCGCGAAGTAGAAGTTCGCGTGCTCGATCCGCGGATCACGCTCCTTCGCGGGCACGCGCATTCGCCCGAGGTGTGCGCCGTAGGCCTTGGTACCCTGCAGGAGCGTCACGTGCTCGAGCTGCGGACACGCGGCCTCGAGCGGCTCCAGCAGGTTGCGCAGCATCTCCAGGTTGATGCGGACGTGCTCGGCGTCGAGCCAGCCGCTCGCGAGGTCCGGCTTCTCGTACAGCGCGGCGTAGGCCAGGTGCGTCACGCCGCGGAGCTCGCCCACTGCGGATGCGCAGGCCGCGCGGTCGCGCAGGTCCGCGGTGACGAAGCGCGCACGGGTGTCGAAATCCGCGGGCCGGCGCGACAGCCCGATGGCGTTCCAGCCGGCCGCGCGCTCGAAGTGCTCGATCGCCGCGCGGCCGATCAGCCCGCGCGCACCGGCCACCAGCAGGGTCCGCTCCGCCATGCGCGCATTCTAGTGTGCGCGGCGCGCGCGGCGCCGGCCTGGCGGTGTAGACTCGCCGCCGCCAAACAGGGGAGCCCGTGAATGTCCAGCCTGATCTGTCTCGCCAGCCAGTGTCCCGAGGGAGCGATCACCGCCCCCGACGTCGTCCGCACCGGGATCGCGCTCTTCCTGGCGATCGTCTTCCTGCAGTCGGGGCTGGACAAGATCTTCGACTGGAAGGGGAACCTGGACTGGCTGCGCGAGTTCTTCGCCAGCTCGCCGCTCGCGGGCTCCGTGCCGCCGCTGCTGCTGGTGGTGACCATCGCCGAGACCGCGGCGGGCCTGCTCTCGGTGATCGGCGTCGGCGAGATCCTCCTCGCGGGCACGTCCGTGATCGCGGCCTGGGGCGCGCTGCTCTCCGCGATCTCGCTGCTGATGGTCCTGCTCGGTCAGCGGCTCGCCAAGGCGTACGCCGACGCGGCCGTGATCGCGCCGTATTTCCTGGTTGCCAGCCTGGGAATCTGGCTGCTCGGCCAGTAGCGGCGAGCCTGCCGCCCTGGCGTTGCTTCGGGGAGGCCACCGGGCGCAAGATGGCCGCAGCGGAACGCCACCGGGAGGGAGACCGATGCGACCAGCGACATTCACCTCGGCCCTGGCCCCTGCATGCCTCTCGCGGCCGACGTGGCTCACCGACGACGACCCCTTCGTGCGCATGGGAGGCAGCGCCTCGCGGCTGCGGCCCGAGTCCAGCCTGGCCCTGGTGCCCGCACCCTGATGAACCTGGACGGAGCGGTCGCGGTCGTCACGGGGGGAGCGTCGGGGATCGGCGCCGCGGTGGTGCGCCAGCTCGCCCACGCCGG
>JAJDAJ010000067.1 GCA_029261925.1 Deltaproteobacteria bacterium | reverse complement strand
TATAAGTTTCCCCTGAATAATTTTGAGATTACTCGTCTAAGATTAATTTCTTGCCGATCCACTTCCAAAGCGCACTCGACATCTTCAAATTTTAGTATCCCATACTCTATCATCTTGATACTAAGGAAATCCAAATCTTCTCTCTCAAGATTAGCTTCTCTAAAAGACTTCTGGAATTTTCGAAAGACACTCTTTGATAGCTTTAAATTTTCTCCCATTAGAGTTGCTAAGGGGTTATCAGAACCTGCATCGTCTTTTATCGTTATTGTACCGTTTATGCCATCAACAGATAGTAGAGCCCCCCCATAATTCCCCGAAATCGAGCTATTCTTTAAGCTTAATTTACCGATCCAACTCTCTTGTGGATAGAAAAGATTGCGGAAGATCAAATCCATAGCGGCGTAGCCTCTGGTCTTAAATTCTCTAAAATCATCAGGGATAAGGGGTGATAGTAATCCCACGGCATCAGAAATAACCACCTCGGGGAATGCGAGCTTTAAAGTCCTATTTTCATTAAGTGAATTTTCCATCTCTCCAGAAAAACGAATCTCCTGATTATTGTTACCTTTTATAAACCCCTCTTTTATGTATAAGGTTTCAGCTATTGTTTTAGTCTTGAGGCTTGCTGCAAGTGAAGAAGAATGTTCACCATTTTGTAAAATTAGATTTTTGAATTCTATATTGGCGTTTCCTTCAGGAAGGGAACCATTAGGCAAAGTCCCTAAAAATTCTAGATTAGATTCATTTAGTTTTATAGTAGTCCCTGCTGATTGGATAGAAGCATTAACTAGTTTTACGTCGGTCTTTATACCAGAAGGCGAGGTAGTTGTATCAAGACTAATTTTGCCACTTATATCTCCGTTTAAAAACTTTCCTTTTATATTTTCGAGATTAATACCGCCCGGTATAGGGGTAATTGAATTTGAAATATCATCTATCGTTTGAGATATGATAGCAGTTTTTTTAATGTTGACCTTGCCGAACCAGTCCTTATCAGTAGTGCCCGGTTTATTTATTGTAAAGGTTCCTTTTATACCATCTGACTTTAATTTATCTTCAAATCCTACAAACGTTGCCCCATCAAATCCTACTTTGTAAGGATATCCCCCTACTTGAGAACCAACATTAATAGAAAGCCCATCAGTTTTAAATAGTCCTAATGTGCTTATTTGGGCGCTTACATTTGAAACTATTATTCTGTCATTGATAAAATTGTAATCCCAAGAAAGATTCGGGAAATCAATGCTCTTATATCTACCACCCACCCCTTCGATACTTCCTTTAAAACCTTCCCTACCACTATTTTCTATACTCAGGCTTTCACTAAATTTATTAAGAGATACATCATAGCCATAAATACTGAAATCTGACCCTTCCGAGGACATATTTAGTGTCCATTTATCTTTACTAAGTTCTAGAAGGAAATCTAACTCTTTTACAGTTCCATTGTTGATAAGATATTCTTCAAAACCTAGTTGTTGATACGAAACCCCCTTAGCTTTAATAAGGATCTCATCCTGGGTCGAGTTATCAGAGTTCTGATCTTCTTCGCTGAGAGATTTATATTCAAAATCTATAGGTTCCTTTGTTTGCAATTTGGAAACTTTAAACTCTCTACCCCTATTGGATTTGAGAAGAAAGTTATTAATTATTAGAGAAATATCCGCTTTGTAATTACTTGAGCCGCCTTTAAAACTTGCGCTTGCAAACTCTGCATTTCCTGCAATATTGGCAGGAATAATAGTCTTAGGAGTCATCTCTAAATTTAGATTATTACCTGTTATATCTCCTGTGAGCTTAGTAATTCCACCTCCAAATCCCTTAGACAGAAAAAAGTTCAGGGTTCCGCTTGCACTACCGCCCATATACTTGCTTCTGATATTTGATAAGGAGATTTTATTGTCAGACCATTTTTTGTTAGAACTCAAATCAAAGCGAGATACGATATTCTGTACGGCCCCTGTCTTATCCCAGGAGAATGCATCTGCAGTACATTTCCCGCTAGATGAAAGCATGAAGTTATTTGAGCTTGCAAAATGTTGTTTAACTTTTAAATCGCAGTCGAGTGAGTCTATACTTGGATCATCATCACTATCTGAGCTGAATTTAAAATCTTTTAAATAAGCATCTGAGCTTAAGTTGATATTATCTTTTGCTCTTGAGCCGCTTATCTTCAGATTTTCAGTACTAAGCTCCCCGGAAACTATACCTTTGTCATCATTAAAAATACGAACCATGAGACCTCTTAAATCCAAAGAATCCGCTTTTCCTGAAAGATTAAAGATTGTCTCTTCTATAACTTTTTCTATATCACCAGTAAATGAACCTTCTAAAATGTCATTTACTTGAAAATCTAAGGCATTTACTTTTGCGATATCAGAAGTTCTATCGTAGTTCAAATCGTACGACAACTCTGCAAATGATTTTTCACTAAATATTCCTTTACTAGAATCAACGGTTAATTTGCCTTTTACTGTTATTAAATCCGAAATCTCAAAACTCAATCGAGTATTCGCTCTCAAGTTCTTGGAGTCATCTAATAACGCAGACACAGCCATCACGTCAATATCATCAACTTGAACCTCAAGCTCACCATGGGTTTTCTCAGGTGAAATTTTAACAAAGCCATTTAATACTAGTTCTTTCTCAAGTAAAACTATATTGCCTTCAAGATTGATACT
>JAJDAJ010000066.1 GCA_029261925.1 Deltaproteobacteria bacterium | reverse complement strand
CTCCGCAATACGAGCTGCCTCGCTGCCCGCCTGGCTCAAGCACTACAATCACCAGCGACCCCACCGGGCCCTCGCAAAGAAAACCCCGATGACCCGCCTCAGAGCCTCACGTCAGTGATCTGTTGAGGTCCCACAGCTAGCCCGATGCTCGTGGTGGTCTTGCCCTCTCCCGCGGCAGTCGGCGTGATGGCGGAGACCAGGATGAGCCGCCCTTCTCCGGGGCGCCGCCGAGGTCCGCGGAGCACGGACGGCGAGATCTTCGCGATGTCGTCGCCGTAGAGGCGCAGCTCGCCGGGCTCCAGCCCCAGCTCCGCAGCCACCTCCAGGATCGGACGCGGGCTCGCCGCGCGCGCGATCTCCAGGTCCGTGCTCACGCGATCCCGGCTACTCGCAGGCTTCCGGTCCAGCGTCCCGGCTGCCCGAGCGACCCTGCGGATCGCGCACGCCCCCCGGGCCTCACTCGCCGAAGCGGGGCGTGATCGTCAGCACGCGCACCGTCTCGGGCGACGCCAGCACCGAGACGGCCTGGTCCGCGATGCTCGACACGTCCATGACCCGCCCGTAGAGGTAGCCGCGCTCGACCCAGCGCTGGACCCAGTGCCCCATCGACGCCGGATCGACGCCCGCGGCGAACTCCGTGATCGCGTCGCCGACCACCAGCCGGGTGAAGCTCACGCCCCGGTGCTCGCCCTGCCAGACCTCGATCATGCGGTCCAGCGCCACCTTGCTCACGATGTAGGTGCCGAACGCCTCGCGCGGCGGCTGGTCGGTCGTCGCGATCGACGACAGGTACAGCGCCTTGCCGCCCGAGGCCTCCAGGTGCCCGATGGCGGCGCGCGTGGTCAGCGCGGCGCCGATCAGGTTGACCTCGAGCGCGGCGCGCCAGGTCTCCGCATCGACGTCCTCCAGGCGCGCGAAGATGCCGATCCCGGGCGAGTAGACGAGCGCGTCGAGACCGCCGAGCGCCGCGACCGCCCCGGCCAGGCTCGACTCGCAGCTGGCCGGGTCGCGGACGTCGCAGACGATCGGCACCGCCTCGCCCTTGCAGCCGGCCGCGACCTCATCCAGACGCTCGGCTCGACGCGCGGCTACGGCGACGCGCGCGCCGGAGGCGCTCGCGGCCTCGGCGATGGCGCGACCGATGCCCGCGGAGGCACCGACCACCAGTACGCGTCGGCCCTCCAGCCGCACCGTCACTCAGCGGGGCTTCAGGTCGAGGTCAGGCGGCGGGACATCGGGGAGCTGCCACTTGATGTAGCCCTTCTCCTTCTGCTCGTGCCACGCGTTGGCCGAGACGATGGCGTCGTCGAAGGCCTTCTTGAAGGCCTCGAAGTTCTTCTCCTTGATCGGGCCCTCGAGCTTCGACCAGTCGTCGCGCAGGTACTCCTCGATGGCCTCCTCGTGCTTGGGCCGGACCATGGCGCCCAGCTCGAAGAGCTTCTTGGTCTCCTTCCACTGGTACGTGGCGTACTCCCAGTTCTCCGCCTTGGCGCAGTAGAAGAGCTTCCAGGTGCGGTCGCCGATCTCTGGCATGATGCGTGCCAGGCCCGGCTGGATCAGCGCGAGCTCGTCGATGGTGACGTCCTTCTTGCCGTTGAAGAACGTCATCTCCTCGACGATCTGCTTGACTCTCTCCTCGTCCATCTCGACCTCCTGTGCGTCCGGGCCTGCGCCGTACGCAGGAATGACTTGGCGCGGCCGCGCCGGCCTGGCATCGTATCAGAAGCGTGACGACCATCGCCTACCCCGACGCACCGGTCCCCCTCCGGCCCGACCTGGTCGAGGCACACGAGCGCGCGTGGCGGCGCCTGGCGAGCCCCGGGAGCTGGTGGTCCGGCGCCGAGCGCCTGGCGATCGCGGCCGAGGTCCGCCGCGCGACCGACTGCGCCCTGTGCCGCCGGCGGCGCGCCTCGATCTCGCCCGCCGCGACGCAGGGCGTGCACGACGCCGAGCCCGGCAGCGTCCTCGCGCCCGCCGTGGTCGACGCGGTGCACCGGGTCGTCAGCGATCCCGCCCGCCTGACGCGCGCGCTCGTCGACGACCTGCGCGAGGCAGGGCTCGGCGACGGTCACCACGTCGAGATGCTCGGCGTGGTCGTCACCGTGTACAGCATCGACCAGCTCGCGCGCGGGCTGGGCCTCGAGCCGCGACCGCTTCCCCCCGCCCGGGCCGGGGATCCCTCGGGGTACGAGCCGCCCGGCCTGGAGGCCGACACCGCGTGGGTGCGCATGATCGGCGAGCGCCACCTGGGGCCCGACGAGCGGGATCTCTGGGGCGCCATGGGGGGCAACGTGATCCGCGCGCTGAGCCTGGTGCCCGACGAGGTGCGCACGCTCAAGGATCTGTCGTCCGCGCATTACCTGCCGATGGACACGGTGGTGGACCTGCACGCCGGTCGTGACTCGCTCGATCGCGCGCAGATCGAGCTGCTGGCCGCGCGCGTCTCCGCGCTCAACGAGTGCTTCTACTGAACCACCGCGCATGCAACGCTGCTCCGTGAGAGCAGCCCGACGGACGGCCCGGCACCCGACCTGAGCGGGCTGCGCTCGGGAGAGCCCGCGCGCGCCGGCGGGGTGCGACACGCGGCCGAGCTCCTGGAGCTGGCGGACGCGATCGTCCGGCGCGATCCGGCCACCATCGCCACCACCGGGGCCAAGCTGCGCGCCGCGCTGGGCGACGCGGGCTGGGTCGACGCTGTGGCCGTCGTGGCCAACTTCGAGCGCATGGTCCGGATCGCGGACGGCACCGGCATCCCGCTGGACGCGACCATCCGGATGCTGGCCGGGGGCCTGGACCGGGACCTCGAGCTCGGGCGCTTCGGCAGCGCCCGCAACACGCCGCCTCCGGGTCTCGTCCTGCGCCTGCTCGGGCCACTGCTGCGGCCCCTGGCCAGGCGCGCGCTGCGCCGCCGCGCCACCCGCTAGCCCGGGGCCCCTGGAGCGCCCGACAGGGCGAAAGATCCCGTCCGGCCGGGTCGACACCCCCTGTGGTGCTCGCCTCCACGCCGCTGCAGATGCTCGGGATCCTGCTCGCCAGCGCGCTGCTCTGCGGCCTGCTGGTGCGGCGGCGCGGGGCACCCCTGCTCGCCGCCCTCGACGCACCCGACCTGCTCGAGCGCCTCCAGCGCCACCGCGGCTTCGTGGCGGGGAGCCTGCTGGCGGCGCTGCTGGTCCAGCCGATCGCCCTGGCGCTGCTGCTGGGACCCGATGTCCTGACCATCGACCTGGCGCTGCCGCTGCTGGTCGGGGGCGGCACGATCATCTGGGCGGGCGTCGCGGCCGGAGACCTGCCGCTGCGCCGCGCCGTGCTCGGCGAGACCTGGGGCCTGGGCGCGTATCTCTGCTTCTGGACACGCCTGTACCTGGCTCTCGCGGGCTTCTGGTTCGCGCTGGTCGCGGGTCCCTGGCTGACGCGCGCCTGGCCGGGCCCGGCCTGGGCCGGCGGCCTGGTCACGCTGGCGCTGCTGGGCACCTGGCTGGCCGGCCACGAGCGCCTGATTCGCGGGCTGCTGCGCGCGCGGCCCATGCCGCCGGGGCCCCTGCGCGAGCGCCTCGAGCGGATCGCCGGGAGCGCCCACTGCACCGCGCCACGCATCGACGTCTTCGGCGCGGCGGGGGCCAGCTGGTGCAACGCCTTCGCCCTGCCCCACCGCCGACGCCCGGGGGTCCTGTTCACGGGGCCGCTGCTCGACCGGCTCGACGACGACGCGACCGCCGCCGTGTTCGCCCACGAGCTCGCGCACCTCGAGGAGCACGACGCGCGCTCCCTGCGGCGCCTGGGCGCGCTCCTCGGCGTGCTCTGCGTGCTCTCGTCGATGGGCCAGCCGCTGCTCGAGCTGGCGTCGCCCTCCGCGGCCGCCTGGTACCCGCTGTTCTGGCTGATCGGCCTGCTCGGGATCGTGATCGTGCGCGTCTCGCGCTCGCGCGGCCACGAGACGCAGAGCGACCTGCGCGCGATCGAGCTCTGCGGCGACGCCGACGCGCTCATCCGCGGGCTCACCGAGCTGCACGTCGCCAACGCCATGCCCCGGCGCTGGCGCGCCGAGACCGAGCGCATGTCCACGCACCCGAGCCTGGCGCGGCGCATCCAGGCGATCCGGGCGGCCGCGGGCGCGGCACAGGGCGCCGCACCCGATGTCCCGACGGCGCCCGTCGCGCCACTGCTGCTGCGGGCGCGCGGCGACGCACGACGCGCGCTCCTGCTCGACGAGCGCGGCGCCCACTGGCTCGAGGGCCTGCCGGAGCCGGCCGGGCCCGACGACCTGGAGCTCGCCGAGAAGCGACACACCCTGGTGTACGGCGAGCTGATCGAGCTGCAGCTCGAGAGCCGCCGCGGCGGCGCGGTGCTGCGCGCGCAGACGCGCCGCGGGGAGAAGCTCGAGCTGCCGCTGGACGACGCCGACGTGGGTCCGCTGCAGGCCCAGCTCGACCGGATCGACGATCGGCTGGCGCCGATCGGCGGCTCCGGGCCGCTGCAGGACGGGGTCGTCGCGCTCGCCGCCTTCTGCGCGGCCGTCGGCGCGCTGCCGCTGCTGCTCGGCGACGGGCGCCACGCCGTGTGGCCCCTGGTCCTGCTGGTGCTGGCGCTGGTGGTGATGCTGCGCCGGCGGCGCCCGGAGCTGGCCGCCCTCGGGGCCCTGAGCCTGGCCACCGGCCTCTTCCTGGCCGGCGGCGGCTCGGGCCTGACGGGGCTCCAGATCGCCGGGCTGCTCGGCGTGCTGGGCGGCGGCATCGCCTGCCTGCGGCTGGCCCGGCCGGGCCGCGAGGCAGCGCTGGGCGCTGGCCGGCCCCGCGCCGTGGCGGCGGTCCTCGGCGCCCTCGCCGTGCCCGGGCTGCTCGGAGCGCTGGTCGCGCTCGGCAGCGACCCGGCCCCCACCCACCTGCTCGCCTACGCGCGGGCCTCCAGCTTCGGGCTGCTGCCGCTGTTCGGCGCGTCGGCCGCGCTCTGGAGCGCCCGCGGCCGGCCCGGGCCCCTGGTGGCCCTGCTCGGGATGTTCGGGCTCGCGCCCCTGATCGCGGGCCATCCGGCCGCGCTCACCCGCTGGGTGCACGACCCGCTCGCGGCCGCGGCGCCGCCGATCGCGCGCGAGCCCTCCAGCGTGCAGGTGCGCATCGAGCACACGCTCGACGCGCCGTTCCGGGGTCTGAAGATCTCCCCGGGCGCCGCGCTCGCGGCCGCCGGCAGCGGGTCGGACGCCCACCACGGAGACGCCTTCGCGATCGTCGACCTGTCCAGCGGCCAGCGCCGCGAGGTCGAGGCGCTGGCGCTGGCGTTCGTGGACGACACGCGTGTGCTCCTGGTACGCGGACCGCGCGAGTCGCCGCGCCTGGCGCTGGTGCTCGCGGGGAGGCCGGACGCGGACCTCTGGACGCTGGCCCTGCCGCCGCTGGGCGACGCCCACTGGATCGAGCTGGGTGCACACGGCGAGCGCTGGTGGCTCGAGCGACGCGGCGACACCGAGACCCTGCGGCTCTCCGGGCGCGCGGGCAGCGACGAGATCGAGCAGCGCAGCTGGAGCGCGCCGGCGGACCACTGGGTGATCCCGGCCGCCGGGCCCGCCGCGCTCCAGGTACGCTGGCGCACGGGGCCGGCGTCCGGCCCCCTGCAGCCGCTGGGCGCGCTGCTGGCGTCCGGCATGCCCGGCGTCGATCTGGGCTGGGACGGCGGCGAGCCCGTGCATTCCGCCCTGACGGTCGAATGCCACGGCCCGCTCGACGGCGGGCCGGCGGTGCTCTGCCTCGCGACCGACGGGGAACGCTCCTGGCTCTGGCACGCCGACACGCGCACCGCGAGGCTCGAGCTGCTCGCCCGCAGCGAAGCCGGTCTGGCCGCGCGCTGGACCGGCACGCAGCTGGTGCGGCTCACGCGCGACGCGCTGCTGGTCGACGATCCCCGGGCGGGGCGCGGCCAGCGACTGGCCCTGCCCGCACCCGTGGACGTCTTCGCGGAGCTCGCCGTGGCCGACGATGCCTACGCCGTCAGCTGGCCGGTCGACGGAGGTGCGCGCCGGCGGATCGCGATCCTGGCCGCGGACTGAGCGTCAGTCGGCCCCGGCCCCGGGGGCGCGCACGCGGTGGCGAACCGGCGGCACGCTGCGCAGGTACTCCGCGATCGAGCCGAGATCGGCGTCGGACAGGTGGGCGTAGCCGTGCTCGATCACCTCGCTCATCAGCCCCTGCGTGTCGTCGCCGTCGGGCTTGAGGCCGGTCTGCAGGAACCACGTCAGGTCGGGCCGGCTCCAGGAGCCGATGCCGGTCTCGTCGTCCGGGGTGATGTTCGGCGCCAGCTCGCCCTCCGGCCCCTCGACGGAGCCGGCCAGGTGCATCCGGGCGTCGAGCCGGCCCGCCAGGCCGCGCGGCGTGTGGCACTCGCCGCAGTGCGCCAGTGCCTCGACCAGGTAGCGGCCGCGGTGCCAGGCATCCGGGCGCCCGGCCTCGACGCCGAGCGGTCCCGGCTCGAAGAAGGCGCGCCGCCAGGCGCGCGCTGCGACCCGCCAGCCCAGCACGCCCGCCTCGTGCGGGCGAGCGGGCGCGCGCACCGGCTCGAGGCTCCGCAGGTACGCGAGCATGTCGCGCAGATCGTCCTGGGTCATGCGCGTGAACGACGTGTACGGGAACACCGGGAAGTAGTCGGTGCCGTCGGGGCCGACGCCCTCGCGCATGGCACGGATGAAGTCCGCGTCGGTCCAGTCGCCCAGCCCCGTCTCCGGGTCCGGCGTCAGGTTGGTGCTGTAGTACACGCCGAAGGGCGTCTCGAGGGGCCGCCCGCCCGCGAGCGAGGCCCCGTCCCCGGCCGTGTGACAGGTGCAGCCTCCGGCGGCGCGCAGCAAGTACTCACCTCGCGAGACGGCCGCTGGATCGGGCGCGGGTGCAGGGCCCGCGGCCGGCCGCGGCGTCGCCGCCTCCGGCCGCAGCCAGACGGCGACGCCCAGGACCAGCACCGCGACCGCGCCGAGCAGCACCCGCGCTACGCGACGCCTCACCTGTTGCGGAAGGACTCTTCCTTGGGCTTCCGGAAGCCCTTGTGACAGCCGTTGCACGACTTGCCCAGGGCCCGCAGCTGCGTGCCGAACGCCGCCATGTCACCGGACTCCCCGGCCACCCGGAGCTTCTCGGCCTCGGCCCGGAAGGCGGCGATGGCCTCGCGGAAGCCCTCGGGGTCCTGCCAGATCTCGGCCTTGGCGTCGGTCGGCCCCTCGACGACCTGACGCTCGAACGCGGCCTCGATCAGATCGGCGTGCGTGACCAGGCTCGCCGCGTGCCCGGGCAGGCTGGACGTGAGAGGAAGCTGGTACTTGAGCACGTCGCTGATCGCGCCCATGTCGGCGCCGATCGCTCCCATGAGCTTCTGGCGGTAGTCGATGTGGCCACCGTCGTCGGCGCCGGCGAGCGTTGCGGGCGCGGCGAGCAGCAGCGCCAGGCTGAGCGAGATCCATGCAGTCCGGGGCATCGGTCCTCCGTGGTAGGTTCCGGTTGAGGCGCAAGCATGATCACTCGCGGCCCGCGGCGCAATGCGCCGCGCCAGAGGTCCAGCACGCGCCACGCCGCGGTCCAGCGCAACGCACCGCGCCAGACGTCCAGCGAGCCGCGCCGGGATCCGGCGCCGGGCAACCGGGGCGGCCCGGTGCCCGCGGGGCCTGCTACCCTGCGGCGACGGCGCGACGGCGCGCCCGCTGGGAGCGAGCATGGCCGAGACGCGGACGATCTTCACACGGGCGAATCTCTTCGACGGCGAGGGGCCCGGCCGGCCGGGTGCGCACGTGGTGGTGGAGGGCCGGCACATCACCCAGGTCGGGGACGGCCCCGCGCCCGCGGCTCGCCCCGGGGACCGCGTGGTCGACCTCGAGGGGCGAACGCTCATGCCGGGCATGTGCCAGTCCCACTTCCACAGCTGCTTCGGCGTCTTCGGGGGCAGCATCAGCTCGCCGATCCTGGGTCTCGAGGCGTCGGCACCGTTCCTGACGATCGTGGCGACGCGCAATCTCCGGACCGTGCTCGACCACGGATTCACCTCGGTCGTCGGCTCGAGCAACGGCGACTACATCGATGTGGCGCTCAAGGAGGCGGTCGGACAGGGCATCATCGAGGGGCCGCGGATCTACGCCTGCACGCGCGAGTTCATGACGACGGGCGAGCAGGCCGACGGCGAGAACCGCACGTGGTTCATGCAGATCGGCAACAAGGGGCTGACCCGCAAGCTCGACGGGCCGGAGGCCTGGCGCGCCGCCACCCGCGAGGACCTGGGCCGCGGCTGCGACATCGTCAAGATCTCCGCCGGCCCGGGGCACGGCTCCGCACCGGCGCGCGACTACGCCTACCTGACCGATGACGAGCTGCGGGCCTGCGTGGACACGGCGCACGAGCGCGGCAAGAAGGTGCGTGCGCACTGCCCGACGCGAACCGCCATCCTGCAGTGCGCTCGCGCGGGCGTCGACGTGATCGACCACGCCGATCGCATGGATGACGAGTGCATCGAGGCGATCCTCGCCGCGGACAGCTTCGTGCTGCCGAGCATGCTCTGGAGCGTGCGCTTCCTCGAGATGGCCGAGAACTGGGATCACTCCGCGGGCCCGTTTCCGATCGGCGAGGGCTTCAGCGAGAGCACCGACCAGGTCCTGGATCGCCTGCGCCTGATCCGAGCCGACTTCGAGCACACCTGCCGCATGCTGCCGCGCGCGATCGAGGCCGGCGTGAAGCTGGTGATCGGCGACGACTTCGGCACGCCGATCATGCCGCACGGCGAGGAGATCGCCGAGTTCGAGTTCTACGTCAAGACCCTGGGCATCCCCACCCTCGAGGTGCTGCGCTGGGCCACGCGCGGGGGCGCCGAGCTGATGGGCGCGCTCGATCGGCGCGGCACGATCGCCGAGGGCAAGCTCGCCGACCTGCTCGTGGTCGACGGTGATCCGCTGACGGACATCACCTGCCTCCGCGATCCGGCCAACCTGCACGCCATCCTGATCGACGGGCGCATGCTCAAGGACGCCCTGCCCGCCTGAGTCCGGACCGGGCCCCGACCCGGAGCTGTGAATCGATTCACAGCGCGACGGCGCGCTGCGGCGCAGTCTCGCCGGCGTTGGACCCCCGCCCTCTCGCTCCCGATGCCCTCGAAGCGCCGCGCGCCTCGCCGGCCGGGGTTTCCCCGATCGCCGCCGCCCCCGGACTCCGGCCGGGCCCGCCGGGGCTCGCGGGCCGGCTGGTAGGATGGCCCCGGGGCACGTAGGGAGCGGAGGGAGCAGGGATGGAACGATCCGGGAAGCGGCGGGGCCGGATCACGGCGCTCGCCGCGCTGCTGGCGGGCGCGGGCGTCCCGCCCGGGGCATGGGCGGAGCCGGAGTGCGGGCCCGTGCCCGCGGTGATCGACCGCGTGGACCGCAACCCCGCGGATCCGTCGCGCGTCTACGAGCTGGCAAACCTCTGCGAGGGCGACCACTACTTCACCGATCGGAACACGCCCGGGTCGCACATCCTCGTCAGCGTCCCCGATCCCTTCCGCTGCGCACAGTGGGTCAAGACGCCCAACGACGACAAGTTCGAGACCACCGATCCGCTCGACCCGGCCGGCAACGGCGTCGGCCTGGTCACGCTCGAGCTCGTCTTCGACCCGCCCCCCTCGTCGGTGATCTACGTCGGCCTGGACGACCGCGCGGTCCAGGGACCGGACTGGCTCGTGAACCACCGCTTCGCGGACACCGGCCAGTCGATCTACATCACGGAGACCGGCAGCCAGACGGCCTTCGACGTCTGGGCCGCGGGCTACCTCGACGGTGCGTTCGTCGAGCTCGGCGGCAACCTGGCACCCGGCGCCGACTTCTCGCAGGGCAACTCGAACTACGTGGTCTTCGCCAAGCCCGACACCGACCTCGACCTGATCCCCGACGACCAGGACAACTGCCCCGTACCGGTCGATCGCCCGAGCACGAGCCTGGAGAGGAACCGCAAGGAGACCTCGAACACCGCGCAGATCGATGCCGACGGCGACGGGCTCGGCGATGTCTGCGACGACGACGTCGACGGTGACGGCATCCTCGATCCCGTCGACAACTGCCCCTACGAGCCGAACGCCGACCAGACGCCCGCCGCACCCGGGAGCAGCCTCGGCGCGGCCTGCAGCATCGACGCTAGCCTGGGCCTCGACACCGGCGTGCTCGACATCACCCAGCGCCACCACTACGCGATCGATCTCGACCAGCTCCCGCGGCGGGGCGAGCTGCGCGTGGACATCGTCCCGCACTCGATGAGCAAGCACGTCGAGGTCGACGTGCAGTGCACCGGCGCCGACTTCAGCGACTTCTGCGACGCGGACGTACCCGAGAGCACGATCGTCGATCGCCGCGACTGCGCGCGCTTCGCACGGCCGGTCGCGTTCAAGGTCAACGACGCCGACGACGTGGTTGCTCCCTTCGCGATGGCCCCGTTCGAGCGATACCGCGCGGAGCCGCCGGTCGTGGGCTTCCGGGCGGTCGAGGGCGACTGGGTGGTGCCCTTCTTCGTCCTGTTCAAGCCCGAGGTCTTCGATCCGGCCGCGGGTCTCGACGTGACCTGCCACGTCGAGCTCCGCCGCGCGCCGTTCTCGAGCTCCACCGACCCGTACAAGGCGATCCTGCGCCCGCGGACCAAGCCCGCGCGCACGAACTACGGGGAGCAGATGCAGTTCAACGAGGATCTGTCCCTGGGACAGGTGGACGATACGCTGGGCGAGTACGGCTTCTTCACCCCCGATGGGCAGAACTTCTCGCTGCTCTTCGCCGGAGACACGGCGCTGGGCCAGTGCGAGATCATGAACGACGGCGGCAGCTACACGGCCGTTCCCGGCACCGAGGGCTGGAACTGCTGCACCTTCACCTACGAGACGGCGCCGATCAGCGTCCACGGCGAGGGCGTGCTCTCGCAGCTCGGCCATGCGGCCATCTGGAACGGCGGCTTCCCCGAGGATCCCCTGCCCGATCTCGACGGCGACACCATCCTCGACCTCTGCGACAACTGCCTGACCACACCGAACACGGTGCAGGAGAACGACGACGGCGATGCCCTCGGCAATCGCTGCGACAACTGCGACCTCGTCGACAATCCGGCCCAGTCGGACTCCGACGTCGACGACGTCGGCGATGCCTGCGACAACTGCGCGCAGCTCGGCAACCTGTTCCAGGACAATGGCGACACGCTGCCCGCCGGCGACGCCTGCCAGTGCTCCGACGTCGACGCCAGCGGCGGCACCGACCTGGCCGACAGCGTGATGGCGCGGCGCTTCGCTGCGGGCGCCCCGAACCCGGCGAGCTTCAGCGCCGCGCGCTGCGTGCTCGACGCGGGCCCCACGCCCTGCAGCGACGCGGGCGCGCTGGCCCTGCGCGACACGCTCGCCCGCGCGACGGCCCGGGTCGAGAGCTGCCCCTGAGCCCCCCGGCCCCGCTCTCCGGCGTCTCGCGCGCGGGCGTGCTCGCCGGGCTCGCGTGCGCGGTGCTCCTCGCGACCACCGGGCCGGGCCGCGCCGACCTGGCCTACGACGGCAGCCTGCGCGACGGCGCGCCGCGCTTCGCCGAGCAGGCCGGCGACATCACCGACTCCTGGGTGATCCTGCAGTCGGAGGGACTCCAGCAGGGCGAGAATCTCTTCTACAGCTTCTCGCGCTTCGACGTGGACACCGGCCACACCGCCTACTTCTTCCGCGAGTCGAGCCTGCCGCCGGTCCACCGGGTCCTGGCGCGGATCACCGGCGGTCCCTCGACCGTGCTCGGCCAGGTGCTCTCGGGCCACGCCGCCGACCTCTTCCTGCTCAATCCGTCGGGAATGCTCTTCGGACCCGGCTCGTCGGTCGACGTGGCCGGGTCGCTGTACGTGAGCAGCGCCGACGTGCTGCGCTTCGGCGACGGTGTACCCGCGCTCGAGACCGGCACCGCGGGGGCGGTGTCGCCGCTGCTGACCGCGGCTCCCACCGCCTTCGGCTTCCTCGGCCCGTCAGCGCCCGCGCCCGTCGAGCTCTCGGGCGCGCGCTGGAGCCACCCGCTGAGCGGCTCCCACGTGGCGCTGCTCGGGGGATCTCTCGCGCTGCGCGACAGCGTCCTGGCCACGCCCACGGCCAGCCAGTTCCTCGGCGCCGTGGTGCGCGGCGAGGTGGACCTGCGCGGGGACAGCCCGGATCTCGACGGGGTGGAGCTCGGCGGGCGCATCGAGCTGGAGCGCAGCGTGCTCAGCACGGCCGGGGTCTCGCCGCTCGGCAACGTCCGCCTCCCCGGCTCCGGAGACATCGTGATCCGTGGGGCGGAGCTGCACGCGCTCGACAGCGACATCGCGGCCAATACCCGCGGCGCGGCCGACGGCGGCGACATCCGCATCGACCTCGACGGCGCGCTCCACCTCGAGCGCAGGGACGAGGCCGGCGTGGGGATCTTCGCGTTCAGCCAGCTCGACGACCCGATCCTGCCCGCCGGTGCCGGCAGCTCGGGCGACGTGCGCATCCGCGCCGCGAGCCTGAGCCTGCTCGGGGGCGCGCGCGTCTCGACGGGCGCATTCGGCGCCGGCAGCGCCGGGCGCGTCGAGATCGACGTGACCGGACGCGCGCTCTTCTCGGGTCGGGATCCCGATCCCGCGCGGCGCGACACCGACCGCAGCGGCGTGTTCCTCACCACCGAGGGCGGCCCCGCCGGCCGGCTGGAGCTGCGCGCCGACGAGCTGATCCTGGACGACTTCGGGGCGGTGGTCGCGCAGACGCAGGGCGCCGAGAGCGGCGGCTCGATCGAGGTGGACGTGCGCCGGCTCGCGCTCAGCGGCGGCGCGCGCCTGGACAGCAGCACCCGTGGCGCGGGGGACGCCGGAGACATCCGCGTGCGCGCCAGCGAGCTGGTGCGGGTCTCGGGCGCACCCGGCGGCGGCGAGTTCTCGGGCATCACCGCGCTCGCCCAGCCCGAGAGCACCGGGGCGCCGGGCTCGATCGCGATCGAGACGCCGCGGCTCGAGGTGAGCGACGGCGGCCAGATCGCGACGACCGCGCTCGGGGAGCGGCTCGTGGGCGATCCGCAGCGCGACGCGCGCGTCGGGAACATCGACATCGAGCTCGGCGGCGACGGCGCGCTCTCGCTCGAGCGCCGGGGCACGGTCTCGGCGCGCAGCCAGGGCCCGCGCGGCGCCGGGAGCATCTCGGTCCGCGGCGCGGCGCGCATCGAGCTCTCCGGCGGCGCCGCCATCACGGGCGAGGCGCGCGACGCCGCCGATGGCGGCAGCATCGACCTGCAGGCCCGGGATCTGCTGAGCCTGGACGGCGCCGCGATCACCAGCAGCGTGAACGACGGCACGGGCGGGAACATCACGATCGATCCGGAGTTCGTGATCCTGCGCAACGGCGCCATCGTCGCCGAGGCGGGCGCGGGTACCGGCGGGAACATCGACATCACCGCCCGGCATCTCTTCCGCGACGCCCGCAGCCGCATCAGCGCCAGCTCGCGCTCCGGCGTCGACGGTACGGTCGTGATCCGCTCGCCCGACGTCGATCTCGCCGGAGAGCTGGCGGGCCTGCCGGCGAGCTTCGTGGACGCGAGCCGGCTCCTGGTCGACCACTGCGCGGCGCGCGGTCCGCAGGCTCGCGGTAGCTTCGTGGCACGCCTGGCCGACACGGCGCCGGAGCTGCCCGTCTCGCCCCTGCGTCCGTCCCGCCACGCACCGGCGCTGCCTCCCGGCGTGGAAGCCTCGCGGGCCGCGCGCGTCGACGCGGCGCGCGAGGCGACGCGGCGGGGAGAGCACGCACTCGCCCTCGCGCGCTGGACCGGGCTCGCGGCCGACACCGCGGGCGAGCTACGGGGGCACGCGCGGCTCGGGATCGCGCAGGCACAGCAGGCGCTGGGCAGGCGGCGGGCGGCGCACGCCTCGGCCGCGGCCGGCCTCGCCGCGCTCCCGCAGCGCGAGGGCGCCCTCGCGGCCGCGCTGCTCGCGGTGCACGCGCGCACGCACGCGGATCCGGCCCGGGCGCTCGAGGAGCTGACGCGGGCGCAGACGCTGGCGGACGGCGATGCGACGACGCGCGTGCGCATCGTGCTCGACCGGGCGGCCGTGCAGGCCTCGCGCGATCCCGAAGCGGCTCTCGATGCGCTGCACCAGGCGGCCCGCCTGGCCGCGACGCTCGGGGCGACGGCGCTGCGCGGGCAGGTCGAGCTGCGGCTCGGGCTCGCCGGCGGCGAGGCCGCGACGCTGGAGCGCGCGCGGCGCGCCCTGCTGGCCGCGCCCGCGAACCACGAGACGCTGCTCGACCTGCTGACCCTCGCCCGGCACGACCCCGCGCGGGCACCGGCGCTGCTGGAGCAGGTACGGCAGCGCGCGGAGGCCCTGGGTGATGCGCGCGCGCTCAGCCACGCTCGGGGCGAGCTCGGCGCGCTCCACGCGCGGGCCGGACGCCCTGTCGAGGCGCTGACCCTCACGCGCCGGGCCCTGCGCGCCGCCGCACGGGCCGAGGCCCCCGCCGCGACCTACCTCTGGCTCCGGCAGGCCGGCCGCCTGCACCTCGAGGCCGACCGGCTCGACGAGGCCGTGGAGACGCTGGAGTCGGCGCGACGCGTACACGCGCGCAGCTACGCGGGCGTACTCGACGAGCACGGTGTGCTCGACCTCGACGGTCTGCTCGAGGAGCTCGTGGACGCGCGGCTGCGCCGCGCCGCTCGCACCGAGGATCCCGGACGTCGCGAGCGCGATCTGCTCGCGGCCCGGGACCGCATGGACGACCGCACCGCTGCAGCGTTCCGCGACTACTTCCACGACGAGTGCGTCGCCACGCAGCGCTTCAGCTCACCCGAGAACGTACCGGGAGCGGTGGTGGTCTACCCGGTGCTGCTCGAGGACCGGACCGAGCTGATCATCAGCTCGGCGCGGGGCACGCGCGCCGTGCTCGTCGACGCGCGTACGCCGGAGATCCTGGAGCAGGCGCGGGCGCTGGCGCGCTGGGCGCAGGTCAGCGTGCACCGCCGCTACTTGCGGCCGGCGGGGCAGCTGTACGAGTGGCTGGTGCGACCCGTCGAGCAGGAGCTGGGGGCGACGGGAGCACAGACCCTCGTCTTCGTGCCCACGGGCGCGCTGCGCTCGGTGCCGCTCGCCGCGCTCTGGGACGCCGACTCCGGCACACACCTGGTCGAGCGCCACCCGCTCGCCGTGGTGCCGGGGCTGACCCTGAGCGAGCCACGGCCATTCCCCCGCGACGTGCGCCTGCTCAGCGCCGGCCTCACGCTTCCGGTGCAGGGCTACCCGGCCCTGCCCGCGGTCGGCGCCGAGCTGGCCGCGATCGGTGACCACTTCGCCGGCTCGACCCTGCTCGACGAGGCTTTCGTCGCACCCGGGCTCGAGGCCGCGCTGCGCGGCGAGGCGTACGGGGCGCTCCACATCGCCTCGCACGCCGAGTTCGGGGGCGACTCCGAGCAGACCTTCGTGGTGACCTACGACGACCGGCTCCGCGCCACCCAGCTCGGCGACCTGGTCGAGCTGACGCGCTTCCGCGACGAGCCGCTCGAGCTGCTGGCGCTTTCGGCCTGCGAGACCGCCGCCGGCGACGAGCGCGCGGCCCTGGGGCTCGCGGGGCTGGCCGCGCGCTCGGGCGCGCGCAGCGTGCTGGCCACCCTCTGGCCGGTCGGCGACGCCGCGGCCGCGCGGCTGGTCGCGGCGTTCTACCGCGAGCTGGCCCGGGCGGGCACGTCGCGAGCACAGGCGCTCCGGCGCGCCCAGCTCACGAGCCTGGCCGACGTGGCGCTGCACCACCCGGCCCACTGGTCCTCGTTCATCATGATCGGGAACTGGCTTTGAGGCCCGCCGCCCTGCTCGCGGGACTCGCCTGGCTGCTCTGCGCCAGCGCGGCGGCCCAGCAGCACCGGCCCGGGGACGAGCGACCCTGGGCCGCCGCTCCCGGGGCCACCGGAGAGGTCTCGCTCGCGCTGCCTCCCGTCCAGCCCGTCACCGCGGGGCCCGATCCGGGGCGTCCCGTGCACGTGCGCGGCTTCCGCATCGCCGGCAACCAGGTGCTCGACGACGAGGAGATCGCCCGGGCGCTGGCCGCGTACACCGGGCGCGCCCTGCACGCCGAGGAGCTGATCGCCGCGCGCGACGCGGTCACGCGCCTGTACCTGGACCACGGCTACGTGGCCTCGGGGGCCTGGCTGCCCGACCAGCGCGTCGACGACGGGATCGTCGAGCTGCGCGTGACCGAGGGCGGCATCGAGCGCATCGTCGTCGAGGGAACGCGCGGCGTTCGCCCCGCCTACGTGCGGCGCCAGCTGGCGCGCGCGACGCGCGGGCCCGTGCAGGTCCACGCGCTGCGCGATGCCCTGCGCCTGCTCCAGGCCGACCCGCTGCTCGAGCGCGTCGACGCCGAGCTCGCTCCCGGCAGCACGCGCGGCGCGAGCGTCCTGCACCTGAGCGTGCGCGAGTCCCCCCCGTGGGACGCGGAGCTGGTCGCCGACGGCGCCGAGTCCCCGGCGGTCGGCGCCGCGAACGCGCGGCTGCGGCTCGTGCGTCGCAACCTGCTGGGTCTCGGCGACGCGCTCACGCTCGAGACGGGCATCAGCGACGGGCTCCGCAGCCGCGCCGTCGAGTGGGCGCTGCCGCTGGGCGGGGCCGGCACGCGGCTGCTGGCGGGCTATCGCTGGAGCGACGCCGAGGTCGTCGAGTCGCCGTTCGACGAGCTCGACATCGAGAGCCGCGCCTCGACCGCGCGCCTGCGCCTCGAGCACCCGCTGCTGCGCGAGCCCTCGCGCGAGCTGGTCGTGGGGGTGAGTGCGGAGCTGCGGCGCAGCAGCACCCGCCTGCTGGACCGCAGCTTCTCCTTCTCGCCGGGTGCGGACGACGGCCGCACACGCGCCAGCGTGCTGCGCCTGACCCAGGACTGGGTCAGCCGCGGGCCGGAGCGCGTCTGGGCGCTGCGCTCCACGTTCAGCCTGGGCGTCGATGCGCTGGGCGCGACCGACACCGGGCGGGGCCGGCCCGACGCGAGCTTCTTCAGCTGGCTGGGCCAGGCGCAGTGGGTGCGCCGCCTCGAGCGGCCGCGCCGGGGCAGCCTGCTGGTCGTGCGCGGCGACGTGCAGCTGACCCCGGGACCCCTGTTCTCGATGGAGCAGTTCGCAGTCGGCGGGATGCGGACCGTGCGCGGCTACCGGGAGAGCCTGCTGGTGCGCGACAGCGCGGCGGTGCTCTCGGCGGAGCTGCGGCTGCCGCTGCTGCGGACCCCCGCGGGCGACCCGGTGCTGCAGATCGCCCCGTTCGTCGACCTGGCCCACGCCTGGAACCACGACCCGGCCGGCGGGCCGCGGACCCTGAGCAGCGCCGGGCTCGGGCTGCTGTACCGGCCCGACCCGCGCCTGGAGCTCGCGCTCTACTGGGGCGCGCGTCTGCGCCGCGTGCCGCGCAGCGGGGACGACTGGCTGCAGAACCACGGTCTGCACCTGCGCATCGCCGTCCGCCCGTTCTGAGCTCGAGGCTACTCGGCAGGCGCCGCCGCAGCGGAGGCGTCGAGCACATGGACCTCGCCCGGCTCCAGGTCGACCACGCTCTCGCGCACGCCCCCGTCGCTGCGTTCGACCACCACGCGGTGGTGGCCCGGGGCCACCGGAAGGGTCAGATCACCCAGCACGGAGATGCCGGGCTCGCCGTCCACGCGCACGCGCGCACCCGACGGAGCCTCGACCCGCAGCACGGCGCGCGGCCGGCTCCAGCTCCACACGTCCTCGATCCAGCTGCGCGAGCCGCGCGGTGTATCGATCCAGGCGATGCCCCCGCCACCGAGGAGCGTGGCCGCGCCGATCGCGACCGCGTTCGCCAGGCGGCGGCGCAGCCGCGGTCGGCGCCGCGCGGCCGGCGCCACGCCGATCCGCACGACCGTCTCGCCGTCGCGCGGCGCGACCACGCCGCTGCGCCAGAGCCAGCTCGCCAGCTCGCCGCGGGCATCCACGGGCGAGCGAGGCCGCAGCTGGCGCTCGAGCTCGGCGCGCAGCTCGCTGGCGCTCTGCACGCGCTGGCGAGGGCGTGCCCGCAGCAGGCGGCGCACCAGGCGCGCCATGGCCCGCGGGATTCCCGGGGTGGTGCGATCGGGCGGGGCGTAGCGCTCGCGGCGCATGCGCGAGAGCATGGCCTCGGCCTCGGCGTCGTCCTCGAACGCCGGGAATGGCCGGCAGCCGGTCAGCATCTCGTACAGGATCACGCCCAGCGAGAACAGGTCGCTGCGCGTCTCGAGGCGCTCGCCCATCAGCTGCTCGGGTGACATGTACGCGGGCGTGCCCAGCACGATCCCCGTGCGCGTGAGCTCCGGGTTGCCGGGCTCGAAGGCGATGCCGAAGTCGGTGATCTTCACCTCGCCGGCCCGGCTGACCAGGATGTTGGCGGGCTTGAGGTCGCGGTGAACCGTGCCGCGGTCGTGGATGGCCTCGAGTCCACGTACCACCTCGAGCGCGATCAGTCCGGCGATCCGCGGGGGCACGCGCTCCACGCGCTGGAGCAGGTCGCGAAGGTCGGGCCCGTCGACGTACTCCAGCGCGATGTAGGCGTCGCTGCGAAACGAGAAGCAGTCGTAGACCGCGACCACGTTCGGGTGGTGCAGGGCCGCGGCGGCGCGCGCCTCGCGGCGGAAGCGCTCGACGATCTCGTCGGAGGCGCCGAGCTCGCGGCGCAGCTTCTTGAGCACGGCAGGCCGGTCCAGGCTGACCTGCCGGCCGAGGAGCACCACGCCCATGCCCCCGCTGCCGATCTCTCCCTCGACCGCGTAGCCGCCGATCGTGCGCGTGCCGGAGTCCGACATGGCTGCGGCCCTGGTCCGCGGGGCGCGGACCAGGTCTGCTCAGCTCACCTCGTAGGCGCGCGGACCGCTGTCGCGCGGCTCGACCACGTACTGGAAGGCGTGGTCGCCCAGCTCGATGCGATCCCCGTGCTTGAGGTCGGCGCAGGTGATGGTCGCGCCATTGATGCGGGTGCCGTTGGTGCTCTTCAGGTCGCGCGCTCGATAGCCCTCCGAGGTGAGCTCCAGGGCCAGGTGCTGCTGGGACACGCCGGCGTCGTCCACCGGGACGTCCACCGAGGGACCCCGGCCGAGGACCACGCGCTCGCCCTCCAGCTCGACCTCGCTGCCCTCGGCGCCACCGGCGACGATCACCAGGGTGGCGCGGTAGCGCGCGGCGAAGCCGCCGTCTGCCCCGCCCTGGCGCATCAGCTTGCGTGTCGCTCCGTCTCGCATGGACCGGTCCCCTGCTCGAAGATGACTCCCCTCGCGCTTCGGCCGGCATCCTGCTGCCCTTGAGCTGCACCGACGCGACAGGCGCGCCCCGGCAGGATGGCGGCAGGCCGCCGGTAGCTCGCTTGATCCGCGCGCACCGGGCTGCGCATCATGGCGTCCCGCAGCCTGGAGGGGAGAGGGAATGTCCGTTCTCCGCACAGCTGGTGCGCTGGCCCTGGCCACCGCGCTGGCGTGCTCCGAGTCCACCGAGTCCACGCCCGAGCCCGCGCCGGCTCCGGGTGGCGGAGCTCCGCCGGCCGGCGCCGCGGACCGCGGCTACAGCGAGCAGCGCGAGGCCTGCGCCGACCACGATCCCCTGCGCCGGGCGCTCTGGGGCGAGCTCCACGTGCACTCCGGTCTGTCGATGGACGCGTACATGTGGGACGTGCACGCCACGCCCGACGAGGTGTACGCGTTCGCGAAGGGCGAGCCGGCGCGGCTCGCGCCGCTGGACGACGCCGGCCGCGGCACGCGCGAGATCCAGCTCGAGCGGCCGCTCGACTTCGCCGCGCTGACCGACCACGCGTCGTACATCGGCGAGGTCTCCCTGTGCACGCGGCCCGGCACGCCCGCATACGACACCGAGGGCTGCCGGATCTACCGCGGGGACCAGCGCGTCGAGGACCCGGGCCCGTACGGGGACTTCGGCGCCCGGATCTCCCGGATCACGCGCTCGCTGACGGACGACGGCGAGGTCCCGGCCCGCCACCTCGAGCTCTGCGGCCCCGGCGCCGCGGCCTGCACGGATGCCATGGGCAGCGTCTGGCAGGAGATCAAGGCCGCCGCAGAGCGCCACTACGACCGCAGCTCCGGCTGCGGCTTCACGACCTTTCACGCCTACGAGTACACCGCCACGCCCGCGGGCTCCAAGGTGCACCACAACGTGCTGTTCCGGAACGCCGAGACGACCGAGCTGCCGATCGCCTGGGTGGACGAGCCCGACGTCTACGGCCTGTGGAAGAAGCTGCGCGACCAGTGTCTCGAGGCGGACGGCGCCTGCGACGTGCTCACGCTCCCGCACAACTCCAACCTGAGCAACGGGCGCATCTTCGCGGTGACCGGGCGCGACCTGCCGCTGGCCGAGCAGCGGGAGCGCGCGGCGCTTCGAGCGCGGCTCGAGCCCCTGGTCGAGATCTCGCAGATCAAGGGGGACAGCGAGTGCCGGGACGGCATGTACCAGGTGCTCGGAGGCAACGACGAGCTCTGCGCGTACGAGGAGTGGCGCCTGCCCGGAACTCCCGACTGCGAGGAGGGTACCGCGGCCGGGGCGCTCTTCGGCCAGGGCTGCGTGTCGCGCCTCGACTACGTGCGCTACGCGCTGATCGAGGGCCTCCGCGAGCAGGGACGGCTGGGCGTGAACCCGTACAAGCTGGGGATCGTCGCGGCGACCGACGCCCACAATGGCAACCCCGGCGATGCCGAGGAGTACAGCTGGGACGGCTGGCAGGGCATCGAGGACGCCACACCGCTCGACCGTCTCGGGGCGGCGGGTGGTATCTCGGTCCAGCAGAACATCACGGCCAACCCCGGGGGCATGGCCGGCATCTGGGCCGAGGAGAACTCGCGCGACGCCATCTTCGACGCCATGCAGCGACGCGAGACCTTCGGCACCAGCGGGCCGCGCCTGACGGCGCGCTTCTTCGGCGGCTGGGACTACCCGCCGGATCTATGCGACGACCCCGACCTGGTGGCGCGCGGCTACGCCAGCGGTGTGCCCATGGGCGGCGATCTCCCCACCCGCCCCGACGGCGCGGCGGCCCCCGTCTTCGCGGTCTCGGCGCTCAGGGACCCGGGCGCGCCCGGGCACCCCGGCACGCCGCTGCAGCGGGTGCAGATCATCAAGGGCTGGGTCGACGACGAGGGGCGGTTTCACCAGGCGGTGCACGACGTCGCGGGCGGCCCCGGCAACGCCGACGTGGACCTCGCCACCTGCCACCCGCGCGGCGGCGGCCACGACGGCCTGTGCGCGGTCTGGAGCGATCCCGACTTCGACCCCGGCCGGCGCGCGGTGTACTACGTGCGCGTGCTCGAGAACCCCAGCTGCCGCTGGAACCAGTACCAGTGCAACGCCCTGCCCACCGGCGAGCGGCCGCCGGTGTGCAGCAATCCCGACGTGCCGAAGACGATCCAGGAGCGCCTCTGGACCGCACCGATCTGGTACGAGCCCGTCGGCTGAAGATCCCCTTGCCCTCGACCCCCGGCGATCGAGCGAGCTCCGGAGCCGCGCAGCGCGGCCCCTACTCCGACGCCTACACGCGCTACGTGCTCGGCGTGGTGCTGCTCGTGATGATCTTCAACAACGTCGACCGGACGATCCTGTCGATCCTGGTGGACGACATCAAGGCCGAGTTCGGGCTCTCCGACACGCAGATGGGCGCGGCCATGGGGCTGGCGTTCACGCTGGTGTACACGACCCTGTCGCTGCCGATCGCGCGCGTGGCGGACTTCGGCGTGCGGCGCACGATCGTCTCCATCGGGCTCTTCGTGTGGAGCTCGTTCACCGCCGCGACCGCGCTGGTGCAGGGCTTCGGGCAGCTGTTCGCCATGCGCATGGGCGTGGGCATCGGCGAGGCCGCGGGCACGCCACCCAGCCTGTCGCTCCTGTCCGACTACATTCCCCCGCAGCGGCGCGGGCGCGGCCTGTCCGTGATCTCGATCGGTGCCGTGACCGGCATGGGCATCGGCATGATCGTCGGCGGCTGGGTGGCGGAGAACTGGGGCTGGCGCTGGGCATTCGTGGTCGCCGGCCTGCCCGGGATCCTGCTGGCGCTGGTCGTCCGCTTCACCGTGCGCGAGCCGCCGCGTGGGGGCGCCGAGGGGCGCGCCCGCTCGACCGAGGGGCAGTCGGCCCTGCAGTCGGTGCGCCACCTGCTGGGCCTGCGCACCTACCGGGTGATCCTGCTGGCCAATGCCTTCGCGCTCTTCGCCGCCATGGGCCGCAACCTCTGGGAGCCGGCCTTCCTCATGCGCATCTACGACATGGGGCCCGCCTCCGCAGGGGTCTGGTACTTCGCCACCAGCCCGGTGCCCTCGATGCTCGGCATCTACCTGGGCGGGCGCCTCGCCGACCACCTGGGCGAGCGCGACCCGCGCGGTTACATGTGGGTGCCCGCGATCGGCCAGCTGATCAGCGTGCCGATCCTGCTCGCGTTCCTGCTCTGGCCCGAGTCGCACCAGGTCGTGCTGCCCGGAGGTCTCGAGATCCCGGTGGCGTTCCTGCTGAGCATCGTGGGCTCGGTCTTCGGCTCGTTCTTCACGGCGCCGTTCCTGGCGACGATCCAGAGCATCTCACCGCTGCGCATGCGCGCCCTGGCCGCCGCGATCTCGACGACCGTGAGCAGCTTCGTCGGCCTGGCGGCCGGGCCGCTGCTGGTGGGCGTGATCAGCGACGCCTTCGAGGCGCGCTTCGCGCACGAGGCGCTGCGCTACTCGCTGCTCGTGCCCACCTCGGCACCCCTGATCAGCGCCGCCGTGTGCATCTGGGGCGCCCACCGCGTGGGCGCCGACCTGGAGCGCGCGCGGCGCGACGGCGGCGACTGAGCTCGGCGCCTCACTCCCCCGACGCGGCCGCCGAGACCCGCTGCCGCTCGAGGATCCAGGCCTGCATGGCGCGCACGTCGTCGGCCGTGAGCAGGTCGGCGAACGAGGGCATGCCGCCCGCCACCCGCAGGCCGCCGAGCACGATGTCGGCGTACTGCTCGTGTACCGAGGCGTCGCTGTAGCGCAGGTCGGGCACGCCCGAGCCTCCCCCGACCGCCATCGGGCCGTGACACGGGGAGCACTGGGCGTGGTACACGCGCAGGCCCCGCTCGCGCTCGGCCGCGGTGGACTCCATCGCGAAGGTCGGCGCGGGGACCGGACCGGCGGGCGGCAGCAGCGGCCCGGGCACGGGCGCGTCGCCGTCGAGGCGGTACACGAGCAGCCGCCCGCCGCCGCGCACGCTCGCGGCCAGCGCGGCGTCGCCGCCGCTCAGCGCGAACGAGCCGCCCCAGCCCGCCGCGACCGCGACGTGCTGCGTGCCGTCGACCTCGTAGCTGATCGGCCCGGCGATCACGCCCGTGCCGGCGGGCGATTCCCAGAGCTTGTGCCCGTCGGTGGCGCGGTAGGCCACGAAGCGGCCGTCGGCGGATCCCTGGAACACCAGGTTTCCCGCGGTCGACAGCGTCCCGCCATTGAAGGCCGTGACGTGCGGCACGCGCCACGCCTCGCGCTGCGCCACCGGATCCCAGGCGAGCAGGAACGCCTCGACGCTGCCGCCCGCCGCCTCCTCGGAGCCGAAGCTCGCGAACGCGCTGGTATCGAGCCCGGTGTTCCAGTCCCCGGGCGTGTACTCCCAGTCGGGGTCGATCTTGAAGATCGCGCCCATGTCGCGCACCGGCAGGTACACCAGCCCGGTTCCGGGGTGATAGCTCATGGGCGGCCAGCTGTGTGCGCCGTAGGGGCTGGGCTTGACGAACTTCGGCTCCCGCCGGTAGTCGACGTCGGTCTCGATCGGCCGACCGCGGTCGTCGTAGCCGCTGGCCCAGGTCACGTCGACGATGGGCTCGGCCGAGATGAACTCGCCCGTCTCGCGGTCGATCACGAAGAAGAAGCCGTTCTTGGGCGCCTGCATCGCGACCCGGCGGGTGCGCCCGTCGATCTCGAGGTCGGCCAGCAGGATGTGCTGCGTGGCGGTGTAGTCCCAGGTCTCGGCGGGCGTGGTCTGGTAGTGCCAGACGATCTCGCCCGTGTCCGGGCGCAGCGCCAGGATGGACGCCAGGTACAGGTTGTCGCCACCGCCGGGACTGCGGAGCCAGCGCGGGTACGGTGAGCCGTTGCCGGTGCCCACGTACAGCAGCCGCAGCTCGGGGTCGTAGGCCATGGAGTCCCAGACGGTCCCGCCGCCCCCGGCGCGCCACCACTCGCCCGTCCAGGTGCGGGCGGCGGCCTCCATGGCGGGCGACTCGAAGCCGTCGGCCGGGTTGCCGGGAACGGTGTAGGTCCGCCACGCGAGCTCGCCGGTCTCCGCGTCGTAGGCCGAGACGTAGCCACGCGCGCCGAAGTCGGCGCCGGCGTTGCCGATGATCACCCTGCCCTCGACCACGCGCGGCGCACCCGTGATCGAGTAGCGGCCCGTGTCCTCGACGGTCGACGTCTCCCACACGCGCTCGCCGCTGGCCCGGTCGATCGCCACCAGCCGGCCGTCGAGCGTGCCGACGAGGACGTGGTCGCCGTGGAGTGCGGCGCCGCGGTTGACCACGCCGCAGCAGATGCTGCGCGCGTAGCTGCGCGGCACACCGGGATCGTGCGTCCACAATAGCTCGCCGGTCGCCGCATCGAGCGCGTGCACGACGCTCCAGGGCGCGGTGGCATAGAGCACGCCGTCGGCGTACAGCGGCGTGCCCTCGACGCCGCGCTGGGTCTCCAGGTCGAAGCTCCAGGCCAGGCCCAGTCGCCCGACGTTCCCCTCATCGATGCGCGCGAGGGGGCTGTAGCGCTGCTCCAGGTAGGTGCCGCCGTGGGTGAGCCAGCTCTGCGGCTCCCGTGCGGCGCCGCGCAGCCGCGCGTCGTCCACCGGGCGCAGCGCGCGCGCCCCCGGCTCCTGCGCGGGGCCCCGCGTCCCCGCCGGCTCCGGGCCGACGTCGCAGGCGGCGAGCGCCATCGCGAGCGCGAGTGCCGGGATCCTCTGCATCATCACCCCTCCCCTGGCTGGCGCCGGCATGTAGACACAGACGGCTTCGCACCCGCAAGCCGGTCGCTCTGGCGGCGCTCGCGTCGCCCCTGGCCGCTCGCGGCGCGTGCGTCTCGGCCCCGGGTCGCCGCCTGCGCCGTCGCGACCGACCTGCCGATACCCTTGGCGGCAGCACGCGAGCGGGGTCTATCCTGCCGGTGCAGCGAAGCGAGCCGGCCAGCGCGGCCGGGGAGGCACGATCGTGAGTCAGGCAGGGGCGCTGGTGACGCCGCTCCACCACCCGCCGGCGCGGGTGCGCGTGGTGACGGCCGCGTCGCTCTTCGACGGGCACGACGCCGCCATCAACATCATGCGCCGCCTGCTCCAGGCCCAGGGCGCCGAGGTGATCCACCTGGGCCACGACCGCTCGGTGGACGAGATCGCCGAGGCCGCGGTCGAGGAGGATGCCCACGCGGTCGCCGTGTCGTCGTACCAGGGCGGCCACATGGAGTTCTTCCGCTACCTGGTCGAGCGCCTGGCGGAGCTCGGAGCCCCGCACGTGCGCGTGTACGGCGGCGGCGGCGGCACCATCACGCCCGGGGAGATCGAGGCGCTGCACGCCGCCGGTGTGGCGCGAATCTTCAGCCCCGAGGACGGCCGCAGCCTGGGCCTCGAGGGCATGATCCAGATGATCCTCGACGGCTGCCGCGAGCTCGTGGTCGCCCCGCCGGGAGACGATGCCGGGGCGCTCGATCCCGCCGACACCCGCGCCGTCGCGCGGCTGATCACCTGGCTCGAGGAGGAGGGCCCGCGCGGGGGCACGCGGGTCGACGAGCTGCGCGCGCGCCTCGACGCGCGCACGGGAGCTGCGCCGGTCGTGGGCTTCACCGGCACGGGAGGCGCGGGCAAGTCCAGCGTGGTCGACGAGCTGGTCCGCCGCTTCCGCCTCGACTTCCCCGATTCGCGCATCGCCCTGCTGCTGGTCGATCCGAGCCGCCGCCGCTCCGGCGGCGCGCTGCTCGGCGATCGCATCCGCATGAACGCCGTGCACGGTCCGGGGGTGTTCGTGCGCAGCATGGCCACGCGGCAGGCGCACCGCGCCCTGTCGGAGTCCGTCCGCGACGCCCTGCGCGTGCTGCAGGCGGCGCGGTACGACCTGATCTTCGTCGAGACCGCGGGGATCGGCCAGAGCGACTCCGAGGTCGTCGACGTGGTCGACCTGTCCCTCTACGTGATGACCCCCGAGTACGGCGCTCCGATCCAGCTCGAGAAGATCGACATGCTCGACCTCGCGGACCTGATCGTGCTCAACAAGTTCGACCGGCACGGCGCGCGCGACGCGCTGCGCGACCTGCGCCGCCTCTGGCGCCGCAGCCACCCCGGTCACGCGGGGGACGACGGGAGCGTGCCCGTGTTCCCGACCGTCGCCCGGCGCTGGAACGACACGGGCACCGATCGGCTGTACGCCGCGCTGCGCGAGCGCCTCGCGGGCTTCGACGGGCCCGGCCACGTGCAGCCGGCCGCCGACGTGACCGAGCCCGAGGCCCACGCCCTGATCCCGGGCGATCGGGTGCGCTACCTGGCCGAGGTCGCGGCCACGGTGCGGGAATGGCGAGCGCGCACCGAGGCGCAGGCGGAGCGCGCCGCGGCCGCCGACGGCCTGGCCCGCGCGCTGGCGGAGCTGGGCGACACGCCGCCGCCACTGGCCACGCCCTACCCGCCGGGGGACCACGAGGCAGCCGGCGTCGAGCCCACGATCCTGGAGCTGCGCGCCCGCTACGATGCGACGCTCGCGGAGCTCGAGCCCGGGCTGCGCGACGAGCTCGCCGCCTGGCCGGAGCTCCGCCAGCGCTACGCCGCGAACGAGCAGAGCTACGAGGTCCGCGGCCGGGAGATCCGCGCACCGAACTTCAGCGAGACGCTCTCGGGCACCCGGCTGCCGCGGGTCGCCACCCCGCGGACGCGCGACTGGGGCGAGCTGACGCGCTGGCTGCGCCTGGAGAACCTGCCCGGGCGCTTCCCGTTCACGGCCGGCGTCTTCCCGTTCAAGCGCCCGGAGGAGGACCCCGCGCGGATGTTCGCCGGCGAGGGCGGGCCCGAGCGCACCAACCGGCGCTTCCACCTGCTGGCACAGGGACAGCCGGCCGCACGCCTGTCGACCGCGTTCGACAGCGTGACCCTCTACGGGCGAGATCCCGACGAGCGGCCCGACATCCACGGCAAGGTGGGCAATTCCGGCGTGTCGGTGTGCTCGCTCGACGACGCCAAGAAGCTGTACTCCGGCTTCGACCTCTGCGATCCGACGACCTCGGTCTCCATGACCATCAACGGTCCGGCGCCCACGGTGCTGGCCTTCTTCCTCAACGCCGCGATCGATCAGCAGGTCGAGCGGCACCTGCACGAGACCGGACAGCTGGATGAGGTGCGCGCGCGACACGGCGGTGACGCCGCCCTGCCCCGGTACACGGGCGAGCTGCCGGCGGGCCACGACGGCCTGGGGCTCGGCCTCCTGGGCATCCCCGGGGATCGCGCGGTCGACGCGGACACGTACGCGCGGATCCGGGCCGACGTGCTGCGGCGTGTGCGCGGCACCGTGCAGGCGGACATCCTCAAGGAGGACCAGGCCCAGAACACCTGCATCTTCTCGACCGAGTTCTCCCTCGGCGTGATGGGCGACATCCAGGAGTACTTCACGCGGAACCGGGTCGAGAGCTTCTACTCGGTCTCGATCTCCGGCTATCACATCGCCGAGGCCGGGGCGAACCCGATCACGCAGCTCGCCTTCACCCTCGCCAACGGCCTGACCTACTGCGAGTACTACCTCGCGCGCGGCATGTCGATCGACGACTTCGCCCCGCGCTTCTCCTTCTTCTTCAGCAACGGCCTCGACGCCGAGTACAGCGTTCTGGGCCGCGTGGCTCGCCGCATCTGGGCGGTCGCGCTGCGCGAGCGCTACGGCGCCTCGGAGCGCAGCCAGAAGCTGAAGTACCACATCCAGACGTCCGGTCGGTCGCTCCATGCCCAGGAAATGGCCTTCAACGACATCCGCACGACCCTGCAGGCGCTGACCGCCCTGCAGGACCACTGCAACAGCCTGCACACCAACGCCTACGACGAGGCGGTGACCACGCCCACCGAGGCGTCGGTGCGCCGCGCCCTGGCGATCCAGCTGATCATCAACCGCGAGCTCGGCCTGAGTCGCAACGAGAACCCGCTCCAGGGTGCGCACGTGATCGATGCCCTGACGGACCTGGTCGAGGACGCCGTGCTGGCCGAGTTCGAGCGGCTCTCGGAGCGCGGGGGCGTGCTGGGCGCGATGGAGACGCTGTACCAGCGCGGCCGGATCCAGGACGAGAGCATGCACTACGAGTCGCTGAAGCACTCCGGCGAGCTGCCCATCGTCGGTGTCAACACGTTCGAGGCGCACGGCGACGCCGGGGCGGCCGCGCGCCCCCGGGAGCTGATGCGCTCCGACGACGACGAGAAGCGGGCGCAGCTCGAGAGCCTGCGGGCCCTGCACGCGCGCCGGGCCGACGAGGCGCCCGCTGCCCTCGCCCGGGTCCAGGCGGTCGCGCTGCGCGGCGAGAACGTCTTCGAGGAGCTCATGGAGACCGTGAAGGTCGCCAGCCTCGGGCAGATCACCGAGGCCCTGTTCCAGGTCGGCGGCCGCTACCGGCGCGCGATGTAGGCGCTCCGGCGGCCGCTGCCCCCGCAGCTAGAGCGGGGTGCAGACGCTCGGCTCGCCGCTGCACTCGAAGCCCGGCTCGACGACGCAGATCGCGTCGCAGCCATCGCCCCCGGCAGTCCCGCCGTCGTCGCACTCCTCCGTGCCCTCGATCAGGCCGATGCCGCAGCTCTCGCACACGCTCGGCTCGCCGCTGCACGTGAACCCGGCCTCCACAGCGCACACCGCGTCGCAGCCGTCGCCCGCGGCCGTACCGCCGTCGTCGCACGTCTCCGCGCCCTCGACCAGGCCGTTGCCGCAGCTCTCGCAAACGCTCGGCTCGCCGCTGCACGTGAAGCCCGCCTCCACCGCGCACACCGCGTCGCAGCCATCGCCCGCCACCGTGCCGCCGTCGTCGCACGTCTCCGTGCCCTCGAGCAGGCCGTTGCCGCAGCTCTCGCACACGCTCGGCTCGCCGCTGCACGTGAACCCGGCCTCCACAGCGCACACCGCATCGCAGCCATCGCCCGCGGCCGTGCCGCCGTCGTCGCAGGTCTCCGCGCCCTCGACCAGGCCATTGCCGCAGCTCTCGCACACGCTCGGCTCGCCGCTGCACGTGAACCCCGCCTCCACAGAGCACACCGCATCGCAGCCATCGCCAGCGGCCGTCCCGCCGTCGACGCAGGTC
>JAJDAJ010000065.1 GCA_029261925.1 Deltaproteobacteria bacterium | reverse complement strand
GCCGGTCGCCCCGCGGCGCGCACGTTCGCGCGCCGCCGCCCTGGCCCACGAGCCGGGCGGCGCGCCGGGCCGTGCCCGGCGCGGGAGCATCTCCGCGCCGGCTGGCCGGACCGCGGGCGCGGGGCATCGTCTCGGACATGGAAGCTGACCTCCGGCGAAGCTACCGGAGTTCTATCTCACACATCGGCAAGGGCGATAAGACCCGGAACTACGCAATCGGGCCCCGGGAACTGATCTGTCCGCGGTCGGTCCGCTGGCCCGCCCGAGCAGGCCGGGGACCGATCAGTCGTCGATCGAGATGATCCCCGTGCGGAGCGCGTAGTGCGTCAGCTTCGCCACGCTGTGCAGGTCGAGCTTTGCCATGATTCGCCGGCGGTGCTGCTCGACGGTCCGCGTCGACAGGTGCAGTCGCGCCGCGATCTCCCCGGACGTGCGGCCCTCGGCCACCAGCTGCAGGACCTCTCGCTCGCGGCCGGTCAACTTGGGCTGATCCGGATCGCGAACGCGTCGTGCCCCCTGGATCCCCGAGGCCACGACGATCCCCGTGATCTCCGGACTCAGGAAGCGGCTCCCCTTCAACACCGCCTCGATCGCCTCGACCAGCTGCGAGTGGGCGCTGATCTTGAGCACGTAGGCCGACGCGCCCGCCTCCAGCGCACCCAGAACGTGGTCCTCCTGGCTGTGCGTCGACAGCACCACGACCGGTATCCGCGGGAACTCGGCGCAGATCTGCCGCGTCGCCTCCACGCCGTTGAGCTCCTTCATCCCCAGGTCCATGACCACGACGGCGGGACGGAGCGCCCGGGTCTGCTTGACGGCGTCGTGCCCGCTGTCTGCCTCCCCGACGACCTCGAAGCCACCGAGCTGCTCCAGAAGGGCGCGCAGGCCCTCTCGCATCATGCGGTGGTCGTCGACCAGCAGCAGCCGGACCGTCACGCGTCCACCGCCAGGCTGCTGTCCGCACGCAGCACGGGCGCCAGAATCGTGGCGCGCGTTCCGCGACCCGGCTCGGCTCGAACCTGGAGCCGGGCACCGAGGTAAGCAAGTCGCTCTTCCGCGCCCGCGAGCCCCCAGCCCGTCGGCCGGCCGGGCTCGGGGGCAAAGCCGCTGCCGCTGTCCTCGACCACCACGGACAGCTCCGGGCCCGCCCACGAGACATGCACCTCGGCGTCGGTCATCCCGGAGTGCTTGGAGGTGTTCACCAGAAGCTCGTGAACGGTGCGGTAGATCTCGAACTCGAGCGCAGCGGACAGCCGGAACCCGGTTGCCGTCTGCTCGAGAGACACATCCAGCCCATAGTCCCGCCCCATCTCCCGGACCAGGCTCCGCAGTCCGGCCGCCAGACCGATCTCGTTGAGGGCCAGCGGACTCAGCCGGTACGTCAGCGACGTGGCGATCGCATTCGCCTGCCGGATGAGCCGCTCGGCCTCGGCGAGGTGGCCCGCGGCCACCTCGTCGCACTTCAGACGCGCGAGGGCGAGCTTCGTGTTGGCGAGCGGCAGCAGCTGGCCCAGACTGTCGTGCAGCTGCGCGGCGATCTCACGATGCTCGCGCTCGCCCGCGAGGGTCGCCTCGTTGCGGAGTTCGCGCATCCGGGCCTCGGCATGGTGCAGCTGGGTGACGTCGATCGAGGCGATCAGGACCTTCTCGAGACGGCCCTCGTCGCCCCGCTCGTAGGCCACGATGCGCGACTCCGTCCACCGGGGCTCACTCCCGGGAGCGCCCAAACGCAGCGCGACCTCGACCACGCCGCCGTCGCTGCCACGAGCGACCTGTTCGATCGCGCCCGCGAGCGTACCCCGGTCCGAGGGGTAGACCACGTGGTCGCTCGACAGAGCTGCCCCGCTCCTGGCCCCGAGGCTCGCGCGGGCAGCGGCGTTGGTGTAGACGACACGGTCCTTCTGGACCTCGAGGATCCAGAGCAGGAGCGGGGCCGCGTCGGCGATCTTCGCGTTGAGATGGAGGCTCTCGTCCAGCTCCCGGGTCCGCCTCGCGACGGCGAGCTCCAGGTCGCGGTTCACGTCCTGCAGCGCGGACTCCGCTGCCACGCGCTCGCTGATGTCGACCAGCGAGACACGTGTGCCTCCGTCGGCGTCTCCGGTCGGGATGCTCTCGACCCTCACGTCGCGCGGCTTGCCGCCCACTGCGCCGACCTGCAGCTCGGAGGACAGAGCCCCTCCACTGTCTGCGACCGCCTGCTGGTGCAGGTGGAAGCGGTCCTGGCTCCCGGGATCGATGAACTCCTGCATCCTGCGACCCAGGAGCCTGCTCCGCTCGCACCCGAGCAGCTCGCTCGCCTTGAGATTCGCCTCCAGGACCGTGCCGTCGCGTGCGAGGCTCAGGAAGCCGGCCGGCGCGAAGTCGAACAGATCCCGGAAGCGGTCGCGCGCGGCCTCCAGCTCGAACGTCAGGCTGCGCAGCTCCTCGTTCTGGATCTCGAGCTCCGCCTGGTGCACGCCGAGGTCGTGGACCAGCGCGCGGGCCTCCTCGGCCGAGAGCTCATCGATCTCCTCCGAGGGGTCCAGGCGCGCCTCGGCGCGAAGGCGAAGTGAGCGCTCCGCGTCTGAGTCTGCGTCTGGCATGTGGCCGCTCCCTTCTCTCACGCGTCGGGCGAGATGGCCAGCAGAATCTGGCTCGCGAGATTCACGCCCATGGGCATCCGCCGGGCATCGACCCGGACCGTCCGCCGGCCGGTCGCGGGCAGATCGCAGGCCAGCTCGTAGTCCTCAACGACGCCGTCGCTCGGGATCACATCTTCCAGGAGCCTGCGGAGTCCCCGGACGTCCCATCCCGTCCCCGGCAGGTCGAAGATCTCGCGACCCACGACCTCAGCGGCGGAGGTCCCGAACAGCATACAGAACGCGCGATTGACCGAGCACACGCGGAGCTCGCCATCGAGCGTGATCAGCGGCTGCCGCACGGTCTCGACGATCGCCTCGGCGTGGGTGCGCGCGGCCTCCTGCGCGGCCTCGAGCTGCTTGAGCCGCGTGATGTCCACGAAGGTCATGACCACCCCGTCGATCGCGTTCGCTGCGGTGCGATACGCACGGATCCGCACCAGGTAAGTCGTCTCGCCGTCATCGGAGCGAACCTCCTTCTCCTGCGGCACGAGCGTCCGCAGCACCTCGGTCGCGTCGCTGGCCAGTTGCTGGTGCTCCACGTGTGCGGCGAAATCGGCGAGCGGCCGGCCCAGGTCGGAGGGCTTGAGCGGGATGATCCCGGCGACCTCGGCGGTGAAGCGCTTGATGCACAGGTCGCGGTCGAGGAAGAGCGTCGCGATCGCAGTACTGCTGAGCAGATTGAGCAGATCGTCGCTCGCCTCCGAGAGCGCCGTCAGCTTCGCGCGCAGCTCCGCGTTGAGCGTCTGCAGCTCCTCGTTGAGCGACTGGATCTCCTCCCGCGACGCCTCCAGCTCCTCGTTGGCCGACTGCAACTCCTCGCCGCCCGCAGCGAGCTCCTCGTTGGCGTTCTCCAGCTCCTCGATCGATGCCTGCAGATCGCTTCGGGTCCGCTGCAGCTCGAGAATCTGCGCGGCCTGTGCCGCGGCGTCGGCAGCGGGCTCCGGATCGGGCTCCTCGCCCTCGCGTCGCGCTTCTCCGGGGCCGGGCGGACGGCCAGACCCGGGCGCGGCGGAGAGCTCCTGGAACGACACGAGAATCAGTCCGGAGAGCGGGTCGGGGGGCGCGAGCTTGCGCGCGACCAGAGAGATGCGCCTCTGCTCACCGTTCGTGCGCACGTGCGCGCTCCTCTCGGCGGGCTGCTCCGGGGTGCGCCTGACCGCGCGCAGCAGATCGCTGAGCGGAGCGCGCAGACCCTCCCGCGCCATCTCGAGCAGGTTCACGCTGGCGCGACCCTGCGCCGGCTCCAGAAACGCGCCGGTCCGACCGTGGACGTGCACGATCTCGGCGCGCTCGGTCACCAGCACGCTCGGGGGGGCGAAGGTCCGCGCCAGCGCATGCTGCACGCTGTCCGACTGCGAGGGCGGACGCAGGACCACGCCGGGAGCCCGTGCGGCCCGGCGGTGTGCCGGCAGATCCGTCAGGCCGATCGCGCCCCGCGCGGTCTCCCGGCGACGGTACAGCTTCCAGCGCCGGCTCAGCGGCGTGAACAGCCCGTCGAGGCTCGTGGTCGATTCCGAGCTCCCGAGCAGCAGCAGGCCGCCCGGAGACAGCGCGTAGTGAAACAGCTCGAGGACGCGGCGCTGGAGCTCCGGATCCAGGTAGATCAGCAGGTTCCGGCAGGAGACGAGATCCAGGCGCGTGAACGGTGGATCTGCCGGCACGTCGTGGGTCGCGAAGACGATCATCGACCGGATCTCGCTGCCGATCCGGTAGCCCCCGTCCTCCCGGGTGAAGAAGCGCGCCAGCCTCTCGGCGGACACGTCCGCGGCGATGCCCTCCGCATAGCGGCCCTGTCGCGCGCTCTCGATCGCCCGTGGATCCACGTCGGAAGCGAAGATCTGCACGCCGAGCGGCTTGTGGAGCCGCCCGATGCACTCGTGAATCAGGATCGCCAGCGAGTAGGCCTCCTCTCCCGTGGAGCATCCGGGGATCCACACGCGCAGGCTCGCATGATCGGCTCGCGCGGCCAGCAGCGCGAAGAGCGGCTCGGTCAGGCTCGCGAACGCATCCGGGTCGCGGAAGAATCTCGTGACGCCGATCAGCAGATCCTGGAAGAGGGCGTACACCTCCTCCTCATGCTCCTGCAGGAACCGCGCGTAATCCTGCAGGCGATCGAGCTGGTGGAGCGCCTGGCGGCCCTGGATGCGCCGGTACAGGGTCGCCTGCTTGTATCCCGAGAAGTCGTGCCCCGTCGTCGCGTCCAGGCGGGCCAGGATCTGCCGGAACTCCGCCCCGTCCACGCCCGCGTCCGCGGTCTCCGGCCCGGACAGGGTCGTCCTATCGACGAGATACGAGCCCCGCGCCCAGCGCAGCAGGCCCCCGCACATCTCTTCGGGCGACACGACGAAGTCGGCGAGTCCGGTCGCGATCGCGCTCGCCGGCATGCCGGGAAACTCCGCGGACTTCTCGGTCTGGACGAGGACCAGGCCCGCCCCGGCCTTGACGGCCTTCACCCCGAGCGTTCCATCGCTGCCGGTACCGGACAGGATGATCGCCACGGCGCGCTCGCGGGCAGCTCCCGCCAGCGAGCACAGGAACGCATCGATCGGAAGCGGGGGCCCGCGAGAGGCGGCGGGCGCGACGAGCCGGAGCACGCCGTCCGCGATTGCGAGGTTCGATCCCGGCGGCGCGACGTAGACGCGATCGGGCTCGACCACCATGCCCCCGGACGCCTGGTCGACGCGCATGGTCGTGGTCTGACCCAGCAGCTCCGGGAGCAGGCTCTTGTGCCCGGCCAGATGGTGCGAGACGACCACGAAGGCCATCCCGGTGTCGGACGGCATGCTCGCGAACAGGCCACGCAGCGCGCGCAGCCCGCCGGCCGAGGCCCCGATCCCGACGATCGCGAGTCCGGATCCGTCCCCGACGTCCTCCGGTGCCTGGCGGACCGGCAGCTGCTCGTCCACGGCTCTCCTCGGCTCGGGCCCGGCGGGAGCCCCGACCCCGCAGCGGTAGACAATGTCCATCGCCAGAGGATCGACCTGCCCCGATGTTCGTGCCAGGTCCAATGCTAGCCCAGGGCCGCGTTCCGCCTGCCCCCTGGCAGGTCCCAGCCGGGTGCCTTCTGCTCAGGGGTGGTTAGCGTGCCCATGGCTTGCGGCGTCCTGGGCGCGGCACGACCCGATCAGGCGCAGCTTCTACAAAGTCCCGGCCCTGCGGGGACCCTGTGTCGTGAGACGCAGCCAGGACGCCGGAGGCGATCGCGCCGCCGCCGGCACGCTTGTTGCTCTACGAGTTCGAAAGCGCTCGCGACGACGTCGCCACGGTGGCTTCATCCAGCAGTGAGTCCAAGAGGAGAAACAATGCACAACCTGTTCTACGTGGTGGGTGTGGTCGTCGTCGTTCTGGTTGTCGTCCGTCTCGTCCTCTGAAAGAGGCGGCCTGGCGGTGCCGGACTCGGGGTTCTGGAACGGAGCCACGGCCTCGCCCGGCGCCCCGAACAAACCGCTCCCAGGGACCCGCGCATCCCAGCCGGGCTCCAGGGCGACGCCCGGCCCCGCAGACACCTCGTCCGAGGCGGCCGGGATCGGGAGCAGGGTGGACCCGAGCAGGTCCGGCGTAGAGGGGCCCGGCGGGTCCGGGGAAGTCGTCCCACGGGCAGAAGATCGGGCTTGACGTTCGACCGGGGCAGGCCGAAGATCCGCGCCCGGCATGGCGACGTGCGTCGCTCCGCCTGGGTTCGAGAAAGTTGCACCACCGACCTCGCCAGAGATCTCGCACATCTTGCCCCGGCTCCAGCTGGACCCCGCCGCTGGTGACGGCGCGCTCGCTTCCCGGGGCTGGCTCGAGGATCGACCGGACCTGTGTCCCGGGTGCAGGCTGCTTCGCGGGGAGCTGTCGCGTGACCGACCTCGAGCCTGCGAGGCTCTCCGGCTTCGGGATCGTCGGGTCGGCGGCCCGCATCGCAGACCCCGGTCCCGCCATCCGGCTGGACGACCTGCGCCCGGGCGGCCCGCAGACACACGTCGAGTCCTCTCCGGCCGCCGTGCGTAGAGTCGTGCAGCTGCACGACGCGCGACGTGGGCCGCAGATGGCGTTCGTTGTAGTTGGAAGCTGTGCAAGAAGCCTGAGTCAGGCTGCGGAGGAAAGTGCGATGGCTCGTTCTACGGGTCGCGGATTCGTGTTCTGGTGTCTGGCGTCACTCCTGGTTCTGGCATTCACTGGCCGTCCGTCAGCGGCACTCGCGGGTCTCATCGAGTACAGCCTGGTCGCCAGCAGTCCCGGCGGCACTGCGAGCGTCTTCGACCAGACATCCGTCGTCTCGATCGATGAGACGATCTCCAGTGGCTCGAGCCAGGTCGGTCTCTCTGTGGATCAGCCCGGGCTGGTGCGGGCGTACGCCGAGACGAGCTGGGCCGATGGCGAGGAAGACCGCTTCTACGAAGCCACCGGCACCGTCAGCATCTTCGACACCCTCGTTCTCTCGGGTCCGGCCGGAGTCTCGAACGCTTTCGTGCAATTCACCTACCAGGTGAGCGGCGCCCTCTCGCAGACCAACGGCGACGCGAGCTGGTCGACGGGTGCGGAGCTGCGGGGCCCGACCTCCCCGCAGGGATTCTTCATGATCACCGCCAGCGCCAACGGTGCGGACACGGAGCGATTCGGTCCTATCGGGTCGTCCCTGCCCGCGACACTCAGCTCCGCAGCGGCTCCGGGTGCCACGAATCTATTCCCGTTCGGAGTGCCGATCGACTTTCAGTGGCGACTGTTCTTCCGGGCCACAGGCGAGGGTACGGGATCCGGTGGGTCGGCCGTGGCCGACCTCTCGAACACTGCGATCTGGCTGGGCATGACGGTGGTGGACGGGAGCGGGAATCCGATCGATGGCGTGGAGCTGTCCTCGACGTTCGACTACGACTGGCTCGCGCCGGCGCCCCTGGTTCCAGAACCCCCGACCACGTGGCTGTTGACGATCGCGGCAGGCTCGCTCGGTCTGTGGCGCTCGGCCCGACGCGGGAAGGGCTCGGTGGCGAGGCACTGATCCACGTGCGGCATGCGAGACCTGCGGCGTCGGAGCTGGGATCCGCTCCTCCGCGCCGCCGGTCTCGATGGCCAGGGGCTCACTCCGCATGGTCTGCGACCGGCTCCTCTCCTGTGCGTCTCTCAGTCCGGCGAGAGTCCAGGATGTCGTAGCGAGCCCTGCACGTTCGCACCCGTTCTCGCACCATCCCGACGCGACCAGGTGCAGGGTATCGCTCAGTAGCTGAACTCCCTGGTCGGGGGCCCGGATTCGAACCGGGGAGAGCCATGGATCGCGAACCTTTGAGACACAGGTCACTCTAGGTGTAGCCGGGCGGCGCGAGCAGACCCGTTCCGTACGCGTAGGCGGTGCTCGAACCGACCGCGATCGGGGCGTCGATCTGCTTGCGCTGCGCGAGCTTGTCGAGCGCCACGATCACATCGCAGGCGCCGAGGTGGCCGCTGTCGTGGCCGGTGAGGACGACGTGCTCCATGGGAATGCCGAACTGCTCGGCAATCGCCTCGATCGTGCCCAGCGAGATCTGGTTACAGATGAGGCGCTCGCCCCGCGTACCGACGCGCCGCACGACGGCCTCGTAGGCGCGCTTGTAACCGCGCACGTAGGTCGCGCGGATCTCCTCGCGCGAGCGGTGGCTCGAGACCTGGCGCGCGTGCGGGCTGACACCCGGCGGGGCGACCGGTGCGCGCGTCCCGCCGTAGGGGACGAGCACGTGGCCGTTGTACTCGCTGTGACTGCTGAACTCGGCGCCGAGGAAGTCGGCAACAGCAGCGCCCGGCGTGCCCATGCCGACGACCAGCGCTGCGCCTCCGTCAGCCCAGGCCCACATCCCCGCCAGGCGAGCATCCGAGTGGTCGACGGTGTGCGACCAGCGCTCGGCCGCGACGATCGCCGCGCAACCGCCGCCGCGCAGCGCCAGCCAGCCCTGCAACAGGTCGAGCGCCGAGAGCGTTGCGGCGCAGCCGAGTGCGAGATCCAGGCCGACGCAATCGTCGCCTTCGATCCCGACGAGCCGCATCACCTCGGTCGCCACCGACCACGACGGCAGGTAGTCGCGCGAGACGCCGGTGAATACGACTGCGCGCAGCGCCTGGGCAGGCACGCCGCTGCGCGCCAGGGCGTGCCGCAGCGCCTGGGCGCCGAGCGTGCTCGGCTGGTCCTCGTCGCCGCGCACGTGACAGGCCCGTTCCCAGCCCTTGTAGAAGCTCGCGTCCGCACCCTTCGAGGCTGCGTACTCACTCACGTTCACCGCGGGTGGGAGCTCGAGTCCCAGGCCGAGGATCGAGAGCGTCTGTGGCTTCATCGGTCCCATTCCCCTCGCAGGATCTGCTGCGCCGCGTCGGCGAGCAGCGCGGCCCGGTTCTCGAGCGCCTCGGGGCTGACGTTCTGCATCGGATGCGGCAGAACCACCGCCGGCAGCGGTCGGTCCGCTTGCTGGTACGCCATGACGCGCTCGATCTGGTCCCGGAAGGGCTCGGTCAGCACCACCAGTGCCGCCACGCCGGCCTTCTGCAGGATCACCGAGTCGAGCGAACCGCTCGACGAGCAGCTGCCTCAATCGTTGACGCCGCTGAGAACGAGCCCTCCTTCCCGCTTCAGTCGCTCGAGAAGCTCGCCCCGGACCGCTCCGCCCGCCGTCTTGCGGTAGATCGCCTCGCGCACCCGCACGCCCCGCGCGCGCAGAATCGCCTGCGTCCGCTCCAGGATCTGCAGCGCGTTCGGCTTCTGGTTGACAACGAGCACGACCTCATCGACCTCGGGCCGGAGCCGGACCGCGAAGGGTGCCGGTCGGGGCCGCGGAATCGGGTCGACCAGGAACTCGCAGCTCGTGTCGCCACAGCTCGCGAGCTGCTCGGGCGGAACGGTGTGCTTCATCCCACCTCCCGCGCGATGACCTTGCGGTTGCCCACCCAGCCCGGGATCACCGCGGAGAACTTGCCGCCTGCCGCGCCGCACTCGACGAAGACGATCTGTTCTTCGCGCTCGAAAGGCGAGCGCGGCTTGCCGAACTCCACCCGGCTCTCCTCGCGCGGATGCCGCGGGATGCGCCCGAGGCGCGCGAGCAGGTCGGTCGAGAGGACCGCGCGCTCGAAGAGCCGCCGCCGGGCCTGCTCGCGGGTGTACGCAGCGCCGACCAGCTGCATGTGATCGGGCGCGATGGCGATCAGATAGGTCCCCCCGCGCCAGTAGTAGTTCGTGGTCCCCGAGTGACTCATGCAGTCCGCGATCGTGTCGAGGACGGCATCGGCCGTCTCGCCATAGTGATTGTTCACGCTGTTGGGCCCCTCGGCCGACATCACCGATACCGCCGATACGTCGGGGGCAAGGCCACACTGGGTGTGGAACGGCGGCCAGAAGAGGGCCTCGGGGTGCTCGGCGATGCAGAAGCTGAGCCGTCCTGGGTGCCCGATCGTGCCGTGGGACTGCAAGCTCCCGCCGGCGCTGCCGCAGAAGAGGCGCACGAGCTGCGCGAAGCGCCCGACACTGGCGTTCGCGCGGTTGTTCGCGCCAAGGGCGTTCGCCTCGTGCGCGAACCCGAGCTCGCGGACGACCGGTCCGCTCACGACCACGAGCGCCGCGACACCGCCCGTGGTGATCTCGACGCTGCTCAGGCTGAAGACCGGATCGAGAAGCGCCTCGGAGAGCGCCCTCAAGAGGCGCCCGTACTCGAACTTGCAGCCCGCCATCACCGCCACCGCGGCCAGGTGCTCCCCGCGCACCTCGACGTCGTGCGCGGCGAGGCGCCCGACGACTTCCGTGGCCTTCCAGCCCATCTGCCCCAGCATGCGCTCGACCAGACTGCCGTAGGGCGGAATCACCGGCAGGCCGTCCGACCAGCCGGCCGCGAAACAGTTCTCGATGTCCTCGTAGACGTCGAGTGCCATGGATCTGCTCCTGGCGCGGATTCTACACGAGCGACATCACTCACGCTCCAGCTCTCCGGCGCGTAGGACTTGATTGCCTTGACCCCTCGAGAAGCTGGACCAGCTCCCGAGACTGCCAGTCGCGTCGAGGCGGTCCTGAAGCTTCACGACACCCAGGGCCAGGTGAGCAGATCGGCCCGGGTCAGCACCGAGAAGCAGGCCCGGGGAGTCTCACTGGACGCTCGACGGGAACGTCTCGGGGCGTACGCAGTCGCCCACGACGCCGAGCTGGTCGGAATCGAGGCGGATGAGGGGCTGCGCGGCAAGGTCCCGCCGGGGCGGCGTCCTGGCCTGGGTGGCGCGCGGAGAATCTGGCACCACGCTGGCACCACCCCGAACGCCGCCGTGAGTCTGGTCGGGGCGCCCGGATTCGAACCGGGGACCTTCTGCTCCCAAAGCAGATGCGCTACCAGACTGCGCTACGCCCCGAAGACGGCGACTCGTCGCGACCACGCGAAAGATAGAGCACGGGCGCGCCTGCGTCCGGGGCCCGCGGAGTCCCCAGCGACCCCCTCCCCGGCCAGTAGCCGCTCTGCCAGAGTGCGCGACGCCCCCGCCGCCGGGGGCGGGGGAGTCAGGAACGGTGGGCTACAGGCAGACACCCCACTCCACGGCCCCGACCAGCAGGGACGGCGTCAAGCTGAAGCAGCTGCCGAAGCTGCACTCCGCTCCGGTCGGAACACGGCACCACTCCAGGCACTGGAGACCGCCCGCGTCGAGGCAGCCGAGCCCCGGGGCACAGTCCCCGGCCGTCGAGCAGGTGGCGCCCTGGCCACCGACACCGGCCGGCGGCGCACAGAAGGCACTCCCCGCCGAGTCCGGCGTGCACTGCAGCCCGGCGCACTCGCCGCCAGGCGCGGCGAGGTCCGTGCATTCGCCCACGATCAGGCTGCCCGCGGTCGACGGCGTGTATCCGTCCGAGGAGCCCGCGGGTCCCCGGTCGCAGTACGTCCAGCTCAGCCCACCGTCGGCCGAGAAGCGATAGGCCACGTCGAGGACGCCGCCCGTGGACACGCTGAGGTCCGCCTCGTACTCGTCGTTGTTCGGCTCCCCGGCGGCAGCACCGTCCCATGCCGCGTTGGGCGAGGCCTGCAGCCAGAACCATCCGGGATCCGTCGCGGGATCCGTGCCGTCCGGGCCGGCGCCCACGCTGGCGACCAGGCCCGGGTCCGCATCGATGCCCGGACCCTGGTCAGTCAGGCCCGCGGCCAGGACCCGACCTAGGAAGGTCGTGGTCTGGTCAATGGAGGCGCTCGCGTCGAGCGGGAAGTGCAGCTTGCAGAAGTCGATCGAGAAGCTGCCCGGGTCGCAGTCGTCGTCGACGAGTCCATTGCAGTCGTTGTCGATCCCGTCACAGATCTCGGGATTGCCGGGGAAGCTCGCCGACTCGCTGTCGTCGCAGTCCGACGGCAGGCAGTCGCCGAAGAAGGCATCGCCGTCGACATCGGTGCACGCCTGCGTGCAGGTGGCCTCGGCGTTGCACGCGTTGCCTCCCAGCAGGACCCCTCCGCGGACGAGCGTCTGCCCGTCCGAGGCGAGCACGCTGCTCGCCAGGCCCGCTCCGAGCCCGAGGATCACGGCGGTGTCGCCGTTGCGCAAGGACATCGAGTCGAGCACGGACCCATCGAGCGACGCGGACAGCCCGACTCCGGCGTTCGCACTCGCATGACTGTCCCGGATGCGCCCCCGCGCGCCGACCTCGATCCCCACGCGGCCATTGCGACGCGCCTCGACGGCGCTGACGCGGGAGCTGTCGCCGAGCGAGACGCCGCCGTCGGAGAAGCCCGTGACGAAGCCACCCGAGACCCGCGAACCCGGCGCCGTCGCGTGGATGCCGCGACCTGCGGTCCCCGTGCACGCGGCCGGGGGATCGCCCGGGCAGCTCGCGGCACCACGAATGGAGAATCCGTTGAGGTCGAGGGTGACGTCGGGCGCCGTGATCTCGATCCCGGTGGAATCCGCCGGGACGTCGAGGTTGCCGGTCAGCCGATAGCTTCCGGTCTCGGTGAGCGAGACCGGGAATCCCGCAGCGTCCCCGGGGATCCCGCCCTGCTCCGCGGCGGCCTGATTGATCTCGATCACGCCGTCGACGCCGGGGGCCACGGCGGGCCACGCGCTCGCCACCAGTACGATCCCCGACACCCAGCCCCGCATCCGCATTCGCTGCATCTCCCGCCGCCGCCCGGTCGGGCATTCTGAAGCAAGTCACCCGGGAGAGCGAGCCTCCGGCCCGACTCCGGACGCCACGACCCGACTCCGGAGCCAGCGACCCGGGACCGTGCCGTTCACGGGGCCGCATCGGATGCGCACCCGGGCCGCGCCTACCCTGCCCGCCCCGCCGAGATCGACGCGCGCCGGGTCGTCACGTGCGAGCCGCCGTCGCACATCACGGTCTCGCCGGTCACGAAGCGCGCCAGGCGTGACGCGAGCATGAGCACGCAGTCGCCCAGGGCCTCGGGGCTGCAGAGCTCGCCGAGCGGGATCGAGGCGCGCATGGCCTCGCGCATCCGGGGGCGGAGCCCGCTCGCGAGACTCGGCCCGTCCACGGCCGTGGGCGCGACGCAGTTCACGCGGATGCCGTGGGGCGCCCACTCGAGCGCGAGCGTCTGCGTCAGGTGGATCACGCCGGCCTTGGCCGCGCCGTAGGGCGCCAGGTTCGGGGAGGCGCGCACGCCGCTCAGCGACGCCACGTTGACGATCGCGCCGGCCACACCGTCGTCGAGCATGGCGCGCGCGAAGGCCTGCGCGCACTGGAAGGTGGCGCGCAGGTTCAGGTCGATCGCGCTCTGCCAGAAGTCCCAGTCGAGCTCGAGCGCCGGCGTCGGGCGGTTTGCGCCGAAGTTGCCGACGTTGTTGACGCCGACATGCAGCGGTCCGAGCTGCTCGCGGGCGTCGTCGACCATGCCGCGCACGGCGTCGGGATCGCGCACGTCGGCGTGCAGCGCGGCGGCGCGAACGCCGAGCTCGCGAACCTCGTCGGCCACGGTCGCCGCGCGCTGCGTGTCGAGATCGACCACCGCCACGTGGACGCCCGCGCGCGCGAGCTGCAGCGCGATGCCGCGGCCGCCGCCCTGCCCCGCGCCGGTGACCAGCGCGTTGCACCCCTGGAGGCCCAGCATCGAGCTCGACATTCACGTCTCCCCGTGGCGCCCTGCCCGGCCGCCCCGCCCGTCGACGCTGCCGGGCACCCGCCGGGCGATTCTGCCCGGAATCGCGCCGCCCTGCGCAGCCTCCGGGCGCGAGGCCGACCGCCGGCGCGATGCGGAAGGACGCGCGTCAGGCCTTTCCGGCGAGGATGCGGCGGACGCGCGCCCGGGCGTCGCCGCGGTCGAGGTGGTCGCGACCGAAGCGAGCGTCGAGGCGTGCCCACGCCCTGCGCGCGCAGCGCGCGGTGGCGCGCTCGACGGGCCAGGCGACCAGCAACGAGCCGAGCACGCCGCAGCCCGCGGCGAGCAGGCCGGCGCGCAGCGGCGAGCCCCACTCGACCAGTGCGACCACCAGCAGCCCCACCCAGGCGAGCAGGCCCCCGCCTACCCAGACCGCGACGACGGCGTGGCGCAGCCGCACCAGGGCGCGCACCTCGGCCGCCAGGGCGGTCAGGTCCGGACCGGGCGCGCGCGACGCCCGCAGCCCGCGGCAGATGAGCGTGACCTCGCGCGCCAGCGACCACGCCAGGTACACGCCGCCGGCGAGCGGGTAGATCGTCTGCGCGAACTCGATCCGCGCCAGTCCGGGGAGGGTGCTCAGGCCGAGCAGCCCGGCGAAGCAGAGGCTCGCGCTCCACTGGCCGCGCAGGGCGCGCGCCTGCAGCTCCGCGGCCAGGGTCAGGCCCGCGCCCATTCCCAGGCCGAGGGCAAGCGCCGCCTCCGGGACGGACGCCCGCACCACCAGCACCGCGGGCAGCAACGCCGGGGCCAGCAGCAGCGGCGCGAGCAGCTTCCGGCCCCGCGGTGCCCCCCGCGCCCAGCCGAAGGGCCCGGCCTCGGGCTCGGGGCCCGGTCCGAGGATGCGCTGGTGGACGCGACCCGCCAGCTCCGCCGCGACCGCGATCGCGCCGGGCAAGGCACAGAGCAGGCCCACGCCCAGGCCGGCGTGCTCGGGCGCGAGCCGGCCGGCCTCCGCGGCCGCCAGCAGCGCCAGCCCGGCGCGAGCCGCAGCGATGCCCGCGGCGACACCGACGCCGGCGAAGATGCCCAGTGCCGCCAGCGCACCCGCCAGGGCCCGCAGCTGGCGCTCCAGGCCCCCGGAGAGCTGCTGTTCCATCGCGGTACCGACGGGCTGGATCGGCGTCGCGCGCCGGCCGCTGAACGCTTCCGCCCCCGCTCAGCCCGCCGTGCCCCCGAGGTCCTCGCGCAGCGTGCGCGCGGCGAGCAGGTTGAAGCCGGTGCCCGCGATGTGGGCCACGCCCACCAGCAGCAGGCCCCAGCGCAGCGCGTCGCTGCCCAGCGTCGGCTGCAGCGCGTCGCTGATCAGCCCGACGGCCAGCGGCCCCAGCGCCATGCCGATGCCGTTGTAGGTCGCCAGCAGGATGGCGGCGGCCAGCGCGCGCATCTCGGGGCGCGCCACGCTCAGCACGCTGGCGATGGTCGTGCCCGCCCACATGCCGTTGAACAGCGACCCGGGGATCATCCAGAGCATCGCCACGGGCATGGCCAGGCCCAGCAGGTTCACCGTGGGTCCGGCGGGCCAGAGCACGAAGAGCACCGCGAAGGGCATCGCCAGCAGCGACGAGTACGCCGGCACCCACATGTACCAGCGCCGATCGTGCCGGCCCCAGACGTCGGCCGCCCGGCCGGCCAGGATCTGGCCCCCCGCGCTCATCACCGGACCGACGAGGAAGAGCGCCAGACCGATCTCGGTCGTGCTCATGCCATGGGTGCGGATCAGGAACGCGGGGCTGAACTGGCCCGCACCCATGCTGGCGAACGCGTGGAACGACGACGCGATCACCATCCACACGAACGAGCGGCGGCTCATCAGGAAGCGCAGCACCTCGCCCAGCGGCGCGACCGGCGGCGGAGGCACGCCGTCGGCCTGACCGCGCGGCGGCTCGCGCACCGTCAGCCGCGTGAGCAGCGCCAGGAGCATTCCCGGCACCCCGAGCACGAAGAACGCGGCGCGCCAGCCGTAGGCGTCGTTCACCCAGCCGCCGAGCACCATGCCCACGCCCATGCCGCTGATCCCGCCGATGCCGAAGAACGCCATGGCGGTGGCGCGTCGCTCCATCGGGAAGTAGTCGGCCAGGATGGACTGGCCGGGCGCGGCGCCGCCCCCCTCGGCGATCGCCACGCCCGCTCGCGCCGCGAAGAGCTGCCAGTAGCTCTGGGCCAGCCCGCTGAGCGCGGTCAGCGCGCTCCACAGGAACAGGCTCGCCGCGACCAGCGTGCGCCGCACCGTGCGGTCGGCGTAGTAGGCGATCGGCAGGCTGGCCAGTCCGTGGAAGAGCCCGAAGGCCAGGCCCGTGAGCAGGCCCATCTCGGCGTCCGTCGCGCCGAACTCCTCCTTGATCGGCTGGAGCAGCAGCGACAGGATGTAGCGATCGGCGACGTTGAACAGCGTGACGACGAACATCACGCCGAGCACGTAGTTCGCGTAGCGCGGCGTCGGCAGGGACGGCGAGGACGGGGCCGGGGCGGCGGGCATGGGCCGGCATGCTAACCGGGATGGCCGCGCCCGGGTCCGCGGGCCGCAGCCCGCGCGAGCTCAGTCCCCGGCCTCGTCGAGATGCGCGCGGAGCAGCGGCAAGAAGGCGTGCAGGCCCTGACCGCGGTGGCTGATCAGGTTCTTCTGCTCGGGCTGGAGCTCGGCCATGGTCACGCCGGCAATGCGCTCGGGTACGAAGAGCGGATCGTAGCCGAAGCCCCCGCTGCCCCGCGGCGCGCGCGCGATCTCGCCCTCGCAGACCCCGCGCGTGGTGACCAGCACCTCGCCGTCGGGTCGCGACAGGCAGAGTACGCACACGTAGCGCGCGGTGCGCTCGGTCTTGCCCTCGAGCTCGCGCAGGAGCCTGGCGTTGTTGGCCTCGTCGTCGCCGTGCACGCCCGCGTAGCGCGCGCTGTGCACCCCGGGCGCGCCGCCGAGCGCGTCCACGCACAGCCCCGAGTCCTCGGCCACCGACCACAGCCCGCTGGCGCCCGCGGCGTGCACCGCCTTGATGCGCGCGTTCTCCTCGAAGCTGCTGCCGGTCTCCTCGACCTCGCTCACGTCGGGGTGTGTGGCCAGCGTCTCGATCTGCACGTCGAGGCCGCCGAGCAGCTCGCGCATCTCGCGGACCTTGCCCGCGTTGCGCGTCGCCAGCAGCAGGCGCTTCACCCCGCCAGCGCCTTCTGCTGCAGCCGCACCAGCTCGTCGGTGCCGCGCTCGGCCAGGTCGAGCAGCGCGTCGAGCTGGGCGCGGTCGAACGTCGAGCCCTCGCCCGTGCCCTGCACCTCGATCAGCTGGCCGCTGCCGGTGCGCACCACGTTCATGTCCACGTCGGCGCGCGAGTCCTCGGGGTACGGAAGGTCGAGCAGCAGCTCGCCATCGACCACGCCGACCGAGATCGCGGCCACGCTGTCGCGCAGCGGCTCGCGCTCGATCAGGCCCGCGCTGCGCAGCCGCCGGCAGGCCAGCGCCAGGGCCACCCAGCCGCCGGTGATCGCCGCCGTGCGCGTGCCGCCGTCGGCCTGCAGCACGTCGCAGTCCACGTAGATGGAGCGCTCGCCGAGCGCCGCCATGTCGACCACCGCGCGCAGCGAGCGGCCGATCAGGCGCTGGATCTCGAGCGTGCGGCCCGACGGACGGCCGCGCGAGGCCTCGCGCTCGGAGCGCGTGTCGGTCGAGCCGGGCAGCATCGAGTACTCCGCGGTCACCCAGCCGCTCTCGGAGCCGCGCAGGAAGCCGGGCACGCGGTCCTCGAGCGTGGCGGTGCAGAGCACCAGGGTGCGCCCCATGCGGATCAGCGCCGAGCCGGCCGGGTTCTCGGTGAAGTCGACCTCGATGCTCACGGGGCGCAGCTCGTCGGCGCTCCGTCCGTCCAGGCGGCTCATTCGGAGTCCTCCGGGCCGGCCGCCGGCGCGTCGAGCGAGACGACGGCGTCGGCGATCGCCGCGGCCAGGCGCTCGCGGTGCCCGGCCGAGCGCAGCGAGCGCGCGTCGCGCGGGTTGGTCAGGAACCCGATCTCGATGAGCACGGCCGGCATGTTCACTCCCATGAGTACAACAAACGGCGCCTGTTTCACCCCCCGGCCGCGCACGCCCAGACCCGCCAGGCCCCGCTGCACGGCGAAGGCCAGATCGCTCGAGGTGCGCAGGTGGTCGGTCCGGATCAGGTCGCCCAGGATCGCGGCCACCACGTCCTGGCTGTCGGCCACCGCGTCGATCTCGGCCTGCTCGAACACGTCGTTCTCGGCCAGCGCCACGCGCCGCGCCTCGGCGTCGCTGGCGTCGAGCGACACGAAGTAGGTCTCGGGCCCGCGCGTGCGCGCGGCCGGCGAGGCGTTGGCGTGGATGGACAGGAACAGGTCGGCACGGGCGCGGTTGGCGATGGCGGTGCGCTCGGCCAGCGACACGAAGTGGTCGTCGGTGCGCGTCTGCACCACCCGCAGCCCGCGCGCCTCGAGCGCCCGGCCCAGCTCGAGCGCCACCGCCAGGGCCACGTCCTTCTCGCGCGCGCCATCGGCGGAGCGGGCGCCGTGGTCGGCGCCGCCGTGTCCCGCGTCGACGACCACGACGCGCGCGGCGCCCGGTAGCGGCGACGCCTCGCCGGCGGCGCGCGCGGGCGCGCCGGCGACCGGCACCAGCACCCCCGCGGCCCCCAGCGCGCACGCCAGCAGCGCGGCGGCGCGACCGGAAACGAAACGAGCGCGCGTTCTGCGCGTCGAATGCATGGGTCACGGCCTCCGTCAGGAGGGGAGGCGCAACGTAGCAGCGGCCCCGCGGGTCCTCTAGTTTTGGCTCCCCGGGCCGATCTCCGTGGGCGAAATGCGTTTCCTTGCCACGACAGGATGTTCGGTATGAGTCGGGCCCGGAGTCAGGTACAGAAGGTGCGGATCCTGCGAGCGGTGCTGCGCGACCGGCCGGGCTACCTGGGCAAGCTGACCCAGCTGATCGGCGACGCCGGCGCGAACATCGGAGACATCTACAAGGTCCGGGCCTCGGGAGACTCGATCGTTCGCGAGCTCGAGATCTACGTCGAGAGCGAGGCCCAGATCGAGGCCGTGCTGCGCGCGGTGGAGAGCAGCGACGGCCTGCGGATCGACGCGGTCTGCGATCCGGTGCTCGAGCTCCACCGCGGCGGCAAGATCGCCATGCGCAGCACGGTGCCGGTGGAGCGCGTGGGGGA
>JAJDAJ010000064.1 GCA_029261925.1 Deltaproteobacteria bacterium | reverse complement strand
GCTGCAGCGCGGTCATCCGCTCGAGATGCTCCGGATCCGCCACGCGGGTCAGGAAGGGATGCAGGGCGACGGTCGGTGCGACCGCATTCACGCGCACGCCGAGCTCCGCGGCCTCGAGCGCCACACAGCGCGTCAGCGCGTGCACGCCCGCCTTCGCGGCCGCGTACGCGGCCTGGCCGCGCTCCGCGCGGTGGGCCGTCACGCTGCCCACGTTGACGATGGATCCACCCGCCGACATGCGCGGCAGGGCGGCGCGCAGGCAGCGAAACGTGCCGCCCAGCGTCACGTCCAGCACGCGCTGCCAGTCCTCGTCGGCCATGTCGGCGACCTCGGCGCTGTGGCCGAGCCCGGCGTTGTTCACGACCAGGTCGAGACCGCCCAGCCGCTCGTGCGCCGCCGCGAAGAGCCGCTCGACCTGTGCGCCGGCCGTCACGTCGCAGGCCACCGCGTGCACCTCGGCACCCGAGCCGGCCAGCTCGGCGTGCGCATCGGCCAGGCGGCGCTCGTGCCGGTCCGAGAGCACCACGGCCGCGCCCTCCTCGAGCAGGCGGCGCGCCGTGGCCAGACCGATCCCCGTGCCGGCGGCTGCGGTCACCACGGCCCGGCGGCCCTCGAGCAGCGCGCGCGGGACCGGATGCGCGAGTTTCCAGCTCAGTTCGTCTTCCCGTCGAGGTCGGCGCGACCGGCGCACAGCGTACCGGAACGCGGGGGCCCGGCGGGAATCGCCGGCCCGGCTGCATGCCGCGCCGGGAGGGAGCCGGCGTGTAGCATGCGCGCATGCCCCGTCCGCTCGACGAGCCCGCGCGCCACCAGGCCGCATCCGCGCGAGCCGCGGGACCCCTCGTGCTCGACCTGCGGGAGCCCGGCTTCTGGACGGAACCGGTGCCGTTGCTGCGCGCCGCCCGGGCGCGCGGCCGCACGGCCCTCACGCAGCTGGGCGAGCCGGTCCTGCTGCGCGCCGACGACGCCGAGCAGGCACACGCGGACCCGCGCCTGGCCAACCCGGGCGTGGCGAACCTGGAGCGCCTCGGCATCCGCGACGGGCCCTTCTTCACCTGGCGCCGGCGCACGCTCGCCGCGCTCGAGGGCGCGGAGCACCAGAGGCTGCGCGGGTTCATCGGTCGGCTTTTCACGCCGCGCCAGACCGCACGCGTGCGCGATCAGCTGCACGTGCACGCGGCCGGGCTGCTCGACGGGCTGGCGGAACGCGGGACCGTCGACCTCGTCAGCGCCTACGCGGGCGAGCTGCCCCTCTGGGGCATCTGCCGCTTCCTGGGCATCCCGGACGAGGAGCGCCTCGAGATCGCGGGCTTCCTGGCCGGCACCGAGGAGGGCTTCACCGAGGCCATGACCCCGGAGATCCGGGCGCGCGCAGAGCGCTCCATCGTGGCGCTGCACGCCCACGCGGAGCGCCGGATCGCGGAGCTGACGCGGATGCCCGGGCCCGACGCGCTCTCGGCGCTGGTGTCGGGATGGCGCGAGTCCGGCGTCTCGAACGCCGACTTCGTGGCGCTCGTGGTCAACATCATCGGCGGCGCCGTGGGCTCGACGCGCTCGGCGATCTCGAACGTGGTCCTGCTCCTGCTGCAGCACCCCCACCAGGCGCACCGCGTGCGCGCGCGCCCGGAGCTGCTGCGTGCCGCGGTCGAGGAGTGCCTGCGGCTGTACCCGCCGTTCCGCATCGGCCGCCGGGTCGCCGTCGAGCCGCTGCATCTGGCCGGCCTCGACCTCGAGCCCGGCCAGAGCGTGCTGGTCTGGCGTGCGGCGGCGAACCGCGACCCCGGGCGCTTCGAGCGGCCCGACGTCTTCGACGTGGAGCGAGCGCCGCGAGCCCACCTGAGCTTCGGCCACGGCACGCACTTCTGCCTGGGGCAGGCGCTGGCGCGCATCGAGGTGCAGGAGGCCGTCGGCGCGCTGCTGGTGCGCCACCCGGATGCCGCGCTGCGCGGGCCACCACCCCGCCGCGTTCCGTTCACGATGGACGAGCAGCTCGTCGCGCTGCCGGTCGAGCTCGGGCCCGCACGCAGGATCTGACTCCTGCGCCGGCACCGCGCGCGAGCACGCGCGCAGCCCTCAGCCCGCGGCGGCGAGCTCCGCGGCGCACTGCTCGAGCATGGCGCGGCCCGCGTCGAGCTGGCCGAGGAGCAGGGCGGCGCCGTGAACCACGCCGGTGTAGCGCGTCAGGCGCACCGGCACGCCCGCTGCGACGAGCCGGCGCGCGTACGCCTCGGCCTCGTCGCGCAGCGGATCGAGGTCGGCGCTGATCACCAGGGCCGGGGGCAGGCCCGCCAGAGACCTCGCATGCAGCGGGGAGCAGAGCGGATCGCGGCGGTCGGTGCCCGGGGGCAGGTAGCGATCCCAGAACCACGCGAGCTGCTCGCTCGTGAGCAGCGGACCGTCGCGGTTCTCCTCGATCGAGGCGTGCTCGAGCGTGGCATCGAGCGCCGGGTAGAGCAGCAGCTGGCGCGTCGGGGTCGGCCCCCCGCGGTCCCGGGCCTCCAGGCAGAGCGCGGCCGCCAGGTTGCCCCCGGCGCTGCTGCCCCCGACGCAGATCCGGGCGGGGTCCACGCCGGCGCCGAGGCCACCGGCCGCGACGTGCTCGAGCGCGGCCCGGGCGTCCTGGAGGGCCGCCGGGAATGGATGCTCGGGCGCCAGCCGGTACTCCGGGGCGAGCACGACCACGCCCGCGTCGCGGCAGAGCAGCCGGCAGCAGGCGTCGTTGCCCGGGGTCCACGGCATCACCCAGCCGCCGCCGTGCAGCCAGAGCAGCACGGCGTGCGGTCCGCTCCCCGCGGGCCGGTACAGGTGTGCGCGGATGTCTCCACCGGGACCGGGCAGCGCCAGCTCCCGCGCCTCGCCCACCTCGATCCAAGGCACGGGAAGCATCGGCGTGGCCCGGGCGTGCCGACGGGCCAGCTCCAGCGGCACGTCCTGGATCGGCGGCGCGGCGCGCGCCTCCAGGGTCTCGAGGATCGGCACCAGCTGGGGATCGAGCGGCATGCGCGGCAGTATACGGGCGATGCGCGCAGGCAACCGCAAGTGGGTGGTGATCATGGTCGGGCTCCCGGCCCGCGGGAAGTCCTACACTGCGCGCAAGGTCGCCCGCTACCTGCGCTGGCTGGGCTACCCCACACAGGTCTTCAACGCGGGGGAGCTGCGCCGCGCCACGCTCGGGGCGGGACACCGCGCCGACTTCTTCGACCCGAGCAACCGTCAGAACCAGCGGGTGCTGGAGGGACTCGCGCGTCGCACGTTCGACGATCTGCTCGAATGGCTGGGTCGCGAGGGGCGCGTCGGCATCCTCGACGCCACCAACACCACCCGCGAGCGCCGCGACTGGCTCCGCGAGCGCTGTCGCGAGGCCGGCTACGAGCACTTCTTCATCGAGGTCATCAACGATGACGCGCGCACGATCGAGGACAACGTGCGCGCCAACAAGCTCGCGTCCCCCGACTACGAGGGAATGGGGAGCGAGGAGGCAGTGCGCGACTTCCGCGCGCGCATCGCGCTCTACGAGCGGGCCTACGCCACCGTCGATGACGACGAGGGAAGCTACGTCAAGGTCATCGATCGGCACGAGACGATGATCGTGCACCGCGTCGACGGCTGGATACCCGCGCGGGTGGTCGGCTTCCTGACCAACCTGCAGGTCACGGAGCGCCCGGTGCTGCTCACCCGGCACGGCGAGAGCGAGTTCAACGCGAGCGGGAAGATCGGGGGCGATTCGGCCCTGACCGCCCGTGGCCGGGCCTTCTCGCGCCGGCTGGCGAACTTCGTCGACTCCCGCTTCGGCGCCGGCGGGATCCAGGTGTGGACCAGCACGCTGCTGCGCACGATCCAGACCTCGGAGCTGCTCGGGCGCGACCGCCGCGAGTGGCGCTCGCTCGACGAGATCGATGCCGGGATCTGCGACGGCATGACCTACGCAGAGATCGGCGAGAGCTTCCCCGGGGAGTACGAGGCGCGCACGCGTGACAAGCTGCGCTACCGCTACCCGCGGGGCGAGTCTTACCTCGACGTGATCCAGCGGCTCGACCGGGCGATCATCGAGCTCGAGCGCCAGCGCGAGCCGGTGCTCGTGATCGGCCACCAGGCGGTGCTGCGCGCGCTGTATGCCTACTTCGCCGACGTCGAGTCGGAGCGGATCCCGCACCTGTCGATCCCGCTGCACACCGTGATCGAGCTGACCCCGCGAGCGTACGACTGCATCGAGCAGCGCTACGCACTGGAGCCGTGAGCCCGGTTCAGGCCTGGCGATCGCTCAGTCGTCGGTCTCCAGCACGCAGATGCCACCACGCGACACCAGGTGGCCTGCGCAGGGCGGTGCGTAGTGCGTGCCGATGACCAGAAGGTCGGCGTCTGCGTGCTCGCCGATCAGCCGCCGTCGCGTCCGCGCGGCCTGCGCCGAGTCGCTGTCGGCCGACATGGGCCAGTCGGGCTCGGCCCACTGGATCGGGTGGTGGCTCAGGTCGCCGGTGATCATGGCGCGCTTGCCGGCGGAGTCGATGCGGACCGCCACGTGACCCGGCGTGTGGCCCGGCGTGCTCTCGAGGCGCACCTCGTCGTTGATCCGGTGGTCGGTCTCGACCAGGTCCGCGAGACCCGCGTCGATCACCGGCCGCACGGCGTCGTCGAGCGTGGCCGCGAAGTCGCCACCGCCCAGGCCCTTCCAGTGCTCCCACTCCTCGCGCGCGAACAGGTAGCGCGCGTTCGGGAACGTGGGCACCCAGCGGCCGTCGACGTTCATGGTGTTCCAGCCCACGTGGTCGAAGTGCAGGTGCGTGCAGAGCACCACGTCGATCGTCTCGCGTGCGAAGCCTGCGGCAGCGAGGTCGTCGAGGAAGGTCCTGGGACCGGCGGTCAGGGCCTCGTAGCCGGGCAGCGGGTGCTCCCCGATGCAGGTGTCGACCAGGATCCGCTGACCGCCCGCCTCGACCACCAGTGCGTGGATCGACAGCAGGAAGTCGCCCCCGGGTGTGAGGAAGTGCGGTGCGAGCCAGCTCGCGTGACGCGCGACGGCTTCCGCCGTGGCGTCGGGGAACAGCCCGGTCGGGGCGATGGGATTGCAGCTCTCGACGACGCGCGTGATGCTCACGTCGCCGATCTTCCAGACCAGGTTGGCGCCGGCAGCCATCTCCGTCCCTCCTCGATGGGAGGGTCATGCTACCACCCCGGCTCGTTCAGGTGAGGCGCCGGACCATCTCGAGCAGCTCGCGGCGGTCGACGGGCTTGGTCAGGTAGGCGCTGCAGCCCGCCGCGGCGCAGCTCTCGCGCGTGTGCGGTGCGGTGTCGGCGCTGAGCGCGACGATCGGTCCCGTGTAGCCGCGGGCGCGCAGCACGCGGGTTGCGGTCAGCCCGTCGATGTCGGGCATCATCAGGTCCATCAGCACGAGGTCAGGCGGCGTCTCGGCGCGCGCCACCCGGCGCAGCGCAACGCGGCCGTTCTCGGCGATCTCCACGCGCGCGCCCGCCTTCTCGAGCAGGTGCGAGATCAGCCGCTGGTTGGCCGGATGGTCCTCGACCAGCAGCACGTCGCAGTCCAGGTCGTCGGGCAGGTCCGCGTCCGCCGACGTGCCGCCCGGCGACGACTCGCGGCCCGGCTCCAGCAGCGCGACGCCGCTCAGATCGCCGGCGGGGATGCGCAGCCGGAAGACGCTGCCCTCACCGACACGGCTCTCGACCTCGAGGTCGCCACCGAGCAGCGTGGCGAGGTTCCTGGAGATGCGCAGGCCGAGTCCCGTGCCGCCGAAGCGGCGGGTGGTGGAGACGTCGGCCTGCGAGAAGGCCTCGAAGAGCCCTGTGAGCTGGTCGGACGTGATTCCGATCCCGGAGTCCGCGACGTCGAAGATCAGCTGCGGCGCCCCGGCGGGATCGCGCCCGAGGCGAACCAGGAGCATCACCCGACCACTGGCAGTGAACTTGATCGCGTTGCCCACCAGGTTGACCAGGATCTGCTTGAGGCGCATCGGGTCGGTGGAGATCTGCTCGGGGAGCGAGCCGATGCAGGCGGCCTCGCACTCCAGACCCTTGACCTGGGCCCGCCCCGACATCAGCGCCATGACCTCCTCGACCACCACCCAGACCGGCGTGGCGATCTTCTCGACCTGCATTCCCCCGGCCTCGATCTTGGACAGGTCGAGCACGTCGTTGAGCAGCTCCAGCAGGTGGTGCGCGTTCTGCTGGATCGTCACCGTCCACTCGCTGCGCTCCTGCTCGGGGTGGCCCGGCTCGCGCAGCAGGTCGGCGAAGCCGATGATCGAGGTCAGCGGCGTGCGGATCTCGTGGCTCATGTTCGCCAGGAACAGGCTCTTGACCCGGTTGGCCTCGTCGGCCTCCTCCTTGGCACGTCTGAGCTCGAGCGTTCGCTCGGCGACGAGCGCCTCCACGCGCCGCGCGTGCCCGCCGACCGCGAGCAGCACGAGCTGCATCAGCCCCGTGAGCAGGCTTCCCAGCACCAGCACCGCCGACGGGCCCCAGAACGACACGCCGGCCTCGTACAGATGCGTGGGATAGACCTCGAGCCGGAAGCTGCGATCCGCCACCGGGACGCTCGCCTCCCAGAGCCGGACGCTGGCCTGGCGGGGCAGATCGGTGCGCGCGTCGATGACGTGGTCCGGATCCGGCGCCGGCAGCTCCGGATCCACGAGCCGGTAGCCGAGGCCGCGCGCCTCGAAGGCGCGGAAGGCCGCTCCGACCACGTCGGGCATCTCGACCACGGCCACGACGTGCCCGGAGTGGTCCGGACCGGACGTCCCGTGCGAGGCATCCGAGCGCACGGCCTGCACGATCAGGAGCAGCTCGTCGCCGCGCTCGGGAGAGACGTCCAGCCGGCCCGAGGCGGCCGGTCGACCGCTCGCGAGCGAGCGCACCTGTGCCCCGGCCAGGCCCGGAACCGCCTCCGGGATCCCGGGAACCATCACCGCGTCCCGCTGGCGAGCCAGCTGCCCGAAGCGCGGCGGATCCACTCCGGCGGGGAGCCACGCCAGGGCCCGGATCTCGGAATGCTGCTCGAGGATCGGCCGCGCGAACGTCTCGAACTCGACCGGACTGACCCACTTGCTGGCCGCGTACAGCCCGCGCAGGGAGATGACCGCGGTGTTGGCGACCTCGAAGCCGTCGACCAGGCTGCGCCCGAGCTCCTCCGCCTGGCGCTCGAAGATCAGCTCGCGCTCGCTGGTGAGCTGGTCGCGCGCGTAGTCGTAGGCCACGACGACGGCCAGGAAGGCAACGGTGACGGGCAGCAGCAGGCCGCGCGCCCAGCGTGCGGTCGAGCCCAGCAGCCGGTAGCGCCAGGCCAGCGCGAGCGGCGTCACCAGCAGGATCCCGGCGAGATCCCGGAACGTCCACGAGACCACCAGCACCGGTGCCTCGTGCGGGGGCATCGAGCCGGTGACCACGAGCGCGGCCACACCGAGCAGCGCGCCGGCCAGGCCGCAGAGCACGCCGGCCAGCAGCAGCCGCGCCAGCGTCGACGCGGCCACGCCCTCGCCTCCCCGCAGCCCGTCGGGCCAGAGCCAGCGCACCAGTACCAGACCCAGCAGCGCCTGGAGCGTCAGGGCGCAGGCCAGCAGCGCGCCCGCCCCGAGCAGCGTCGGGGAGACCGGCTGGTCGAGTGCGCGCGTGAGGATCAGGCTGCTCAGCGCCCAGGAGCCCAGCCAGATCCCGGGCCAGAGGCGCGGGCCGTAGCCGAGCACCGCGGCGAGCGCGGCACCGGTGGGCAGCCAGATCGGCGCCACGTAGCCGGGCGGGATCGACAGCGGCACGCTGGCCAGGCCCGTGAGCAGATACACCGCGGCCATGGCCAGACAGGCCACCGTCCGCGGGCCCAGGCTGTCGCGCTCGTCCACCAGCGTCGCCCCGTGTCGCGCGCCAGCGGGACATGCTGCCTCGCGACGCCGGGGACCTCTTCGGTATGGGCGCGATCTGGCTGTAAGCGGCGCCCCGCCGCCCGCTCAGGACCCCGAGGCGTCGCCGATCCGGAAGGCCCGCCGCGTCGCGTCTTCCCAGCGCGACTGCGGGGCCGCCGCCGCCGCCTCGTGCGCCTTGCGCAGCAGCTCGAGCTTGGCCTCGCGATCGCTCGACCACTCCCGGGCGAAGGCCCCGGAGCGGATCTCCTCGAGCACCTGCCCCATCGCCTCCGAGGCCGCCGGCATCAGGTCAAAGAAGCGCGGTGCGCGCGTGATGGTGCCGTACTGACTGGTGTGCGAGTGCAGCTGGTGCTGCTGGCGCATCCCCATCTGCCGGCCCTTCTCGAGGCTGTAGGCGAACTCGCCGGAGAGGTAGAGCTCCAGCAGCACCGCCTCGGGCGGGAATCCCGCGCCGGTCAGGGTCTCGACGGCCGCGCGCATGATGCTGCCGAAGGCGGGTCCGAAGGCCTGCTCGGTGAAGAGGTCGAGGGTGGCCTCGTCGACGAAGGGCATGTCGATGCACCCGGCGCGCAGCGAGCCGACCGCCTTGCACAGCGCCAGCAGGCGCTCGCGCGCCCTGCCCGTCGCGTCCTGGTGCACGCCGATGAAGCTGGGGAAGCCCTCGCCGGACTCGAAGGTCTCGCGCACGCCGGCTCCGATCATGCGCGGCGCGACCATGATCACGTCGACGCCCGCCGGCGGCTCGATCAGCCCGAAGCCGACGTTGTAGCCGTGCGCGAAGACCAGCGTGTTTCCGGGCTCGAGCTGCGGCGCCACGCACGCCTCGTACACCTCGGGCATGACCTCGTCGGGCGTCAGCAGGAAGATCACGTCGGCGCGCCGGCAGGCCTCGTCGATCTCGACCGGCTCGAAGCCGTCGGCGATCGCGGTGCGTCGGTAGTCGTCATCGATGTTGCCCACGACCACGTCGCAGCCGGAGTCGCGAAGGTTCAGCGCCTGCGATCGCCCCTGGTTGCCGTAGCCGACGATGGCCAGGGTCAGCCCTTCGAGCGTCTCGAGACTCGCGTCCTCGTCGTGATAGATCGTCGCCACTGTCCGTCCTCCGCGCTGGGGCGCGACAGACTACCACGAGGGCGTACCCTCCCCGGATGCCCGACCGCCACGCGACCTCCGGCGCCCCGCGCGTCCAGTTCGCGCACGGGCTCGAGGGCAGCCCGCAGGGCGCCAAGGCGCGTTTGCTGGCCGCGCACTTCGACGCGCACACCCCGCAGATGGACACCCGCGACCTCGAGGCCTGCATCGAGCTGCACGCGGCCTGCGCGCGCGAGCTGCGTCCACACGTCCTCGTGGGTTCGGCGGGGGCGTCGTGCTGGCGCTGCTGCAGCGCGGACTCTGGGCCGGGCCGACGCTCCTGCTGGCCCAGGCCGGACTGCGCATGGGGCTGCCCGCGGAGCTGCCGCGCGGCGTTCCGCTGTGCATCGTGCACGGCCGCGGCGACACGCTGATCGACCCCGGCGACAGCCGCCGCCTGGCGCGCGCCGGAGAGCCCGGCCAGGTGCGGCTGATCGAGCCCGACGACGATCACGCCCTCACCGCGAGCGTGGCCGCCGGCACGCTCGTCGACTGGGTCAGGCTGCTGCTGCCCGATCCGCCAGCCGCGTGAGCCGGCGCGGGGCCGCCCTCGCCGAGGGGACTGCGCTCACGACGCCGCCCCGGCGGCCGTCGAGCGGGAGCCGCGCGCGCTTCGGACCGCCACCGACGTGGCTGCAGTGGTCCGGGTGGAAGTCCCTCGCGCTGTACGCGCCAGGTCCGGACCGGGTCGGCCATCATGGCACGGGCGGACAGTCCCCGCGGGATGCGCCGGGCCGGACGATCCGGCTATCCTGCCGCGCCATGTCGCAACGAATCCGGGTCACGCTGGTCAGCTTCGATATCGACGGGACGCTCGAGGTGGGAGATCCCCCGGGCCGGCTCGACCTGGACCTGGTGCGCCGCGCGCTCACCCTGGGATACGTGGTCGGCAGCTGCTCGGACCGGACGATCCGCAACCAGGAGGAGATCTGGGCCGAAGCCGGGATCGAGGTGCACTTCACGGCGCTCAAGCACCGCCTCGACGACGTCCGTGAGCGCTTCCCGGCGGGCCGCTACGTCCACATCGGGGACACCGACGTGGACCGGCACTTCGCCGAGCGTGCCGGCTTCGAGTTCTGTCACGTCGAGGAGGTGCCTCCCGACGGGACCGACGGCTGGATCTTCTAGGTCCCTCTCTCCGGTCGGCCGGGCGGACTCCCCTCGTGCCCGCGTGCCGGGGCTCGATTTCCGGGCTTCGCCCGGGAAATCGCAGCCCCGCACGGGGTTGCGGTGTCGGCGCCGCCGGCTCCGCCGCTCGGGGTGGGTTCGGGGGGCGCCGTGGGGCTTCGGTCCGCACCGGTGACCCGGGCCGCCCTCCTGCTCGCGTTCCGGTATCGGCGCCGCCGGTCCCGCCGCTCCGGGGTGGGTTCGGGGTCGGCGGTGAGGGCCGGCGGCGCCGGTGACCCGGATCCGGGAACGGCGGGTGAGCCGGAACCCGGGCTAGAACGGGTTCTCAGTTGCCGGCGTTCGGGACGGCGCGGAAGATCTCGGGCGGGAGGTTCCGGAAGTTCCCGGTGAGCCGTGCCCGGCCGCTCTCGAGCATGTCGACCACGGTGGCCACGACCTCGTTCTCGTCGCTGACGACCTCGCTGACGGCGCGAACCAGCTCCAGGAGAGTGGTCTGGGTCACCCGGCGAGGGGTGGCCACGTACTCGGGATTCAGTGCGATGGCGCTCATTTTCTCGCTCCCCCTTGATTGGGTGATTTCCAGGGTCGCTTGATAGGACACCGCTTCGCGGTGAATCGGTTCACACCCCGGGGGATTTTTTTCGAGCGAATCGGGCCATGCCCCCCAGCTCCCCGTAGAACGGCTTCTGCGCACTCCGGGGTCGTGCCCGGCTCCGGCGCCCGCGGGAGGCGGCTCGCTGTTTCAGGCGGGGCTGAAACGCGCGCAGCGTCTCGCGTCGAAACAGACCCGCGTCGGGTGATACCGGCGGTGCGACCGCAGCCGACGCGCGCGGCGCCGACGCGGCGCCCGGCTATGCCCCCCGCCGCTGCAGCCAGAGTCGACGCCGCACCATGTGACCGAGGACGCGAACGGCGCGGTGGCCGGACGCGAACGGAACGCGCCCGCTCTCCGTGACGCCGAGCGGTCCGGCATTGCCGTAGTGGCGGTCGGTGTGCGTCAGGTCGGTGGCGACGAGCACCGGCTTGCCGTGCCGCTCGCTCACCTCGGCCGCGGCCAGGGCGTAGCGCCGGTCCTGGCGCGCGTGGAAGCCCGCCACGCGCTCGAGCCCGTGGTCGGGGAAGAAGGGACCGCTGGCGAAGGCGTGGCCCTGCGCCGCCTGGATGCCGATGCCGAGGTACACGATCGCGTCGACGTCGGGATGCGCCGCCATCTTCTCGAGCAGCTCGGAAATCGTGTCGCGCGTCTCGCCGCCGGCGAGGTCCACGGGATTGCCGCGGCTCCAGCGCGACGGGACCATCGCGTCGATCTGCGCGCGCAGGTCGTCGGGCAGCGGGATCAGCTCGAGCCCCTCCTGCACGCAGGCGTCGGCGGTCAGCACGCCCCAGCCGCCCGCCACGGTGAAGACCAGCGTGCGCGGACCGCGCGGCAGCGGCTGCGTCGCCAGCGTGGCGGCGGTCTCGTACGCCTCCTCGACGGTCTCGCAGCGGGCGATACCGGCCTGCCGGCAGACGCCGCTGAAGATCGCGTCGTCGGAAGCGAGCGATCCGGTGTGGCTCGACGCGGCGCGCTGGCCCGCCGCCGTGACGCCGCCCCGCACGACCACCAGCGGTTTGCGCAGGGAGTGCGCGCGCGCCGCCTCGAGGAAGCGGCGCCCGTCGTCCACGCCCTCGAGGTACGCCAGCGTCGCGCGCGTCTCCGGATCGGCGGCGTAGTAGTCGATGAAGTCGGCCAGGCCGAGCTGCGCGGCGTTTCCGCAGGAGACGCCCTTGGCGAAGCCCACGCCGGTCATGCAGCCGTGGTTCATGAAGCTCGAGCCGATGTTGCCGCTCTGGCTGACCATCGAGATCGGCCCGGGAGGCGGGTACGGGGCGGCGATCTGCGCGCACATCGACACCGCCGTCGAGACCAGACCCTGGCCGTTCGGTCCCACGAGCGCCACGCCGAGCTCGTCGGCGAGCGCGACCAGCTCACGCTCGAGCACGCGGCCGTCCTCGCCGGCCTCGCCGTACCCGCCGCTCGCGACGTACGCGGCGCGCACGCCGCGCTCCGCGCAGGCCCGCAGCAGCGCGGGGTTGGCGCCGGCCGGCGTGCACATGAAGACCAGGTCCGCCGCGCCCCGCGGCACATCGGCGACGTCGCGCAGTGTGGGGCGGCCGAGCACCTCGGCACCGTCGGGCTTGATCGGGAACACCTCGCCCTGGTACCCGAAGCGCAGCAGGTTGTGGTAGGCGACGGCGCCGAACTTGCCGGGGTGGGAGGCGACCCCGGTCATGATCACGCCGCGCGGGTAGAACAGCGGCCGCAGCCGCTCGAGGACGTCGCTCAAGCCGGGTCCTCCAGCTCGACGAGCGCGTCGACCACCACGGGTGTACCCCCGTCGACGATCAGCGGGTTGACGTCGATCGAACGCACGTCGGGACGCGTCGCGCCGATCTGGCCCAGGCCCTCGAGCACCGCGACGAGGCGCGAGCGATCCACCGCCGGCTCGCCGCGGAAGGGGCCGAGCACCTCGGCGTGCACGAGCGCGTCGATCAGCTCATCGGCATCGGCGGGGCCCAGCGGGGCGACCGCGAAGGCCACGTCGCGCAGCGCCTCTGCGAAGACACCGCCCAGCCCGAGCATCACGCAGGGACCGAACTGCGGGTCGCGCAGCAGGCCGGCGATGATCTCGCGCCGCCCGCCGCACATCGGCGCCACCAGGAGGCGCGCGTCCGACTCCGCGGGGCGACGCGCCTCGAGCAGCTCGCGCGCCGCGCGCGCCACGGCATCGTCGCCGCGCAGGCCCAGGCGCACCAGGCCGCGCTCGGTCTTGTGTGCGATCCCCCGACCGCAGAGCTTGAGCGCCACGTCGGCGCCCAGCTCGCGCGCAGCAGCCACGGCCCCCGCGGCGTCGTCGACGAGGCGCTCGTCGGGCACCGGGATGCCGGCCTCGGCGAGCAGCCGCTTGGACTCGTACTCGGACAGGGTCGCCGCGGCCACCGGCGCGTCTTAGATCTGCGACTGCAGGAAGTCGAGCGTCTCCGGCTCCTCGGCGACCGCGACCAGGTCGGTCACGCCGATGTCGCGCAGGTGCTGGAGGTCGGCGCGCAGCTGCGCCTCGTCGCCGACCAGCGCGATGCTCTCGGCGCCCTCGACGCCCTCGCGGTCGAGCATGGCCCGGTAGGACGGGATCTGCGCGTACATCCCCAGGCGCCTGGCGAGCTTCTCGCGCGCGGCCTCGACGTCGGCGGTGAGGACCACCGGCAGGCCCGCCACGACGCGCGGCTCGGGGCGGCCGGCGGCCTTCGCGGCCTCGCGGATCGCCGGGATGATGTGCGACTCGAGCGTCTTGATGCCGGTCGCCCAGGTGATCGTACCGTCACTCAGCTCGCCGGCGATCCGCAGCATGATCGGGCCGAGCGCCGCGATCACCAGCGAGGGCGCCGGCGTGTCGAAGGCGAGCTGGCCGCGCCAGGTGAACTCGCCGCCCTCGCCCGGCGCCTCGCCGCGCAGCAGCGGCGCCAGCACCTCCAGGTAGCCCCGCATGTGCCGCGCGGGCTTCTCGAAGCTCATGCCGAACATGCCCTCGATCACCATCTTGTGCGAGAGCCCGATGCCCAGCGAGAAGCGGCCCTGCGACGCCGTCTGCAGCGTGAGCGCCTGCTGCGCCATCACCGCAGGGTGGCGCGGGTAGGTCGGCACGACGGCCGTGCCCAGCTCGATGCGCTGCGTCTCGTGGCCCACGACGGCGAGCGCGGTCATGGCGTCGATGCCGAAGACGTTCGGGATCCAGAAGCCGTGGAAGCCCCGGCGCTCGGCGTCTCGCGCGGCCTCGATCAGCGGATCGAGCGAGGGCATCGCCGCCCAGCCGAACTGTGCAAACTGCGAGATGCGCATCAGGCCGCCGGCTCCGCGTAGGACTTGACCTCGAGGAACTCCTCGAAGCCCGGCACGCCGTTCTCGCGGCCGAGCCCGCTGTGCTTGTAGCCCCCGAAGGGGACCTCGGGGCCGTAGTACACGCCGCCGTTCACGATCACCGTGCCGGCGCGCAGGCGCCGCGCCACGCGACGTGCGCGCGCGTGGTCGCCGCTGAGCACGCCCGCCGACAGACCGTAGACGGAGTTGTTCGCGATCCGCACCGCGTCCTCCTCGTCCTCGTAGCCGATCAGGCACTGCACCGGGCCGAAGAACTCGGTCTGCGCGATGGTCGAGTCGGGATCCACCTCCGCGAAGAGCGTCGGCTCGAAGTAGTAGCCCCGCTCCAGGTGGGCGGGGCGCTTGCCGCCCAGCACCAGGCGCGCGCCCTCCGCGACGCCCTGCTTCACCAGGCTCTCGACCTTCTCACGCTGCTGCGCGCTGCACAGCGGCCCCATCAGGTTCTCGGGATTCGTCGGATCGCCGTACTTCACCTGCTCCATGGCGGCGCGTGCGGCCTCGACCGCCTCGTCCATGCGGCTCGCCGGCACCAGAACGCGCGAGAGGATCGCGCAGCCCTGTCCCGCGTGACCGCAGACGCCCGCGGCGCTGCCGCCGACCGCGGCTGCGAGGTCCGGAACGTCGTCGAGCACGATCATCGGGGACTTGCCCCCGAGCTCCAGCGACACGCGCTTCACGTCGTCGGCGGTGCACGCCAGGATCCGCTTGCCCGTCGCGGTGGAGCCGGTGAACGAGACCATGTCCACGCGCGGGTCGGTCGTGAGCCGCTCGCCGATGCCGTTCTGAGACGACGTGATGGTGTTGACCACGCCGGCGGGCAGATCGGTCCTCTCGTGGAGGAGCTGTCCGAGATTGAGCGTGCACCACGGGGTTGCGGGAGCGCCCTTGAGCACCACCGTGCAGCCGGCGGCCAGCGCCCAGCCCATCTTCTTCAGGTTGAGCTCGATCGGGAAGTTCCAGGCCGTGATCGCCGCGACCACGCCGACCGCCTCGCGCTCCATCCAGCGGTGGCTCTTCATGCCGAAGACCTCCGCCACGCCCAGGTCGGTGCTCCACTCGTACTTCTCGACGAAGTCCGCGTAGTGACTCAGGCTACCCACCGGGACGTCGACCCCGGGGCCGTAGGTCATGAGCACCGGGCAGCCGACCTCGGCGACGTAGGTCGCGCGCAGCTCCTCGATGCGCTCGACCATGGCTTCCTGGAGCTGGCGCAGGACCCGCGCGCGCAGCGCGTGATCGGTGGCCCAGTCCGTCTCGTCGAACGCGCGCCGGGCCGCCGCAACGGCGCGATCGATGTCGGCCTCCGAGGCGTCGGCGGCCTGACCGACGACCTCCTCGGTGGCGGGATTGATGTTGTCGTACGTGCGGCCGCCGGTCGCGGGGACCAGCTCGCCGTCGATGAGCAGACGCTGCTCGTGCCAGAGTTCGGGCATCTCGCACCTCCTGCGCGGGGCCCGGATTCTACACCGATGCTAGAATCGCCGCGCTTCGGGCATCTGGAGCCCCCGGAGGGTCGCCATGGCGCAGCTCGACTTCCCCGTCTTCGACGCGGACAACCACTACTACGAGGCCACCGACGCCTTCACCCGGCACATCGAGCCGGGCTTCGAGAGGCGGTGCATGCAGTGGGCCGAGCTGAACGGGCGCCAGCGCCTCCTGGTCGGCGGCCGGGTGAACAGCTTCATCCCCAACCCGACCTTCGACCCCGTCGCGCGGCCGGGCTGCCTCGACGAGTACTACCGGGGCAAGAATCCCGGCGGTGCCAGCATCAAGGAGATCTTCGGCGAGCTCGAGCCGATCAACCCCGCCTACCGCAAGCGCGACGAGCGGCTGGCGGTCATGGACACGCAGGGGATCGAGCGCGCCTTCTTCTTCCCGACGCTGGGCGTGGGCATGGAGGAGGCGCTGGCCCACGACCCGGACGCCTGCCACGCGGCGTTCCGGGCCTTCAACCGCTGGCTCGAGGACGACTGGGGCTATGCCTACCGGGACCGCATCCACGCCCTGCCCTACATCACGATCATCGACGTCGAGCAGGGAATCGCCGAGCTCGAGCGCGTGCTCGCGGCCGGGACGCCGGGGATCTGCATGCGCTCGGCCCCCGTCGCCTGCCCCGAGGGCAAGCGCTCGCCGGCCGACCCGGTCTTCGATCCGTTCTGGGCGCGCGTCGACGAGGCCGGGATCACGGTCGCCTGTCACGGGGGCGATGCGGGCTACGGTGAACACGCGGCCGACTGGGGCGAGGGGGGAGCGCTGCAGGCCTTCCGCAGCTCGCCGTTCAACGCGCTGACCGGCTCGAGGCCTCCCTATGACCTGTTCGCCGCGCTGATCTCGCAGCGGCTCTTCGAGCGCTTCGGGAACCTGCGCTTCGCCAGCATCGAGATGGGCTCCAACTGGGTGCCCTACCTGTTCCAGAACTTCCGGCGCGTGTTCGGCCAGGAGCCCGGCAGCTTCGCCGAGGATCCGATCGAGACCTTCCGACGCCACGTCTGGGTCGCGCCGTTCCACGAGGACGACGTGCCGCTGCTGCGCGAGCTGCTCGGTCCGCAGCGCATGCTGCTGGGCTCGGACTGGCCGCATGCCGAGGGTCTGGCCGAGCCGACCAGCTTCATCCACGAGCTGGCGGGCTTCGGCGACGACGAGGTCCGCGCCATCATGCGCGAGAACGCCCTGGGGCTCTCGCAACCGCGCGCGGCATCGGCGGCCTGAGATGAAGGTCCTCGTCATGGGCGGGACGCAGTTCAACGGGCTCGCCCTCGTCCGGGAGCTGGTGCGTACCGGGCACGAGGTCACCGTGCTCAACCGGGGACAGACCAAGGCCGAGCTCCCGCGCGGCGTGCGCCGCCTGTACGGGGACCGGACCGACCACGACCGGATGCGCGAGGTCTTCGCGGGCGAGTCCTTCGACTGCGTCCAGGACATGAGCGCCTACCACCCCGAGGACGTCAGGCTCATGTACGAGCTGTTCCGGGGCCGGATCGGGCACTATGTGTTCGCCAGCTCGACCGTGATCTACGCGCCGGCCAGCGTGCTGCCGATCGGCGAGGACCACCCGGTGGACCGCGGTCCCGATCAGAACGAGTACGGACTGCACAAGCTGCTCTGCGAGGACTTCCTGGTCGGCAAGCACCGCGAGGAGGGCTTCCCGGCGACGATCGTCCCGTTCTCGATGGTCTTCGGACCGAACAACATCCTGCCCGACCGCGAGCAGCGCATGTTCGCGCGGCTCCTGGCCGGGCGACGCATCCTGATCCCGGGCGACGGCACGACCGTGGGCCAGGTCGGCCACGTGGACGACCAGGCCCGCGCGCTGGCCCTGATGATGTGCGAGCCCCGGACCTTCGGGAAGCGCTACAACCTGACCGGCAAGGAGCTCTACACCGACGAGGGCTACGTGGACACCTTCGCATCGATCGTCGGCGTGGAGCCCGAGAAGGTCTTCGTGCCGCACGACGTGATGGACGCGCTCTGGGACGGCGAGCTCGAGCTCGATCCCGGCCGGCCGATCCAGGCGGCGATCGACATCCGCACGAGCGAGGCGGAGCAGGAGCGCGCGCGCCGGAACATGCGTCTGTTCATGCTGGGCCGCATCATCCAGCGGCTGGCGCCCAACCTGCACCGCTGGAACCGCAGCGTCTGCTTCGGGATCGACCGGCTGCGCCGCGACATCGGCTGGGCGCCGGAGTACACCTTCCGCTCGATGGTCGAGCAGACCTACGACTGGTTCCTGGCGACGGGCCGGGACCGTTCGGTGGAGTTCGACTTCACCTTCGAGGACCAGCTGCTCGAGCACCTCGACCGCCGGGTCGGATGAGCGTGCAGCCGCCCAACGAGCCGCTCGGAGAGCCGCGCCGCAGCAAGATACCCGTGGCCGCCTGGATCGCGATCGGGCTCTCGGGCGCGCTGCTGGTCACCTGCGGCGTCGGCGCGTGGATTTTCGCCACCAGCGACCAGGGCCAGAAGCTGATCGAGCTGGGCCGCGAGGCCGCGACGCTCGCGCAGGAGGCCAGCAGCGCGCCCGGGACCGACGAGCTGCGGGAGCTGGGCTGCGAGCAGCCGGCCATCTTCACCGGCGACCAGATGCGACGGCTCGCCGGCGTGATGGCCGACGACGAGGAGCATCGCGAGCAGATCGACGACGAGATCCCGGCCGACGCGATCTTCTTGCAGTGCAAGATGGGGCTGTTCAGCGACGACGAGGCCCGACCTGGCTGCGTGGACGTGGCGCGGACCTACGCGGCCGCGACCGGCGCAGCGGGCCCGCTGTGGGTGATCGTGCAGCGGGGCCGCACCCAGGACGGCTGCACGGGGGTCTACACGCCCGACGGCGAGCGGCTGCGGGGCGCCTTCGAGCAGGAGACGCCCGGGTTCTGAGCGCCGTGCCTAGGCGGCCTCGGGCGTGAACTCGACCGGCATCTGCTTGATGCCGTCGATCAGGGTGCTGCGCAGGCGCTGCGGGGCTCCGACCATCCGGAGGTCGGGGATGCGCGTCAGCATCTCGCGGAAGATGCAGCGCAGCTGCATCCGGGCCAGGTTCGCGCCCAGGCAGAAGTGCTCGCCGATCCCGAAGGCCACGTGGGGGTTGGGATCGCGCGTGATGTCGAAGCGCTGGGCGTCGTCGCCGAAGACCGACTCGTCGCGGTTGGCCGACGGGTACCAGAGCACGACCTTGTCGTCGCGCCGGAGCGGTACGCCGTTCAGCTCGGTGTCCTCGGTGACCGTGCGGCGGAAGTGCATCACCGGCGACGTGTAGCGCAGGATCTCCTCGACGGCGCCGTCGAGGTAGCGCTCGACGTCGGAGCGCAGCAGCTCGTACTGCTCGGGATTCTCGCAGAGCGCGAGCATGCCCTGGGAGGTGGCCGTGCGCGTGGTCTCGTTGCCGGCGATGGCCAGCAGGACGAAGAAGTTGTTCAGCTCCATCTCCGAGATCTTCTGACCGTCCACCTCGCCGTTGGCGAGCTGGCTCATCAGGGTCTCGTCGGGCTCCTCGCGCTTCCTTGCCGCCAGCTGGTTGGAGTACATCCACATCTGCAGCGTGGCGCTGTCCTGGTCTCCCAGGCTCGAGGTGATGTCCGGATCGTCGAAGCCGATCATCTGGTTCGACCAGTCGAAGACCTGTCGGCGGTCCCCGGGGGGAATGCCCATGAGCTCGCAGATCAGCTCCATCGGCAGGCTCATCGCCAGGTCCTCGACGAACTCCGCGCTGCCCTTGCGGGCGACCGCGTCGACCACGCGGGCCGAGGCCGCCCGGATGTGCGCCTCCAGCTTGCGCACCATGCTGGGCGTGAAGCCCCGCTGCACCAGGCGCCGGTACTTCACGTGCTCGGGTGGATCCATGGTGATCATCATGGTGCGGACCATGGCCAGACCCTGCTCGTCCCCCTCCATGTCCATGATCATGGCGCCGCCCAGGGCCGACGAGAAGATCCTGGGGCTGCGCGAGACGTGCACCAGATCCTCGTGGCGGGTCACCGAGTAGAAGCCGCGGGTCTGCTGCAGGCGACGCCCGGGCTCCTCGCGGACCTCGTTCCAGCACACCGGTCGCTCGCGGCGCAGGAGCGAGAAGTACTCGTGTGGCGGACCGTGTTCGAACGTGTCCGGGTGGCTGAGGTCGATGTCGCCGGGCTTCACGATGGGTCCCTCCAGGGCGTCAATCGGCGTGAGCGGCCGGATCCTCGACTCCGAAGATCTGGCCCAGCAGCTTGAGCAGGAAGCGGAGCTGCTCGTCGAGCACCTCGGGCGCCAGCGGGTCGCGATCGAGGACCTCGGCCAGCAGCGGCGCCAGGCTGAAGTGACCCAGGACGACCTGCAGCAGGGCCGCCACCACCTGCGGGACCTCGTGATCCTCCCAGACCTCCGAGGTGCCGCCGCGCCGGATCAGGACCCCGATGCGTTCGAAGAGCGGCCGCAGCCAGGTGCGCGCCAGGTGGGGCAGGAGCTCGCCCCGCGAGATCGCCTCGTGGTAGACGATTCCCGCCAGCTGCGGGCGGGCGCGCAGGTGGCGCAGGACGCCGCCGACGATCTGCTCGACGGCGGGGTCGCCGGCGGCGGGATCGAATGCCTCGAGGAGGTCGGCGATCGGCTGGAACCCGCGGTCGATGACGGCCCGGTACAGCTCGCGCTTGCCGTCGAAGTACAGGTACAGGGCCGCCGGGGTGACGCCGGCGCCCCCGGCGATCTCACGCACCCGCGTGCCCTCGAGACCCCGGCGGGCGAACGCGATCTCGGCGGCGTCGAGGATGCGGTCCCGCGTGTCGAGGACCGCAGCGGCCCGCGCGGGCCCGGGAATCGAAGCGCTCTGGCTCATGAATGAACGTTCATTTATCACCCTGAGCGAGCGCTGACAAGTGCGACCGCCGCGCCTGTCGGCGGGGGCCGACCCCGCTCAGCGCGCGCCCGCGGCGTGCCTCCCGGCGCGGCGGCCGAAGAACGTCGACTCGCCGATGCAGGTGCCGCTCGAGTAGCCGAGCGCGTCCTGCGCGATGTTCGAGGCGCAGGCACCGGCGGCGTACAGGCCCGCGATCGGGCTGCCGTCGGGCCGCAGCACCTCGCCCTCCGCCGACACGCGCAGCCCGCCCAGCGTGAAGCCGACGAAGGCGTTGCGTCCGAGCGACGCATCGAGCGCCGCGAACGGCGGGGTGTCGAGCGGCGTGAGCCACTTGGCGCCCTTGTGCAGCTCGGGGTCCTCGCCGCGCGCCGCGTGCTCGTTGTAGCCGCGCAGCGTCTCGACCAGCGAGCCCGGGGGCAGCTCCAGGCCGTGCTCCATCTCCTCGACGCTCTCCCAGGCGTCGACGACCTCGTAGCCGCCCCATTCCGGGCGCGCGAAGATCTTCTCGTCGACGATCAGGTACGCGACGCCCCCCGGCTGCTGCGTGATGAAGGCGCTGGTGCGCGAGTGGTAGGAGTCCTCGGGCACGAAGCGGCGGCCCTCGCGGTTGACGAGCACCGCCTTGAGCAGCTGCTCCGGCGGGTAGAACGGGCAGGTGATCAGCGCCCCGCCCATGTGCAGCGCCTCGCCGCCCGCGGCCAGCCCCAGCCAGATTCCCGAGCCGTCGTCGGCAGGGGTGTGCTGGCGGTGGACGCGCTCGTCGGCGAGCTGCTGGCAGTACTCGCGGATCGCCTCGTCGTTGCCGGTGAAGTGCCCGGTGGCCAGCACCACCCCACGACGTGCGTGCACACCTCGCTCCTCGTCGAAGCTCCGGTAGCGCACACCCGCGATCCGCTCGCCGTCGCGCACGAGCTCGGTCACGGCTGCCTCGGTGACCACGCGCACTCCGAGCTCCTGGGCGCGGGTGATCAGCACCTCCATCATCTTCGAGCCGCCGTGCTCGCCCTCCTGGGCGACCTTGTGGCCGCGGGGCGCGGGGCGCGCGTGCTCGCGATATGGCCAGACCTCCTCGTTGCCCGACCAGATCAGACACTCGTCGGTCGGCTGCAGCACGTGCTTGGTCGGGAACATGGTGTCGTTGAACGGCACGCCCTGCTCGACCAGCCAGTCGAAGTGGTTCACGCTCTGCTCGCAGTACAGGTCGATCTTGTCGAGCTCCGGCTCGGGCGTGTTGTGGATCAGGTACTGGCGCATGTCCTCGACGCTGTCCTCGACCCCCACGGCCTTCTGCACGCGCGTGCCACCGCCCAGGTAGAGATGACCGGCCGCCGAGCTCGTCAGCCCCCCGCCGCCGCTGGCGCGCTCGAGCACGAGCACGTCGGCGCCCGCCAGCCGCGCCTCGATCGCGGCACAGACACCGGCCGCGCCCAGCCCGGCGATCACCACGTCGGCCTCGTCGTCCCAGCCCGGGACCGCGGCCACCTCCATCACACGGTATCGATCGTTGCTCATCGGCGGCGATCATAGCCGAGCGCCCCGGGACGATCTCCCGGGTCGGGCCCCTCAGCCCGTCGGGCGCAGCAGGCACTCCTGCGCGGCGCTGGCCACGTGCTCGCCGGCGCGCGTGAAGATCTCCCCGCGCACGAAGCCGCGCGCGCCCGCCGCATGCGGGCTGTGCTGCGCGAAGAGCAACCAGTCGTCGGCGCGCACCGGCCGGTGCAGCCACAGGGCGTGATCGACGCTCGCCATCTGCAGCCCGAGCTCGCCGGGCCGCACGTGGGGCCGCGCCGCGTTGTCGTTGAAGCTGAGGTCGCTGACGTAGGCAAGCAGCGCCTGGTGCAGCCAGGGCGCGTCTCCGACGCGCTCCGGCGCGCGCATCCACATGGCGTTGCGGCCCTCGCCGTGGCCGCCGAGACTCACGGGCACCGCGGTGTAGCGCACCTCGATCGCCCGCGGCATCGCGACCCAGCCGCGCATGCGCTCGGGCGCATGGCGCAGGTGCTCGCGCGCCAGCTCCTCGGGCCCGGGCAGCGTGTCGGGGTCGGGCACGTCGGGCATGGGCAGCCCGTGCTCCGGGCCGGGCTCGGGCGGCTGCAGCGACGCGAGCATGTGCAGGATCGGCAGGTCGCGCTGGAGCGCGACGATGCGGCGGCTGGCGAACGAGCGGCCGTCGCGGACGCGCTCGACGCGGTACTCGATGGGCTCGTGCGGGTCTCCGGGGCGCAGGAAGTAGGCGTGCAGGGAGTGCGCCGGCCAGCCGTCGGTGGAGCGCAGCGCCGCGACCAGCGCCTGGGCGATCGCCTGGCCGCCGTACACCCGGCCGTGGCGGTCGCGCTCGCTGGCTCCGCGCCACACGTCGTCACCGACGCGCTCGAGGTCGAGTACCTCGACCAGCTCTCGCAGCAGCTCGCTCACGGGCGCGTATGCTAGCAGGCCGTCCGTTGCCCTCCGCTCCGCCACGCAGTCGCTTCGAGCTCCGTCCCGGCCGGCCGTACTCGCTCGCGCGAACGGCGGCGCGCTTCGCGCGCTTCCCGGAGCGCGTGGACCACTTCGACGGCGAGATCTACGAACGCCTGCTGCTGCACGCCGGCCGCCCGCTGCTGGTGCGGGTGCGGCAGACGGCGGCGCCGGCACGGGCCCTGCTCTCCGTCGAGCTGGTCGGCCACGGCGCCCGGACCCGCGCCGCCCGCGAGGCCGCCACGGAGTTCCTGTCCCGGGCGCTGGGCACGCACAACGAGCTGCGCCGCTTCTACGCCGCCCTCGGCTCGGATCCCCTGCTCGAGCCCGCGATCCGCGCGTCGCGCGGGCTGGCGATTGCCGGCCACGGCGACTGCTTCGAGGCGCTGGTCACCACGGTGCTCGCGCAGCAGGTGAACCTGACCTTCGCGTACTCGATCCGGGCCGAGCTGGTCGAGGCGTTCGGGCGTCGCGCGCGCCTGGACGGGCGCACCTGGCACGCCTTCCCCGCGGCGGCGCGGATCGCGCGCGAGTCACCGGCCGCCCTGCGCCGCTTCCGGCTGTCGGCCGCCAAGGCCGGCACCCTCGTGCGCCTGGCACGCGGGTTCGCGGGCGGCGAGCTCGACGACGACGAGCTGCGCGCGCTCGACGACGACGCGGTGATCGAGCGCCTGGTCGCGATCAAGGGCATCGGCCGCTGGACGGCAGACACCCTGCTGATCCGCGGGCTCGGCCGCCCCGATGCGTTCCCGGCCGGCGACCTCGGCGTGATCAAGCACCTGGCGCGCGGCCTGCTGGGCCGGCGCACGCCGGCGAGCGAGGCCGAGATGCGGCGCTTCGCCCTGCGCTGGCGCCCCTGGCGCAGCTACGCGCTGGTCTACGCCTACGCCGCGCTGCGCGCGGCTCAGACCGGGGACTGAGGCTCGAAGACCACCGGCAGCGCCTCGGGCCCGCGGAAGGCGATGCCCGTGATGCGCGGCGTCGGCGCCCCGGGATCGAGACGCAGGCCGGGCAGACGCCGCAGGATCGCTCCGACTCCGAGCGCGAGCTCGCGCCGCGCCAGGTGCTTGCCCAGGCAGACGTGGCGGCCCCAGCCGAACGCCAGGTGGTTCTTGTGCGGCCGGTCGATGTCCCAGTCCTCGGAGTGATCGAACACGCTCTCGTCGTGGTTCGCCGAGCCGACCAGCAGGCTGACCGGCGCCCCGGCCTCGATGTCGACCCCCGCCAGGCGCGTGTCGCAGGCCGCGACCCGGCTGACCATGGTCACCGACGACTCCCAGCGCAGCGTCTCCTCGATCGCCTCGGGGATCCAGCGCTCGCCGTCGGCGCGCACCCGCTCGAGAACCGCGGGGCGCACGAGCAGCGCGAGCAGGATATTCCCCATGACGCGGAACGTGGTCTCGGCGCCCGCGGGCAGGAGCAGGCGGAGGAAGCCGTAGATGTGCTCGTCGTCGAGCCGCTCGCCATCCATCTCGGCGTGGGCGATGTCGCTGATCAGGTCGCCCCGGTGCGTGCGACGCCGGTCCTCGACGATCGGGGTGAGGTAGTCGCGCATGGCACGCGACGCGGCCAGACCGCGCTCGGGATCGGTGGGGCCGAGATTGATCTGCTCGGCCCAGACCATGAACTGCTCCTGGTCGGCCAGCGGCACACCGATCAGCCCGGCGATCACGCGCATCGGGTAGCGGCGCGTGATGTCGGCCACCAGGTCCGCGCGGCCCTGCGGCGCGATCGCGTCGAGCAGCTCGCCGATCACCGGCTCGATCAGCTCCCGCTCCCAGCGCTCCATCGCCGAGGGCCGGAACGCGTGGGAGACCAGGTTCCGGTAGCGGGTGTGCTCCTGGCCGTCCATGCCCAGGATCAGCGTGCCCATGTACGGGCCCATCGTGGCCTGGTTGATGCCCGAGGAGAAGGTCTCGCTGTCCTTCAGCGCCGACTCGACGTCGGCGAAGCGATGCACCGTGTAGCCCTTCCTGCCGAAGACCTCCCCGGTCATGACCGGCGCATCGCGCCGGCCGCGCGCCCACGAGGCGTAGGGATCGGCGTCGGCCGCGACGGGATCGGAGTAGTCCAGGGGCTCCACCGGTACATTCTGTTCCGGTGGGTCCGGCGTTGCAAACGCCCTTCAGTCTGGCCGGGACGGGCTCGCGCAGTGCCCGGCGATCATCTCGAGCAGAAGCGCGCGGTCGACCGGCTTGCTCATGTAGTCGTCGCAGCCCGAGCGCAGGCAGCGGATCCGCTCCTCGCCCATGGCGTGGGCGGTCAGCGCGATGATCGGCCCCTTGTAGCCGCGACTGCGCAGCTCCCGCGTGGCCTCGTAGCCGTCGCGGCGCGGCATCTGCATGTCCATCAGGATCACCTCGTAGCCGCCCCCCGCAGCGGCGACCTTCTCGAGCACGACCTCGCCGTCCTCGGCCACGTCGACCTCGCAGCCGGCGCGCTCGAGGATCGCGCGCAGCAGGCGCTGGTTGTCCGGCCCATCCTCGGCCACCAGCACGCGCGTTCCGGGCTCGGGGCGGACCCGGACGCCGGCGGGCAGGGGCGTCGCGCGCGTCAGTGCATCGCCCGAGACCGGGCCCACGGGCAGGCGCACGCGGAAAGCGCTGCCCCGGCCGGGCGCGCTGCGGACCGCGAGCTGGCCGCCCATCAGGTCGACCAGGCGCACGCAGATCGCGAGGCCCAGGCCGGTGCCGCCGCGAGTCCGCGTGGTGGTCGCGTCGGCCTGCGTGAACGGCTCGAAGATGCGGCCGATCTGCTCCTCGCTCATGCCGATGCCGGTGTCGCGCACCTCGATCTCGAGGCCCGGCTCAGCCTCGACGACGGCGCGGACCGCCGCGATCGTCACCGCGCCGCTGTCCGTGAAGCGAACCGCGTTGCCCACCAGGTTGACCAGCACCTGGCGCAGCCGCGTCGGATCCGTCGAGACGAACGCCGGCAGGTCGGGCGCCAGATCCAGCTCGAGGCGCAGCCCGCGACTGCTCGCCTGGACCTGCATCAGGTCGTGCACGTCGCCGAGCAGCTCGGCGAGGGAGACGTCCATGCGCTCGAGCTGCAGACGGCCGGCCTCGATGCGCGACAGGTCCAGCACGTCGTTGAGAACCCGCCCCAGGTGCTCGCCGTTGCGACGGATGGTCTGCAGCATCTCGCGGCGGCGCTCGACGTCGACGGGTGAGTCGAGGTCCTCGAGCAGGAGATCGGCGTAGCCGAGGATGGCGGTGAGGGGCGTGCGGATCTCGTGGCTGGTGTTCGCCAGGAACTCGCTCTTGGCGCGGCTCGCCGCCTGCGCCTGGTCGCGCAGGCTCGACATGGAGCGCAGGATCCGCTCGCTCTCGACGTCGTAGTAGCGCACCAGCGCGATCAGCAGCACCAGCAGCACGCTGGTGTTCACGAGCACGAAGAGCCCCTCGCGGGTCTCGGTCGGGGGAGCGGGCACCCACTCGCTGCCATCCAGGGCGTAGAGCCCGGCCAGGAAGGCGATGGTGATCGCGGTCCAGATCTCTCCGGCGCGCCGCCCGGTGAAGATCAGTGCCACCAGCGGCACCACGCACATCCAGGCGAGCTCCGGATTGCGAATGCCCCCCATCCGGTAGCAGACCACGCCGATGCCCAGGAAGGCCTGGGTCGCACCGATGTGACCGGCCAGCTGCACGCGATCGCTGAAGCGGAGCAGCACCAGGAGCGAGGCCAGCACCGTGACGGCGGCGACGCTGCTCGGCGCGCGGTCGAGCAGCACGTCGGGCGGCAGCGTGAAGGCCTCGAGGAGCACGTTGCCGAGCGTGATCGGCAGCGCGATCAGGATGAAGCCGAGCATCAGCCGCGCGCGCCGCTGGGTGACGGGGTCCGCGCCGCGCAGCTGGGGCGAGAGCAGGGACTCGATCAGCCGGCCCCGGAGCGTCGCAGGATCCACCACGCCGGCTCCATCGGCCATTCTGGATGGGTTGCTGTAGCCGGCCGGGCTTGCCCGGGGCCGTCCCGCAGAGGACAATGGGCCCCAGCTGGAGGTACGCATGGCACCAGACATCGTCATTCGCGGCGGAACGGTCATCGATGGCACGGGCGCGCCCGGCCGGCGGGCCGACGTGGCCATCGCGGGCGGGCGGATCCGCGAGATCGGCGAGGGGCTCAGCGGCGACCGGGTGCTCGAGGCCGACGGTCACGTGGTCACCCCCGGCTTCATCGACCTGCACACGCACTACGACGCCCAGGTCTTCTGGGATCCGGCGCTCTCGCCCTCGTGCTACCACGGCGTGACCACGGTGGTGGGCGGCAACTGCGGCTTCTCGATCGCGCCCACCCGGCCCGAGCACCGCGACGTGATCGCGCGCACGCTCGAGAACGTCGAGGACATGGACGTCGCCGCGCTCCACGCGGGCATTCCCTGGGACTTCGAGAGCTTCCCGGAGTACCTGGGGTCGATCCGGCGCCGGGGCACGTACCTGAACTACAACGCCTACATCGGGCACACGGCCGTGCGCCTCTTCGCCATGGGCGACGATGCCTACGAGCGGGCCGCGACCAACGACGAGATCGAGCACATGGCGCGCCTGGTGCGCGAGGCGGTCGAGGCCGGCAGCGTCGGCTTCGCCACCAGCTTCGCGCCGACGCACCTGGGCGTGGACGGCAAGCCGATCCCGAGCCGCCTGTGCGAGCTGCGCGAGTTCGAGGCCCTGGCCCAGGCCGTGGGCGCCGCGGGCCGCGGGATCGTGCACGTGGCGCCGGGCGAGCTGGTCTCGATTCCCGACCTGTACGAGCTCCAGCCCCGCGTGGGCCGGCCCTTCACCTACGGCGCGCTGCTCACCTTCCCGGGCCAGCGCCACCGCGGCCTGGTCGAGGTCAACGAGCGCGGCTGGGCCAGCGGCGCGCAGGTCTGGCCGCAGGTGAGCCCGCGGCCGCTCTCGCTGCAGATCACCATGGGCGATCCGTTCGTGCTCAACGTGGGCTCGATGTTCGCGGCGCTGATGAGCGAGCCCGAGATCACGCGCCGCGCTGCCTACGCCGACCCCGAGTGGCGCCGGCGCGCGACCGAGGACCTCGACAAGGCGAGCATGCGGCCGCGCTGGGACGTCATCGAGATCTCCGAGACCGATCGCTTCCCGGAGCTGATCGGCCGGCGCGTGGCCGACGTGGCCGCGGAGCGCGGCGTGGCGCCGCTCGACCTGATGTGCGAGCTCTCGCTGCAGGAGGACCTGAAGACGCGCTTCCGCGTCTACGTGGCCAACGACGACACCGAGGAGGTCGACTGGCTGCTGACGCGCGAGCACGTGGTGCTGGGCCTGTCCGATGCGGGCGCCCACGTCGGCCAGCTCTGCGACGCGCCGCAGGCGACCGACCTGCTCGGCTCGCGCGTGCGCGAGCGCGGCACCATGCCGATCGAGCAGGCGGTGCGGAAGCTCAGTGGCGAGGTTGCCGACCTGCTGGGCCTGGTCGATCGCGGCTACCTGCGCGTGGGCGCCTGCGCCGACGTCGCCGTCATCGACCCGAGCCGCGTCGCGCCGGGGCCGATCCGGCGCGTGCGCGACTTCCCGGCGAACAGCGAGCGGCTGACCGCGGACGCGCCGGCCGGCGTGGCCCACGTGCTCGTCAACGGCGTGCCGATCCGCGAGAACGGGCGGGATCTGACGCCCGAGCTCGAGCAGCGCCCGGGCACCATCGCGGAGATCGCCTGAGCCGTGGCGCGCGTCGACGACCCGGTCCTGATCGAGGTCGCGCTCAACGGCGGCACCACCCGGGACCGCAACCCGCACGTGCCGATCTCGGTCGACGAGCTGGTCGCCGACGCGGTGGCCTGCCTGGACGCCGGCGCGCAGATCATCCACCAGCACGACGACCTGGGCCGCGGCGGTCGCCTGGGGGGCGCCACCCCCGAGGGCATGGCCGCCGCCAGCCTGGCGGTGTACGAGCGCGTGCTCGAGCGCCATCCCGGCGCGCTCCTCTACCCGACCGCGAACTGGGACGGCGACATCGAGCAGCGCTGGGGCCACCACTTCGTGCTCGCCGAGAAGGGCGTGCTGCGGGTGGCCTACGTGGACCCCGGATCGGTGAACCTGGGCTCCCCCGGCCCCGACGGCCTGCCCTTCTCTGCGTTCAGCTTCCTGTACGATAATTCGCCCGAGGCGATCCGCTGGAAGTTCGAGCAGTGCGAGCGCCTCGGGTTGGGACCCAGCATGGCGATCTTCGAGCCCGGATTCCTGCGCGCGGCGCTCGGATGGGAGCGCGCCGGGCGCATGCCCGCCGGAGCTTTCCTGAAGCTGTACTTCGGCGCCGGTCTGAGCTTCGGTCTGCCCCCGACCGCCCCGAGCCTCGAGGCCTACCTGGCCATGCTCGAGGGCAGCGAGCTGCCCTGGGCCGTGGCAGTGCTCGGTGGCGACGTGGTGGGGTCCGGGATGGCTCGCCTCGCCCTCGAGCGGGGCGGACACCTGCGCGTGGGCCTCGAGGACCACGCCGGATCGCGCAGGCCCGGCAACCTCGAGCTGCTCGAGGAGGCCCTCGCCCTGTGCGCCGAGGTCGGCCGGCGGCCTGCGACGCAGGCCGAGGCGGCCACCCTGCTCGGCTTGCCTCGCGGACCCGGGGTTTCCTGACAGCGGCCTGTATATTTACTGATTGCTGTACTAGAGTTCCGGGATGCCGCAGGGCCGCCCCGAAGGTCGCCGCCAGCGCCACAAGCGAGAGCTGCGGACCCGCATCCTCGCGACCGCCCGCGAACTCCTCGCGGAGCGCGGCAGCGAGGTGACGGTCGCGGAGATCGCCCGCGCCGCAGACGTGGCCGAGAAGACCTTCTACAACCACTGCGGCAGCCGCGCCGAGCTGCTGGCCGAGCTCGCGCACGAGCAGACCCGGGCCCTGATCGAGCGGGTCGAGCGGGCCCGCAAGCGGCCCGGCACCACGCGGGCACGCCTGTCCGAGCTGTGTCGCGAGATCGGCGCGCCCGGCGCCGACCTGCCCGGGCGGGTCCCGCCGCAGCAGGTCACGACGCAGCTCCTGGCGGATCCACCGGCGCGGGGCGAGCCGGATCTCGAGCAGGCCCTCGTGGCACTGCTCGAGGACGGGATCGAGCGCGGCGACGTGGGCCGCGCGGTCGACGTCGAGTTCGTGGCCGGGGTCGCCGCCGCCGGGATCGAGGCGGCCCGCCGGGCGGCCGCGGCACGCCCCGACTACCCGCTGCGCGTGCGCATGGAGCAGCTCGCCGATCTGCTGGGCACGGCGATCGAGGGCCGGTGAACGGATTCACAGACGCGCGCACGGCGTGCGGCAATCCTCCTTCTCGAGAGGAGAGATCGCCATGCACACACGTCTTCACCGCCTGCTGCCCGCCGTCCTCGCCGGCCTGCTTCTGGCCAGCGGCAGCGCCCCCGCGCTCGAGCTGCGTGACGTCCTGGGCGTCGGACACGTCGCCGAGATCTTCACCCGCGCCGAGTTCCGCTGCCTGGAGGGCTGGCGAATCCACCACGAGGTGACCCAGGTCGGCATCGAGTTCTGCTCCGGCGACACGCCCGCGCAGTGCACGATCACCGACCGCATCACGCAGGAGTGCCGCGACGGCGCCTTCGCCGAGATCACCCGCGAGATGATCGACATGGACTGCGTCGCGCTCGAGAACAGCGACCTCGAGTGCCCGGGCCTGAACCTGGGCGCGATCGGCGCGACGCCGTAGCCTCGCCCGCGCGCCTATCCGCGCACGCTGCGGAAGAAGCTCCGCACGTCGTCGACGAAGAGCCGGGGCTGCTCCATGGCGGCGAAGTGGCCGCCGCGCGGCATCTCGGTCCAGTGGGTCAGGTTGTAGTGACGCGCCACCCAGGCGCGCGGGAAGCGCATGATCTCTCGCGGGAAGCGCGCCACTCCCGTGGGCACCTCGATCCGGCTCTCGAGTCCGACGCGGCCGTGCTTCATGGTCTCGTAGTAGAGGCGCGCCGACGAGGTGATCGTCCCGGTCACCCAGTACAGCATCACGTTGGTCAGCAGGGCGTCGCGCGTGTAGACGCTCTCGGGGTTGCCGTCGCAGTCGCTCCAGGTACGGAACTTCTCGACGATCCACGCGCACAGACCCGCGGGCGAGTCGTTGAGACCGAAGCCCAGCGTCTGCGGCTTGGTGCCCTGGATGCGCTGGTAGCCGGTCTCGTTCTCCATGAACGCCGCCATTTCCGCCACGTCGGCCTGCTCCTGCGCGGTCAGGTCGCCCGGGCCGTCCGCCGGCGGCGACGCCAGCGGCATGTTGGTGTGGATGCCCGCGACGTGCTCTGCGTCGACGAGCGCCAGGTTGCTGGTGACCATGGCGCCCCAGTCACCGCCCTGGGCGCCGTAGCGCCGGTAGCCCAGCCGGGCCATGAGCTGCGCGAACGCCCCGGCGATGCGCCGCGTGTCCCAGCCGGCGCTGCGCGTCGGCTCCGAGAAGCCGTAGCCGGGCAGCGAGGGCAGCACCAGGTGGAAGGCATCGGCAGCCTCCCCGCCGTGCGCCTCGGGATCGACCAGCGGGCCGACCACGTCGAGGAACTCGACGATGGAGCCGGGCCAGCCGTGCGAGATGATCAGCGGGAGGGCATCGGCGTGGCGCGAGCGCAGGTGCGCGAAGTGGATCGACTGCCCGTCGATGCGGGTGCGGAAGTGATCGAGCTGGTTGAGCTGTGCCTCCTGCGCGCGCCAGTCGTACTCGTCGCGCCAGTAGCCGACCAGCTCGCGGACGTACGCGAGCTCCGCTCCGTAGTCCCAGCCCGTACCGGGGATCTGGTCGGGAAAGCGCGTGCGCTCCAGGCGGCGTTTGAGGTCCTCGAGATCGGTGTCGGGCACATGGATGTCGAAGCGCTGGATCGACTCGGACATTGCGGGCCTCCGGCGGCGCAGTCTACAGGGCGGCCCGGGGCGAGCGAGTCGCGGCCGCTCGCGGCCCCGGGCTAAGCTGCACGGCATGTCGGTGAGCCTGGATCTGACGGAGCGGCGGGTGCTGGTGGTCGGGGCCTCCTCGGGACTCGGGCGCGAGATCGGCCGCATCGCGGCACGCGCGGGCGCACGCGTGGCGTTCGCGGCACGGCGTCGCGAGCGCCTGGACGAGGCCGTGCGCGAGGCCGGCGGCGGCGCCATCGCCGTGGGCTGCGACGTCACGCGCGAGCCCGACTGTGCGCGGGCCGTCGCCGAGGCGGTGGACGCACTCGGCGGGCTCGACGCCTTCGTGTACGTCGCGGGCATGTCGCCGCTGGCGATGCTCGCCGAGGCCGACGCGGACGAGTGGCGCACCGCGCTCGACACCAACCTGGTCGGCGCCGCACTGATCGCGCGCGAGGCGATCCCGCACCTGGCACGCTCGCACGGGCGCGGCCTGTTCATCTCCTCGTACTCGGTGCGCGAGTGCATGCCGGGCCTGGCGCTGTACCGGGTGTCGAAGGTCGGCCTCGACGCACTCATCGAGTGCCTGCGCAGCGAGCACCCCGACGTGGACCTGACGCGCGTGGTCGTGGGCAACACGGGGGGCACGGAGTTCGGGCTCGGCTGGGACCCCGAGCGCACGCAGGCGATCATGGACCTCTGGCGCGAGCGCAACGTCTTCCCGAACGACACCACCATGCCGGTGGACGTCTGCGCCGAGGCGATCGTGTCGGTGCTCGCGGTGCGCGGCTACGTGGACGACATCGCCATCATGTCGCGAGCCACCGACCTCTCGCTCGACGAGTCGCTCGAGCAGAAGCAGGCGGCCGGAGGCGACGGCGGCGCCTGAGATCGGCCGGCAGGCGGCTAGCCCGACCCGGGCTCGCGGTGCCGGCGCGCCATCTCCATGACCTGCTCGCGCCCGATGCGTACGAACACACCGCGCGACTCGACGGTGACCCGGTCGCCGTGGCGCACCTGGCCCACGGTCACCGTGCGCCGCTCGTCCACCTCCTCGACCCAGCCCTCGAAGACCAGGTCGGCGTGCAGCGGCGTCGGGCGGCGGTAGCTCAGCGAGAGCTCGCGCGTGGGGCCGGCCACGCCGCGCATCAGGTTGGCCACGTTGAAGATCTGGTCGAACGCGCCCGCAAGCACCGCGCCGTGCACGCAGCCGGGCGGGCCCTCGTACGGGGTGGTGAAGTGCGCGCGACCGATCGCGCGAGGTGGCTCCCAGTCCATCTCGATCGGCAGCGCCAGGGGGTTGTACAGCCCCAGCATCACGTCGTACTGGAAGTGGTCGTGTGGCTCGGTCGCGGCACCGTCGGCCGCGTAGCGCGGCGGCGGGGTCCCGGACAGGCGCGGCTCGAGGCGATCGGCGAGCGCGTGCAGCTCGTCGGCGATCGCGCCCGTCTCCCGGGCGCTCTCGGTGTTCGTGACCGTGAAGCGCACCAGCCGGCGTACCGCGTCGGCGAGCGAGCGCAGCTCGCGCTCGCGGCCGCGGATCGCCTCGTGCGCGCTGGGTCGGAAGCGCCCGCCCGGCTGGTTCAGGTGCGGCCCGCCGCTCATGCCCGCCTCGCCATGGCGGCGAGTCTCCCACAACCCGCGCGGTTGCGTACAATCCCGCCCGCCAGCGGCGCGGAGGATGCAGTGCAGGTCGGTCTCGTCAGCCATCAGCGGGCCTCGCGGGCCCGGTGCCGCGCCGGCGACGGGAGACCTGTCGAGCGAGTGACCCGAGGGCGGCCAGCTTCCGACCCGGTGCACCGCGGCTAGAGCGACGGCCGCGTTGAGGTGGGTCCTGGCCAGCGTCCTCGCGGCGTCGGCGTGGCTGAGTAGCGCGCACGCCGCCGCGCAGGTGATCGACGTGCCGCGCGTCGAGGTCCCGCCGGTCGCCGACGGCGTCCTGGACGATCCCGCCTGGCAGCGGGCGCCGGACATCGCGGACCTGAGGCAGGTCGAGCCGGTCGAGGGCGCCGAGCCGAGCGAGCGCACCGAGATCTGGCTCGCCCGCGACGACGAGGCACTGTACATCGCGATCCACGCACACGATCGCGAGCCCGAGAAGCTGATCGCCAAGCAGATGGCGCTGGACATCTTCCCCGGGGGCGACGATCGCATCCAGCTGCTGATCGATCCGTTCAACACCGAGCAGCAGGGCTACTTCTTCCAGATGAACCCGCTGGGCATGCGGCGCGAGGCGCTCTCCGGGGGCCTCGACAGCTTCCGCGACGCCTGGGACACGATCTGGTACGGGGACGCCCGCGTCGACGGGACGGGCTGGACGTGCGAGTTCATGATTCCGTTCCAGAGCATCTCGCTGGACCCGGAGACCGACGAGTGGGGCTTCGAGGTCGAGCGGGTGATCCGGCGGCGCAACGAGAAGGGCCGCTGGGCGAACGTCTCGCAGAACCACTTCGTGGCCCAGCCCGGGAACATCGGCCGGCTGCGCGGGATGCGCGGCGTGAGCGGCCGCGGCGTGGACCTGAAGCCGTCGATGTCCACCAGCTACCGGCGCGACCGGATCGGGCGCGACTCCGACCGGCTGGGCCGGCCCGGGCTCGACGTGTTCTGGCGCCCCACCTCGTCGCTGACCGCCGCGCTCACCCTCAACACCGACTTCTCCGACGCCCCCGTGGACGATCGCCAGACCAACCTGACTCGCTTCGGGCTGTTCTTCCCCGAGACGCGCGACTTCTTCCTGCGCGACGCCAGCATCTTCAACTTCGGCGGGCTCGGCGAGAACGGCATGCCGTTCTTCTCGCGCCGCATCGGCATCGTCAACGAGCGCGTGGTCAACCTGGACGCGGGCGTCAAGCTGACCGGCCGCGCGGGGCGCTTCGAGTTCGGTGCGCTGCACACGCAGATGGGCCACGAGTCGGGCGTGGACGCGCAGCGGCTGACGGTGGGACGGATGCTCGCTCACGTGGGCGAGGAGTCGCGCGTGGGTCTGATCTTCACCGAGGGCGACCCGACCGGCGAGGTCTCGAACAACGTGCTCGGCGTGGACCTGTCGCTGCGCTCGAGCCGCTTCCGCGGCGCCAACGCACTTGCGGTGGCCGACTTCTGGCTGCAGCGTAGCCAGAGCAGCGGCAGCAGCGGACGCGAGGCCGCGTTCGGCGCGAAGCTGAGCTACCCCAACGATCGGATCAACGGCAGCCTCGGCTTCACCGAGATCCAGGAGAACTTCGACCCGCGGCTGGGCTTCGTCAACCGCGCGGGAATCCGCCAGTACGACGCCGACCTGCGCTACCGCACCCGGCCGGGCGGCCTGCTGCGACGCCTGGATCACCAGGTCACCGCGAAGCTGGTCACGGACCGTGACGACGAGATGCGCAGCCGCGTGATCTACTTCCACCTGGTCGAGGTCGCCAACGAGCTCGAGGACCGCCTGCGCCTGACGTACATCCTGAACGAGGAGCGCCCGCTCGCGGGCTTCTTCGTGCACCCCGATGCGTACATCCCTGCGGGCGATCACCCCTTCGACCAGATGCAGGTGACCCTGGAGTCGGCGGAGTCGCGGTCGCTGAAGGGCAAGCTCGAGTTCACCTGGGGCGAGTTCTATACCGGCCGCCTGCAGAAGACGCTGGCACTCGTCGAGCTGCGGGCATCGCGCCACCTGTTCGCGTCGCTCGAGTGGGAGCAGAGCGACGGGCGCCTGCCCGAGCAGCTCGCCGACGTGGACGGCGCGACCGTGCGCGTGCCCGGAGACTTCACGCTGCGCCTGGTCCGCGCGCGCATCAACGTGACCTTCACCACGGCGGTGTCCTGGGTCACGCTGGTGCAGTACGACAATCTGAGCGACAGCATGGGCCTGAACAGCCGGCTGCGCTGGGAGGTCGAGCCGGGACGCGAGATCTCGCTGGTCGTCAACCAGGGATGGACCGCGGAGGCCGACGGCGTGGCCCCGACGCGCACCGACCTGACCGCGAAGCTGGCCTGGACCTTCCGCTACTAGACCCGGTCCGGCTCAGGCGACCGTGCCGGCCTCGCGCAGCGCCTCGATGCGCGCGCCCATGCCCAGCTCGTGCAGCAGCTCGTCGGTGTGCTCGCCCAGACCCGGCGCGGGGGTCGGCAGCGCACCCGGGGTGCCGCGGAACTGCGCCGCCGGGGTCGGCTCTCGCAGCGGGCCGGCGATCGGATGCTCGCTCTCCGCGAAGATTCCCGCCGCCTGCACGTGGGGATCGCGGTGCACCGCCTCGCGCCCGGTCACCACGCCGAAGGGCACGCCGTTCTCGCTGAAGCGCTGCGCGAACTCCTCGCGCGTGAGCTTCGACGCGCGCTTGCCCAGCACCTCGTGCAGCACGTGCGTGAAGTGATCGCCGCTGGCCATGCGCGCGGCGACCGTGGCCATGCGCGGGTCCTCGGCGACCTCGGGCGCGTCGAGGGCGCGGCACATGCCCTGGAACTCGGCGTCGCCGAAGGGGGTCGCCGTACCCCAGCCGTCGGCGAGCCGCATCAGGTCGAAGTTCCCGCCCAGCCCGGGCTGCTCGGCAATGCCCTCGCCCTGGAGGATCAGGTCGGCGCAGGCGTCGGGCCACAGGAACGCGATGCCGGCGTGCAGCATTGCGAGCTCGACGTGCTGTCCCCCGGCGCCGCGCTCGCGCGCGACCAGCGCGGAGCTGATCGCCTGCGCGGCCAGCACCGCCGTCAGCTTGTCGACCAGCAGCATCCGCACGAACGACGGCTCGCCGCTGGCGGGATCCTTCTGCGCGTCGGCGATCCCGCTGTAGGTCTGGATCACGTTGTCGTAGACGCTGCGGCCCGCGTAGGGACCCTCGCGGCCGAAGCCGCTGAGCGAGGCGTAGATCAGCTGCGGGCGCACCTCGCGCAGGTCGTCGTACGCGATGCCCAGGCGCTCGACCACACCCGGGCGCAGGTTCTGCACCAGCACGTCGGCACCGCGGACCAGCCGCAGCAGCACCTCGCGGCCGGCCTCGCTCGTGAGGTCCAGGGCGATCGAGCGCTTGCCCCGGTTGAGCAGGTGGAACAGACCCGACATGCCGCCGCGGGAGCTGCCCACGTAGCGGAAGCGGTCGCCGAGCCCCGGTGGCTCGACCTTGATGACGTCGGCTCCCTGGTCCGCGAGCATTCCCGCCGCCAGCGGCGCGGCGATCAGGGCGCCCATGTCGATCACCCGCAGTCCGTCGAGGGGTCCGGCCATCCGCATCCTCCTGCTCGTGCCGGGCAGCGTATCACGCGCCCTTCGGTATCCTCGGCCGCAACAGGAGTGAGCGATGGCGCGACGCGTGCTGCGGCTGGCCAGCCTGATCCCCGTCCTGCTCACCGCCGTGGCGGTCGGGCCCGACGTGGTTCGCCCGACGGACCGCCCCTTCCTGTACCGCATCGAAGGTGCGACCCCGTCGTTCCTGTACGGCACGGTGCACCTGCCCGACGAGCGCGCGCTGGCCCTGCCGCGCTCGGTGCGCCTGGCCCTCGACCGCGCCGACGTCGTGGTGACGGAGGTGCTGCTCGACGCAGCGAGCCAGCAGCAGGCTGCGCGTGCGGCGCTGCTCCCCGCCGACCAGAAGCTGAGCGAGATCCTGCCGCCGGAGCTGCACGCGCGCACCCGGGCCTACCTGGCCGCGCGCGGCCTGCCGATCGAGGCCTTCGAGCAGCAGAAGGTCTGGGCGGTGGCGATGCAGCTGACGCTGCTGGAGTACCTGCCGCAGCTCGCGATGCGACCGCCGCTGGACCTGCTGCTCTTCCGCACCGCGCAGCAGCGCGGCAAGCGCGTGGACGCGCTCGAGACGCCCGCCGAGCAGATCGCCCTGATGGACGGCATCGGGACCGAGGGACAGCTGTCGATGCTGCGGCAGACCCTGGGCTACCTCGAGGCCATCGGCCCCGGCGATCCGCACCCGGTCGAGCGCCTGCTGCGCACCTACCTCGCCGGGGACGGCGACGCCCTGGTCTCGGTCTCGCTGGAGTATGCCGACCTCGAGGACCCCGCGACGCGCCAGTTCCTCGACGCCGCCATCCACCAGCGCAACGCGCGCATGGCCGCGACCATCATCGAGCAGCTCGAGGCCCGGCCGGACGACGCGCACTTCTTCGCGATCGGCGCGCTCCACATCCCCGGCCCCGAGGGCGTCCAGGCACGCCTCGAGAAGTCCGGCCGGACCCTGACGCGCCTGGCGGGCAGCGACACGCCCTGATGCGCTGCCGCCCGCGCGAACGATCGCGGCTGTAGACTGGGCCCGACCGCGCCGGCGGGTCGGGAGGGCGGAAAGTGAGCTGGGTGCTGATCCACGGCGGCGCGCACGGCGCCTGGTGCTGGGAGCCGCTGCGTCCCCTGCTGACGGGCGAGGTGCTGGCCGTCGACCTGCCGGGACGGGGGCGGCGCCCGGGGGACCTGGACAAGCTCGAGACCGACGACTGGGCCGCGGCCGTGGTCGAGGACATCGAGAGCGCGGGCCTGGAGCGCGTGCTGCTGGTCGGCCACTCGCTCGCAGGCATCACCATGCCCCGGGTGGCCGAGCGCATCCCTGACCGGATCGCCCACATGATCTTCGTGTCCTGCTGCATCCCCGACGAGGGCACGACGGTGATGCAGGCCCTGACGCCCGGGATGCGCGAGATCGAGACGAGCACGCGCGAGGCCGGAGAGCGGGCCCTGGATCCGGACGTCGCGCGCGCCATGTTCTGCAACGACATGGACGAGGCACAGACGCGCTTCGTGCTCGAGCACCTGGTGCCGGAGGCGCCGGGGCCGATGCACGAGCCGGTGCGCCTCGCCGGGCTGCGGCAGGCGATCCCGCGCACCTACATCAAGCTCCTCCGCGACGCCTCGCTGGCGCCCTCGCTGCAGGATCGCTTCATCCGCAATGCCGGTCCGGACTGCGCCGTGCGCACGCTCGACGTGGGCCACAACGCCATGGTCTCGGCGCCGGCGGCGCTCGGCGCGATCCTGGAGGAGATCCGCGCCGCGACCTAGGGGTGGTACCATCGCACTGGCCTTGAGGAGGGCACCGATGGCTCCGGGCATTCTGGACGGGATCCGCATCCTCGACATGAGCTCCGGCATGTCGGGGCCGATGGCGACGACCCTGCTGGCCGAGGCCGGTGCGGACGTGATCAAGGTCGAGCCCCCGGGCGGCGAGCGCAGCCGCCCGTTCCCCGGCTTCCGCACCTGGAACCGCAGCAAGCGCGACATCGTCCTCGACCTGCACGACGCCGCGGACCGGGCGACCCTCGACCGCCTGCTGGCGACCAGCGACGTGCTCGTGCACGGCCTGCGACCGTCGGTCGCGCGGCGCCACGGACTCGACGACGCTCGCCTGCACCCGCGCTTTCCGCGGCTGATCACCTGCGCGGTGCTCGGCTACCCGATCGATCACCCGGACGCCGAGCGCCCCGGCTACGAGGCGCTGGTCGTCGCACGCATGGGACTGATGGACGAGCAGCGCGGCCACCGACCGGGACCCGTGTTCTACCGGCTGCCCATCGGCAGCTGTGGCGCCACGCACCTGGCGATCATCGGCATCCTGGCGCGCCTGCACGCGCGCGAGCGCAGCGGCCGCGGCGGCGCGGCCCACACCAGCGTGATGCAGGGGGCGCTCGCCCCGATCATGCAGTACTGGGCGCGCGCCTCGCAGCCCACGCAGTCGTTCGCCTGGAACCTGCCCAAGAACATGCTCAGCGGGCTCTGGGAGTGCGCGGACGGGCTCTGGGTCCACGTGATCGGCGTGGTCGAGCAGGTTCCGTTCATGGGGAAGGTGCTCGCCGATCTCCGCGACGACGAGATCGCCGCAGCGCGCCGCGACCTCGACGCGCGCGGCCTGATCAGCGCCCCGAACCAGCTCGATCCCGCGGCGGTCAAGGCGGCCTTCCTGCGCCACGACCGCGAGACCTGGTGCGCCGAGCTGCGCGCGGCCGACGTGGCGATCCACGAGGTGCTGCAGCCCGGCGAGCTGCTGGCCATGGAGCAGGTGCGCACCAACGGCTACGCGGTCGAGGTCGACGATCCCGAGGTCGGCCGCGTGTGGCAGGCGGGCGCCCCGATCCATGTGGACCCTCCGCTGCGCGTGCGCGGGCCTGCGCCGGCCGCGGGCGCCGACGGCGACGCGCTGCGCGCAGAGCTCGCCAGCGCGCGCGCGCCCGCTGCGCCTTCCTCCCTGCCGGTGGAGACGGGCGAGGCGCCCCTGGCGGGCCTGAAGGTCCTGGACCTGGGCAACTTCCTCGCCGGACCTTTCGGCCCGATGCTGATGTCGGACCTGGGTGCCGACGTGATCAAGCTGGAGGCGCCGACGGGAGACCGGATGCGCTACGCCGCCGAGCGCTCGTTCGCCGGCTGCCAGCGCGGCAAGCGCGGGATCGCGCTCGACCTGAAGAACCCGGCCGCGCGCCCGGTACTCGAGCAGCTCGTGCGCCGCTCCGACGTGGTGCACCACAACCTGCGCTATCCGGCCGCGCTCAAGCTCGGCGTGGACTACGAGTCGATCGCGGCGATCCGACCCGACGTCGTGTACTGCCACTGCAGCGGCTACGGCCCGCAGGGAGAGCGCAAGGACTGGCCGAGCTACGACCAGATGTTCCAGGCGTGCTCGGGCTGGGAGGCCGCCGGCGGCGGCGAGGGGAACCCGCCGATCTGGCACCGCGTGGGCATGATGGACCACCAGAACGCCATGGCCTCGGTCGAGGCCGTGCTGCTCGGACTGCGCGAGCGCGCGCGCACCGGGCGCGGTCAGTTCGTGCGCTCCTCGCTGCTCGGCGGTGCGGCCATCACGCTGAGCGAGACCTACCTGCGCGCGGACGGCAGCATCGCGGACTTCCCGCCCCTCGACAGCGAGCAGATGGGCGTCTCCCCGGCGTACCGGATGTACGCGCTGGCCGACGGCTGGATCGTGGTCGCGGCGCTGCAGCCCGGACAGCTCGAGGCGCTCACGCGGATCGCCGGGGCCGGGAGTCCCGCGGAGATCGAGGCCGCGCTGCGGCCGCGCAAGCTGGGCGAGCTGCTCCGCACGCTGGAGCGAGCCGGGATCCCGGCCGAGGAGGTCCGCCAGGCGCAGGAGGACGACTTCTTCGACTCGCCCGAGCACGATGCCATGCGCCTGGTCGTCGAGTACCCGAGCGTGGACCAGGGACGGATGGAGCAGATCGGGGCGCTCTGGAGCCTGGGCGACCTCGACCTGCAGTTCCCGCGGGCCGCGCCCGGCATCGGCGAGCACACGCGCGAGATCCTCTGCGAGCTGGGCTTCGGCGAGCGCGACATCGACGTCCTGCACGACAGCGGCGCGATCGCCTTCGACGACTCGCAGGCGCGGGCCGCACGCGCCCGCTGAGCCGGGCCGCGCCCGACGGCCCCAGGGAGGATGCATGGCCGATCCCGTGCTCGAGCAGCTCGACGACGCCGGCGTGCTGCTGCTGACGCTGAACCGACCCGAGAAGAAGAACGCCTTTCACGACGCGCAGTGGGACGCGGCCGGCAGCGCGCTGACCTCCGCGCGCGAGGACCCGCGCGTGGCCTGCGTGGTGATCACCGGCGCCGGGGGCGACTTCTCGGCCGGCGTGGACCTGACCTCCTTCGGCGGGAAGCGGGAGCCCCGCAGCGACGGCTTCAACAGCGCCTACGATCGCTTCATGGCCGACCTGGTCGCCTTCGACAAGCCGCTTCTCGCAGCCGTCCGCGGCGTGGGGATCGGCATCGGCTGCACCCTGCTGCTGCACTGCGACGTGGTCCACGTGGGCGTGAGCACGCGCCTGCGCCTGCCCTTCGCGGCGCTGGGACTCGTGCCCGAGGGCGCGAGCACCTGGCTGCTCGATCAGGTGGTCGGCGCCCGGACCGCCGCCGAGCTGCTGCTGAGCGCGGAGTGGATCGACGCGCGCCGCGCGGTCGAGACGGGGATCGCGACGCGCGCGTTTCCCGACGAGGTCGTGCTCGAGGCCACGCTGGCGCGCGCCAGGGAGATCTCGCAGTACGCGGTCGGCGCGCTGCAGGCGATCAAGCGCACCCTGCTCGCACACCGGCGGCCGGGAATCGAGGCGGCGCTGGAGATCGAGGCCGCGGGCATGGCCGCGCAGGCCGGCTCGCCCGAGAACCGCGAGGCGATCCAGGCGTTCCTCGAGAAGCGCCCGCCCGACTTCCGCAAGCTGCAGGGGAGCTGAGATGCCCAAGTCCTTCCACCTGACGACCGAGATCCACGACTACATGCTCGCGCACTCCGCGCCGCTCGACGCGGTGCAGCGCGAGCTGATCGAGGAGACGCGGCGCATCGGACCGATCGCCATGATGCAGATCGCGCCCGAGCAGGGCGCGCTGATGGAGCTGCTGGTGCGCGTGTCCGGCGCCAGGCGCATCGTCGAGGTCGGCACCTTCACCGGCTACTCCACGCTGTGCATGGCGCGGGCGCTCCCGGCCGGCGGCCGCGTGCTGGCGCTCGACGTCAACGAGGAGTGGACCACGATCGCCCGGCGCTTCTGGGAGAAGGCGGGCGTGGCCGACCGGATCGAGCTGCGCCTGGCACCGGCCGCGGACACCCTGGCCGCGCTGCCCCGCGAGGAGCTCTTCGACCTGGCCTTCATCGACGCCGACAAGACGGGCTACCGCACCTACTACGAGGAGATCCTCGAGCGCCTCCGACCCGGCGGCCTGATCCTGGTGGACAACGTGCTCTGGGGCGGCAGCGTGGTCGATCCGCAGAACGAGCGCGAGGACACGCGCGCGATCCGGGCGTTCAACGACCACGTGGCGGCCGATGAGCGCGTGGACCGCGTGATGCTCGCGGTGAGCGACGGACTCACGCTGGTCCGGAAGCGCTAGCGAGCCGCGCATCGGGCACCAGGGCGGCTGCGCCCTGGATCTGCCCGGCGCGCAGCGCGTCGAGCGCGTCGTTCGCCGCGCTCAGCGCGAACGGGCGCACGCGCGTCTCGATCGGCGTCGAGGCGACCAGCTCGAAGAAGGCCTCGCCGTCGTCGCGCGTCAGGTTCGCGACCGAGACGAGCTGCCGCTCCTCCCAGAGGTCGGCGTAGGGGAACGAGGGGATGTCGCTCATGTGGATCCCCGCGCAGACCACGCGGCCGCCGGGGCGCACCGCGCGCAGCGCGGCGGGCACCAGCGCGCCGACGGGCGCGTAGAGGATGGCGGCGTCGAGGAGCTCGGGCGGGCGCTCGTCCGACCCGCCCGCCCAGACCGCGCCCAGCTCGCGCGCGAAGGCCTGCCCCTCCGCGTCGCCGGGCCGGGTGAAGGCCAGCACCTCGCGCCGCTGGGCGCGCGCGACCTGCGCCACGATGTGGCCGGCCGCGCCGAAGCCGTAGATGCCCAGGCGACCGGCGTCCCCGGCCATGCGCAGCGAGCGAAAGCCGATGAGCCCGGCACAGAGCAGCGGCGCGGCCTCGAGATCGCCGCAGCGCCCGGGGATCGCGAAGCAGTAGCGCGCATCGGCGACGCAGGCGCCCGCATAGCCGCCGTCGACGCTGAAGCCGGTGAAGCGCGCCCGCTCGCAGAGGTTCTCCTGGCCGCGCGCGCACGGCGCGCAGCTGCCGCAGGTCCACGCCAGCCAGGGGACGCCGACCCGGTCGCCCTCCCGCAGCGACGAGTCCGGGGCCCGGCTCGCGCTGACTCGACCCACGATCTCGTGACCGGGGACGAGCGGGAGGCGCGGCGGGCGCAGCTCGCCGTCGGCGATGTGGAGATCCGTGCGGCAGACGCCGCACGCCAGCACCTCGATGCGCAGCTCGCCGGGGCCCGGCTCCGGCAGCGGCCGCTCGCGCGCGCGCAGCGGCGCACCCGCCCGCTCGAGCTCCATGACCGCGATGCGCTCGCTCGCCAGATCTCCCTCCCCGCGGTCGCCCGTCCGCGTGCCCTCGTTCAGGCCGGCGGATCGCGGTCGCGGCGCCGGAAGCCGCTGCCGATCCACACCAGCAGGTAGTAGGCGCCCCAGACGCCCCCCGCCCAGATCAGCTGCCGGCGCACGAGGGCCAGCGCCACGCTGCGGTAGCGCGCGGTCGCGATCCGGCGCACGTCCCGCGTGGTGTCCACCTCCGCCCACTCGCCGCGCAGGCGCCCGACCAGCTGCTCCGCCAGCCCGGCTTCCGCCAGCCGTCGTGCCTCCTCGGTGAAGCACTCGGCGTAGGGCGGGTCCACCTCCGCCACGCAGACCCGGGCCACGGGCGACTGCAGGACCTCGTCGGACCACACGAAGAGCAGGCCCGCGCCGAAGGCCCAGACGATGGCGCTCAGGCGCCAGAAGCCGCGCCGCAGGTTCATCCCGGGAAGCTACCAGCCTTCCGTCCCGGGCTCCCCCTTGAAGGGACCCGCGAGCTCGTCCGTGATCCAGCCGCCGTAGTAGCCGCCCGGCTGCGGGTGCGCGCGCTCGCCGTCCACGAAGCAGGCCAGCCGCCCGGGGTGGAACGCCAGGTGATCGCGGAGCGCCGCGTAGGGCTCGAAGGGCTCCGGGTAGCTCCAGACGGCGCCGTCGATGCCCGGTCCGCCTGCCCGTACCGACCAGTACACCGCAGCGCCCTTCCACTCGCAGACGGAGTGGCCGGGCGCGGGCCGCAGCAGCTCCGCGCGCACGTCGCGCAGCGGCAGGTAGAAGGTCGGGGGGCTGGCCGTCTCGCAGACGCGGAGTCCGGCGCGGGTCCCGGCCAGCACCACGTCACCGGCGAGCACGCGCAGCTCGCGCGGCTCGGCCTCGAGCCGCGGCGGTCGCGGGTAGTCCCAGACCGACTCCCGACCCGGTCCGGGCGCGGTCGCCCAGGGCGGACGCGCCTGGCCGCGCCAGTGCCAGCTCTCCCGCGCGCGCTCCAGCGCGTCCACCGCCGCCTGCTCCGGCCGTGCTAGATGCGCGCGATGACGTCGTCGGCGAAGCGCCGCAGACCGTCGCGCATCTGCTCCACGCTCGCGCCCTTCACCATCTCGCGGTGGTCGGACGAGCCCGAGTACAGGAGCCACGGCGACGTGAGGATGTGCGTCACACCCGCATCGGCCATGCGCTTGTAGCCGTCGAGGTCGGAGGCATCGGCGCAGGAGGTGTACACGCTGAGCGGATGCCCCCCGCGTCCGTACTCCTGCTGGTAGCCGCGGATCTTCTCGAGGCCCTCCCGTACCTGATCCACCGTGAGGTAGGCCGGAGCCCAGCCGTCGGCGATGCGCGCCACGCGGCGCATGGCGGGCTCGGAGATGCCGCCGACCACCACGGGCACCTGGCCACTCAGGCCGGGGCTCATCGACAGCGGCGGGAAGTCGTGAAAGCGGCCGTGGTGCTCGACGACCTCGCCCGTCCAGAGCTTCCGCATGACCTCGACCATCTCGTCGGTTCGGGGACCGCGCTTCTCGAAGGGGTGGCCGAGGATCTCGAACTCGTCGCGCATCCAGCCCAGTCCGATGCCCAGGCTCACGCGATAGCCCGACATCAGCGCGACGGTGCCCACGGCCTTGGCCACGCTGAACGGCTCGCGCATGGGCAGCACGTACACGCTCTGCATGAAGTTCAGGGTGCGGGTCACCGCCGCCATCATCCCCGTCGCGACCCACACGTCGGGCCAGGGCGTGGAGTGATCCCACATTCTCGACCCGTCCTCGTTGTACGGGTACTTCGCCTCGATCACGTCGGGATTGACCACGTGGTCCGAGAGCACGGCGGTGTCCCAGCCGTGCGCCTCGGCGATCGGCGCGATCTCGAGGTAGGTGTCGGGATGGACGAACGAGAGTCCGAAGCAGAACTTCATCGCTGGATGCCCCACTCGTTCCAGTGCGTGACCTCGCCGGACGGCTTGCGGACCGGCTGGCGCCACTCCCCCTCGGGATAGCCGATCGGGATGATGGCGACGGTGGAGAACTCGTCGGGGATGCCGAGCACCCGCTTGATGTCCGCCTCGCTGAAGATGTGCATGGTCGTGAGCACCGTGCCCAGGCCGCGCGAGCGTGCGGCCAGCATCAGGTTCTGCACCGACGGCAGGATCGAGCCGTACCAGGTGGCCTGCGCGGTCGCCGACTCCCCTGTGGGATGCGGACCGCGCAGGCAGCAGACGATCATCGCCGGCACGTCGCCGAACCTGCCGGCGAAACGCAGAGCGTGCCGGTAGACCCGTGCCTCGGACTCGTCGGCGGCGGCCTCGATCAGCGACGGGATGCCCGTCTCGGCGAGCTGGCGGTAGACGTCGCCGATGCGCTTGCGCTTCTCCGCGTCGGTCACGACCACGAACGCCCAGCTCTGCGTGTTCTCACCGCTGGCCGCCTGCGTCGCCGCGTCGATCACGTAGCGCAGATCCTCCTCGGGGACGGGATCGGGCTTCAGCCGGCGCATCGCGCGCAGCGTGTAGATGGCATCGTGCAGGCTCAGCGGGGCTTCGCTCATCGAGAACTCCTGGGGACGGGGGACCCGATCCTGCCACGATTGGCGGGCGCGTGCCGGCCCGGCGCGCGCGACCGGAGCTGACCGGTGGCCCGCCGGCCGGTCGTGGGTATCTTCACGGCGAACGATCGGGGGGATGTCGATGCCCTGGTGGGGCTGGATCGTCGTCGGCGTCGTGCTGCTCGCGGCCGAGATGATGGTCGACTCCGAGTTCTACCTGGTGTTCCTCGGCTTCGCGGCGCTGGTCACCGGGATCCTGGGAGCCAGCGGCCTGGCCGGTCCGGTCGCGGCCCAGTGGGCGATCTTCGCCGGGCTCTCGGTCCTGCTGCTCGTGGGCTTCCGGCGCCGAATCTACGGGATGGTCCGGGGTGCCGACCCGCCGGGGCACGAGACCGTGGTCGGGGAGCAGGCCACGGTGCTCGAGCCGATCGAGCCGGGTGCCCGGGGTCGCGCCGAGCTTCGCGGCGCCACCTGGAGCGCCCGCAACACCGGCGACGCTACGCTCGCCGCCGGCCAGATCGTGCGCGTCGAGCGCGTCGATGGCCTGACCGTCTGGGTCCGGGCCGAGGAGTAGTCCGTGGAGAACGTGATCCTGGTCGCCGTCCTGGCCCTGGTGGTCCTGGTGGTCCTGGTGCTGGCCAAGACCGCCGTCGTCGTGCCGCAGCAAGCCGCCTACGTGGTCGAGAACCTGGGCAAGTACAGCCGCACGCTGCACGCCGGCTTCCACATCCTGATCCCGTTCATCGATCGCGTGGCCTACAAGCACACGCTCAAGGAGCAGGCGACCGACATCCACGAGCAGATCTGCATCACGCGAGACAACGTGCAGGTCGGCGTGGACGGCGTGCTCTACATGCAGGTGCTCGACCCGCGGCGCGCCTCGTACGGGATCATGGACTACATGTTCGCGATCTCACAGCTCGCGCAGACCACCCTCCGCAGCGAGGTCGGCAAGATCGACCTCGACCGCACCTTCGAGGAGCGCGCACAGATCAACCAGGCGGTGGTCACCGAGCTCGACAAGGCGTCAGCGCCCTGGGGCGTGAAGGTGCTGCGCTACGAGATCAAGAACATCAACCCGCCCCCGGACGTGATCGAGGCCATGGAGAAGCAGATGCGCGCCGAGCGCGAGAAGCGCGCGGTCATCCTCACGTCGGAGGGCGAGCGCGACGCGCGCATCAACGCCGCCGAGGGCGAGAAACAGCGCGTGATCAAGGAGTCCGAGGCCAATCGCGAGCAGCAGATCAACGAGGCCCAGGGCGAGGCCGAGGCGATCCTGGCCGTGGCGCGCGCGACCGCCGAGGGACTCGAGCGCGTGGCCACGGCGCTGGGCTCGCAGGGCGGGCTCGACGCCATGCGCCTGCGCGTCGCCGAGCAGTACGTGGCGCAGTTCGGCCGCCTGGCCCAGGAGGGCAATACCTTCGTGGTGCCCGCCAACCTCACGGACCTGGCGTCGATGCTGACGCTGGCGACCAGCATCGTGAAGGGCAGCGACGACGGAGCCGGGGCCGTCACTCCCCGGGCCTGAGGCCCCTCCGGGCGGTCCGGGGCGAGGCCTGCTCCCCGCCGGGAACGTGCGGCTCCAGGTAGCGGCGGTCAGGCCGACGTCGCCTGCGCGACGTCGCTGTCGGCGGGCAGAAACGGCTGGCTCAACTCCTTGCCGCCGCCGCAGCTCGCCCGGGCATGCGCTCCTGCTTTGACGTATGCTCGCCGCCGCGCAGGCCCATACGCCCCGAGAGACCTTGAACCCGCCCGTACACGGACAGCCGCTGCACACGCGCTCGCTGACGCTGCACCTGACGCAGCGCGAGGACGGGCGCATGCGCGCGTTCGGCAACGTGATCGACCTGCGCAAGCGCGGCTTCGTGCCGATGATGGGCGACCTGCAGCCCGCCGGCGTGATCCACCACATGGTCATCGATGCCGTGATCGACCCGGGCTCCCGGGTGCTCGAGCAGCTCGACGTGGCGCAGCCGGTCGTCGCGATCGAGCCCGCTCCCGCGACCCAGGGCGAGTCCTGCCGCGACTCCGCTCCGGCGCTGCAGACCCTGGTGGGGCACCGCATCGACCCCGCATTCGGGCGCGCCCTGACCGAGACCTACGGCGGGCCGCGCGGCTGCTCGCATCTCTACACGCTGTTCCAGATGATGGCCGCAGCGCTGCCACGCGCCCTGGATTTCGAGGCGGAGCAGCTCGCCCAGACGGATGCGCAGCGCCGGCCCGACGAGACGATCTTCCGCCGCACCATCATGCTCGACGGTCTCGAGCAGCCCGGCCCGAAGCTGCAGATGCTCGTGCAGCTCGCCGACGTCGCCAACCGGCCAGAGGCGCTGGTGGACCGGCCGCTCGACCGGCTGGCCTGGCAGCACGAGCTGCGCGCGGTCCTGACGCACTCGACGCGGAGCTTCGAGATCATCGAGGTCGGCGCCCACGAGCGGCGGCGCGACGCGGAGACGCTCGGGAGCGCGCCGTGGCGCGATCGCGGCGACGACGTGGCGTTCCTCATCGACGAGCCGATCATGCCGGGGCTCGGCGGCAGGCTGCTGCGCGCCTTCGCGGAGCGGGACGACGCGCATCACCTGATGCACGCGTTCCTGCAGTTCGCGCCGGGATTCATCCAGTGCACGGCGGCGTTCAGCGGCAGCTTCTACGAGCGCGGCCAGAAGATGAGCAAGGGCACGAAGGACGCCATGCAGATGGGCGGGGGTACGGACTCCTGCCACATGTGGCGCCGCGAGAGCCCGCTGCTGCAGATCCGTACGCAGCAGCTGAGACGCGGCTGACGCCCGCGCCCCACCCGCGGGTCGGGAAGGACCGGGCATGAGCTACGAGCAGCTGAAGCGACTCAGGGTCGAGGTCGACGCCGGTGTCGCCTTCGTCACGATCGACTCGCCGCCGCTCAACCTGCTGGGTGGGGAGCTCTTCGCCGAGCTCGGCACGCTCGTCGAGACGCTCGAGGCCGACCGCGAGGTCCGCGTGGTGGTGCTGCGCAGCGCCGATCGCGAGTTCTTCATCGCGCACGGCGACGTGGAGACCATCGTCGCCGCACCGCTGCAGGCGGGACCGCCGCCGACCGAGCTGCCGTTCACGCACGCCACGCTCGAGCGCCTGCGCAGGCTGCCGCAGGTGACGATCGCGCAGATCGAGGGCTACGCGCGCGGCGGTGGGAGCGAGGTCGCGCTGGCCTGCGACATGCGCTTCGCCGCACTGGGGCGCGCCGTCCTGGGTCAGCCCGAGGTCGCGCTGGGCATCCTGCCCGGCGCCGGCGGCACCTACCGGCTGACGCGGCTGCTGGGTCGCGCGCGCGCCTGCGAGGTCATCCTGGGCTGCGAGGACGTGAGCGCGGCCGAGGCGGAGCGCATCGGCTGGGTCAACCGCGCACTCCCTCCGGGGATGCTGGCCGCACACGTCGAGCAGCTGGCGCGCCGCATCGCGGGCTTTCCCGCCGCGACCCTGGCCCGGGCCAAGCGGCTGATCAACGAGCTGAGCTGTCCCGACGCGGAGCCCGGGCTGCTCGCGGAGCAGGCGGCATTCGAGAGCCTCATGGCCGATCCCGCGGCGGAGCGCGTGCCGCGAATGCGGCGCTTCCTCGAGCTCGGCTGCCAGACGCGCGAGGGCGAGCGCACCGTCGGCGTGGACTGCGAGAAGCTCGGCGCGTAGGGGCGGCCTGCGGCCCGGCCGGGTCGCGGCCCGCGAGGCGCGTCGGTCGCCGCGCGTGCGCGGGAGTGCACGCCTGGCGCGGAGCGGAGGACGGAGGCTGGCGCCGTGCGCGGCGCGAGCGACCCTGGGCGCATGTCCGCAGGATCGGCTCCGCTCGACGACCTGAAGGCCTTCGGCATCGACGCGGGGCGCGGCTTCCTGCCCGCCCAGGACCCGCTGACCGAGCTGCCGGCGGCGTACGCCGCCTGGGACGAGGTGGCCTGGGAGCTGCCGCGCCTGCTGCTGACCGACCGTCTCCGCGACGTGGTCGAGCAGCTGCCCGAGCTCGACCCCACAGACCTGGACTCCGGGGCCGCGCTGCGCCGCGCCATGCTCGTGCTCTCGTTCCTCGGCCACGCCTACGTCTGGGACGGCCAGCCCCGCGGCCGGCTGCCGCGGAGCGTCGCCGTGCCCTGGTGCGCGGTCGCGGAGCGGCTCGGCCGCCCGCCGGTCCTGTCCTACGCGTCGTACGCACTGGACAACTGGCGCCTGTACGACCCGGACGCACCCGTCGAGCTGGGCAACCTGGCCCTGCTCCAGAACTTCCTGGGCGGTGCGGACGAGGACTGGTTCATCGGCGTGCACCTCGAGATCGAGTGGCGCGCGGCACCGATCATGCGCAGCATCGGGCCGCTGCTCGACGCCGTGCGCGACGGGAACGCAAGCGGCGTCACGACGGCGCTGTCGGCGATCGCCAGCGCGCTGCAGGAGATGGTCGCGGTGCTGAGGCGCATGCCCGAGCACTGCGACCCCTACATCTACTACCACCGGGTGCGACCCTGGATCCACGGCTGGCAGAACCACCCGGCGCTGCCCCGCGGCGTGGTCTACGAGGGCGTCGAGGGGCTGAGCGGCGGCCAGAAGCTGCGCGGGGAGACCGGGGCGCAGAGCGGCATCGTGCCGCTGCTCGATGCCGTGCTCGGCGTGGCCCACGCCGACGATCCCCTGCGCGCCTACCTGCTCGAGATGCGCGAGTACATGCCGCCGGGCCACCGTGCGTTCGTCGAGGCCGTGGAGGGGAGCGGCGCGCTGCGCTCGCACGTGCAGGCGCACGTCGGCAGCTACCCCGAGATCGCGGAGGTGTACGATGAGTGCGTGCACTGGCTCGAGGCGTTCCGGTCGCTGCACCTGGAGTACGCCGGGTTCTACATCTATCGCCAGGCACAGGTACACCCGGGAAATCCGAACATGGTCGGCACCGGCGGCACGCCCTTCATGCCGTACCTGAAGAAGCACCGCGACGAGACGGCGGTGGTCCGCGTGGCGCAGGGTCCCGGCCCGGAGCGGGACGGCGGCTGATCAGTCCCCGTCGTCCACGACGGGTCGCGAGCCCGCGACGCTGCGGATCGAGACGATCCGGCCCCGGCGCAGCTTGATCAGCTCACCCAGCCGCACGTGCGCCCCGGTGGTCGCCGAGCGCCCCGCGTAGAGCAGCGCCGCGAAGTCCGCGCCGAAGAACGACTCGAGCATGCTCACGTCGCGCATCGGGTCACCGCCGAGCCGGAACTCCACCAGGCGATCGGGGTCGTGGATGGTGGCGTACAGGCCGTCGAAGAGGATCTCGTCGGCCAGGCAGGCGCGCATGCTCTCACCGTCGCCCTCCTGCCAGGAAAGCCAGTAGCGCAGCACGAGCTCCCGGGTCTCGTCGACGCTCACAGCGAGGGATTGCCCTTCGTGCGGTACTCCTCCAGCGCTGCCCGGAGCCAGGCGAGGTCGTCGCTCCGCGCGCGCCGGCGGGCTGCTTCGGGGTCGATCCCGTACACGCGCGCCGCGTTCAGGCCCAGGATCTTCGCCTTGATCTCGGGCGTGAGCTCCGGGTAGCCGTGGCGCTCGCGCAGCTCGAGAGGGATCTGGAAGGCGCGGAAGGCGTCGATCACCACCTGCGTCGGGCCGTACCAGATCGAGTCCGTGCCCCAGATCACGTTGTCCTCGCCCACCGCGAGCAGCAGCTTGCCGAGCACGTGGGCGGCCTCCTCGGGTCGGCGCACCAGGCAGAACCACGTCGTGCCGAGCTCGGGGTAGACGTTCGCCCCGGGGGGGATCCGCGACTCGCGCAGCGTGTGCACGAGGCGGTTGACGCCGATGTGCGCCGTCTCCTCGGTGTACGGGCCCTCCTCGAGCGCGTCGCCCTCGGGATACTCGTAGCCCGCGTGATAGATCACGAAGTTGACGTCGGGGAAGCCCCGCGCGGCCGGGCCCACGTCGCGGGGGCCGCCGGCGGGGACCATCAGGCTGATGCCCTTGTGGGCACAGATCAGCGGCACGCCCAGGTCGCGGGCGCGCTCGATGAACGGCACGCCGGTGCGCTCGTCGTCCAGGTACCAGCCCCGCTCGTCGCCGGTCATCATGCCGTCGATCGTGCCCATGGTGTAGCACTTCCAGCCGACCGGCCGGAAGCGCTCCAGCTCGCGCTCCATCCCCTCGATCTCGCCGGGGACATCGGCGTGGATCACGCAGTGGTTCAGCAGGCGGCCCTCGCCCCCCAGGCGCTCGAGCAGCAGGCGCGCACCGGCCATCTCCCTGTTGAAGAGCATGCGCGACTCGCCGAGGCCGGGGCCGGAGGTGAGCACGGCCACCGCGGTCTCGCTCTCGAGGAAGACGCAGCGCAGGTACTCCGACATCGAGTACCCGGTCAGATCGTCGATGCCGCGCCACCAGTCGGGCCGCAGCGAGTCGTACATCTGGCGGATCTGCGTGTTCCAGAGCTCCGCGCTGGTCGCCCGGTCCGAGATGAAGTGCGTCTGCACGTCGATCACGACCTCGTCGCCCTCGAACGCGCTGCGCGCCGCGTCGGCATCCTCGGTCGCCTCGCGGGGTACCTGGTAGTACTCGCGACCGTGCACCTCGTTGAGCGCGAGCAGGCCCGCCGCCGTGCCGTGACGCCCGGACCAGTAGTCGCTCAGCGACATGCCCAGGCGATGCGCCGCGCGAGGTCCGTCGCGAATCACGCGAGCGATGGCGGCGCGGTCCGCGCGCGTGTAGGGGCCGGGAACGTACTCGTCGGTGTGCCGGCGCTGCAGGATGACCGGCAGTCCGGGAGGTGTGCGCTTCACCCGGCGATCCTACCAGCGCACGCGGGTTCCCGGGGCGCGCGGGAGCCGGGCGGCTCCGCGGATCGGGCGTGCGGGCACGGCGCGCGCCGGCCCGGAGGGTCGCGCGGAAAGCCCTGTGCCGGCGCATACCTGGCGGTGGAGCGGGTGGCCGATGTGATACAACCCGGGCTGAGAACGCATCCGGGAGACCCCGATCTTGAGCGCGCCCTCGCCCGCCTTCGACGCCGCCTACAGCCTCGACGACAGGTACGCCCGTACCTCCGGCCGCATCTACATCACCGGCGTCCAGGCGCTGGTGCGGCTGCCGATGATGCAGCGCCAGCGGGATCTGGCCGCGGGCCTGAACACCGCGGGGTTCATCTCGGGGTACCGGGGCTCGCCGCTGGGCACCTACGACCTGGCGCTCTGGCAGGCCAAGGAGTGGCTCGAGCGCCACCAGGTCCACTTCGAGCCGGGCGTGAACGAGGACCTGGCCGCCACGGCGGTCTGGGGCTCGCAGCTGGTTCACCAGACCGGGAACGCGAAGTACGACGGCGTGTTCGGAATCTGGTACGGCAAGGGGCCCGGGGTCGACCGCTCCTGCGACGCGCTCAAGCACGGCAACTACGCCGGCGCCGCGCCGCACGGGGGCGTGCTCGCGCTCTGCGGGGACGACCCGGGCGCGAAGTCGTCGTCGATCGCCCACCAGAGCGAGCAGGCGCTGGTGCACATGGGCATGCCCATGTTCAACCCGTCGAGCGTGCAGGACTACCTGGACTTCGGCCTGTACGGCTGGGCCATGTCGCGCTTCAGCGGCTGCTGGACGGGCATGAAGTGCCTGACCGACACGGTGGAGAGCTCGGCCTCGGTCGAGGTGAGCCCCGAGCGGGTACAGGTCGTGCTGCCCGAGTTCGAGCTGCCCGCCGAGATGCGCGCCGGCTCACCGGTCGCGGCCGAGGCGGGTCTGTACCACTACCGGCTGCCCGCCGCGCGTGCTTTCGTGCGCGCCAACGGTCTCGACCGCGTCGCGGTGGACTCGCCGCGCCGGCGCCTGGGGATCGTGACCACCGGCAAGGCGTACCTGGACGTGCGCCAGGCGCTCGACGCGCTGGGGATCGACGGCGAGCGTGCCGCGGAGATCGGTCTGCGCGTGTACAAGGTCGCCATGACCTGGCCGCTCGAGCCCGAGGGAGCGCGCGAGTTCGCCGAGGGCCTCGAGGAGATCCTCGTGGTCGAGGAGAAGCGCGGCCTGGTCGAGGAGCAGCTCACCGCGCTGCTCTACAACCAGGAGCGGCGCCCGCGCATCGTGGGCAAGCGCGACCTGGACGGCCGACCGCTGGTGCCCGACACCGGCGAGCTCTCGCCGGGCGCAGTGGAGGACGTGATCCGCGGCTGGCTGAGCCGCGGCGCCCCCGAGCTCGCGTCGAGCCTGCAGCGCGGACAGCGGGTCGAGCTGCCGGTCCACGGCCAGGGCGGCGGGCTGATGCGCATGCCCTCGTTCTGCTCGGGGTGCCCGCACAACAGCTCGACGGTCGTGCCCGACGGCAGCATCGCCGGCGGCGGGATCGGCTGCCACGGGATGTCCTCGTGGATGCCTTCGCGGCGCACGGTCTTCTTCACCCACATGGGCGGCGAGGGCGCGAACTGGGTCGGCGTGGCGCCATTCACCGAGACCGAGCACATCTTCCAGAACATCGGCGACGGCACCTACTTCCACTCCGGCCTGCTGGCGATCCGCCAGAACATCACGGCGGGCACCAACATCACCTACAAGGTGCTGGTCAACGGCGCCGTCGCCATGACCGGCGGTCAGCCGATCGAGGGCGAGCCGATCGACGGCGAGATCACCTGTCCGGAGATCGCCGCACAGCTGCGCGCCGAGGGCGTGCAGCGCATCTCCGTCGTGAGCAACGACATCGACAAGTACCCGCGCGGGGTCTTCCCCGAGGGGACGACGATCCACCACCGCGACGAGATCCTGAAGCTGCAGCGCGAGCTGCGCGAGGTGAAGGGCGTCTCGGCGCTGATCTACGACCAGACGTGCGCGGCCGAGGCGCGGCGGCTGCGCAAGCGCGGGGAGCTGCCCGAGCCGGACCGGCGCGTCGTGATCAACGAGGCAGTCTGCGAGGGCTGCGGCGACTGCAGCGTGCAGTCGAACTGCATCTCGATCGAGCCGGTCGAGACCGAGATGGGCCGCAAGCGGCGCATCAACCAGTCCTCCTGCAACAAGGACTACTCCTGCCTCAAGGGCTACTGCCCCAGCTTCGTGACGCTCACCGGCGCGCAGCTGCGCCGGAGCGCGCAGGAGAGCGCCGACACCGGCGACGACGAGCGCTTCGCCGACCTGCCGATGCCGCAGATCGTCGACCCCGAGCAGCCGTTCAACATGCTGGTCACGGGCATCGGCGGCAGCGGGGTGGTCACCGTGGGGGCGCTTCTGGGCATGGCCGCGCACCTCGAGGGCAAGGGCTGCTCCGTGCTCGACGTGACCGGGCTGGCGCAGAAGAACGGCCCCGTGACCAGCCACGTGCGCATCGCCCGCGATCCCGGGGCGCTGCACGCCACGCGCATCGCCAGCGGCGCCTGCGATCTGCTGCTCGGCTGCGACATCATCGTCTCGACCAGCCCGGAGAACCTGGGCAAGCTCTCGGCATCCAGGACCACCGCGATCGTCAACAGCCACGTGGCCCCCACCTCGGACTTCGCGAACGACCCCGACCTGGACCTGTCCACCAGCGGGATGGAGGACGCGATCCGGCAGGGCGCCGGCGACGACAGCCACTTCGTCAACGCCGCGAGGCTGGCGACCGCGCTGCTCGGCGACGCGATCTACACCAACCCGTTCCTGATGGGCTTCGCGTTCCAGCTCGGCCGCCTCCCGGTCGGCTACGGGGCAGTGATGCGCGCGATCGAGCTGAACGGCCGGGCCGTCGAGGCCAACCGCCGTGCCTTCCAGTGGGGCCGACTCGCCGCACACGATCTACCCGCGGTCGAGGAGGCCGCGCGCCCGGCGCTGCGAGGCGGGCAGGCCGCGCGCTTCGAGCGCCTCGACCGCCTCGAGGACATCGTCGGCCATCGCTCGGCGCTGCTGGTGGACTACCAGAACGAGGCCTACTCGCGCCGCTATCGCGAGCGCGTCGAGCGCGTGGCGCAGCGCGAGCGCGAGGTGACGGGTGAGCCCGGCGAGCTCGCGAAGGCGGTGGCCCGCTACTACGCCAAGCTGATGGCCTACAAGGACGAGTACGAGATCGGCCGGCTCTGGTCGGGTACGGCCTTCCAGGAGCAGCTCGACGCCGAGTTCGAGGGCGACTACCGCGTTCAGGTCCACCTGGCGCCGCAGCTCTTCTTCCCGCGCGACCCCGACACCGGCCGGGCGCGGAAGTACGCGCTGGGGATCTGGGCGATCCGCGCGCTGGGCCTGCTGTCGAAGCTGAAGTTCCTGCGCGGCACGGTCCTCGACGTCTTCGGCTGGACCGCGCACCGCCGCCGGGAGCGTGAGCTGATCGGCGAGTACGAGCACACGGTCGACGAGCTGATCGACGGCCTGAGCAAGGACAACCTCGACCTCGCGGTCGAGATCGCCAGCCTGCCCGAGCACATCCGCGGCTTCGACACGGTCAAGGACCGGCACCTCGAGGAGACGCAGGGCAAGCGCGAGGAGCTGCTGGCGGCGTTCCGGCTGCGCGCTCCGGCCGCCGAGGTACGCAGCGTCGACTAGACAGACCGGGGAGGCCGCCATGGGAGAAGGTCCGCGTTTCCGTCATCTCGACGACGAGAAGTGGCAGGAGGTGCGCGCACAGCAGCACGGCGACCGCCGCGTGTCGGTCCGCGAGAAGTGGCTGGAGTTCACGCCCAGGTGCCTCTCGCTGTACGCGAGGTGGGATCCCGGCATGATCGTCCACGCGCACGGGCACAAGAGCGACCACCTGGTCTTCGTGCTGGCGGGCGAGATGACCTGCGGCGACGTCCTGTGCACGAAGGGGATGCACGTCTGGCTGGAGAAGGGCGAGTCCTTCGGACCGTTCGTCGCCGGGCCCGAGGGCGTGGAGCTCTTCGAGGTGATGATGGGCGATCCGCGCTCCTGGCCGGCGGATCCCGAGGGCTTCGACGCCCTGCTCGAGGAGCGAGGCGTGCGCATGCTGCCCAACCCGCCGATCGACATGCCCGACTGGATCGAGGACACCCGGAGCAAGCATGCCTGACACCGGCGCGACGATCTTCCGCTTCGCGGACGTGGACTGGAACGACCCGGCGCAGACCAGCCAGGCGCCGGCCGACATGGTCGCCGAGGCGCGCCGCCAGGGACTGCGCTGGAAGCGGCTGGTGCAGGGCACCGGCGGCTTCCACATGAACCGATCGGACATCCCACCGGGCCACGAGATCCGCCCGCACTCGCACTCCCACGACGAGCTCCTGGTGATGCTCCGCGGCGGCTGCGAGCTGAGCGACGGCGCGAAGCTCGAGGCGGGCGACGCGATCGTGATCCACGCCGATCACGAGTACGGTCTGACCAGCGGACCCGAGGGCGTGGAGTTCCTGACCATCCGCACCGCCGACGCCAGCTTCCGGCCCGCGGAGTAGCCGCCGCCTAGACGTGATTGCGCAGCATGAGCTCCCGGGGGTGGGGCTCCAGGTAGGTCTGCCCCGCGAGGTACGCGACGCCCAGATGCCGCACGTGGTGGCGCATCAGGGTGACCGGCACGATCAGCGGGACCAGCTCGCTGCGGTAGTCCTCGATCAGCTCCGCCAGCTCCTGGCGGCGCGGCCCGTCGAGGCCCCGCCTCAGGTAGCCCAGCATGTGCTGGAGCACGTTGACATGGCGCCGCGTCGTCGCCTTGTGCGCGAGCAGCTCCATGAAGCCGCGCTCGTAGCGCTCACGCACCTCCGCCCGGGGCAGCTGGCGGACGCCCGCGACGATCTGCCCGAGATCCTTGACCGCGCGCGGCGCGTGCGACATGAGCTGCAGCTTGTGCGTGGCGTGGAACTCGACGAGCTGCCGGGCCGTCCAGCGCGCGTCGAAGAGCCGACGCAGACGCCGGTAGGCGAAGATGCGCTCCACGAAGCTCTCGCGCAGCTGGGCGTCGTTGAGGCGCCCCTCCTCCTCGACCGGGAGCAGCGGGAGCCGCTCGAGCAGCTCCCGAGCGAACACGCCGCGCGCCTCCCGGGACGGCGGCCCGCTCTCCTTCCAGAGCTTGACGCGCTCCATGCCGCAGCTCGGCGAGTCCTTCTTGAGCACGTATCCGCCGAGGTCGAGCTTCGCCAGCGCGCGCACGCGGCGGCGAGCGTGCTCGCGCATGCGTCGCGTGTGGTCGGCACCGCCGCGAACCTCGCGCACGACCGGCCCGCCGGGCGCCTCGACCAGGCGGATCGCGGGGCGCGGGATCGGCATGCCGGCCTCGACCTCGGGACACACCGGAACCCACTCGACCCAGCGACCGAGCTCGTCGGTCAGGAAGCGATCGCGCTTGTGACCGCCGTCGTGGCGGACCTGCTCGCCGAGCAGGCAGCTCGAGACTCCAAGGCGGAGCTTCGGCTCGCCGGCCTCCGGTGTGTCGCGCATCGCCGCAGACTCGCATCCCGGCGGCGCCGGCTCAAGGCAGCCGCTACGCGTCGAGCAGGCGCCGGGCCGTGTACAGGGCGCGCGCCCGGCTCGCGGGATTCCCCGTGACGGACTCCAGGAAGCTCTCGCGATCGAGCGCCACGAGGCGCGCCGCCGTGTCGGCGACCACCGTCGCGGTGCGCGGGATCGCCCGCAGCAGCGCGATCTCGCCGAAGGACTCGCCGGGGCCCAGACACCGCACCGGTCGACCGTCGATCCGCACCTCGAGCTCGCCCTCGAGGATGCGGTAGTAGCGATCGCCGACCTCGCCCTGGCGCATCACCTCGTGGCCCGCCGGCAGCGTCACGGGAAGCGCCCGCGCGGCGAGGCTCTCGATGACCGGGGCCGCGAGCAGCCCGAGGATCGGGTCGCCGCGCAGGGCGGCGAGGATCTCCGCGGGCGGCGCGGCCGCGGCGGCGTCGATCGCCAGCAGCCGGCGCAGCGAGACGGCCAGCACCGCCGGCACGAGCAGGCCGAACACGATCAGCGCACCCGGCACGCCGAGCCAGGCCGAGACGCCCGATACCAGCAGCGCGCCCGCGGCCAGCGAGGCGGTGTGCAGGCTCTCCAGCATCCCGAGGACGCGCGCGCGGAGGTGTCCGGGTGCGACCCGCTGCAGCAGGGTGAGGCCGACGACGTCGCCGAAGCTCTGCCCGGCGCCGCTGAGCAGCAGCAGCAGCACGACCAGCGGCAGGCTGGTCGTCCAGGGAATTCCCAGGATCGGCAGGCTCGCCCCCAGTCCCCCGACGCAGAGCGCCGCGGCCAGGCGGTGGCGACCGATCAGCAGCACCGTCACCGACGCGCCGAGCAGCCCGCCCACGCCCAGGGCAGCCGTCAGGTAGCCCGCCACGTGCTCGCCGCGCCCGAGCAGGCTCGTGGCCACGGCGACCAGCAGCACCTCGAGCGCGCCGAGCAGGACCGACGGCGCGGCGACACAGGCGAGCAGCAGCCGCACGTCGACGTCCCGTCGCAACAGGTCCGCGCCTCCCAGCAGGCGCGTGAGCACCGAGCCGGGCTCCGGCTGCAGCGGTCGGGCCGCGCGCTCGGGGTCGAGGTCCATGCGGGCGACCGCCAGCGCGGCGCCGGCCATCAGCGCGGCCGCCGCTGCGAAGACGGGAGCGGCGCCGCCGCGCAGCAGCAGGCCGGCCGCCGCGAGCGGTCCGAGCAGCCCGCCCAGGTTCTCCAGCACACCGCTGGCCGCATTCGAGGCGACCAGCTCCTCGGGCGAGCGCGTGAGGGCGGGCAGCAGCGCGCCGAGCGCCGGGCGCGTGCAGGTCACCGCGACGCAGACCAGTGCAGAGGCGGCGTACACCCAGAGCCGGTGCAGCTCCAGCCCCACCGCCGCGGCGACCAGGGCCATGCACAGCGCCTGCAGCGCGTGGCCCCCGGCCAGGACGGCGTCCCGCCGCAGGCGATCCGCCGCCAGCGCCGCGAGCGGAGCCAGCAGCGCGGCGGGAACCAGCTGCGCGAAGGCCACCAGCCCCGCCTCGACCACGCCCCCCTGCTGGTAGGCGTAGACCAGGATCGCCAGCCAGACCGCCGCCTCCGCGGCCGCGAAGGCTCCGAACGCGAGCTCGACGCGTCGCAGAGCGGGGTCCGCGAGCACCGGCCCCAGCACCTGCAGGATCCGCCGCAACGAGAGCAGAGACTACCGTGCGGGGCGAGCGGAATGCCGTCGGCGCGCCCACCGCGCGCCGGAGCCGAGCAGGAGCGCGAGCGCCAGCAGCGGCAGCGGGATGCCCAGCGGCACGGGACGGGCCTCGCGCACCACGACGACGCTGCGCGGGGCCAGGCCCGTCACGAGCTGCTCGCCGCCACCCGGCCAGTGGACGCGAACGCTGAGTGACGCGGGGGCCGCGGGCCCGAGCCCGAAGTGCGCGACGCGCTCGCCCTGCCCCAGGAAGCCGCTCGACGCGCCGATCTGCTGCACCTGGGCGACGTCTCCGCCCGCATCGAGCAGCTCGACGCGCGCCCCGAGGGCCGCGGAGCCCCAGGCATGCTGCGCGTGCACGCGCAGCCAGTCGTTCTCGTTGCCGCGCTCGTTGCGATACAGCAGCGCGCCGCTCGCGTTGTTGATCACGAGCAGGTCGAGATCGCCGTCGGCGTCGTAGTCCCAGGTCAGCAGTCCCTTGCCCGAGCCGACGTCGGTGATGCCGAGCGAGACGGCGACCTCGGGCCAGGGCCCGGGGCCGACGTTCTCCCAGAAGCGCATGGGGTCGTCGACGAAGGCGCCCGACGGCGAGCCGGGGAAGTCCACGCCGTTGGTCATCACCAGGTCCAGGTCCGCATCGTTGTCGTGATCGATGAAGCTCGTCCCCCAGCCCCAGCGCCCGTCGCGCACGTCAAACTCGTCGGTCACGTCGGTGAAGGTGCGGCCCCCGTCGTTGCGGTACAGGCGGTTGCCCGTGATGCCCCAGTTGCATGCCTCGGTGGCGCAGGTGTCGTCCGGGTCGTAGATCGAGGTCACGAACCAGTCGAGGTCGCCGTCGCCGTCGAAGTCGCCCAGGGCCGAGCCCATGCCGTTCTCCTCGGTACCGACCCCGGCCGGCATGGTGCCGTTGAAGAACGTGCCGTCGCCCCGGTTCCAGAGCAGGCGGCTGGTGCCGAAGTCAGCGGCCACGATCAGCTCGGGCCAGAGGTCGCCGTCGAGATCCGCGAAGCTGGTCGCGAAGCCGTGGATGCCGTCGAGGTTGGCGCCGTCGGGGTCGGTCCGGTCCTCGAAGAAGCCACCACCCGTGTTGTGCAGCAGGCGCCCCCTGGAGGGCTGCTGCGGCAGCCACTCGGTCAGGTGCAGGTCGATCCAGCCGTCGCGGTCGTAGTCGCCCGCCGAGACCGACCAGCTGCGGCGCAGCGCGCCGGCGGCCGCGGCGCCGCGCGCCACGGCCTCCTCGGTGAACTGGCCCGAGCCGTCGTTCATGAACAGGTAGCTGCGGTCGTTCACCCCGTCGCCGTCGCCCAGCGTGCCGACGTACAGGTCCAGATCCCCGTCGCGATCGAGGTCCGCGAACACGGCGCCGTTGGACTGCAGGGCGAAGAGGTCGAGGCCCGAGCCGGCTGTGCAGTCGTCGAAGACCGCACTGCCGGTCTGCGCCAGTCGGTTGCAGAACAGGATGTCGGGGCTGCCGTAGCGGGTCACGAGCAGGTCGAGGTCGCCGTCCGCGTCGACGTCGCCCACCGCCGCGCCTCCCGTCATGCGCTCCGGCTCGCAGAACGCTCCCTGACCGAAGGTGCAGTCGGGAGGCACCGCCGGGACCTGCTGCACATACCCGACCCCGGCGCTGGAGGTGACGTCCGCGAACCAGGGCTGGCCGGCGGCGGCGGGCGAGACGAGCGCCGCCGGGGCCGCCGCGAGGGCGGGCACGAGCAGCGCACGCCGCGCGCGCGCACTCCAGCTCCCCCCCGACGATGCGTGCCCGGGCATCCGGTCTCCCTGCGCCGCCAATCCTACGCAGGGGCCCGTGATAGGGTCAACGCCTGATTTCGAAATGCGAGGTCGCGCACGCAGATCGGCGGCAGCGACAGCTCGTGCATGCGCAGCGCGTGCTCAGGGAGCGAGGACATGCGCCGCGGCGGCGCCCGACGCGGCGAGGGCCTGCACCAGCGCGCCGGGCCAGATGCTCCCGGTGCGCTCGCGCAGCAGGCCGAGGATCAGTCCGGCGACCAGGGCAGCGCCGGCGGCGATGCCCGGCAGCGGCAGGGCCGGCGCCTGGAGCCACAGCCCCGAGAGCGCGAAGGTCAGGGCGGCGAAGAGCAGCGAGGAGAGCAGCGTCGCGCGTGACAGGCGCCAGCGTGAGCGCGGGTCGCTTATGGGTCCGGAAAAGAGCAGGAAGCCGTGCGCCATGCCGCGGAACGCGGTCTCGACCGCGACCTGTGCGAGGACGATCGCCCCCAGGATCTCGAGCACCTGGCGCACGTCCGGAGGAGGCTGTGCGGACAGCGGCGGCATCCAGCCGGCGCCGAGCCACGCCAGGGCCGCGAGCACGGGAGTCAGGAGCAGCGCGCGCGGCCAGCCGTGAGCAGGTCGGCGCAGACCGAACATGTAGGAGCGACTGCGCGACGCGAGCACCACCAGCAGGCGCGCGCCGAGCCAGAGCACGGCGGACAGCGTGCCCAGCTCCAGGGCGGCGCGCGCCACCGGAGGTGCGATCAGCGAGCTGCTGACCAGCGCACTGGCCACGATCGCGAGCAGCGTCAGCAGGCCGACCACGACGCCGGCGCGCAGCGCGCGTCCGCGCCCCGTTCCCATCGCCGCCGGATCGTAGAGCTCGCGGAGCGTCGCGAGCAGGCTGCGCGCGCCCAGGGCCGAGCCGCCGGGCCGCGGCGATCCGCCGATGTCGTCGGACCCGCCCCAGCACTTCTCCGGGGGGCGACCATCCACCGCGGGATCCACCAGGTTCAGGCGCTCGTACGCCCGCTCCAGGTTGAGGGGCTTGAGCACCGAGATGCGCCGCAGCGTGTACTGGCCCGGCGCGTTCTCGAGCGCGATCATGCCGAGGCGCTGCCCCCAGCGCTCCTTGAGGCGCGGCTCGACCGCGTAGATCCCGGAGCCGTCACGGCAGACCACCGCGACCTGCCCGTCGCCCAGGTCGACGTGTCCGTAGCTGTGCTCGACCGCGGGCAGCGTCGGCAGCGTGTCGCCCCCGAAGACGGTGCGATCGATCTCGATCAGCATGGCGACCGTCAGCTCGGACGGCTCCAGCGCCTGCTCCGAGAGCTCGCGCAGCCGTCCCTGCAGTCGCACCAGGCGCGCCTCGGCCTCGAGCCGCACGGCGTCCGGCAGGCCGCAGTAGCGGGCCAGCTCGGCACCGTTCGCGTCGATCGCGCCCTCCATGCGCAGCAGCGGCAACAGCACGTCGCGCGACGCGTCGGGCAGGGTGCCGATGCGCCGGTGATTCAGGAGCACCCAGAGCGACAGCAGCGTGTCGAGGTCGGGCGTCGAGGCGATGACCGTCCAGTCGGCGTCATCGAGCGGCAGTCCCTGCACGACCAGCAGCATCGCCTGCTCGCAGGTCGACAGGGTGATCGAGCGCACGCAGCCGCGGTGGTGGTCGAGGTTGTACAGCTGCTGCTCGTTGTCGTACAGCGGGCCGAACTGACCGGCACCGTCGAGCAGGATCACGCGCGTGCCCAGCTTGCGCGCCTCGGCCTCGGAGAAGCCCAGTCCGGGATCCACCCGCGCCGTGATGCCCGGCGAGTCGTGGCACTCCAGCAGCGTGCCGTCGTCACTCCCGCGCAGCTCGTAGCGACCCCGTCGCTCGCGCTCGGGCGCGTCGTCCTGCATCTCCGCCATCCCGGGGATCCTAGCCTGCATTTGCCGGCAGGTCCGCGCTACGAGCGGAGCGGCGCTGCAGGGAGCTCAGAGACCGCGCCTCTCGACCCGCTCGTCCCAGCGCCGGCCGAAGACCTCCTGCTCGCCCTCGAAGGCCCGTAGCTCCGCCTCGACGCGGTACCGCGTGCGGGTCGCCGTCACGCGACTGCGGGTGTGAACCCGCGTCCGCCACGCGCCCCGGCGGGCCAGGCTGACGTGCTCGATCTCGATCTCCGCGGACAGCGGATCTCCGGGCACCACACGCACGCGCTCGGTGACGCCGTAGCCGACATCCAGGCCAATGGGATCCACATGCGACACGGCGGGCTCGCCAGCATCGTCGAGGTCGTGCGTGACGGTGACGACGACCTCGCCGGAGTGGGGATCGCGCGAGACCGTGCGCGTGACGCCCCCGGGATGCAGATCGCGAACCTGCGGGCCGGGCGCCGCCTCGGGCGGCTCGAACGGGGGGAGCGCCGCATCGGCGGCGCGCGGCGGCCGCACCGGCAGCTCGAGCCAGCCAGCGCCGGCGAAGAGCGTCAGCTCCACGGGCTCGGGCGACGGCCAGACCATCGGCCAGTACGCGGTCGAGACGGCGACCCGCAGGCGATGGCCCGCCGGAAAGGCGTGGGCCACGTCGTTGAGCCGGACCTGCACACGCCGGCGTGCACCCGGCTCCAGGGGCGTGACCGCGACGTGCTCGGCGTCGTGCGTGAGGTTGAGCAGGCCGTAGCTGACGCGCGCCGCGGTGCCGTCGGGAAAGACGTCGACGAGGCGAACCGCGACGAACGCCACCGGGCGATCGACGGCGAGGTGCAGCTCGAGGAGCGGCGCGCCCAGGATCTCGAGGCCCCGGTCCAGCGGCTCCGAGTCGATCCGGATGGAGCCGGCGTCGTCCTCGCGCTGGTCCGGCGGCAGGCCGTCGTCGGCCCCGAACGCGCACCAGGCACCGGCACCGAGACCGACCGTCTGCGAGCAGCGCAGCCGCTCCGCGCGCTCGGGGCCGCCGGTCCCACCGAGCACGTCGGGCCCCAGCGCGAGCCGTCGCGGCTCGATGCGCGGCGAGGGCCAGCTGTCCTCGCCCACCCAGCGTCCGGGGATCTCGTGCTGGAAGGTCCGCGGCGCCACGCTCTCGGGCATCCAGACGCGGTAGGCGGGCGGGTGCTCGAGCGCGCCGGCGCCGCCATCCAGACAGCCGCGCCACCAGCTCAGGGCCTCCTGCAGGAAGCCGATCGCCGGGCCCGGAACGCCCTCGTGCGGGTACAGGTGCGCCCAGGGCCCGACCAGCCCGCGGCGCGGGCCGGGGAGCCCCGCGAGCAGGCGCGGCACCGCGTTGCTGTAGCCGTCGGCCCAGCCGCCGATCGCGTACACCGGACAGGCGATGCGGGCGTGGTCCTCGCACACCGAGCCGCGCCGCCAGTACGCGTCGCGCAGCGGGTGCCGCAGCCAGCGCGCCGCGAAGGGCGCGGCGGCGTCGAGGCGCTGCTTCCAGAGGGCGCGCCAGCGCTCGCCCAGCAGCTCGGGGTCGGGGGGCAGCGCCACCAGGTGGAAGAGCGTGGCGCCCCAGCGGAAGTTCTCGGTGAGCAGGCAGCCGCCCATGTAGTGCGCATCGTCGGCGTAGCGGTCGTCCGAGGAGCAGACCGTGATCACGCCGCGCAGCGCCGGCGGCCGGCGCGCCGCGATCTGCAGGGCATTGAACCCGCCCCACGACTTCCCGATCATTCCCACGTTGCCATCACACCAGGCCTGCGCCGCGATCCACGCGATGACCTCGAGCCCGTCGTCCTCTTCCTGCTCCAGGTACTCGTCGAGCAGCACGCCCTCCGAGTCACCACTCCCGCGGAGGTCGACCCGGACCGCCGCATGACCGTGTCCCGCGAAGTACCGGTGCATGGGCTCGTCGCGCTCGCGGGTTCCCTCGCGCTTGCCGTAGGGGATGTACTCGAGCAGCGCCGGGACCGGGCGCGTGTCCGCGTCCGCCGGCAGCCAGAGCCGCGCGGCCAGGCGCGTGCCGTCGGACATGGGGATCCAGCAGTGCTCGATCTCGCGTATCGCGCCCGGAAGCGCCTCGACCACCCTCAATCCCGGCTCCACGCTGCGGTGCGCGGGCGATGGTAGAGCAGTCCCGCCACCGCGTGCTCGTCCTGTTCGAGACCCACTGGGACCGCCGCCAGCTCGCGGCGTGTGACCCCGCCCGACTGGCCGGCATCGAGCTGGTCTTCCCGCCGCCCGACGACGTGGAGTGCCCCTCGGAGCTCGATCCCGTGGCCTTCATCGAGTCGGCCGCGACCGGCGCGCTGGGGCGGGTCGACGGCGTGCTCAGCTCGAGCGACTACCCGGGGGCGACGATCGCCGCGGCCATCGCCACGCGGCTGGGCCTGCCCGGCTCCCGGCCCGAGGCGGTGATCGGGGCCGCGCACAAGTACTACTCGCGCATCGCACAGCGCGACGCGGTCCCCGCAGCGGTGCCGCCGTTCGCGCTGCTCGACCCGCGCCGGCCCGCCGAGCTGCCCGCGCTGTCGTATCCCGTCTACGTCAAGCCGGTCAAGGGCGCCTTCTCGGTCCTGGCGCGTCGCATCGACGACGCGGCGTCGCTCGCGGCGTTTCTCGGGTCCCCGGCCGTGCTGGAGTTCGGGCAGACCTACCTGGCGATCTTCAACCGGCTGGTCGCGACCTGCACCGACCTCGAGATCGACGGCCACTTCTTCATCGCCGAGGGCGTGCTCGTGGGCGACCTCGTCACCGTGGAGGGCTTCGCCTTCGAGGGCGCCGTGGAGATCCTGGGGATCGTCGACTCGACGCTGCACGCCAGCGGCAGCTTCGCGCGCTTCGACTATCCCTCGGCGCTGCCGCCCGCGGTGCAGGAGCGGATGGCCGACATCGCGCGCCGGGTGATCACCCGCCTCGATCTGGAACACGGGCTGTTCAACATCGAGATGATGCACGACGCCGCCAGCGACCGGATCTCGATCATCGAGGTGAATCCGCGCATCTGCGGACAGTTCGCCGACCTGTACCGGAAGGTCGACGGCACCAGCAGCTACGAGGTCGCACTCGACCTGTGCACGGGTGTGCGCCCGCGACTCGAGCGGGGCTCGGGGCCTCACGCGGCCGCGGCCAGCTTCCCGCTGCGCGTCTTCGAGCCGTGTACCGTGGAGCGCGCGCCCGGTGACGCCGACGTGCGGGCGGCCGAGGCCCTGTTCCCCGACACCCTGGTCTGGTCGGAATGCGTCGCCGGGGACGTGCTGGCCGACTTCGACCTCGACGAGGACGGCACCAGCCACCGCTACGCGGTGATCAACGTCGGGGGGTCGGATCGCCAGGATCTGCAGCGTCGCTGCGAGGAGATCCGGGAGCGCCTCGGCTACCGGATGTCGGCGGCCCGCGCCCGCTGACCCGGCGACGCGGGGACCGGGCTCGCGAGGGGAAGGAGCGGGACCGGCACCGCCCGGCGACGCGCCACGAAGCCCTCGCGCGGCACCCAGCTCTCGAAGGCACGCATCCAGGGATCGTCATCGAGCCCGGGGTTCAGGCCGACCTCGACGCCGCTGAGCGCGACGGTCACCGCCACGTGCGGCAGCTCGCTGGTGTCCCGGACCTCGTGGTGCAGGTGCGCGAAGCTGAAGCCCGAGCCCGAGTTGCCCACGCGCCCCAGCAGCGCGCCCGCCGCAACGGGGTCGGCCGGCTGCCAGGGGATGCTGCCCTGCAGCGTGTGGCTGAGCAGGACCCCCCGGTCCCCGGGCACCTCGAGGAACACGAAGTTCGCCTGGCTCCCGCCGCAGCCCGCGTAGGGCGGGCAGTCGGGCTCGTCGTTCTCGAGCGAGAAGATCGTGCCGGCTGCCGGGGCGTGGAGCGGATGTCCGGCGGAGAAGCTGTCCGCGGCGTCCGGGCTGCGCTGGGGACTCTCGGGGAGCAGCGAGCCGTCGACGCGGTGCCAGTCCCAGGCCCACGGGATCCCCTGGTGGGTGCCGACCCCGTGGCTGCCCTGACCGAGGTACCACTCGCCGTGGAGCGGCAGCGCCGTCTCGAAGGGGCTCCCGGAGCCGGGCGGCAGCGGCGGGTCGAGCGCGTAGGGCGTCGCTGCCAGCCGGAAGGAGCCGGCCGCGGGACCGTGGTCGATCTCGGTCGCCAGGAAGTCGAGCGGCTCGCCCGTCGTCGCGCGCACGCGCAGCCACGAGCGCCCACCCGCCCCGGAGAGCTGGCCCCGCATGACCTCCGGCAGCAGGGCCTCGAGCGCGGCGTGGGGGATGCGGGCCTCGACGCACGAGCCCACCGTCGCGAGCTGCGCGCCGCCCCACGCCACGCGACCGGCGTCGCCCTCCCCGCTCTCGGGGAAGAAGTCCACGAACGCGAAGCCGGCGTCGAGCGAGAGCTTGAGGTCCCAGAACTGCTGCCGTCGGTAGTCGATCTCGATCCACACGTCCTGCGCGCCCGGCGGCGGTACGCCGGCGAGCTCGATGCGCACCAGCAGGGCGTCGTCCAGCGGCGCGATCGACAGACCCGTGACGTCGCGACTCGCGTCCCCGGCCGCATCCCCGGCGGGATCGGCGAGCAGCGGGATCGCGCCCCAGTCGGCGCAGTCGCCATCGACGACGACGGCTGCTGCCACCGGCCGCAGGGCGTCGATCCGTGCGAACACCTGGGCGTCGTCGGGCGAGCCCGCCCGGGCGAGGACCGGGACGAGGCACGCGGTGGTCAGCAGGGCTCGCAGTCGCCCAGGATCGAGCATCGATTCTCCCTGCGCCCGACGTCACCTAGAAGGGGCGATCGCCCTCCAGCGTGACGCGGTGCATGACGCGGCGCTCGCTGTAGTCCGGCACCGCGTAGTGCTGGGCCGCGCGGTTGTCCCAGAACGCCACCGACCCCGGCTCCCAGCGAAAACGGCACTGGAACGCAGGCGTGCGCACGTGCTCGAGCAGCAGCTGCAGCAGCGCATCACTCTCGGCCGGATGGAGCCCGGTGATCCGTGTGGTGAAGTTGCGGTTGACGAACAGCAGCTTGCGGCCCGTCTCGGGATGGGTGCGGATCACCGGGTGCTCGGCGGGCGGCCAGTCCCGCTGCATGGTGGCCAGATCCGCCCCGCCGTCGTTGCCGTCGAGGATCGTCTGTCGGAGCATGCGCGTCAGGTCGTGCTCCGCGCGCAGGTCCTCCAGGAAGCGCTTGAGCGGCTCGCTGAGCGCCTCGTGGGCGGCGTACATGCTGGCGAAGCAGGTGTCGCCGCCGCTCGGCGGGAGCCGCACCGCGCGCAGGATCGAGCCCAGGGGCGGGGCCTCCATGAAGGTGTTGTCCGTGTGCCAGCTGTCGCCCCCCTGGCCCTTGGGCGCGTCCTGGTCGAGCACGGTCATCTCCGGGTGGTCCGGGTGCTTGGGCCCGAAGGGCGCCGGCGAGAGCGCGCCGAACTGACGCGCGAAGGCGATGTGCTCCTCGTCGCCGAGCGGCTGGTCGCGGAAGAAGACCACGACGTGCTCGAGCAGCGCGCCGCGGATGGCGCGCAGATCGGCGTCCGTCAGGGGTCGGCGCAGATCGACGCCCTGGATCTCGGCCCCGAGCGTCGGGGTCACGGGCAGAACGCGGACGCCGCTCATGGGGCGATCTTACCCCCGTCGCGGACCGGGCGCTGCGCCCGCAGCCTCGCGACCGCCGCAGCTCCGCACCCCGGGGCACCCCGGGCGGACGTGATATCTTGGCCCGCGGCGCGGGCCGCGCCGGAGGAGACGCATGGCCAGCAAGCCCAGGGTCCCGGCCGTCGAGGGCTGGTTCACGCTCGGCGAGACCCCGCACCTGATCGGCGCGCAGTGCCGCAAGTGCCAGACCTACTTCTTCCCGAAGACGGTCACGATGTGCTCGAATCCGAGCTGCGACTCGGCCGACTTCGACGAGGTCGAGCTGAGCCGGACGGGCCGCATCTGGTCGTACACGCAGAACTGCTACGCACCGCCTCAGCCGTACGTATCGCCCGAGCCGTTCGAGCCGTACACGGTGGCCGCCGTCGAGCTGTCCCACGAGAAGATGGTCGTGCTCGGACAGATGCCCCGCGACGTCGATCCCGAGGGGCTCGAGGCCGGCACCGAGGTCGAGCTGGTCGTGGGCACGCTCTACGAGGACGACCAGAGCGAGTACCTCATGTGGAACTGGAAGCCCGTCGAGGCCTGAGGGGAGCACGGATGGACGAGATCGCGATTCTCGGAGCGGGAATGCACCCCTGGGGCAAGTGGGGGCGGAACTTCGTCGAGTACGGCGTGACCGCGGCGCGCGAGGCGCTCGACGACGCCGGCGTGCCCTGGACCGACGTGCAGCTCGTGTCGGGCGCGAACACCGTGCGCTGCGGCTATCCCGGCTACGTATCGGGCTCGACGTTCGCCCACGCGCTCGGCTTCAACGGCGCCCAGGTGGCCAGCTCGTACGCCGCCTGCGCCTCGGGCGTGCACGCGCTGCAGGCGGCGCGCACGCAGATCCTGTCGGGCGTCTGCGACGTGGCGCTGGTGGTCGGTGCCGACACCACGCCCAAGGGCTTCCTGGCCCCGAACGCCGGCGAGCGCTGGGACGACCCCGACTGGCTGCGCTTCAAGCTGATGGGCGTGACCAACCCGACCTACTTCGCACTCTACGCGCGCCGCCGCATGGAGCTGTACGGCGCGACCGCGCGCGACTTCGCACGTGTCAAGGCCAAGAACGCCAAGATGGGCGCGCGCAATCCCAACGCCCGTTACAAGAAGGCTTTCACGCTCGAGGACGTCGAGGCCTCGCCGGTGGTGGCCTCTCCGCTGCGCCTGCTGGAGATCTGCGCCACCAGCGATGGCGCCGCCGCGCTGGTCGTCTCGAGCATGGACTACGCGCGTCGCCACGGCGTGACCGATCCCGTCCGGGTGGCCGGGATCTCGACCGTGCTGCCGACGTTCCCGGAGCGGGTGATCGAGATGCCCTACCTGGCCACGGACTCGGCCTACAGCGTGGGCGAGCCCGACGCCTCGTTCCGCGACAGCATCCCGAAGCTGGCCTACCAGGAGTCGGGCCTGGGTGCCGACGACATCGACGTGGCCGAGGTCTACGACCTGTCGTCCGCGTTCGAGCTGGACTGGTACGAGCACATCGGCCTGTGCAAGCCGGGCGACGCCGAGAAGCTGCTCAACGACGGCGAGACCACGCTGGGCGGCCGCGTGCCGGTGAACCCGAGTGGGGGGCTGGGCGCCTTCGGCGAGGCGGTGCCCGCGCAGGCCATCGCGCAGCTCTGCGAGCTGACCTGGCAGCTACGCGGCCAGGCGGGGCCGCGCCAGGTCGCCGACGCGCGGGTGGGCCTGTCGATCAACTACGGCCTGTTCGGCCACGGCTCCTGCGCGATCGTGCGCCGCTGAGCGCGGTGCGCGTCGGCCTCTACTTCGACCTGCGCAACCCGGCCGCCTGGAGGCGGCCGTGGCGCGACGTGTACGCGCGGGCGCTCGAGCGCGTCGAGCACGCCGAGGCCGCCGGCGCCGACAGCGTCTGGGTCACCGAGCACCACTTCTTCGACGACGGCTACCTGCCCCAGCCGCTGACCATGGCGGCGGCGATCGCCGCGCGCACGCGACGCGTGCGCATCGGCACGGCGGTCGTGCTGGCACCCCTGCGGCCGGCGGTGCAGATCGCCGAGGAGGCCGCGATCGTCGACCTCGTCAGCGGCGGCCGGCTCGAGCTCGGCCTGGGGGCCGGCTACGTCAAGCCGGAGTTCGACGCCTACGGCGCCGACCTGTCGACGCGCTTCGACGTGACCGACGCGCGCATCGCCGAGGTGCGCCAGCTGCTCGACGGCGACGGCGTGACGCCGCCGCCGCTCCAGCGGCCCTTCCCGATCTGGGCGGGCTACCTGGGACCGAAGGGAGCGCGCCGCGCCGGCCGCCTGGGCGTGGGTCTGCTCAGCGTGGAGCGCAGGCTCCTCGAGCCCTACCAGCAGGGACTCGACGAGGGCGGGCACGACCCGGGCAGTGCGCGCACGGCCGGGGTCGTGAACGTGATGGCGGCCGATGACCCGGAGTCCGCACTGGAGCGCGTGCTGCCCCACCTGGCCCACCAGCTCAACAGCTACCGCGCGGCGAACGCCTCGACCACGGGGCGCAGGCCGCGCGAGCTGACGGTGGACGACCTGCGCCAGAACCCGGGCTCGGGGCCGCTCGCAGCCCTCCAGGTGCTGGGTCCCGCCGACGCCGCCGCACACATCCGCGAGCTCACCGCCGGCCTGCCGGTCGAGGAGGTCTACGCCTGGGCCTCGATCGGCGGCATGCCCGACGATCTGGTCGCGCGCCACATCGAGCTGATGTCCACCGAGGTCCGCGAGGCCCTCGCCGACTGAGCCCGGGCATGTCGACCCAGCATCCACGCTTCGCGCCCGATCCGACGCGCAAGAAGGAGCTCCCCAAGTGGGAGCAGAAGCGGCGCCTGACGCGCGCGCTGCGCCTGGCCATCGAGCGGCTGGTCGCCAACGACGTGCCCGAGGACGACCTGCGGCGCGCGGCCGACGCGGCCGAGCGCTTCGCCGAGTCCCTCGAGCCCTATCCGCGCCTGCGCTACGCGATCGGCTTCGGCGAGACCTCCTACGCCGGAGACGTGAGCGCGTTCTTCGACCAGAGCCCGCTGGTCGGGCTCGCGAACCCGATGGCGCCGCCGATCGAGATGGCTGCGCACGGGGAGCGCGGGGTGCGCGGGCACGTGCGCTTCGGGGCCCAGTACGAGGGCGTGCCCGGGCACGTGCACGGCGGCTACGTCGCCGCGACCTTCGACGAGCTGCTGGGCCTGGTGCAGGCGCGCTCCGGCGCACCGGGAATGACCGGGACGCTGACCGTGCGCTTCCGGCGCCCGACACCGCTGTACACCGACCTGACACTCGACGCCCAGTGGCTGCGCAGCGAGGGACGCAAGATCTTCACCCGCGGCACGATCCATGCCGGAGACACGCTCACGGCGGAGGCCGAGGGGCTGTTCATCTCGATCGGCAACGAGCGGCGCCGGGAGTTCGCCGAGCTGCGCGCCCGACGCGTCGGCGGCGAGACCGTCGAGCCGGAGCGCTGGGGGTCGGACGGGAGCTGAGAGCTTCGCGGCCCGGTCCTCGCATGCGCGCGCCCCAGGCCCCCGTCGAGCCGCCAGCGCATGGGCAGTCAGAGACTTCCGTCGAAGAAGGCCAGCGCGTCTGCGCGGACTCGCCGGTGGACCTCGGCGCGGGGAAGGTCCGCGCGCTCTGCGCACACCTCTCCGAGCATCAGGCCGCCGAGCCATCCGCAGGTGGGCAGGAACGTGTAGTGGTCCACGCCGGGCAGCTCCAGGAGAGAGGCGCCCGGGACGTGCCGGGCGATGTAGCGCGCGTCCACTCCCGGCGGTGCCATGCGGTCGTCCTCGCCGACGACGATCCTCAGCGGAACACGCACCGCGGCGAGACTCGCGGCGGTCATGGCGTTGCCTATGGCCGGCGCGATCGCGTAGGCGGCTGCGATCCGCGGGTCGCGGTACACCGCGTCGGATCGGGCGATCGAGGCGCTCACCTCGGGCGTCGGTCGCTCCCAGTCGATCGGCTCGACGATCGAAGTGGCCTCTGGCGGTGGGGAGCAGCTGGACGCGACTGCCTCGGGCCCCGCGCACCAGGCGAGGTATGCCTGCCTGTCGACACGCCCGCCGGCCAGGAGAACCGCCGTGTGGCCGCCGAGCGAGAACCCTGCCACGCCGATGGCGCCGCGGTCGATGCGCGGCCCGAAGGTCTCGTCGGTGAGCAGAGCATCCAGGGCCCGCGTCAGGTCAGTCGCTCGCTCCCACCACAGGAAGAAGCCCGGCGCCGAGACGTCGTCGGCCGAGATGGAGTTGCCATGGTGCGTGACTGCCGCGACCAGGTAGCCGTGAGCGGCCAGCCATTCCGCGAGCCAGGACAGATCCTCCGCCCCACCGCCGGTTCCGTGGGAGAGAAGAACCAGCGGAGACGGTCCGGGGCGAGAGGCGGGCGGGCCGTCGGGCGCGACCCAGCCATGGAGGAAGATGGGCAGCCCCGGAGGACCGATCGATACCTCGGTCTGCGGCGTCCCGGGCTCCGCGGGGTACCAGATCGTGGTGCGCAGAGGTCGCTGCCGCGCTCCGTCCCAGCCGGGGCGCGCGGCGTCGGACCAGCTCCGCTGCGTACGGCCGACGGGACCCGGGCGATCCGAGGGCGGCCCGTCACCACAGCCGGCAGCGGACAGGGCGAGGACGGTGCACAGGAGCAGCAGCGCACGAGAGCTCACGCTGCGAGTCTAGCGGGCGCGCCGCTCCGGCGGCCGTCCGCGCTCAGTCGACCTTGCGCGTGACCACGTGCACGAGGTCGTCGTCGACGGGCGTGCCCTCGACGGCGCGGCGCCGCGAGGTGCGGATGCGCCGGTCGGCGCCGCCCGAGACGATCGCGATCACGCCGCCGTCGGCTCCGGCGATGCGGCCCGTCGGTGCCTGGTACATCACGGTGTAGGGCTCACCCCAGCCGTCGAGCAGCCCC